>NZ_MAJU01000029.1:0-242012 GCF_001691055.1 Aliivibrio logei
TGACGTTGAACTGGCAGAAGAGACAGAATCAGCTTCGCAAGAGAATGACGAACTTGACGCGTTTGATATTGATGAAGAAGAGTTATCTCTAGAATCTGAAATGCCAACAGATAACGAGCTTGAAGATGACGTTATTGAAACGTTGAATACGGATACAGAAGAGCATAATGACGTTGAACTGGCAGAAGAAACAGGATCAGCTTCGCAAGAGAATGACGAACTTGACGCGTTTGATATTGATGACGAAGAGTTACTTCTAGAGTCAGAAATTCCAACAGATAGCGAAGACCTAAACGAAAGTACTATTAGTGATCTTCTTTCTGAACAAGAAGAACAAGAATCATTATTTGATGAGATTAATGTTGATGATGAACTTCTTTTAGATAACGAAGAACGTCCACAAGAGCAAGAAGTATCTTCTCAATTAGAAGAAACAGAGACGGCTACTGAAGAAGATGAGACGTTATCGGAACTGGATGATTTATTGGCTGATTTTGATACTGATGTAGAGATAAGTGATGAGGAAGCTGGCATTGAAACGCCAGAAATCGAAGAGCTTGTTACTGATGAAGAATCAGAGATACCATTATCTGACATGATTTCTGAAGATGAGAACGAAGACGAAAGTGATTTTTCATTGGATGATTTTGTTGCATCAAACGCAACTGACTTTACTGATGATTCACGTGAGCATGATACTGAGTTATCTGAAGCGAATAATGAAGAAGATATACTTCCTTTAGTTGATGATATAGAGAAAGAAGATCATCAATTTGATGGTTTATCAATTGAAGATGCTTTAGCTGCACTTGAAGAAGAAGATGATCTTCAAGTGACTCCTTTAACGGATGAGACGGCGGCACCTTTTAATTTTTCATCGCAAGTATCTGATGAAGAAAAAGAAGCATTAACGCATGTTGATAGTGCCGGTTTAGATATTGATAGTATGTTAGAAGATGGAGGAAGCGACTGGAGTGGTTTCTCTCTTGATGACACATCGAATGTTGACGACGCATTAGAAGATGAAGATTGGTCAGAGCAACCAAATTTAGAAAATACGCCGAATAGGGCGGATCAATTCCTAAGCATTGATGCTTTGATCGCTGAAGCTGAAAGCGGTGAAAGAACAGACATTGATGATGAAGAGTTAAACCTTGATGTTGGTTTGGATGAATTCCCTGATGTTCTAGGAAATGTAGAAGCTCATGATGTCGATATAAATAGCGATGCTCATAGTAAGCTAGACTTAGCGAAAGCTTACATTGAAATGTCCGATGATAAAGGCGCACTTGAATTATTAGAAGAGGTATTACGTTGTGATGATCCTCTGCTTAAAGTGGAAGCTGAGAAGTTGATGAAGCAACTCGATTAACTTTTACATCAACAATCTTAAAAAGGCGGTGGCAGTGAGCTCCGCCTTTTTTTATAATGGCGTATAACTGAATAAAAAGAATTGAAATCATGCGAATAGCTTTATGTATTGAGTACGATGGTGCCAGTTACCACGGTTGGCAGTCCCAAAAAGACGTAACAAGTGTCCAAGAAGAATTGGAAAAAGCCTTAATGGTCGTTGCTAATGAACCGATTGAGGTTATGTGTGCAGGCCGAACGGATGCTGGCGTACATGGAACAGGTCAAGTAGTACATTTTGATACAAATAGCGTGCGTAAATTGCCAGTGTGGATGGTAGGAGTGAATGCTAACCTACCAAAAAATATTGCGGTTCGTTGGGTTAAAGAAGTAAACGAAGATTTTCATGCTCGTTTTACTGCTACCGCGCGACGTTATCGTTATATTATTTTTAATAATCGTCAACGCCCAGCCATTTTTAGTCATGGTGTTAGTCATTATCATGAAACACTTGATGCTGATTTAATGCATGAAGCTGGCCAATATCTACTGGGAGAGAATGATTTTACGTCTTTTAGAGCGGTTCGCTGTCAGTCACGTACCCCTTGGCGTAATTTAATACACTTAAAAGTAACGCGTCATGGCGATTTTATTGTTATTGATATTAAAGCGAATGCCTTTGTTCATCATATGGTCCGAAACATTACAGGTAGCCTAATCGAAGTGGGCAGAGGCAAGAAAAAACCTGAGTGGGTGCAGTGGTTACTAGAAGCGAAAGACCGCAAGCTAGCAGGAGCAACAGCAAAAGCTGAAGGATTATATCTTATTGATGTTGATTACCCTAAAGAGTGGGATTTGCCTAGAGTTCCGTTAGGGCCTTTATTTTTACCAGATAATTGATTCAATTAATGATAAAGATTAAACCTTAAAATAGTGTAAAAAGTAGATGTGGATTCAATATTGAAAATAGGTACAACCAGTTTTTTATCTACACTGGTCATTATTTATGGTTTAATCATCGTTAATTGAATTTATTTCTCTTGCGATGGTGCGAGAGATCACTAATAGAAAAGGTCGTCCATGAGTTGGCTTGAAAAGATTTTTAATACAAGCAATATTGTTAGTTCACGTAAAGCATCTATCCCTGAAGGGGTTTGGACGAAGTGTACGTCATGTGAACAAGTGCTTTATTCAGCAGAGCTAGAGCGTAATCTAGAAGTATGCCCAAAATGTGATCATCACATGCGTATGAAAGCTCGTAAGCGCCTAGAAACATTTTTAGATGCGGAAGGTCGTGTTGAGCTTGGTCAAGAATTTGAACCAAAAGATCTTTTAAAATTTAAAGATTCAAAACGCTATAAAGATCGTATTTCAGCAGCACAAAAATCAAGTAATGAAACCGATGCGCTTATCGTAATGCAAGGCACATTGTTAGAATTGCCTATCGTTGCTTGTGCATTTGAATTCTCCTTCATGGGCGGTTCTATGGGTTCAGTTGTTGGCGCTCGCTTTGTTAAAGCAGTTGATGCAGCGATTGAAAACAACTGTCCATTAGTGTGTTTCTCTGCAAGTGGTGGTGCTCGTATGCAAGAGGCGCTTATGTCTCTAATGCAAATGGCAAAAACAAGTGCAGCACTGGCTCGTTTATCTCGTAAAGGCCTACCATTCTTCTCTGTATTAACTGACCCTACAATGGGCGGTGTTTCTGCAAGTTTAGCAATGCTGGGTGATATTAATATCGGTGAACCTAAAGCATTAATTGGCTTTGCTGGTCGTCGTGTTATTGAGCAAACAGTACGTGAAGATTTACCTGAAGGTTTCCAACGCAGTGAATTTTTATTAGAGCACGGTGCTATCGATATGATTGTTGACCGTCGTGAAATGCGTCAACGTATTGGTGGTTTGATGGCTAAAATGACAAATCAAGCATCACCATTAGTTGTTCCTGTTGATGGTTCTGTAAAAAATTAAATCAAATGTAAATTGTCTTAGGGTGTTATTTCTTTCTTTAAATAAGTACCTTAAGTCAATATACTGTAACTACGTTCCGTCAGTGAAGTAGTTGAACAATGACAACATTTGATTCTCCGACAGCCACATCTGATTTATCGGTGTGGCTTCGTTATTTAGAAAGTATTCATACTAGTGCGATTGATTTAGGCCTTGACCGTGTTCAGCGTGTCGCACAGAGAGCAAAATTGACAAAACCTGCCCCTACAGTGATTACTGTTGCGGGAACCAATGGTAAAGGATCTACCTGTGCGTTAATGGAATCTATTTTACTCAATGCAGGTTACCGTGTTGGTGTTTATAGCTCCCCTCATCTTATTCGTTACAATGAACGTATTCGTATCAATGGTAACGATCTATCTGATTCGCTTATCTCTCAATCTTTTGCTGCCATTGAAGCGTGGCGTAAAGACACACCATTAAGCCTTTTTGAATTTGGTACCTTAGCTGCGTTATGGGCTTTTAAAGCGCATCAAGTGGATGTGCTATTGCTTGAAGTCGGTCTTGGTGGCCGTTTAGATGCAACTAATGTTGTTGATCATGATGTGTCTATTATCACAAGTTTAGCGGTTGATCATGTTGATTGGCTTGGTGATGATATTAATGTGATTGGGTTTGAAAAAGCGGGGATATTCCGTTCAGACAAACCCGCAATATGTGGTCAACCTAATCCACCATCGAGCGTTGCTGCCCATGCGGATGATATTAATGCAGATTTGCATCAAGTAGGGTATCAATTTACTTATAAGGTAAATGAAGACAATAAAACATGGTCTTGGCAGAGTGGGGCATTTGACTTAACGGGTCTTCCTCTACCTAAATTACCGCTTGCTAATGCGGCAACGGCAATTATGGCGCTTGGCTGTGCTGATTTAGAATTAACGGATGTTAATATTGTCGAAGGGTTGAAAGCCGCACATTTACCGGGTCGTATGCAAATACTAACCCGTGGTGAAGAGATCATTGAGCCACTTATTCTTTTAGATGTCGCACATAATCCACATTCTGCTCATTATCTAGTACAACAAGTAAGACTGCGTTACCCAAATAAGAAAATTCATGCAGTAGTTGGTATGCTACATGATAAAGACATTGAATCGACAGTGAATGAGTTCACGGGCGTTGTTGATGTTTGGTATCCTGCTTCTCTTTCTGGGCCCCGTGCCGCGAAAGCAAGTGAACTTGTTGCATTTATAGAGCAAGAAACAACAGAATACAGTTCACCAGTTGAGGCATTTAAAGTTGCACTTCAACACGCTGGTAATGATGAATTAATTTTAGTTTTTGGTTCTTTCCATACGGTTGGTGAAGTATGGAATTACTGGAAACAAGGATCGTGAGGTACATGAGTGTCTAGTCCATTTCAACGACGTTTAGTTGGCACCATTATTTTGGTTGCTATTGGAGTTATTGTATTACCCGACTTATTTGATGGTAAGAAAAAATCGTATCAAGAAGAGTTTGCGAGTATTCCGATTAAACCTGAATTGTCTAAAGATGTAGAGCAATTCGCAATACAAGAACCGATTGATTTTGATGCAGAACTTCCAGGAGAACCTGTTGAAGTGACTGTTGGTAGTTCGCCGACAGAACCTGAGAAAGAAGTCCTAACCATTGTTACAAAACCCGCGTCGATTGAGGCAGAAAAAACACCTAAAATTGATTATGCTAAAAGTGCATGGATTATCCAACTCGGTGTTTTCAGAAATGCGGATAACGCAAAAAACTTGGCTTTGAAGTTAAGAAAACAAGGTTTCCAAGCGCATACTTTTCCTAAAAACCCTAAAGAAGGCGATTTAGTTAGAGTGGCAGTAGGCCCTGATGTGTCAAAACCCGATCTAGAGAAACAGCTACCTAAACTAAAAGAAATTACGGGACTAAATGGTCAATTGCTTAAATTTACACCACTAAACCCATAAGAAAACGTTTGCGTAGCGGATTTTTCTGTTAAAATGCGCAGCAAGAGAGAAAATATATATTATGATTTGGATCGATTTTGTCATTTTAGGCGTGATTAGCCTATCTGCTTTTATCAGTTTGATTAGAGGTTTTGTAAAAGAAGCCTTGTCATTGGTTATTTGGTTTGGTGCTTTCTTTGTTGCGAGCAACTTTTATCCAAAACTGGCGGCATATTTTACAAATATCCATGATGAAATGGTCAGAAACGGCAGTGCAATAGCTGCCTTATTTGTGGCCACCTTGATTGTCGGTGCTGTGGTTAACTATGTGGTTGCCCAGTTGGTGCAGAAAACAGGGCTGTCTGGAACAGATCGAGTGTTAGGTGTCGTTTTCGGTGGATTAAGAGGGGTGCTAATTATAGCGGCTGTTCTGTTTTTTATTGATGCCTTTACCTCATTGTCAGATTCGGAGTGGTGGAAGCAATCTCAATTGATACCGCAATTCTCGGTAGTAATTGAATGGTTCTTTGATTACTTAAAAGATACATCAAGTTTTCTTCCTGGCGCTAAATAGCGCCAGTTTTTTATCAAATAAAGGACTCTAGGACATGTGCGGTATTGTTGGAATCGTAGGCGCAACACCTGTAAACCAGTCAATCTATGACGCTTTGACTGTGTTACAACATCGTGGCCAAGACGCTGCTGGTATTATTACCGTAGAAAGCAATCGTTTCCGTCTAAGAAAGGCGAACGGTTTGGTTAAAGATGTATTTGAAGCAAAACACATGCAACGCCTAAAAGGTAACGTTGGTATCGGCCATGTTCGTTATCCTACTGCAGGCAGTTCTAGTGCTTCTGAAGCTCAACCTTTCTATGTTAACTCACCATTTGGGATCACATTGGCGCACAATGGTAATCTAACCAATGCGAATGAAATCCGTGAGACCTTATTTGAACAAGAACGTCGTCATGTTAATACAACGTCAGATTCAGAAGTATTATTAAATATTTTTGCTCATCATCTTGATTCAACCACTCATTACCCTCTTACTGCTGATGACATTTTTAAAACCGTCGCTAACGTGCATGAGCAAATTCGTGGTGCGTATGCGGTAACTGCAATGATAATCGGGCATGGTATGGTTGCATTCCGTGATCCAAATGGCATTCGTCCTTTGTGTTTAGGGAAGCGTGACGTTGAAGGTCGTACCGAGTACATGGTTGCGTCTGAATCTGTTGCTTTGGATGCGGTTGGTTTTGATTTTGTTCGTGATGTCGCTCCTGGCGAAGCCATTTATGCGCCATTTGAAGGCGGATTGTATACACAACAATGTGCGCACGATCCAAAGCTGAATCCATGCATTTTCGAGTTTGTGTATTTTGCTCGTCCAGATTCTTTTATTGATAAAATTTCGGTCTATAGCGCACGTCTTGAAATGGGCAAACGCTTAGGTGATAAAATTAAACGTGAGTGGGATGATCTCGACATTGATGTGGTTATTCCGATCCCTGAAACATCGTGTGATATTGCACTAGAAATCGCTCAAATTATTAATAAACCATACCGCCAGGGGTTTGTGAAAAACCGTTATGTTGGTCGTACGTTTATTATGCCAGGTCAGCAAGAACGTAAAAAATCAGTACGTCGAAAATTGAATGCAATCCGTTCTGAATTTAAAGATAAAAATGTACTGCTAGTCGACGATTCAATTGTTCGTGGCACAACATCAGAACAAATTATCCAAATGGCTCGTGATTCGGGTGCTAAAAATGTTTACATGGTGTCAGCAGCACCTGAGATTCGTTTCCCTAACGTATACGGTATTGATATGCCGAGTGCAAACGAGTTGATTGCTCATGGTCGTGAAGTCGATGAAATCTGCCAGAAAATTGGTGCAGATGCATTAATTTTCCAAGATTTATCTGATTTAGTTGATGCGGTTGGCTGTGGTAACCGAGAAGTTGAACAATTTGAAACATCGGTATTTAATGCACACTATGTTACCGGTGATGTAGATCAAAACTACCTAGAGTACCTCGAAAGTTTACGTGGGGATGATGCTAAGCAAGAAAGCGAAGCTCAAGATGTGGCAAGTTTAGATATTTACAATGAAGGCGTTTAAATTCGTTTAGAAATGAACGTATTTTAATTATGTTACGCCTATAAAGTTAAAAAAGCCTGTGATGTATTCACAGGCTTTTTTGTTATTTTGGAATATGATTACTAACAAAATCAATAAATAATCGTACTTTTTCAGGCTGATGATCTTTGTAGTTATAGATCATGTAAATGTCTCTAGGGTTTGCTGACCAATCTTTTAATACGCGAACTAATGAACCGTCTTCAAGGTACTTACTGATCATAATATCAGGCATTAACGTAATGCCTAAACCATCAGAACAAGCCATACGAATAACATTAAGCTCACTGGCTTCAAAACGACCCGCATCAGTAATCGTTACAGATTCACCCTCAATGTTAGTTAAGCGCCAGCGCATTAATGGGTGGCCTTTCAATAAGCTGTGATCATGCAATTCTTGCGCATGAGTCGGTTCAGAACGTTGCTCTAAGTAAATAGGGCTAGCGACTAAAATATCTTCTAATGAACCAATTTGGCGAGCAATAAGAGATGAGTCACGTTGTTTTCCAACTCTGAAAATGATGTCCCAATCTGTTGGGTCTAGCTGTTCAGGTTGATTGCTCATGGTTAGGTTGATATTAATATTAGGATAAATCAGCATAAATTGATTTAAAATAGGCTGTATCATGCGTTTTGTTAAATTAGAGGGAGCCGCAATATTAAGTTTCCCAGCGGCACCACGACACTCTTCGCTCAAATATTCACTGATATTAACTAGGTTAGACAGAATTGGAGAACATTCGTCATAAAATTTTTGACCAGATTCGGTGAGAGACAGTTTTCTTGCATGGCGGTTGAGAAGGCGAATATCTAAGGAATCTTCTAAGGCTTGAATGCGACGAGTAATTGTTGCAACAGGGATTAGAGTCTTTCTTGATGCTGCAGTATAGCTGCCATTATCCACTACTTGTCGAAACAAATTTAAATCATCTAACTTCATGATATTGAGATTCTCTCTGGTTTAGCGAATGTAGAATTGTAACTAAAACACTAAAGTAGGTGTTGTTATAAGTCAACTAAAGTGGAAATCTATCAGTAAAAGTCAGGTAATGATAATTTTGCGAGTAATATTGGTTAATTTATTTGTGCTCATTGAGATATCGAACTAAATTCATAAGATGAACAATAAAAAGGCGTCTTAACATTATTCGCTAATAAAACGTGCAGAGGGTAGTCGTATGTCGATAGAGCAAATAAAAGAAAAAACAAAAGAAGACAATACACCAGTCGAAGACTTATTGGTGAACAAAGACGTGTTAATTGTAGACGATGATCCCATATTCCGCTCTATGGTCAAAGCAGTTTTAGAATCTTACTCATGTAATGTTAAAGAGGCGAATAATGGTCTTGAAGGATTACAAATGCTACAGCATTCTTTGCCTGATGTTTTGTTGTGTGATTTATCTATGCCGATCTTGAATGGCCTTGAATTTGTAGAAGAGGTAGTGTTGGAATACCCAATGCTGCCAATCATTGTCATTTCGGGTACGGGAGACATGCAAGATGTAGCTAAGGTTTTAAGACTGGGAGCAAAAGATTTCTTGGTTAAACCAATCAGCAATGTATCCCTGTTAGTTAAATCATTAGTGTCGGCTTTAAAATTGAGTGAAGAAAGCAGTTTAAGAATGCAGGACTTTTCAAGTCAATGGTTCCGAACGTCTGATCTTGATAAAAGTTGCACTGAAGAATTGCATTGGCACTTAGAGCATTTGCAAAATGAACCGAACATTGGCCGAGAATTGTTATTTGAACTATTACCTGAGAGTGATGCTCAGCACGGCGAGTGGAAATTAGCGTACCGGTTATTGCAATCAACAGATGGTATGCCACTTATTTTTGATTATGAATGGTTATTGGATGGCCGTTTGTTTTTCTATCTTGTTGATTCTCAATCTGGTGGCGAGAATAGCGTCGTTTCTTGTTTACTTATACGAGCATTTTTTAATGATTTTATCCGAGATCAACATATTTCTCTGGACGTTATTTCTAAAATGGTCGAATCAATAGAGAAAGGGATGGGAACGATGGAAGAGAGCGAATCTATCTCTGCTCTTTTTGGTTATGTTGATTTTGCAGAGCAGGCGTTGTTTATTTTGTCAGCGGGTTTAGGGGCCGTATGGGAAAGCACACATTCACGTCATGTACTCCAGATCGGTGAACTCTTAACGTCTGAAAGATCCAATAATAAAGTGCAGCGCTTCCCAATAGCTAAAGCCAATAATAGCCTGTCTTTAAATTGCGTGGGTTGCAGTAGTTTTAGAATGGAATTGAATTCGTTTTAAAGGTTGATTCGTTTTTTTAAATAGAGCGATAATGGCAGTTAGTTGTATTTAAATTGTAGAGATACTTTGCTTAAATTTTCTCATAAAATGCTGTGGTTTTTCTTTGGTGGATTCTTTTTATTGTTAGGCATTATCGGTATTGTTTTGCCTTTATTGCCGACAACGCCTTTTGTTCTTCTGGCTAGTGCTTGTTTTATGCGGGCTTCTCCAAAAATCCATTTGTGGTTAATTTCACATCGCTATTTAGGCCCCCCAATTGTGGAATGGCAAAGTAAAAAAACGATTAACAAAAAGATTAAGAAGAAAGCCGTTATTATGATCGTTGGCAGCTTTGTTTTTTCTATCTGTATAGCCCCAGTAATCTGGGTTAAAGGGATTATTGCTGTGATCGGAATAGCACTCTTAATTTGGTTTTCAAAAATACCGTCGTCCTAACTTGCTCATAGTGAAGAAAGTGAATACCATTAGTCGGTTAATTTTTTAAGATACCGGCTATCGGTACAATTAGGTCTTTAAACCATGTCTACAGAAACATTAGAACTTATCAAAAATAGCATTAAATCTGTTCCTGATTATCCAAAAGCAGGCATCATGTTCCGTGATGTTACAAGCTTGATGGAAGATCCAAAAGCTTACCAAGCAACGATTCAGTTATTGGTTGAAAAGTACAAGCAAGGTGGTTTTACCAAGATCGTTGGAACTGAAGCTCGTGGTTTCTTATTTGGTGCTCCTTTGGCACTAGAATTAGGTGTTGGTTTTGTCCCAGTTCGTAAACCGGGTAAATTGCCACGTCCAACGATTGCACAAACGTATGATCTTGAATACGGAACAGATACGTTAGAAATTCACACAGACGCAATTGTTGAAGGTGATAAGGTTCTTGTTGTTGATGATTTACTTGCAACTGGCGGAACCATCGAAGCAACAGTGAAACTTATTCGCCAACTTGGTGGTGATGTTCAGCACGCTGCATTTGTTATCAACCTTCCAGAAATTGGTGGTGAAACGCGTTTAGAAGGCTTAGGTCTAAACGTGTACAGTATTTGTGAGTTTCCTGGTCACTAATTCTTCATATACACAATAAATGTAATGAGATCTCTCTATCAATGAAGATCTCATTTTTTTGCTGTGCTACGATTTAGATCTATTTTATTTTGGGCTGTATTCTATGAGCTATCAAGTTCTGGCACGTAAATGGCGACCACATCATTTTAAAGATGTTGTTGGTCAATCCCATGTGCTTACGGCGTTGGAAAACGCGCTTGACCATAATCGACTTCATCACGCTTACTTATTTAGTGGCACTCGCGGTGTGGGTAAAACTACTATTGCTCGTTTGTTCGCTAAAGGACTAAACTGTGAAGAGGGGATTACATCAACACCTTGTGGCGTGTGTTCTACCTGTAAAGAAATTGATGAAGGACGATTTGTCGATTTACTTGAGATTGATGCCGCTTCTAGAACCAAAGTAGAAGATACTCGTGATCTATTAGATAACGTTCAATATAAACCTGCGCGTGGTCGTTTTAAGGTTTACTTGATCGATGAAGTTCACATGCTATCGCGACACAGTTTCAATGCATTATTAAAAACATTGGAAGAGCCGCCAGAATACGTCAAATTCATATTAGCCACGACCGATCCACAAAAATTGCCTGTGACGATTTTATCTCGTTGCTTACAGTTTCATCTGAAACACATCAGTGTTGATCAAATTCATGCGCAATTAGATCTCGTTTTAGACAAAGAAGAAGTGTCTAAAGATGGAAGAGCGTTAGGGCTGATAGCTCATGCTGCAGATGGCAGTATGCGTGATGCATTAAGTTTGACCGATCAAGCTATTGCGTTAGGTAATGGTAATGTAACTGCTGATATTGTGTCTATGATGTTGGGTACGTTAGATACCGATCAAGCGATTCGTATTCTAGAAGCGATCAGCACAAAAAACATGCAAACGCTGATGAGCTGTATCAATGATTTAGCAGATATTGGTGTCGAGTGGGATGGGTTAGCAAAAGAAATTGCGGCACAACTGCATAAATTGGCGATGTACCAAGCGTTACCTGCAACGTTAGATAAAACTCAACCGGATGCTGAGAGAATTGAATTATTGAGTGGTCAGTTATCACCACAAGAAGTTCAATTGTTCTACCAAATTGCATTACAAAGCCGTAATGATTTACCTTTAGCCCCAACCGAAAAAACGGGCGTAGAGATGATGTTATTGCGTATGGTCGCATTTCGTCCTGTGCATGCTCAAGCAATAGAGGCATTACCGATTGCCGTGCCTAGTATGGAACCT
Source organism: Aliivibrio logei (assembly GCF_001691055.1). Lineage (NCBI taxonomy): Bacteria > Pseudomonadati > Pseudomonadota > Gammaproteobacteria > Vibrionales > Vibrionaceae > Aliivibrio > Aliivibrio logei. Next base: position 11,984 of record NZ_MAJU01000029.1, read on the forward strand.
GCTGCCGTAAATGTTGCACCTCAACAACCTGCGCCAGTCTCTAGAGTTCAGCAAGTTATTGCATCAGCTCCAAATGCTGAAGTGCCTGTTGCTCCTAAGCCAATGCAACTGCAAGCAGTATCTCAAACGGTGTATTCTCCGGTTTCTAATTCGCAACAATCTAGTTCAGCACCGTTAGATTCTACAGAGGCTCAACCGCCAGTATATGATGCACCACCATTGGGGGAATCATCACAATCTGATTCCGCACCAGTGCAAAATATACCTCAAGAGCCTATAGCAGCCCCAAGAAGTGGGTTGTTAGGTGTGCGTAATCAATTACGTAGTGCAAAAAATAATTTATCAAATACAACCACCGGTACTAGCCCAAAAAAGGGTAGTGCGGCATCCGATAAGAAAAAAACGAGCTCAGTGTTAGAACGTATTGCTGAAAAGCAACATCTCGCTCCTCGTACTCAGGTGTCGCAACTTGGAACGTCTGTTTCTCAAGAGAAAAAGCCAGAAGAACCATACCGTTGGAAAGCCAGTCAGCCTGAAGTGAAAAAAGTAGTGAGTGATATTACTCCTACGAAATTAAAGCAGGCACTTGAACATGAAAAAACACCTGAGATGGTTCAAGAACTTGTTGATGAAACAATAAAGCAAGATACGTGGTCTGCATTAGCGATGTCATTAGCGTTGCCTAAATTGGTACAACAACTTGTATTGAATTCTTCTTTTGAAGAACATGACGATCAGGTTTCATTGCATTTACGTTCTGCACAATCACATTTAATTAATGACAAGGCGCATGAATTGGTTAGCCAAGCGTTGAGCTCTGCTCTAAACAAAGAGATTAAATTAAATATTGAGATTAGTGCAGAAGGTACAAGTCCGTTAGAGTTACGTGAGCAAATGTATCAAACTAAATTACAGACGGCATACCAGAGCTTGCAACAAGATCCTCATGTTAATTTCTTTATGCAGCGTTACGGTGCAGAAATAGATCAAGAAAGCGTGAGACCAATTTAAAGAAAGATAAGGTAAGAATGGGTTGAAATTCTACATATCATCCCCATTTTTGTAGTATTAAAGATATAAACACTAAGAGAGAATGAATATGTTCGGTGGAAAAGGCGGCATGGGCAACTTAATGAAGCAAGCCCAGCAAATGCAAGATCGCATGCAGAAAATGCAAGAAGAAATTGGAAACATGGAAATCACTGGTGAATCTGGTGCTGGCCTTGTTAAAGTAACAATCACTGGTTCTCACAGTGTTCGTCGTGTTGAAATTGATCCAAGCTTAATGGAAGAAGACGAAAAAGAAATGCTAGAAGATTTGATCGCAGCAGCGTTCAATGATGCATCTCGTCGTATTGAAGAAACACAAAAAGAAAGAATGGCGGGTGTAACTGGTGGAATGCAAATGCCACCAGGATTTAAAATGCCATTCTAATTTATCTTAATTGATAAAAACTAAGATGAATAACGCATTATTTATCTTAGGGTAATTAGGCGGCTCATAGCTGCCTTTTTCTATTTAGGAATATAAGAAATTATGCGAACCAGTGGTTTATTAGAACAATTAATGGAATCGTTACGATGCCTTCCCGGTGTTGGACCAAAATCAGCCCAGCGAATGGCATTTCATCTTCTACAGCGTAATCGACAAGGTGGTATGCAATTAGCCGATGCACTTTCTCGTGCCATGTCTGAAATTGGGCATTGTTCAGAGTGTCGAACGTTTACCGAAGAAGACACGTGTGCAATTTGTCTTAATCCTAAGCGTCAAATGAACGGTGAGCTGTGTATTGTTGAAAGCCCTGCCGATATCGTTGCTGTGGAAGCCACGGGACAATTCTCAGGTCGCTATTTTGTATTGATGGGGCATTTATCCCCATTAGACGGTATTGGCCCAAGTGATATTGGACTGGATTTACTTGACCACCGCTTAGGGCGTGGGGACATTAAAGAAGTCATTCTTGCCACAAACCCAACGGTGGAAGGTGAAGCTACGGCGCACTACATTGCGGAGATATGCCAAGAGCATCACGTGTCTGCAAGTCGTATTGCTCACGGTGTGCCAATGGGAGGTGAGTTAGAGTTAGTTGACGGTACTACGTTGTCTCATTCTATTTTGGGTCGTCAGAAGCTTTATTAGCCACTAAAAAGACACACAATTGGAGCATTCCACCACTGAGTGCTCCAAATAAATGAGCGTCTGTTGCGACACTGGCGTTAATTAGGGAAATCGTGGATGCGCTTGCTCCAAATAGTTGCTCCCAACCTATTTTAGCGAGAACGCCCAGTAAGAGAAGCCAACCAGTATAACGTTTGTGCTTAATGTCTTCGATGGCAGCCCAAACAAAGAGCCCATGTAATACGCCAGATAAACCTACGTAGCGCTCAATTGGTGAGAGAAGTAAAAGTGAACCAACCATAACACTGAGGGCAAGCAATAATCCCCACAGTTTCTTTGTATTTAGATAATCTTTAAAGATGACGCTAAAAATACACAGTGCGGCACTGTTCATCAATAAATGGGGGAGGTTAGTGTGTGTAAAGTTACCTGTAACAAGCCGCCAAAGCTCACCATTGATGATTAAACTCTTATCCCATACAAGATAACCAGAAATTACGTTTAGTTGAGCTAGAGCAAGCACAGCTAAAATAGGTAATAGTAATTTAATCAAACAAAAGGTCCTCTGTGATTCGATTTTGCCTGCAATGCTTAAAAACAAAAAAAGCCTGTATTTGTGAGTGGATAACACCAATCACAACGGATGTTGAATTAATCATACTACAGCATCCAACAGAAGCTAAGCGCCCATTAGGTACCGCGAAAATATTGTCGTTAAGTCTGGCAAATTGTCGTACGTTTATTGGTGAAAACTTTACCGAGCATAACGAGTTAAATCAATTGTTAGCACAAGATGACTATCTTCATCAGGTGCTCTTTCTCGATAGTGAAAGTAAGGAAATTAACGGAAAAAAGATAGATTCAGATCAGAAACAACGGATTATCTTATTGGATGGTACGTGGAAAAAAGCGTATAAAATGTGGCAATTATCGACCAATTTACATGGACTTCCAAAAGTTCATTTGGATACCGAGTTATCAGGTAATTATCGAGTGCGTAAGGCACCTAAAGATAATGCGTTATCAACCGCGGAAGCGGGATACCATGTTTTGAGTCAATTGGATTTAGACGGTTCGATTGTGGAAGATGGAGATAAGTTCGATTCAATTTTGATTGCGTTCGATAACATGATCGAATTTCATATTAGTCAAATGCCTGAAGGGGTTTACCAAAAGAACTACCGTTCAGAGTAGTTCTTTTGGTGGTATCAACAGATCGTTAAATTGGCACAAAGAGTTGATTATATAAACGCTGCGCATAACCGTCAGTCATACCAGCGATATAGTCGGCAATGATCCGGTGGTGGTTTGTGCCACTTTCTTTTGCTTCACGCCATTCTCTTTTATCATTTTCGGGTAATAGACGCTCTGGATCTGAATTCAGTGCGTCAAAAATTTCCATTACAATTTGTTGGCCTTTATATTCAATACGTTGCATTTCAGAATTATGAATTACGTATTGACCGACAAATTTCTTAAGAATGTCTAGAGCGTAGCTCATTGATGGGCTTAGATAAGCATTCCATTTTAGTAATTCTGATTCGAATGATTGCTCTTCTTCAAAGGTGCTTTTTTGGATGGTAATGGACGTTAATAACGCATTAACCATGCCGCCGATGCCGTCTTTACGTTGATATTGCAGGCCTGAAAACAGCTTATCTCCAATGTTATTTATATGCGCTTCAAACCACTCATCCCCACATTCAGCAAGTTTGCTTGCGACTGATTCTTGCCATTGGTTACGAGTCACTATACCCATGACTATCGCGTCTTCAAGATCATGAATGCCATAAGCAATGTCATCGGCTAGTTCCATGATTGAGCAATCAATGGATTTGAAACGGGTTTTTTTATGTACTTTGTCATTTTCTTTTTGAAAGCGAAAAGTAGAGAATAACGCTTTATCGGCTTCAGATAATGGGGCGGTTATCCAATGTAGAATGTCCTCATCATCACGATAAATTCCTTTAGGCGGATGCCATTCAATGGATTTTAAGTGACGTAAATTAGTCACATCATCCGGTCTGTATTTAGAATGAACTTGGTCAAGAAAAGCAGGGTATTTTAATACACCCATTAATGTTCTTCTTGCTAGGTTCATTCCGAAATGTTCGGTATAAGGTTCTAATTTACTCAAAATACGCAGAGTTTGTCCGTTGCCTTCAAAGCCGCCATGATTACGCATCATGTAATTTAGCGCGATTTCCCCACCGTGGCCAAAAGGCGGATGACCAATATCATGAGCGAGACAAATACTCTCCATCAAACTGGTTGAGGTTAATAAATGACGAAACTCTGGTTGCCTCAATTTCAATTGAGCCACAATACCGGTCCCAATTTGAGAGACTTCTAAAGAATGAGTAAGGCGAGTGCGATAAAAGTCATTTGCGCTGCCGGGGCCATGGACTTGAGTTTTTGCTTGCAGGCGACGAAAGGCAGCCGAGTGGAGAATACGAGCGCGATCTCGTTGAAAAACGCTGCGTTGATCATTACGACGTAACTTTTGTTCGTTACTGATGCGGTCTTCCCAATGGGGAGAAAGGGTAATATCTATCGTTTTATTCATTATTATTGTTCTCGAATTAATTATTACCCTGTGATCATTACAGACTTGGCATAAAAAGATCAATCAGTTATTTGAGAAATAGAAGCATCACATAATTGAACATTATTGTTATTTAGTCGTTTAGATACCTTGCTATAATCATGTTCTATCTGTTGAATGGAATAAGAAAAATGGATGATGTAGTTAAGTTAAAATCAGAGTTTACGCAATTTCAAGACGCTTACCAACGTAATCCTTATCCAATAAAAGAGGAGAGGTTGGGCCATTTATCGACATTGAAAGCCGCATTACTGGCAGAGCAAGTTGCGGTCATTGACGCGTTAACCGCAGATTATGGGTTTCGTAGCAAATTTGATTCGACGATTTGTGATGTTATGCCAACCATTCAACACATCAATTACACCGTAAAACGTGTACCAAAATGGCTTAAACCTGAAAAACGCAAAGCGGGATTATTGCTGTCACCATCAACGCTATCGATTACTTATCAGCCGCTTGGGGTTGTTGGTATTATTGTGCCGTGGAACTTTCCTATATTTTTAAGTATAGCGCCTATTGTGACGGCATTAGCGGCGGGTAATCGAGTGATGGTAAAGCTAAGTGAATATACACCAGAAACAAATCAGGTATTGCGTCGTGTATTTTCATCATTGACTGAACATATTTGCGTCATCGAAGGGGACGGAAATATAGCCGCTGAATTTTCTCAATTACCCTTTAACCATTTATTATTTACAGGCTCAACTCAAATAGGAAAGTTAGTTGCGAGTTCGGCGGCTAAGAACTTAACCCCTGTGACTCTTGAGCTTGGAGGAAAATCTCCTGTAATCATTGCTGATGATGCTGAAATAAGTACCGCTGTAGATGCCATTATGCTCGGTAAATCGATTAATGCAGGGCAGATATGTGTTGCGCCTGATTATGTCTTTATTCCGAAAGACAAAGTAGATGCGTTTATTCAGCGTTATTCGCAGCGTTTTCTACAGGCATTTCCTGAGAAAAAAGGAAAAAGAGAATACAGTCATATTATTAATCAGACTCAGTATGATCGGTTAACTCATTACAGCCAAGACGCTCAAAATAAAGGGGCAACAATTATTTCTATTGGTGAATCAAGTAATGACCAAGGACGATTATTTTTACCGCAACTGATGACGAACGTCAGTGATGAGATGTTGGTGATGCAAGAAGAGATTTTTGGTCCTATTTTACCTATCATTGGTTACGATAACGTAGATGAAGCGATCACTTATATTCAAGCGCACCCTCGTCCGCTAGCGTTATATATCATGTCGAACGATAAAGAGATGATTCAGAATATAATAAAACAGACTCACAGTGGTGGGGTCGCCGTGAATGATACTATGATGCATGTGGCAGCAGATGATGCGCCTTTTGGTGGTATTGGTGATTCTGGTTTAGGGAGTTATCACGGTATTGAAGGCTTTAAAACCTTTTCTCATGCGAAGACAACCTTACAAACACCTAAATGGCTCCCTCGTTCAAGATTGCTATTAAAGCATAAAAAATGGATGCTGAAATTACTGAGCATCAAATTCATAAAATAGCCTGCGTTATTATAGGTTGGCAAAGGAGGGGATAGGTCGTATGATCTGATTCCCTTTTTTATCACGAATCGTTTATTTATGTCTCAACATCAACCAGTCCAAGGGGCATCTTGGATGTTAACTGCGGGCCTTGCCTTTGCTATCGTTAACAGTATTGCCCAATATTTAAGCATTAATTTTGGATTGCCTTCAACCATGGTTGCTTTGGTGCAATATGCGATTGCTTTAGTGGTTATTTTGCCTTATTTACGCACATTAGGGATCCGAAATTCACTAAGAACTGAATACTTTGGTATGCATGTTATACGTGTCTCTCTCGCTGTTGTTGGTATTCAATTGTGGCTATGGGCATTAGCCTACCCAGTGCCTATTTGGCAGGGTATTGCACTGTTAATGACATCCCCATTATTTGCGACGATAGGTTCAGGGCTTATTTTAAAAGAGAAAGTAGGTGTCGCTCGTTGGTGTGCAACATTAGCAGGCTTTGTTGGTGCAATGATCATTCTTGAACCGTGGGCTGATGATTTTACATGGGCAACATTATTACCCGTTGGAGCTGCGTTTTTTTGGGCGTGCTATTCATTAATGGTAAAGAAAATGTCATCAAAAGATTCACCATCAACCATGGTGGTGTATTTGCTGATATTGATCACGCCGTTTAATATTTTATTAGCGTTACCTGAATGGCAAGTACCTAGTGATATGACGATGTGGATGTTGTTATTTGGTGCTGGTGTCATGACGGCGTTGGCACAATGGGCTATTGTAAAAGCATATTCAGCGGCAGATGCGTCTTTTGTACAGCCTTTTGACCATGCCAAATTACCATTAAATGTCTTGGCCGGTTGGATGGTTTTTGGATGGGCTCCTCCGGGACGTTTATGGCTAGGTGCTGCGATTATTATTGCATCGGTAGCCTTTATTACGCAGTGGGAACGTAAGAAACAGACCGTAATTAAATAACATAAATACATTTGCTGACGTTAACAATGAGAAAAGCCGATTCAACTAACCGTATTGTTAAGTTGAACAGGCTTTTTTATGTTGATGCTAAGTCAGTTGTAAAAACTACTTCACCGCATCTTCAAGAATTGCACGAGATACATCAAGAGTAATTGCTTGGTTCTCACCTAAAGCAACCATGCCATGAGTTTCAAGTTGTTTGATGATGGTATCAATTGCTGATGCTTTATCATCACCGTGCTCTGTTAACTCAGTTGGTGAGTTTAGGCTATGGTAGAAGGTTTCAATTGCAATAATTGTACGTTCTGCTAAATCATCAGACGCTTCTAGGCCAAATACGTTTTTACCCATTTGCTCTAATTTTGCTCGTTTCGCTTCAATTTGGTTACGAAGTAAAGACGGTTGAATGATAGAAAGAGAACGAGCGTGATCAACGTGATACAGAGCCGTTAGTTCATGACCGATCATGTGTGTTGCCCAGTCATGTGGAACACCAGAACCAATTAAGCCGTTTAATGCTTGGTTAGCTGTCCACATTAGGTTTGAACGCCACTCGTTATTATCACGGTTATCGTATTGAGCGCCAAGAGTCAGTAGGTTACGAAGTAAGGTTTCAGCATAACCGTCTTGAACCATTGCACCGATTGGCATTGTTAGGTATTGCTCACAAGTATGAACCCATGCATCGACTAATCCATTGATTAATTGACGTTCAGGTAGCGTCTTCATTGAATCAGGATCAAGTACCGCAAATTTAGGCTGTACTGCTGCTGCCATGAAAGGCAGTTTTGTTTGAGTTGATTTTTGTGTAATAACTGAACCAGAGTTAGATTCAGAACCTGTCGCTGGTAGCGTTAGAATAGCACCCAGTGGAATTGCTTCTGTCACGGTGTGCTTACCGATCAGAATATCCCAACCATTGCCATCGTATTTTGCTGCAGCGGCAACGTATTTAGAACCGTCGATAACTGAACCACCACCAACCGCCAGAATGTAATCAATCTTTTCTGCTTTTGCGATAGCAACGGCGTTATCTAATGTCTCAACCGTTGGGTTAGGCTCAACGCCTGAAAACTCAATCCAAGAGTGGTCAGCTAAAGCGGCAACAACTTGGTCGTAAACGCCATTGTTCTTGATAGAGCCGCCGCCATAAATGACTAATACTTTTTTATCTTGTGGGATAGATGTTGCGATGGCAGCGATTTGACCTTGGCCAAAATGAATTTGGGTAGGATTAACATAAGAAAATTTCATTGCTGTACCTCATTGGTTCCAAAAGAAGAATGCCCTGTTTTTTACAAAGCTTATTATTTCAATAAGTGCATATTAGTCTTGAACTGTAACTTTAGAAAGGTGAATTACTGTATTTTTATTGCCTATTTCTACAATTGGCTGTATTTTTTAAAACAGAAGTAAATAGATGTGATCATAGTCTAATAAAGGAAAAATGATGGAATCTCTTGGTGATTTAATGCAAAGTTATGCCGACAGCTATGGTTTTAATGATCTTGAAGGGATCAGGGAAACGGCAGTACCCGGAGTGTGGTTTTATCGCAGTAGCAAAGGGAATCAACGGCAACCATTTGTTTACCAATCAGGGATTATTGTTATGGGGCGAGGGCATAAGCACATACATATCGGTAATCAACCTGTTCATTATGGTCCTGATGATTATTTGGTTGTTGGTGTCCCAATGCCATTAGAGTGTGAAGCCTTTCCAGAAAAAGGTGAACCATTATTGGGATTAAGTATTGATGTTGATTCGGCCTTATTGCATCGATTAGTGAGTGAATTAGAAAATGCCAAGTTTCAGGTTTCAGCGCATTCTGAGCAAGACGGCTTTGGATTAATATCGGTTAAAATGGCTGATGATATGCTTGAGAGTTGTAAGCGTTTAATGCTCGCTTTACACAGTGATTTAGATACTCAAATGCTCGGAGAGTCATTACTTACTGAGATTGTTTATCGAGTGCTTACTGGTCCAGAAGGACACGTATTATTTAACCTTGCTCATCATGACAGTCAATATGCTCGTGTAGCAAAAGCCTTAAATAAAGTGCACCAATCTTACGCTGATGGGCTTACGGTTCAGAATTTGGCTGAAGAAGCGAACATGAGTGTTTCTGCGTTTCATTCGGCATTCCGAAAAGTGACACTAGAGTCACCATTGCAGTATTTAAAGAAAGTCCGTTTGAATAAAGCGAAAGAGCTTATTCAATTGGAAGGTCGAAGAGTAAATGATGCTGCTCACCTTGTAGGTTATACCAGTACATCTCAATTTAGCCGTGAGTTTAAGCGTCATTTTAATATGACGCCTAAAGGGGTAATTGCTTAGTTTGAGTGCTTAAGGGCGACACAATAGAAATGCAGTGGCCCTTTTATATATTCTGTAATATTGATTAGTTCTGCTTGGTTGCAGTTTAATGCAAGTGCAAATCCGTGTAAGTAATCAGCCAGTAGATCGAGCGCATTTTTCTTTGCTTCATCGCTTAAGTTTAATTTTCGGATGACGGCATTGAAGCGCTCGGTAAATACCGCCGCAGGGCTGTGAGACGACATAGAAAGCAGGGTTTCAAGTAGGCCTGGGTAAGTCTGAAGTAATGCTAAGTAACTGGCACATAATAGATTTAGCTCATTCTCCCAATCCTCTTTACTGTCAGGTTGATATATATCTTCAATTAATGATGTTGTGATGGTTTCAAGTAAGGCATTTTTATTGCTGAAATAATAATAGATTGCCATCGCGTCGACATTCAAATGTAAAGCCAACTTACGAATACTGGGGACTTTCCCATCTTCTTTCATCAAACTCTTTGCCATATTCATAATTGAATCTTGGCTAAGATGCTTATTTGAACCACTAGGTCTTCCGCGCTTTTTCTCCTTGACAGACATCGAATCCTCTCGTTAAACTAATCTTTAATTTCTACAGTGTAGAATAATTATATAGAAAGAAATATATAAAGCCAAGTGAAGATCATAAACGAATAAAATTCGGAGCCTACAATGTCAAACAGCGTATTTATAGCAACAAGTTTAGATGGATATATTGCAGATAAGAATGGCGGTATTGATTGGTTACATACAATACCAAATCCAGATCAAAATTCGATGGGGTATGTAGAACATTTTGACCGTATTGATGCAATGGTGATGGGACGAAATACGCTTGATATGGTATTAAGTTTTGGTGTCGATTGGCCGTATTCCAAACCTGTTTTTGTATTAAGCAATACAATGACCTCCGTCCCTGTTGGTTACGAAGATAAAATTTTTTTAGTTAAAGGCCCATTAAAAGAGGTTCTTAAAGGTATCAATGAGCAAGGATTTGAACATTTATACATTGATGGTGGTGTGACGATTCAAAGCTTCTTAAAAGAAGATCTGATTGATGAAATGATCATTACCACTATTCCGGTACTTTTAGGTGGTGGATCGCCACTGTTTGGTGATTTAAACGCTCCCTTAAATTTCAAATTCGTGAAGAATGAGATTTTTCTTAATGCCATCGTTCAGAATCATTTTGTGCGAGAGCGTTGAGTTATTTTTTTAATCATTAATTTAGTCCTGAAGATCCTTATTTTTGTTATTTAATTCTTCACTACTTATTTCTGTATGGCAGAGATTGAGCAGTGAAGTCATATATAAGATAGCTTCCACTTCAATCCAATTTGTTGTCATGATTAATTTTGATTGGTAATAATCTTTTAGTGCTGTCGTATGTATTGTTGGTAATAATTTCATAATTGAACCTAATATTGTTATTGAAGAAACAAATTATTTCAAATTATAAGGAAGCAAAAAAGAGAGTTTATTTATTAATTTACTTCCTTTTAATGCGTTTTTTGGCTGTTATTTCGCTCAAGTTTGGTATGTTTGCTTTAAATGAGGAAGTTTATTCGATAAGGTAGGTGATGTTTTGGTTGAAGATAAATTAGCTCTTTATTATTTTAGAATCGTGAAGTTAGGTGTTAGAACTGAGATTTCGATTACATTAAATGAGGTAGCCGATCTTGTTTTTACTAGCGCAAGGCATTGTCGTACTATTTTAAAAGAGATGAGTAGTTTGGGATGGCTAGAGTGGCGACCTAAAGTTGGTCGGAATCAACGCTCTATTCTTTACTTAAATTATCACGCTGACGAGTTACAATCAGAACTCGCTAAAATAATGATTTCTAATGGTAAGTATGAAAAAGCTCTTTCTTTAATCAATAATGATCGAGCTTTATTTGGTTCATTACTTCAAAACACATCTGGTGTGGTTCGACGTGAAGGTCAGCTGCATATTCAGCTTACTTACCGCCGCTCTTTTTCTGCATTATTGCCACATCGGTCATTAAGAAATAGTGAGCGTTTTCTTTTACGACAGGTTTACTGTTGTTTAACCGAATGTGATAGCAATGGCAAACTCTCTTCTCAACTCGCACATCATTGGGTTTACGATGGTGAATTGTATCAATGGCGTTTTTATCTACGTCCGAATCTATCCTTTCACGATGGAAGTGTAATTACCGCTGAATGTATTGTTGAATTATTTCAAAAGTTAAAAATCTTGTCAGAATATCAACATGAATTGGCGCATGTTGTTGCTATATCCGCTACCAATTCACACTGTATTCAGTTTCAATTAGACCAACCCGATCTTGGCTTTGCGGGATTACTTGCAGATGCTCGTTATTCTATTCAACCAGTTTCTCAACTATTTTCCTTAAAAGGAATTGTTGGTAGTGGTGCATTTCAAGTAGAAGAGCATTCAGAAACACGATTACAATTGCAGGCATTTGACCGATATTATGGATGTAGAGCATTGGCTGATAGCGTCACTATATGGAAGGTGATGAGAGATTCATTAGGTAAAATAGGAATGCAAAGTGGCGAAGCCGATGTAGATAAAGAGGCTACTTGCACTCATTATCTTGAAAAGAATGAAGATAATAAAAAAGTTGAAAATAATGAAATAAAAACACGAATTGAAGATGGATGTTTACTTGCACTTTTTAACCATAATTCAGGCTTATCACTATTACAGCGTAAATATTTAAGCCAGATCTTAGCACCAGATAAATTGCAGGAACAATTCATTCAGTCTAAAGGTAAAATAGAAGCAGTACCGGCGTATAATTTACTTCAAAACTGGATGACAACAATTCATTCGCCTTCGGAAAAACAGGAATTACCTAAGATACTGACGATTGCCGTATTTGATCATCAAGCTTTGTTTCGATGTGCGAGTATCATTAAGGAAGTATTAAATCAAAGTGGCGTTAAGTGTCAGATTAATAGTTATGCATTTGATGATTTTTACCAAAGGGCGAGAGAGAAGACACTTCTTGAAGACATCATCTTAACTAGCTTAGATTTAGATGATAACAGGCCTACATCAGTATATCGTTGGCTTTTATCAAATCCAATTTTACATCAAAGTCTTTCTACTGATATTCAGGAATGGTTGAAAGCAGAGTTAATAAATATTAGGAACGGGAGTGAGTTAACGGATTACTTAGGTAAATTAGAATCTGTCGCTTCAAGTATGATTAGTGATTACAGGTTATTACCTTTATTTCATCATCGGCAGACTCTCCGTTTTCAGGGAGTGCTTAAAGGCGTGTCTATTACTGGGTGGGGTTGGCCTGCAATTCAAGATGTTTGGACTGAAGATTAATTAGCATAAAAAAGGTCTGCAATTATGCAGACCTTCGTTTGTTTAGTACGTATTTATTATTGCTTATAAGTATGTAAGAAACGCTCTAAGCGTCCGATCGCAACTTCTAAGTCATCTACGCGAGGCAGTGTAACGATACGGAAGTGATCAGGTGTTGGCCAGTTAAAACCGGTACCTTGAACGAGTAATACTTTTTCTTTGATCAAGAAATCCAGTACGAATTTCTGGTCATCTTTAATTTTGTACATCTTCGGATCAAGTTTAGGGAACAAGTACATTGCGCCCTTTGGCTTAACACAACTCACGCCTGGAATTTGTGTGATTAATTCATACGCTTTATCACGTTGCTCCAATAAACGGCCACCCGGAAGCAGAAGTTCATTAATACTTTGATAACCACCCAATGCGGTTTGAATAGCATGCTGCATTGGTACGTTGGCACATAAGCGCATTGAAGCCAACATATCAAGACCTGCAATATACCCTTGAGCATGATCTTTAGGGCCATTCAAGAACATCCAGCCACCACGGAAACCACAAACACGATAAGCTTTAGATAAACCGTTAAATGTTACGGTAAGTAAATCGGGTGCTAGTGTCGCCAATGTCGTGTGAATTGCGCCGTCATAAAGAACTTTGTCATAAATTTCATCAGCAAAAATGATCAAATTGTTTTGACGAGCAATTTCGACTATTTGCAATAAGAAGTCACGGCTGTATACCGCACCTGTTGGATTGTTTGGGTTAATTAATACAATCCCTTTGGTGTTCGGTGTGATTTTCTTTTTGATGTCGTCAAGATCTGGGTACCAATCAGCACCTTCATCACATAAGTAATGAACAGGATTACCACCAGATAACGATACTGCCGCAGTCCATAAAGGATAGTCAGGTGCAGGAACCAGCATTTCGTCGCCATTGTTAAGCAACGCTTGCATTGCCATTACGATTAATTCAGAAGCCCCGTTACCGATGTACACATCTTCTACGTCAAGATCTAATAAACCACGACGTTGATAGTGTTGTACAACCGCTTTACGCGCTGAATAAATGCCTTTTGAGTCACCGTAACCTTGTGAGGTTGGTAGGTTTTTAATTACATCAACAAGGATTTCTTCAGGGGCGTCAAAACCAAACTGGGCGGGATTCCCAATGTTTAGTTTAAGAATTTTCTGCCCTTCTTCTTCCATTCTTTTAGCATGTTTAAGAACAGGACCGCGAATGTCGTAGCATACACTGCTAAGTTTTGATGACATTGCAATATTTTGCATGGTTTAACCTTGTTGATATAAAAAACGATATAAGCCCAAATTACACTATTTCTTATAGACTGAGAAACAATTTTTAGAAAAAAATCGTGTAAAAATGGCTCTTGCAGTATTTACGTCTGGAGGGTGAGGATAATTTAGATTGATTTAGCCTTCACAAAGAGACACATTTTGATACCAGTTTTATTTTTTAGACATACTATTGATGTGAATTATTTTTTATTTGCTGCACTTTTGCTAGAATCACTACATCTAACAAGGAAATAGCAAGCAATTCGGCTTGTGTATAACGGTGCCATGATGGCTGAAAACGATCAGGAGAGGTTAATTTGTCCACTTTTCAAGATGCCATTGAATCGATTCGTCATCAAATAGCACAAGCAACATCATCTCATACCATTTGTATTGACTTAGATTGGGCGGTTGGTGATCAACTTATTGATTGGCTTGAAGCGCAACCGATTTACCCTAAGTTTTATTGGCAATCTCGTGATGGTGAAGAAGAAGTTGCGGTGTTAGGCCAAGTGAAGACTTTTACTGACCCAAAGGCGGCGCAACAAATATTAGCGCCTCAACAACGAGTGTGGGGTGGGCGATCGTTTGATGGACGCACTGAGCGAAACCGTCGTTGTATGTCTTCTTTTTTCTTTTTGCCTAAAGTTGAAATTACGCGTTTAAAATCATCGTGGCATTTCATGGTCAATTTGTCAGATGATAATTCTCGTTTATTGTCAACGTTAGATAAGTTAAGTGAGCAATTTACGTCATTATCTGAATTGCATTGTCGTGTTCAACAACGTATCAATACGCCTGAAAAAGAAGATTGGTCAAACATGGTCAATAAAGCGTTGACTGCCATCTCAAATAAGAAATTTGAAAAGGTGGTATTAGCACGAAAAACAACACTAACGCTTGACCAACCGTTGTCGTCTGCACAATTTTTAAAAGCGAGTCGTAAAGCCAATAGCCACAGTTTTCATTTTATGATGGCGTTGGATAGCGAACATTGTTTTATCGGTTCAACCCCTGAGCGTTTATATGTTCGTAATGGGTATGCGTTAAAAACAGAAGCGTTAGCGGGAACCATTGGTCGTGGTCATGATGAAGAAGAAGATGATCAACTTGCATCATGGTTAATCTCTGACAAGAAAAACCAATATGAAAACCGTCTTGTAGTGGATGATATTGTTAATCGCTTATCTAAATTCAGTCTTTCAATGAAGGTAGCTGAAAAATCTGAGCTGGTTAAATTACGTAAAGTTCAACATTTAAAACGTCCAATTTCAGCTGAAATTAATCAAGAATGCAGTGATTCTCAATTGCTTGATAATTTACAGCCAACAGCGGCTATTGCGGGGTTACCTCGCATGTCTGCATTGGACTTTATTATTGATAACGAACCTTTTGCTCGTGGTTGGTACAGTGGTGCCGTTGGTTTTTTAAGCCAACAACGCAGTGAGTTTTGTGTCGCGATCCGAAGCGCATTGGTTATGGGCAATAAACTTCATCTTTTTGCTGGTGCAGGTATCGTTCCTGGTTCAGAGCCAAGCAGTGAATGGGATGAATTAGATAGAAAGACATCAACGTTATGCACCTTATTAGAATCTGATATTACAATGAATCCAGAAATTACGGAGTCGCAAGTCGCATGATGCAACCAGAGCAACAAGTTATGCTAAACCAAGTTTGGGCTGAATTAATTATTGAAGAATTGGTTCGAAATGGAGTAAAGCATGTTTGTATTGCTCCGGGATCTCGCTCAACACCATTAACTCTTGCTGCCTCAGAGCATGAGAACTTATCGATTCATACGCATTTTGATGAGCGTGGATTAGGGTTTTTAGCCTTAGGTATTGCGAAAGCTTCGCTGCAACCTGTTGCTGTTATTGTGACTTCGGGTACCGCCGTAGCCAATTTATTGCCTTCAGTGGTTGAATCTGGATTAACCAAAGAAAAACTTATTCTCTTAACGGCAGACCGTCCTGTTGAATTGATCGATTGCGGAGCCAATCAAGCCATTAATCAACATAATATTTTCTCTTCTCATGTGTGCCATTCTCTTTCTTTACCTTCTCCTAGTTTGAATGTACCTGCTCAATGGGTATTAAGTCGTTTGGATCAAGCTTGCTTTACTCAGAAAGAGCAAGGCGGGGCGATTCATGTGAACTGTCCTTTTCCTGAACCTTTTTATGGCAAAAAAGACGAAACCCTTTTACTCGCGTATTTAGCGCCGATTCAAGCGTGGAAAACAACAACGCTTCCTTATGTCGAACAATTAACGCCAAACTATGATGTCGCTGTATCTCCTCAGTGGATGCAAGTCGCTCAAAAGAAAGGGGTCGTGATCATCGGCAAAGTGACGTTAGTTGAGGCGCAAGCGGCTGCAGAACTAGGTCGAGAGTTAGGTTGGCCTGTTTTGTCTGATCCTCAATCTGGTTATTGTTCTGAATGGGCTCATTATGATTTATGGATGCAAAACCAAAACTGTTTAGCGTTATTGGGTGATGTAGAGTGCGTGCTTCAATTTGGTGCGCGTTTGGTATCAAAGCGTCTTAGTGCGTGGTTATCTATGTACGATCAACAGTATTGGATAGTGGATACACATCCCGAGTTACTTGATTCAACGTTCCGTCAGCATACTCGTTATCATGCCTCTATTATTGATTGGTGTACGGCACACACAGAACGCTTACAAGGAAGAGATTGTTACTTTGATCATGCCCCATTAACGCAATGGAGTGAGTCATTAAAAGTGGCCTCTCAAAATATCTTGGCGCTTACGTGCTCAATGGTTTGTCATACTGAGACATTATCTGAATTAAGTTTCGCACTGACGGTTGGCCAAAAGGTAAATCACTGTGACTGGTTTATTGGTAACAGTTTAATTGTTCGTTTATTAGATATGGTTGGTGAGATTAATCAGCAACCCGTTTATACCAACCGTGGTGCTTCTGGTATTGATGGGTTAATGGCAACAGCAATGGGGGTTCATCTTTCGAATCAGAGCCCTTTATTGTGCTTAGTGGGTGATACGTCATTACTTTATGATTTGAATTCATTAGCATTATTAAAACAAGCGACACAACCGATTGTTGTCGTCGTTTTAAATAATGATGGTGGTGGTATTTTTGATTTACTGCCTGTTAATGAAAAGAAAAAAGATGATTTCTATCGTATGCCTCATCATTTAGAATTTAGCCACGCGGCTGCCATGTTTGGGTTGACCTACCATAAGCCCGAAACTTTAAGCTGTGCAATATCCATGATCAATGACGGTTTAAAAAGCGGTGTTCACTTAGTTGAAATTAATACACCGTCAGGTCAAGCAGGCGAAGAATTAACACGATTATTCCAAACCATTCAACATGCCACTTTATTCTAAATTGATTGAACCCATAGAAAGCACTACACAACCTTGCGTGGTGTTTTTACATGGACTATTGGGCTCAACAAAAGAGTGGGATCAGATAGCTTCCGTCATTGCTCAATCACACCCTGTATTATTAATTGATCTTCCTGGGCACGGTAAAAGTCAGTCGGTGGAATTGGAAGAGTCAACCGGATTTGAACAAGCATGCCAGCTTATTATTGAGCAGTGCCACAGTTCTCCGTATCAAGAGTTTGTGCTTGTCGGTTACTCTTTAGGAGGGCGTTTGGCGATGTATCTGAGTGCTTTTTTTCAGCTTCCTAATGACATAACCCTCCGAGGTTTGTGCGTTGAAGGAGGGAACTTTGGTTTAATCTCAAAAGAAGAAAAGCACATTCGTTGGCAAAATGACACGATGTGGGCAGAACGATTTGAACAACAACCGATTGCTGATGTTTTAGACAATTGGTACCAACAAAAGGTATTTTCTTCACTAAACCCTGAGCAAAGACAAGTTTTAGTGGTAAAGAGAAGTGATAATCTTGGACTCTCGATTGGAATGATGTTGAGATCAACCTCACTGGCTAAGCAACCATATTTGCTTAACGAGCTGCATCGTTGCACCATCCCTACGCTTTATATTTGCGGTGAAGCAGATCAAAAATTTCAACACTTGGCTGAGCAAAGTCAATTAACGTATCAAATCATTGCTCAGGCTGGTCATAACGCTCATGTGGAACAGCCCGAACGCTTTACACATGTACTTAATACATTCTTACAACAATGGACATAACCCCATGGCAAGAACTGTTGGCATTTCAGAAGAAGAACTTTACGCTCCAGTAAATTGGACAGATTGCACTGCGCAATATGAAGACATTCAATATCATAAATCTGCAGATGGCATTGCAAAAATTACGATTGCACGTCCGCAAGTACGTAACGCATTCCGTCCTGGTACGGTTAAAGAGATGATGGATGCGCTAGCAGATGCTCGCTATGACGAGAAAGTTGGCGTTATTATTCTAACGGGGTTAGGCGAAGAGGCTTTCTGTTCTGGTGGTGATCAGAAGATCCGTGGCGATTACGGTGGTTATCGTGATGACAGTGGCACACACCACTTAAACGTATTGGATTTCCAACGTCAAATTCGTACGTGTCCAAAACCAGTGATTGCTGCGGTTGCAGGCTACGCTGTTGGTGGTGGTCATGTTCTTCATATGATGTGTGATTTAACTATCGCAGCAGAGAACGCTCAATTTGGTCAAACAGGCCCTAAAGTCGGTTCTTTTGATGGCGGTTGGGGTGCATCTTACATGGCTCGTATCGTAGGCCAGAAAAAAGCCCGAGAGATTTGGTTCTTATGTCGTTTCTATGATGCTCAAGAAGCACTAGACATGGGTTTAGTAAACACCGTCGTCCCTGTTGCTGATTTAGAGAAAGAAACGGTTCGCTGGTGTCGTGAGACGCTACAACATAGTCCAATGGCATTACGTTGTCTAAAAGCAGCATTAAATGCAGATTGTGATGGTCAAGCCGGTCTTCAAGAACTTGCTGGTAATGCAACAATGATGTTCTACATGACTGAAGAAGGTCAAGAAGGTCGTAACGCATTTAATGAAAAGCGCCGCCCTGATTTCGATAAATTCCCTCGTAATCCATAAGCGACACTATCACTTATTTTGATAAGTTTGAGAGGCTCTCTGAGTCTCTTTTTTCTTTTTATTGGTTGGAGTAACAAATGAAAACAGCCAAGATATATCAATATCAACTCCCTATGGACAGTGGAGTGATTCTTCGTGAGCAACGTCTTCAACAAAGAGATGGGTTGATCATTGAATTAAGTGATGGAAAACACACAGCAAAAGGTGAAATTGCGCCTTTACCTGAATTTAGCCAAGAAAATTTAGAACAAGCACGTGAAGATCTAATCTCATTAACTCAAGCGTGGTTAAATGATGAAGTTCTGGATGTGGATGCCAATTGTCCCTCTGTTGCTTTTGGTTTTAGCATGGCATTACTTGAGCTTGAAAATAATCTACCTGAAGTTGGTAATTATCAAGCAGCTCCTTTGTGTTCTGGTGATCCAGACGATTTAGTGGTGAAGCTAAATGAGATGAGCGGTAAGAAAGTCGCGAAAATTAAAGTTGGAATGTATGAAGCGATTCGTGATGGAATGGTTGCGAATATGTTTTTAGAGTTGATCCCCGATCTCTCTTTGCGTCTTGATGCTAATCGCGGTTGGACTCCTAAAAAAGCAGAGCAATTTGCGAATTATGTTAGCCCGCAATACCGTTCTCGCATTGAGTTTTTAGAAGAGCCTTGTCATAGCCCAGAAGAAAGTCTTGAATTTTCTAAAGCGACGGGAATTGCCATTGCGTGGGATGAAACCGTACGTGATGAAGGTTTTGAAGTGAAAGCTCAAGATGGCGTGGCGGCAATCGTAATTAAACCGACGCTAGTTGGCTCTGTCGGTAAATGTATTGAACTTGTTGAGCAGGCACACCAATTAGGAATGCAAGCCGTGATCAGTTCAAGTATTGAATCAAGTTTAGCGCTAACACAACTTGCACGACTTGCTGCTTGGAAAACACCGAATACGATCCCTGGTTTAGATACCATCGATTTATTTAAAATGCAGTTAGACACACCGTGGCCTCATTGTGAGTTACCGATGCAAGCGCTGTCCGATCTCGAGGTGATATGGGTAAGTTAATTACGCCTGAATTTACAACTTGGCCGTGGGTTAAGTGGAGTGAAACACGCGAGCTTGAAATCGCATTACGAGATGGTGATACGATCTGGACATGGGCTGAAGTATCGACTCAAATAAATCGCTACGCGAACGGATTACTCCAGCAAGGTGTTAAACGTGACGAAGTCGTTGTCGGTATTTCTAAGAACTGCATTGAATTAGTCTGGTTGCAACTTGCTTGTGTCCGTATCGGAGCACGTTTTGCAAGTATTAATCCCAAAAAACCAGAGTGCGAACTTCATCAGTTAGTTACGAGTATTTCTGCGAGTTATATTTGGTTTGGTAAAGACCAAAAAACAATCTCGGGAACGTGGCATCATTTACAATTGATTAATGCTGAATATGGCGTCATAGCAGCCACTTGGCAGTTGGGTCGGTTAGCCACATTGACCTTTACTTCTGGGTCGACTGGCTTACCAAAAGCCGTTGCACACAGTGCGAATAATCATTTACATTCTGCGGCAGGCTTACTTAGTTGGATGGATTTTGATGTATGCGATTCGTGGTTATTATCGTTACCACTATTTCATGTATCTGGTCTTGCGATTGTGTGGCGTTGGCTACTCTCCGGTGCAACATTAGTCATGCCGACATCGAACGGACTTCTTCATGATTTATCTAGTGTCACTCATGCGTCATTAGTGCCAACACAGCTAGCTCAAATCTTGGCGGACGACCAAGTATCCCGTTTAGCCTTAAAGCGCGTATTGTTAGGGGGAGCCGTTATCCCTCCTGAACTAACGGACGCGGCTGAATTGCAAGGTATTGAATGCTGGTTAGGCTATGGTATGACAGAGATGGGTTCTACTGTTACCGCTAAGCGAGCGGATGGTCATACTGGCGTTGGAAATGTCCTCCCTTATCGAGAGATTAAAATTGATCATGGTGAGGTTTTAGTTCGAGGCGAAACGTTAGCACTTGGCTATTATCGTTCATCTGGCATCATCGATATTGCTGAAGACGATGGCTGGTTTAAAACAAAAGATTTAGGTGATGTTTCTACGGGTGAGCTGCATATTAAAGGACGTGCTGATAACATGTTTATTTCTGGAGGGGAGAATATACACCCTGAAAAAATTGAACAAGCGTTATTATTGCATCCAATGATTGAGCAAGTGATTGTCGTTGAAAGCGTGGATGAACAATTTGGTTATCGACCTGTTGCCGCTGTCGTTACTACATCAGAAATTAAGGAAGAAGAGCTTACTTATTTCTTATCTGACAAACTTACCTCGTATGAATTGCCTATTCGTTATGAATTAATGCCTGAGTCGTTACTCAATACGGGCATTAAAATATCTCGACAAAAAGTAAGAGAGTGGGTGAACGATTTATTACCCGCATAAATAAATTATCAGGGTGTGCATTTTATTAAAGATATCGTGCTTTAATAAATCGAGATACACGCCCTGAAAATCGGTAAAAAAGATACACGGTTACGCATAAATTCATTGCTGATAATAATCCAAAAAACTGCGGTATTGATAAATTTACGACAGAAAGCATTATAATTCCGAGAAGGGCACTGCCTACCATGAACAGGGCATTATAAATGTTATTTGCAGCAATAATTTGAGAACGATACTTTGGTTGTGGGTAGGTTTGAATCATGACATAAAGTGGAACAATAAATATCCCACCAGACACGCCGAGTAAAAACAAACTGATGAAAACAGGCAATAAATCCAAGTTAGATAATAATTGAATAAAACCTATAGCATCAACGGGTGCGGTTGGGGTCATGACATAAAGGATTGAGCCAAATACAGAGATACCTAAACTGCCTAATGGAATTATCCCCAATTCAATTTTATGCTTTGAAATCACATCGCAAGCTAATGATCCTATCGCAATACCAATAGAAAAAAGAGCTAATAACACGGTTACCGTTGTTGCATTGCCATTCAAATGTAAATGGGTGTAATTTGGGAATTGAGTAAGGTAGCTTGCGCCTAAAAACCAGAACCAACTTATTCCCATAATTGCTAAAAATACCACAGGGTTACGTTTGGCTATTTGAATTGTGTGTTTTGTTTGCTTAACTGGACGCCATTGGAAGTTAAGCGTTGGGTTCATGGCTTTGGCGTAAGGAATCGAACGGCTCGTTAAATAGCCTAAGATAGCCAAGAGTACGACAGCGGCGGCGGCGATATAGTGAGCATATTCTTGTGATGCAATAAACCCCGCACCAATGGTCCCAAACAAAATAGCGAGAAAGGTGCCTGTTTCTACTAATGCATTCCCAGAGACTAATTCTTCTTTTTTTAATTGTTGAGGGAGTAGTGCGTATTTTACTGGCCCAAAAAAGGCGGATTGTGTGCCCATTAAAAACAATAAGATTAACAGTAGAGTGTAGTTTTGCAGAATAAAGGCAACAGCTCCCAATAACATAATACCAATTTCGGCCAATTTTACTTTACGGATAAACGCTGATTTTTCATATTTGTCGGCTAAAATTCCGGCAGGTGCGGAGAATAGAAAAAAAGGAAGAATAAATAAACCAGCGGCTAAATTTATAAATAAATTGGATGAGATAGGCAAAGAATCGGCACTGGCAAAAGCTACAAATAATAAAAGGGTATTTTTATAAATATTGTCGTTAAATGCACCTAAAGCTTGAGTCATGAAATATGGAAAAAATCGACGCTGAGTAAGTAGTTGCGCTTGCTTCGCCATAAAAATCCTTTTAGTAACTCAAAAATTAAACTAGCTGATCTTCCATTGATTAATGTAATTATCAAATAAGTTATCGATTAATTGGTGCCCATCAAATGGTAAGCCGGAGAAAAATAAATCATCAACACTTAATTGTGTAATTCCGTGAACGCTTGCCCAAATAACACGACTGGTTACGACTATATCACCATCACTCTTTGAGGGGTTAATGGTTCGAATAATACTTTCTAGCATTGTCATTATTTGATTGATGCGGTCTTCTTGCCATTCCGGTAATAATTCACCATTCATATTATGCTCAAAGATTAGCTGCCAGCGATTAGGGTGTTGTTTTGCAAAGTCGTAATAGCAGTAAGCAATGGCTTTTAATGCTTCTTCTGATGTTGTGCTATTTTCTATACCTAATGCGATTCGTTGCATCAGTTCATCAAGTGTTTGGGCAATGGAGCGAAGCAGTAATAAATTGTAACTACCAAAAATATTGACGAGCGTGCTAGGGACATAACCAATGCTTTTGGCTAATTTTCTTAAACTGAGTTCGTGATGTGAGTGTTCTTCAAGATACAACTTCACATTATTTAATGCCATTTCACGTATTTCTTGATGAGAATGGTCATTTCTGCGAGCCATAATAACCTTTAATGAGTAATGTTGAACAATGTTCTTAATTCTAAATGTAATTGGTGATTCTTCAAGTAAGAGTTTTATCAATTAGGGCGGAAAGCACAATGTTGAGAATCAAACTAATATCGTTTTAACACTCTGAAACATACTCATCCATATTAAAGCTCCCAATGTGCAGCGATGCAGGCTATTATCGGATCAAATTATTTTAATAGAGTAAAGGAAGAGATAATGAAACGTCTTTTATCTGTTGCTGCCCTTATGTTTGTTTTTGTTTTTGCTGCTCCTCATGCAGAGGCAAAGAAATTTGGTGGTGGTAAATCATTTGGTAAGAGCTTTAAAACAGCCCCTGCACCAAAACAAAAACAACAAAATACCAACACAATTGGTAAGCAAGATACCGCTAAAGGAGCATCAAGTAAGAAAGGCCTTATGGGCGGATTACTTGGCGGCCTTCTTGTCGGTGGCCTTCTAGCATCAATGTTTGGCGGCGGCGGCTTTGAAGGTATCCAATTTATGGATATCATTATTATGGCTGGTGTTGCATTTGTTTTATTCAAACTTTTCCGTATGTTTATGGCGTCCAAAGCCGGAAGCATAAATCAGAGGCAAGGGGCCGCCTACGCAGGCCCACAAGCGTCTCATGATGAAAAGCCGAGTTTCCGTGATAACCAACAGTATTTCCAAGGCGATCAAGCTCAACCACAAACACAAGCAACAGGTGGTTTTGGTTCGATTGGTTCTGATGAAGTGCCGCATAACTACCCACCGGGTTTTGATTTGCAAGGTTTCATCAATGGTTCTCGTGAGCACTACCGTATTTTACAAGGTGCATGGAACCATAACCAACTTGAAACTATTCAAGAGTACGTATCAATCAGTCTTTACAATGATTTGGTTCAAGAACGTGCAAACCTTGAAGGTGAGCAACATACTGACGTTATGTTTGTTGATGCAGAAGTTGTTCGTGCTGAGCACAATGCAAGCAGTGCACAATTAAGCCTACAGTTCTCAGGACGTTACCGTGATTCAGTGGAAGGTCTTGAAGAAGACATCACTGATGTTTGGCATTTAGAGCGCGATCTTACGCAGCCTAATGCACCATGGTTAATCATCGGTATTCAAGCTTAAGTGCTTTAGATACAAGAAAGTTGATTAAAAAATATCCTCATAGAGAGTAATCCTATGGGGATTTTTTATAGGTGTGATCTAGCTCTGTTTTAATCTTTGAAAGACAGTCTATGCTGAAATCAGTTAATAAATAAGAGAGATTATATATGCCATTTAATAAAGATATTATTGAAGAAATGAACCTTCTCAAGCAATTCCCACTAGAAAGCACTCAAGCGGGTTTAAAAGTTCATTCAGACGCAGCACCCGAAGCAATCGAAGCAATGAAGCGTCTTTTCACGAAAGGATTGGTAACACAAAATGATGGTGGTTATTTAACAGCCCACGGTACTGAAGTCTCAGAGCAAGTACAAAACGTTATTCGCGTATTATCGTAATTAAAGCGTCATTGATTCTAATTCAGTGATCGTTTGCAATGCTTGTTCTGAGGTTGAACCACACACGTCAGGGCAAGCTTTAAATTGGTGACACACCTTTGGGCGTTCAGCCTGACCAAATAGCTTACACAGATTCTCATCGTTCAATTGAACACAACGTACACCTGCAGGTTTCCCATTTGGCATTCCAGGAATAAATGAAGTAATACTTGGGGCAATACAGCAGGCACCGCAATATAATCTACATTCCATACATCATCTCATTGCATCAATTAAAGGATGCGCAAAATACCACTCTTCATCTTTCAGGTCAAAGTTAGTCTGGATTCTTATCTTGTGATCTGTAAACCACTTGCACTTTTATCGCAAGATGGGTATAAAACCGCCTCTTCCCATAATGAGTGTAAAGCAATGACTGAGCAATTTTGGCAACAAAAAAAACTAGAAGAGATGACAGAGCAAGAGTGGGAATCTCTTTGTGACGGCTGTGGGAAGTGCTGTTTACATAAATTAATGGATGAAGATACCGATGAAGTTTACTACACCAACGTTGCGTGTAGTTGGCTAAATAGCAAAACGTGTTCATGCAAGGATTACGCTAAGCGTTTTACCTCTGGTGAAGAGTGCTTAAAACTGAGTCGTGAGAATATCGCCGAGTTTAACTGGCTCCCAGTAACTTGTGCATATCGTTTATTAGCAGAAGGCAATCCGATCCCAGAATGGCACCCATTGATTACCGGATCTAAATCAGCGATGCATGCAGCTGGCGAAAGCGTTAGAAATAAAGTTGTGTATGCGATTGATGTGAAGAACTGGGAAGATCACATTACAAATCATCCAAATAGATAACGTGTATGTCTGATAAACCAAAAACACAAAAACCTGACCGTAAAACTGCGATGCTGAATATCATCGAATTAGTGAAAGCGGATTTTCCATTTGATGCGCCAGAAGCTCAGATATGTGGTGATACGTGTGTTGGTTGTCCGCGTAAATTGATTGAATTGGTGGAAGGTGAATTATTGTATTGGGAGTCTTACGTTGAACGTGGAGAAATCCCCAATTTTTCAGAGATCGAAAGTTTTGCCAAACTGTGTAAAAACGTTCGTCGTGGCTTAGTTAGAAATGGAATTTTAGAGCCGCTACCAAGGTAACTTAGTACTATCAAAATTTAATAATTACCCGCTATTGTTAATCGATAGCTGGGTAATATCCCTCCATGAATGTTCTTCTTTTTCTCTTCATTGTTGTTGCACGGAATACTTGTGTTTCTCTATGTAAACAAATTGTTGTCTGTTTTTAGACATTAGCGCTTGAGGCTATCTGCGCATCTTAATACAATTTAACAATACATTATAAGAAACAAATAATAGAAACCAGTCAGCCAACAATAAGATAATTATTATGAAATTAGAAGCGATCGATTACACTGCTGAAAATGCAGCAGAGCTGTTTGTTAAGTCATTAAGAGAAACGGGATTTGGTGTACTGAAAAATCATCCAATTCAACAAGATCTTGTACAAAGTATTTACGATAATTGGTATTCATTCTTTAATAGTGAAGAGAAAGAAAATTTTCAGTTTAATGTAGACACGCAAGACGGTTTTTTCCCAGCCTCAGTGTCTGAAGTTGCGAAAGGTCATACAAAAAAAGACATTAAAGAATACTTCCATTACTACCCTACAGGGCAATGTCCTGCTGAATTGAAAGCACAAATTCAAGAGTATTATGATAATGCGAATACTTTAGCATCAGAATTGCTTTCTTGGGTTGAAGCGCACTCACCATCAGACGTGTCTGAGTTATTCTCTCAATCGCTTTCTAGCATGGTTGAGCAGAGTGATAAGACCTTACTTCGTATTCTTCATTACCCACCGTTAGAAGGCGATGAGGAGCTTGGTGCTATTCGTGCTGGTGCACATGAAGACATCAATTTATTAACGATACTTCCTGCCGCTAATGAACCAGGTTTGCAAGTTAAGACAAAAGAAAACGAATGGTTAGATGTGCCGTGTGATTTTGGTAATCTAATTATTAATATTGGCGATATGCTGCAAGAAGCGTCAGAAGGGTATTATCCATCAACAACACATCGCGTTGTGAACCCTGAAGGTGCTGACAAAACAAAATCTCGTATTTCATTGCCTTTGTTTTTACACCCTAAACCAGATGTGGTTTTATCTGAACGCCACACCGCAAATAGTTATTTGATGGAACGTTTACGTGAGTTGGGCGTAATTTAATTGCCCTAGTAGTTTATAAAAAGCGAGTAGCCTTGGTTACTCGCTTTTTTTGTATCTGTGTGACCTAGATTGTCTATTGATGTTTACTCTGTGGAGAGGCGCGTACATAAGTGATTTTATTTTTCTATAATGACATGAGATGAAAAATGAAGGAGTAAAGATATGGAATATCGAATCGTCAAGATAACCCCTGAACATGATAATGATATTTGTTACATCATCAAAAATGTTGGCGTTGAGTTTGGTGCGGTAGGAGAGGGTTTTGGCCCTTCAGATGATGAGGTTCTTGAAATGAGTAAGCATTATCATGAAAAGAATCGAAGCCGATATTTAATACTATTGCTGAATGGGCGAGTTGTTGGCGGTTGTGGTATTGCCCCTTTTGATAGCAGTGAAACGACCTGTGAGCTAAGAAAACTCTTTTTGTTACCAGAGGCTCGTGGGCGGGGTTTTGGTAAAACCATGGCAGATAAAATATTAAACTTTGCTAAAGAAGCGGGTTTTACTCAATGTTATTTAGATACACTTTCAAGTATGAAATCAGCCGTTAAATTGTATGAGAATTTGGGTTTTGAGCATTTACCAAAACCGATTGATGGAACGTTACATAATGGCTGTGATGTTTGGATGTTAAAAAGCTTAGTTAAGGAAAGATAGATTCGATATCTTTCTTTTATAGACAAAAGCAATCGTTTGCTTATATTGTCTGTTCATGTATTATCCGCCGCATATTTTCGTGTAACAATGTAATTCAAACAGGGTATAAATATATGAAAGGCTTTCGTTGTTGTTTTATTGCTTTAACTATGATGTTTTCATTTTCGGTAAGTGCAATGCCACAACCCATTCTTCTTCAAGGCGCAATGGATATTGAAGTTGAGTATATGGTTGCTCAATTGGAAAATAAAAAAGAAGAGACGATTGGGTCTTGGACTTTTTGGGAAGGAACAATTGACGGCTATCCAGTGGTTGTCTCAAGAACGGAAGTGGGTATTGCTAATGCTTCAGCCTCTACCGTACTTGGGATTGAAAAGTTTTCACCAAGTATGATTGTTAACCAAGGTACATCGGGTGGACATGATCCTGAATTGTATCGAGGTGATATTGTTTTAGCTGTAAAGAGTTTCAATATGGGGGCAAACCGCTCTGAGTTTTCTGAAGCGAGTGCTGGTATTCAACCTGAAAAATGGAAAAATTTTACCGTTACTATGCGTCTTAGAGAAGATAACAAGCTAGTTGAGCATGATGCATTTTACTCTGAACCCACATTAGTTGATTTTGCTTTCGAGAATGTAAGTCACCCAGGTAAAGGTAAGGTAGTGAAGGGCGTGATTGGAACCGCTGATGAATGGAATCGCGAGGTGGCGAGAATTAACTGGTTGCATAAAACATATCAAACTTCAGCTGAAGAGATGGAAAGTTCTTCTGCTGCGTTAGTTGCTAAGGCTTACAATATTCCGTTTATAGGTATTCGTATTTTGTCAAACACTGACCTACACAATCAAGATTTTGATCCTGAGACCGCAACCGTGAATCAGAAGTACGTGATTGATTTTGTGAAAAAGTGGGTTGCGAGCCAAAAATAAATTTACTTTATATAACGAAAAAGCCCCAGCATTTCTGCTAGGGCTTCGAAATTGGTGGAGGGATAGGGATTTGAACCCTAGAACCGCTATTAACGGTTGCCGGTTTTCAAGACCGGTGCTTTCGACCACTCAGCCATCCCTCCAACGCCGTGAATAATAGGCGTAAGCCCTCATCATGTAAAGCATTCTTTTAAATATAAAAATCGTTCGCTCTAAATTCGATCAGATCGAGTGATTTTAAAGCGAAAATTAATGTTTTTTGTTTTATACCAACTCCAGTACTTATCTGTTTATTCTTATTTGTTAAATCACTTAAGTGCGATGTTAAAAGTTTTAATGGTAAAATAACTACTTATCAGAACGTTTACTTTGTTCTTAAGTGATTTTTCTTCGTAATAAATAGATAGCTACGTGAGTTGAGTGGCCTTATTTTAAAATCGGCCGTGCGTTTATTGCTTGAGTCGGACGATTATTACCATTATAAAGCGCTGTAAATTGTGCTAGCTGTTCTGATGAGATCTCAATAGGGTTTTTCATCACTAGCCAAGTAACCCCTTCCGAACAAGGTGGGGTAGTTAATGAACCGTTGAAACGGTAATAAGCTTGATCACGAGGAAGAAGCTTCGTTAGATCTAATTGATTTTCAAGATCTACTTGCCCTGATTGTGGCATTTTAGCCCATATTTTTGTCAATTCAGAATTAGGTTTTCCTTCTTTTAGCATCACTCCAATAACGGCAAGGTTGCCATCTTTATCTGCATGGACTAAGTGCATTTCTAATGGGAATGAGTGACCCTCAATGAGGTTTTCGCTTGGGGCATGGAAATGAAGTTGTAAAAGCGTAAAGGTTTTCCCTTCAATTTGAATGGATTGCTTTGCGTCAAAATTAACTTGTACCGTATGTCCATTATTGACGACATTTTTCCCCGCTTTTGAATAGTTGAAAATAATTGGGTCTAATGTGCTCTCGATAGCGTGAGTAATATCTATCGGTGACTGGTTTACTCCTGATTGACAGGTTCCATGCCAATTTGTGGGTGCGGTTTCACCTGAGTAACTCCATTCAGAGGCAGAGACAGTGTAGCTGGTTGATAGAACCGTTAAAGCCGCTAACGTTGTAATGATTTTTTTCATGGTATTTATATAACCTTATTGTTTTAGATAATCACCGATAGGCTAATATAAATACAATTTGGTTGATAATAGTTTAAATGAAGTTTTGCAACCTACTTCCAAATATTTGAAATGTTTTGATCGTTTGTTTTATTTTTAAAACATTTATAAAGGAAGATCGATTACACGGATATTGATGGGTTAATCGTGAAGACGTTAATAATGTTTTAGATAATAATGGTGATGGAAAAGAGGGCGTTTGAATTGTGATTTCATAATTAGCAGATACAAAAAAGGCATCGTCTTTAGACAATGCCTTCGTTGTATTGGCGGAGCGGACGGGACTCGAACCCGCGACCCCCGGCGTGACAGGCCGGTATTCTAACCAACTGAACTACCGCTCCAATTTTTTGAAACCCAGACTCTATCTGAATTTCGAAAGTGGTGGAGGGATAGGGATTTGAACCCTAGAACCGCTATTAACGGTTGCCGGTTTTCAAGACCGGTGCTTTCGACCACTCAGCCATCCCTCCAGTGCGGTGAATAATAGTAATATCCTTACTTTTTGTAAAGCATAAAATTAAAAAAAACGACTGACTGCTCTATTTTTGTGCGTTGTGCTTTATTTTTAACTCATTTTGTCTTTTTTTACTCTATTAATTACTCATGCTTTTATAGGCATGTTAACTATTTCGTGTGAAAAAATGAATTATAAACAGAGAGATATAAAAAATCCCTTTATGAGTAAAGGGATTTTTAGTGTATTACTTTTTCAGAATTAATGCTTTTCGCAAGCGTTAGTTCTTTGGGTGATAAAAGCGTTTTAGCTCTGAAATACCTTGCATTAATAATGATAATTTTGGTTTTTCATCACGCAGACGTTGATAATTTTCATCGTATACTTTGTAGTTACCAAATTTATCAATGACGACGGTATTTTTGTCTGTAATTAATGCAATGTTTTGTCGGTCACCAGCAAGCAACCAACTGCGATCATCATTAGGACTAAATAAATTTATGCCGCTACTGTAGCTTTCAGCCGGTGTTGTTGTGCTAAGAAATGACTCCATTAACGTTGGCGTTAAATCGAGATGACTTGAGCGTGTAGTGATCAGTTCAGGTTCAGCATTGGGCCAATGAATAAGCATTGGAACACGTAATTGATATTGGCTAAAGTTTGTGTTTGAGCCCCAACTATTACTATTTGTTTCATCAAATTCCATACCGTGATTTGATGTAATAATTACGATGGTTTTTTCCCAATCAGGAGATTGCTTAAGTGTGTTTAATACTGCTTTAAGCTGTTGATCCGTTTTTTGAACTGCTTTACGGTAGTTCGCTTCAAAGGCATGTTGACCTGCATTCGTTGATATTGACCCTACATCATCATATTCAGACACGGCAGTCAGTTCTAAATAGCTAAACCAAGGTTGATCTGTTGTTTGTTGAGTAAACCAAGTATTCCACTGGGATATGGCTTTCGTATCGCTCATCTTCTCTGGTTTTTCTGCTAACTCTCCATGAGTGAAGATAAGCTGTTTATAAAGAGAAGAGTCAAAGTCATCACCACTAAATAAACCAAAGGTATAATTACGATTATGTAATTCCGCTAATACTGGCGACGCTTTATGCGAGTTTCGGAAGTTATCAACGTAGCTGCCTGGTAATCCATAAAACAAGCCAAATAAACTGGTTGGATTATTACTGGCGCTGTAGTGATTATTATAATTTAAATTATTTTGAGCAAAACGAGTTAGGTTTGGAGTGTCAGTATGGTTCAGCGTATCGGCTCTTAGGCTATCGACCATAATAATCTGAAGGTTATACTCTTTTTGCTTGCTTTTAAATTTGATCGGTTCAAGAGGGTATCGCATGGCTTCTGTTGCGCCACCTGTTCCTTCGTCTTCGATTTGTTTTGCTAACGCTTCACGATCAATAAAACCATGCTTCTCTAAGAATGAGCGAGCCGTCATTGGATAAGACAGTGGGAAAGTCGCGCGTTGTGCTGTTACTGGGCCATAAGCAGATGCATCTGCCCAAGTATGAATTAGGTGGCTACCAATAAAGGCAACTGAAAATAAGATGGCAAAAGGGCGACCGACTTGTTTATGGGCCAATTTACGTAGTTTGTTCCATACCCATTCAGACAGAGATAGCTGCAATAAGAAAATAACGGGCACAACAATAAATAAATATTGCCACTGGGTATTTAAGTTTGATTTATCATTATTTAGCAGCATATCCCAGACTAAGGGGGTTATGTGCAAATGAAGGTTTTGATAAGCGTAAGTATCAAGCAGTAATAAGGTCATGCCTGCAGTAGCAATGATGACACTCAATACACGCATTAATCGTTGAGATGGGGTAATAAACGTTAAGGGAAACAGAACAAGTATATAGAATCCAAAAACGAGAAAACCAAAATGACCTATCCAGTTTAAAACCAGATAGGTCTGACCGAGAAGAGTTTCAGGCCATGGTGATTGCGAAATGTAACGCGAACCAATAAGCATTGCTGCAATGATATTGAAAAAGCTGAACCAGTGGCCCCAAGTAATTAACTTGGACACTTTATCGCCGTATGTATTTCCGCTATCGACCATGTGAATTGAATTCTCGCTCTTAGTGAGTTTTTGGAATATCTAATGAGCTAAGCAGCGCTTGAGCAAATTTTTCAGCGATAATTTTACGCTGTTCTGCTGGCACTTCTTGGTTTAGTACATTAGTCGCAATGTTACCAACCAACATTAGAGATAGATCTGCAGGAGCACGATGTTTATCTAATACATCGACCATCTCTGTTAACATTTGTTCAATTTGTTTGTTGCTGTATTTCGAAGTAATAGCCATAAGTCTTTTCAGTTAATGATAGTGAAAGCGGCTTATGATAACCTACTATGTACGTCAACTAAAAACCTTTTCTATTATGAGTTTAATCCTTTCAAACGTAATTTTACATAAATTAGTAAAAAATGAGCAAGATGAGCTTGAAGTTTGTCTACGAAATCAACTTCTTGAGAATGAAGAATTTACTGAAGCCTTAGTTTCTGAGCTGCACAGAGTGTTTAATTCAAAAGCAGGTAAAGGTTTTGGTATTTTCAAGACTGAAAGTGAATTTGGTCACTGGTTAGGTTCTGTTCGTAAGAATGAAACCCCATTCTTAGAGTTTAGTAATAAATCTGCGGAAAAGCTGAAATCTGAGCTGATCAAATACCCATTTGCAGAAGAAGGTATCCTCGTTATCGCAGAGTACCAATCTTTAGTAACAGAATATTTATTTGTGGCAGTTTTGCCATCAAATGAGAGCATGAAAGTTACTGATGAGCTGAATATCAGTGCGACTGATTATCTCGATATTGCGAAAATGGATATCGCAGCGCGTATTGATTTATCAACATGGGAAACAGATTCAGACTCTAATCGGTACCTTACTTTTATTAAAGGTAGAGTGGGTCGCAAAGTATCTGACTTCTTCTTAGATTTCTTACAAGCAGATGTTGGTATGGATACGAAGGTTCAAAACCAAGTATTAATGCAAGCCGTTGAAGATTTCTGTGCTGATGAACGGTTAGAGAAAGAAGAAAAACAACAGTACCGTAAGCAAGTATATGATTACTGTAATGGTCAATTACAAGCTGGTGAAGAGTTAACGGTAAAAGAATTATCAGGTGAATTACCGACATCGGAATCTGGTTCTAATTTCTATCAATTTGCTGAAGAGCAGGGTTATGAGCTAGAAGAGTCTTTTCCTGTTGATCGTACGGCATTACGTAAGCTGACTAAGTTTGTGGGAGCTGGTGGTGGTTTGTCATTGAATTTTGATGCAATGTTATTGGGGGAGCGTGTATTTTACGATCCAGAAACCGATACATTAACCATTAAGGGCACTCCTCCTAACCTAAAAGATCAATTAACACGCCGTTTAGGTTCTTCTGAATCATAGATGGTATGTATTTGTTCATGTAATAAATGTGAAAATAGCGGTATTTTTATCGTAGATATTAACTATCTAAGTTAATTGTTTTTTACAAAATGCTACCCTATCTATTCTTAATTATAATAATTTGGCTAGGTAGGGTTGTTTATGAAACACACCTCAAAATTCTTTTCTATATTTCTATCTCTATTTGTACTTAATGGGTGTTCTTTACTGGAACTGAAAATTGAATCCCAATCGGTACCTCTAACAACCGCGGAGTTAAATACGCGTATTTTAACTCGTGCATACAGTAAACATTTCTTTAGTGAAGTTGAATCCGCCGCAGACGAAATCTCAGCGATGTATCCGAAAGATGATACCTTGCATCAATCTTATGTCTTGTTGTGGAAAATACACGCAGAAGAGGGGTTACAACATGCAGCGTATCAAGTGTCACCGACTATTTCGTTAATTGATACATGGGTCTTTGCCGCTCAAATGGAACAATTCTTTTCTGATGCTGGGAAGGGTGCCGACGTGTTTGAAGGGAATATTGATTTTAAAACGAGTCAATTACTGCATGTTGACATTGAGGCATTAGCAAAGAAGCTATTACCAAGTTCTGAATTTAATGAAGCAAAAGACTTTATTGCACAATTTGTTGCAGAGCATCCCTTTGATAGCGTAGCTATGAGAAGAACCCCAGCTCTAAAAGCATGGCTAGCCGATCAAAATATTGATGAGACAGAAGCGGTAGCAACGCTTGGTTCAATGCCAGAAGCGCTTGGTGATGTTTCTGATCAACTTAGTTTAGTCTCTGAGCAAACACCAAAAATCATGACATGGAAAGCTCAGCTTATCGCGATGAACAGCAATCTGAATGGCGATGACATTAATAAAACAATGGAAAGCTTACGAAACACATCGGAGTCATTCCAAGATTTTGTTAATAATAATCCAGAATACATGCAAAATTTAGCAGAACAAATGAGTTTGCAATTACAGCCATTATTGGATGATTTAGACAATAAAACAGATGATAAATTAAACCAGTTAAGTGCAGAGCGTATCGCTTTGGAAGCGATGGTAGCAAGAGAGCGCCAAGAACTGGTTAATATGGTAGAGAGAGAACGTAAAGCGATTGCAGTAATTGTCTCTCAAGAGCGTGAGAAGTTCACTCAAGATCTCGACCAAGTCTCACAAGATGTACTAACGCTTGCGATGGATAAAGTGATTGATTTGATTAAGAGCACGATCATCTACTTTATCTTGTTCATCTTGGCTATTTTCTTTGCTCCTTTAGGCTTAGGTTATTTCTTAGGGAAACGAGCGGCAGTAAAGAAAACAGTGGTATAAAAATCACAATGATGACAAATATCATGCAAAAGTAAATCAGATACAATAGACATAAAAAATGCCAGTGTTTGAGTTCACAATCACTGGCATTTTTTTATTTAAAACAGAGTCGTTCTATTTTTATTATGCAGTTTTTGTTTCTACTGCAATGACGTCATCTGTTTCTTCTGTGGTAATAATTGGGTCACATTTATCAACAAACCAGCCCATGTAAGACGTAACAATAGTCACGATAATACAAACAAAGCTTAACCACATGAATGGTGCGTAAGACAGTGTCGCTACACCTAAAATACTCGCCAT
Organism: Aliivibrio logei; assembly: GCF_001691055.1. Taxonomy (NCBI): domain Bacteria; kingdom Pseudomonadati; phylum Pseudomonadota; class Gammaproteobacteria; order Vibrionales; family Vibrionaceae; genus Aliivibrio; species Aliivibrio logei. The sequence continues at coordinate 47,581 of NZ_MAJU01000029.1, forward strand.
GTAGATACCGTTATCACTCCACGGCACCATACCTGATGTTAACGTACCACCAAATTCTGCGTTACGAGATAAGTTTTTACGCTTGTAACCTAAACGGTCGTAGTTTTTCGCACAAATCTTTGGGGTAAGGATAAGTGATACATACATTGCTGAGCCGAAGATGTTACCAAAGAAGGCTGTCGCAATAGTACTTGTCGCAAGTGAGCCTGGACCTTGCACGCGTTTTTCGAATAGTTTAGCGACCGTTTCTAGTACACCGACTTTATCCAGTAGACCACCAAAGCCTAAACCAAAGATAATGACCGCTACCGAACCTAGCATTGAAGACATGCCACCACGATTTAGAATTGAATCGATAAAACCAACCCCTGATTCAATTGAATATGGAGCCCACGCTGTATTAAATGCGGTTAAGAAGTTGATGTCTTGAACCATTACAGCCCAGATAATTCCTAGTAATGAGCCAAAGCTGATCACAGGGAAAGAAGGCATACGCATTGCTAATAGGCCAAGAACAATAACAACAGGAACGAATGAAAATGGAGTAATAACGAATTGTTCTTCCATTGCTAAGATAACTGAATCCACTTGGCTCATATCAACGTTGCCTGCGAAATGGAAACCAAAGGCAGTAAACATAATACCAGTAATAATGTAGCTGATAAGGGCAACAGGAAGCATGCCTTTAATATGTTCTACGACCTCAACACCAGACATAGAAGAAGCAAGAATTACGGAATCAGACAGTGGTGACATTTTATCACCGAAGTAACAACCAGAAAGGATAGCACCGGCAGTAATTGGAGCCGGAACACCAAGTCCTTGACCAATCCCCATCATTGCAATACCCGCAGTACCCGCGGCACCCCAAGAGGTTCCTGTTGCAAGTGCTGTTAATGAACAGATGATCATTGTGGCAAGTAGAAAGATTGATGGGTGAATGGCTTTTAAACCATAGTAAATAATTGTAGGAACAATACCACCAGAGATCCAAGTACCAACTAAGGCACCTACAGCCAAGAGAATTAACACCGCTCCTAGTCCATTAGATATTCCATTTAGAGCTGCTTTTTCTAAAGATTTATAATCATGGCCTAACTTAATACCTAACGTAATTATAATGAACCAGCCTATGTAAAGTGCTAGTTGAATTGGTAGGTCAAGTTGTGCCGTGAATGAAAAGGCAAGAAGTAGAAATAGCCCTAAAGAAATAATTACCTGCGTTAACGAAGGTAATTTTGTCGTTGCTTGCTTCATGTATAAAGCCTCTTTTTTGTATGCATGAATAAAATTCATACGATAAGGGATTGTGTTTCCTAAACGGGGCTAACTGTACCTGATGATCAAGAAGAGATCGATTAAGTATGATTGAATTGTGATTATCATCTCTAGTCTTGTTAATTCACGCTCTTCTTGGTTGTAAAAGTGTTAATTCGACGTTTTAAAATGTTTCATCTTGGTTTCTCTTGTGTTGGTTTGGTTTTATTTTCTTTTAAATAATGTGGGTATTACTAGATTTAAATATCATTTAATTGGTTATATTTAAATTAATCGTTCGATTTTTTAGTTTAATTATTGATTTAATGAAGTGTAATTAAGTATGTATTTTGTTACTTATTTATTTTTCGTAGGTTAAATCTGAAATTTGCTTCTAATGTATAAAAGCCTTAGAAATCTATGGGGATAAAATCATAATTAAGGAGGTAAATAAATTAAATGATGATAAATTGCACAAATGAAATTCTTTAGTTGTCTGTTTTTCTTTTATTGATGGGTATAAAAAACATAATTCTTAGCCAAATAGTGCTTGAGATCTTTCTCTGTTCATCATATAGATGGGATAGAGAAAATTATTTTTTAAATACAGGGAGAGTACAATGAGAGTAGGTTTAGTTGGCTGGCGTGGCATGGTAGGTTCGGTATTAATGCAACGTATGGTTGAAGAGAGAGATTTTGATCTTATTGAACCTGTATTTTATACCACGTCACAAGTTGGTATTCCTGCGCCTAATTTAGGCAAGGGCGAAAGTCTATTGCAAGATGCGTTTGATATAGAATCATTGTCTAAACTTGATGCAATTATTACTTGTCAGGGTGGCAGTTATACAGAGAAAGTCTATCCTGCGTTACGTAAAGCAGGTTGGAAAGGGTATTGGATTGATGCCGCATCAACATTACGTATGAAAGACGATGCGATTATTAGTTTAGATCCTGTCAATTTCGATCAAATTCAACAAGGTATTCATTCTGGTACTACTACGTATGTAGGTGGTAACTGTACCGTAAGTTTAATGCTTATGGGACTGGGTGGTCTTTATAAAGCAGGGCTTGTTGAGTGGGTGAGCGCAATGACGTACCAAGCGGCGTCTGGCGCGGGTGCTAAAAATATGCGCGAGTTGATTTCTCAAATGGGTGTTATCAATGACAGTGTAACGTCTGAATTAGCGAACCCATCAAGTTCTATTTTGGATATTGATAAAAAAGTCGCAGAAACGTTACGCTCAGATTCATTCCCTACTTCTGAATTCGGTGCGCCATTAGCGGGTTCATTGATCCCTTGGATTGATGTAAAGCGTGAGAACGGTCAAAGTAAAGAAGAATGGAAAGCGACCGTTGAAACTAACAAGATCCTAGGTCTACAAGATTCTCCAATAGCGATTGATGGTACGTGTGTGCGTATCGGAGCAATGCGTTGTCACTCACAAGCACTGACAATTAAACTGAAACAAGATGTGCCGATGGATGAGATTGAAGAGATCATAGCTACGCATAATGATTGGGTTAAAGTGATCCCGAATGATCGTGATATTACGGCACAAGAACTGACGCCTGCAAAAGTAACGGGTACGTTATCGGTTCCTGTTGGCCGTTTACGTAAGATGTCTATGGGGAATGATTTCCTAAATGCATTTACCGTTGGTGATCAATTATTGTGGGGTGCCGCAGAGCCACTTCGCCGTACATTACGTATTATCCTTAACGAAAAAAGATAATATATATTTCGGTTTTTAGAATTAAAAAAGGCTTCCCATGAGTGATCAGGGAAGCCTTTTTATTATTTTAAGACATCTGTAGTTAGTAAGTTAACTCACCACGTAGATTTTGCTGCATCATCGTACGCATGGTTTCATAAGGCAGGTTTTTGCTTAATAAGTAATGTAACTTAGCAAGAGCTGCTTCTGGTGTCATATCGTAGCCGCTGATCACGCCAGCTTCAGCAAGAGCACAACCCGTAGCATAGCCACCCATGTTTACTTTTCCTGATAAACACTGAGTTAAATTGATGACGACAACGCCGCGCTCAGAAGCTTCTTTTAATTGTGCCAAAAGCTCAGGATTTTGAGGGGCATTACCAACACCAAAGGTCAGTAATATCATCGCATTTACAGGTTGACGTAATGTATTTTTAATCACTTCCGCAGAGATGCCTGGATACATGGTAACGACACCAATGGGCTGTGGTGTAATGTTGTTAACCGTAAATTCACCTTCAGGTTGCTTATTAATTTCAACACCGTTGATTTGGATATTAATACCAGCTTCCAATAATGGAGGTAAATTTGGTGAACTGAATGCGTTAAAGCCATCGGCATGAGATTTTGTACTGCGGTTACCGCGAATAAGTTTGTTATTGAAAAATAACGTCACTTCGTTAATTGGATAATTTGCGGCAATGTGCAGTGCATTTAATAAGTTACTTTGGCCATCAGAGCGAAGTTCTGCAAGAGGGATCTGTGAACCGGTAACAATAACTGGTTTACCGAGGTTCTCTAGCATAAATGAAAGTGCAGATGCTGTGTAGGCCATGGTATCCGTACCATGAAGAATTACAAATCCGTCGTATTTATCGTAGTTAGCACGAATATCATCTGCAATACGCTGCCAGTCTTCTGGAGTCATGTCAGATGAATCGATTAATGGCTCATATTCGTGAATGGTGAAAATTGGCATTTCAGCACGGTGAAACTCTGGCATTTGCTTTAATTGATGTTGCATAAAGCCTGATGCAGGGACATAGCCATGATCATCAGATTTTAACATGCCGATTGTGCCGCCTGTGTAGGCGATATAAATGTGTTTTCTTTCCATAATAACAACGGTACAGAGTTATGGGAGGTGGTGGGATTATACTGGTCATTCTGCATAAAGAAAGCCCGACATGTGTCGGGCTCGTCATGCTTTTACAGATTACTGCAATTGAGGCAGAACAGATATTGTCCTTTTGGGTCATTAAAGTTATTTAACATGTTTATATCTGTTGCAACTTTGCTTATGGCTGGTTGCAATGCTTCAGGCGCTAATGAAAATAATTCAGCTTTTACACTGACATTTAAGCTCATGCTTAACTCTTCAAGAAATTGTTCCATCGGTGTTAATGGTTCCTTTACCCAATACAGATTATATGCATCCATATTGGCGAGTTCAGCCGCAGCTTGAACAGCATCATCAAAATCACCTAGCTGGTCAATCAAACCATGCTCAAGGGCATCTTTCCCTGTCCATACTCGACCTTGAGCGACATTATCAACAGCATCTAAAGACATATCACGATGATCGCTGACTAATTTAATGAATCGGTAATAACCATGTTCAATACCTAATTGCATGACTTGAGCAACGTCTTTATCAAGCGGGCGAGTAAGGCCAATTCCATTAAAAGGTGATGTTGAAATGCCATCGCTGTGGATGCCCATTTTTTCTAACCCTTTTTCAAAAGTGGTTAAAATACCAAAAATACCAATAGAGCCAGTAATCGTTGTTGGTTGAGCAATGATCTTATCAGCACTTGCGGAGATCCAATAACCACCAGAGGCAGCGACACTCGACATAGAAATAACAACAGGCTTACCTGCTTCTTGTAGAGCATCAACTTCGTTACGAATAATTTCAGAAGCAAAAGCACTGCCTCCTGGACTATCTACTCTCAAAACGACAGCTTTCACATTATCATCATCACGAGCTTGGCGTAATAATGCGGCAGTTGAATCGCCTCCGACAGTACCTTGACGTTGAGTTCCATCCATAATTGCGCCACTAGCGACAACAACAGCAATGTCTTTTGCATCAGGGATAATCGAAGGGTGAACTTGAGGGAGATAATCGTAATAGCTTATTTGTTTAAAGCTATCATAACCATTTGACCCAAATTCAGTAATAAGGTCTTTACGAACTTCTTGACGAGTAGCGAGCTTGTCAACTAAACCAAGTTCCACCGTCATTTGTGATAAATCACCATTTAATGCCGTCAATTTTGCAATAAACTGATCCATTGGCATCGTTAATGTTTTTGCGTCAATTTGGCGATTGGTTGAGACATCACCTAAATACGCATCCCAAAGCTGAGTTAGCCATGCTGACGTGGATTCTTTAGCAGCATCAGACATGTCATTACGTAAGTAAGGTTCTACGGCTGATTTATAAGTACCTACGCGAAAAACGTGTGTCGATACATTGAGTTTTTCTAATAAATCTTTGTAGTACAGAGTGTAAGCTCCGTAGCCACGTAATAAGACTGCGCCGTCAGGAGCCATAAAAATTTTGTCAGCGTAACTTGCTAAATAGTATTGGCTTTGGTTGTAATAATCACCGATGGCATAGACGGGTTTACCAGACGCTTTAAATGTATTGATGGCTTTTGCGATATAACGCAATTTAGTTAGACTTGTTTCATTCATTTCTTTTAAATGAAGAACTAAACCTGACACATTATCATCTTTAGCGGCATAGCGAATTGTATCTACGATATCGAATAAGACGTTTTCTTGTGATCGTTGGCTACCGAGTAAATCGGCCGTAACGCGTTCTAGCGGCTCTCTGAATTTACTTTCTTCAACAATTGGGCCAGAGAGATCCAGAATGAGTGCTTTTTTCTCAACGGTTTGATCTTGTTGAATATCATCGGTGCTTAAAAAAGTAAAAGCAATGACACCGATAAAAGCTAAGAAAAACAAATTAAGTACTAGCTGACGAGTAAAGGAAAGTAACTTCCATATCGCCTGAAAACATTTACTTATGAAGTGGAATAACCCTTTCATATATTTCCTTATTATTTATTTCATTATGCTTTTATCCTACTCTAACTTAAGTAGAAAGTAACTATAGGCGTGAATGAGAATCAAAGTGATTTACTGATTTGCAACGTAAAATAAATGAGAAGCATGAAAATAATGATGGATGTTGCATATTTGTAAATTCATCATTGTGTGTCCAGTAAATAATTACTATTCTGGTCTGACCACAATAACAATAAGCGATGGATTGCCATGACGTACCCACACCTATTTCAACCATTAGACTTGGGTTTTACCCAATTAAAAAATCGAGTATTAATGGGCTCGATGCATACGGGTTTAGAAGAAAGTAACGATGGCTTTAAAAAACTATCCTCTTTTTATGCAGCACGAGCGAAAGGGGGCGTTGGTTTGATTGTTACTGGTGGGTTTGCACCAAACTTTAGAGGTAGATTAACCCCATTTAGCGCCCAATTTAGTTCTGCTAGAGCAGCAGAAAAACATAAAGCACTCACATCTGCTGTACATGACAACGGTGGGAAAATTGCTCTGCAATTACTTCATGCTGGGCGTTATGCAATGCATCCCCTCGCGTTAAGTGCTTCAGATATACGCTCTCCAATTGGTATGTTTACGCCCTCTCAAATGAGTGAGCGCCAAATTCATAAGACGATAGGTGATTTTGCAAACAGTGCCCATTACGCTAAACAAGCCAATTATGATGGTATTGAAGTGATGGGATCTGAAGGCTATCTCATTAATCAATTTATCTGTGCTCGTACAAATATGCGTTATGACGACTGGGGCGGAAATTATCACAATAGAATGCGTTTCCCCTTAGAAATAATTAAAGCGATACGAGAAAAAGTAGGAGCGGATTTTATTATTATTTTCCGTTTATCAATGCTTGATTTGGTAGAGCAAGGCAGCACATTTGAAGAGGTTGTTGAGTTAGCTCAAGCCTTAGAAAAAGCGGGCGTGACTATTTTAAATACTGGTATTGGGTGGCATGAAACTCGAATACCAACGATATCGACACAAGTGCCAAGAGCGGCGTTTAGTTGGGTGACTGAAAAACTAAAAAATAAAGTATCTATTCCGTTGATCACCTGCAATCGAATTAACACACCGGAAGTAGCCGAAAATATATTGGCTTCAGGTCAAGCCGACATGGTTTCTATGGCGCGTCCATTTCTGGCTGATGCAGAGTTCGTCAATAAAGCAGAACAAGATAAGGCCGACTTAATTAATACGTGCATTGGCTGTAATCAGGCATGTTTGGACCATGTGTTTAAAGCAAAACGAGCCACGTGCTTAGTGAATCCCCAAGCCTGCTATGAAACGGAATTAGTGTTAGATCCCATTACCTCAAAAAGAAATATTGCCATTATTGGGGCTGGCATGGCAGGGCTATCTTGTGCCACTTCAGCGGCTGAACGTGGTTATAACGTGACATTATTTGAACGAAATGACCGTATTGGTGGGCAATTTAACTTAGCAATGGAAATCCCTGGCAAAGAAGAGTTTAAAGAAACAATTCGTTATTTCTCGAACAAGGTAAACCATGAAAATATCACATTGAAATTGAATCATACCGTTACGATGGAAGAGTTGAGCAAATTTGATGATGTCGTGGTGGCGACAGGGGTTAAACCTAGAGCGCCGACTCTTGAAGGAAGTGAGCACCCTAAAGTCATCGATTACCAAACTTACATTAAAACTAAGCCACATTTGGGACAGAAAGTCGCCGTAATTGGCGCTGGTGGTATTGGTATTGATGTCGCAACGATGATTACCGAGCCTGAAAATCAGACGCTAGACAGTTGGTTGCAAGAGTGGAATATTGATAAAAACATTGAATTTGAAGGCGGACTTAAACCTCAACAAACGGATAAAACAACGCGTGAAGTCTGGTTGATGCAACGTCGTAGTGGCAGTGTTGGTAAAGGGCCAGGGAAAACGACAGGTTGGATTCACAAACGCACGTTAGAGAAACGGGGTGTGAATATGTTGGCGGGCGTTGAATATCTGAAAGTGAATGATGAAGGTTTATATATTCGACATAATGATGAAGTGAAATTATTAGACGTTGACCAAGTATTAATGTGTGCAGGGCAAGTTTCGGTCAACGAATTGGTTGATACATTAATTAAAGCAAACATTACACATCATGTTATTGGTGGTGCAGAGCATGCCGGTGAGCTAGACGCTAAACGAGCTATTCGTCAAGGTGTTGAGTTGGCTGCAAATTTATAATAGCGCTTAGATTGACTAGAAAACTTGATAACTGTCTATTCGTACAGGTATAGTGCTGATGTTATTCACAACATCAGCACTTTTTTATGTCACGATTATTTATTGCAGAAAAACCAAGTTTAGGGCGAGCGATTGCAGCTGGCTTAGCCAAGCCACAAAAAAATCACCAAGGCTATATTGAATGTGGTAATGGTGACATTGTGACTTGGTGTATCGGTCACTTATTAGAACAAGTAGAGCCAGATGCTTATGACGACAAGTATAAATCTTGGCGTATGGAGCATCTGCCAATTGTGCCTGAACAGTGGCAACTTCGACCTAGAAAGTCATCGAGTAAGCAATTGACGGTGATTCGAAAATTACTTAAAACGGCCTCTCAAGTTATTCACGCGGGAGATCCCGATCGAGAAGGTCAGTTATTAGTTGATGAAGTCCTTGATTACTTAAAGTTATCGAAGACAAAAAAAGCGGCGACTCAACGTTTGCTTATTAGTGATTTGAACTTACCCGCGGTAAAACGTGCCTTATCTGCTATGAGAAGTAATCAAGAATTTATTCCTCTTTCTATCTCTGCATTAGCTCGTTCTCGTGCTGATTGGCTATATGGCATGAACATGACTCGAGCTTATACTTTGCTAGGGCAACGAGGTGGATATCAAGGTGTTTTATCAGTAGGCCGAGTACAAACACCCGTTTTGGGACTTGTGACCCGTCGAGATGAAGAGATCGCACATTTTATTCCTAACGCGTATTTTACGTTGGACGCGCTTATCCCTTACCATAATCCAAACCTCAATGGTGGATTACCCTTTGATATTCGTGCTAAATGGAAACCAAGCGAGGCATGTCAGCAATGGCAAGATGAAGATGGGCGAGTTCTTAATCTCAAATTAGTCGAAAATGTTGCCCAACGAATTGCGAATCAACCTGCCACAGTGACTAAAGCTGAAAATAAAGAAACGAAGCAGAATGCGCCTTTGCCGTATTCATTATCTGCATTGCAAATTGATGCATCAAAACGATATAACTTAAGTGCTCAGCAAGTACTGGATTCTTGTCAGGCGCTTTATGAAAAGCATAAATTAATTACGTACCCGCGTTCGGACAGCCGTTATTTACCCAAAGATCACTATAAACAGCGTGAACAAGTGTGTGCTGCGATCGGGAATAATGACAAGCAGTTATCTAATGCCGTGAATAATGCCGATGTAAATTTGCGTTCTCGGGCTTGGAACGACAGTAAAGTAGATGCTCACCATGCGATTATTCCAACCCCTAAATCCAGTGGGGCTGCAGGGTTATCTGGCTATGAAGAAAAGGTGTATCACCTTATTGCGCGTCAGTATTTAATGCAATTTTATCCGGCCGCTATTTATGCGGAAGCAGAACTTATTTTTGATATTGCGGGTGGTGTATTTTCTGCAAAAGGAAAACAAATGCTTTTTGCAGGGTGGCGTATATTATTAGGTAAAACACACACCCAAAATGCTGACGATGATGTAGCGAATAAAGTACCTCCATTAAAAAAAGGGGAAGTACATACGTGTCGTGAGGGAGAGATTAAACACAAAATGACAGAGCCGCCAAAATACTTTACCGAAGCCACCTTATTACAAGCAATGACAGGGATAGCACGCTTTGTTGAAGATAAAGAGTTGAAGAAAGTATTAAGGGATACCGATGGTCTAGGAACAGAAGCGACTCGTGCCGGTATTCTAGATACTCTTTTTAAACGTCAATTATTGATTCGTAATGGAAAAAATATTAATGCGAGTGACGCAGGAAAAGGCTTAATTCACGCATTGCCTAGAGAAGCAACTTATCCTGATATGACGGCTCATTGGGAGTTCCAGTTACAAGGCATGACAGAGAAAACGTATTCTTATCGTCCATTTATGCAGTCTCTGGAAACAAAAGTGACTAACTTTATGCAAGGGGTACAACAAGGTCCGGTTCCTGATTCACTGAGATCATTAAAAAGTCCGACAAAACCGCAATTTAAACGACGAAAAAGCGCAAAGAAATCGTAGAGTTAGATCAGTATCATCGAACTTGAAAATATAATCAGTTAATCTTACTTCTCATTTCTAAGCGATTAATATAAGAAGTAAGTATGACATTTAAGCATGTTGTTGGTTTTGGTGTTGCAGGTAATTTTGCCGGTCATTTAGAGCAGGCCGGTGAAGCTTCTGATTTTTTGAGCGTTAAAGTTGAAAACTCAATTCAGCCGAAAGCGTTGTTTCCATTTTATATCCCTTCAGAGAAGGCGGGATTTTTATCTCAATATCCGTTGTCTTCAGATACGATTATTCCACCGAATGATGCTGATAATTTACAAATAGAGCCTGAAGTTGCCATCGTGTTTGATATTGAGTATGAAAATGGAAAGGTAGCTCAGTTAATACCTGTGAAATTTGCAGCTTATAATGATTGCTCTATTCGCAAGCCGAATGCAAAAAAAATCAGTGAAAAGAAAAATTGGGGAAATCACTCTAAGGGGATTTCTCAAGATTTTATAGAGCTGTCTTCTTTCTCTAAAGGATGTGAATTGGATGCGTATCGCATTGCCAGTTTTCATGTGCGAGATGGGGAAATTAATCGTTATGGTGAAGATAGCGCAGTTATTGACTATAGTTATTTTCATGAACAACTAAGTTCGTGGATCATTGATCGAATGAACCATCAAAAAGATGAAGGCCCTGCGGAAGATATTTCATTGCATTTGTCGAATGCAGAGTTCCCAAAGCAAACTATTATCAGCATTGGTGCAACCCGATATACCCCGTTTGGGGAGTCTAATTTCTTACAGAGTGGGGATAAAAGCATTGTTGTCGTTTATAATTCAGACAAATATAAACCCGCCAAAATAGAAGAAATGGTACATAATAATCAACTTGAAAAAGACGGAATATCCTCATTAACTCAATGGGTTAGTGAATGAAAATAGCTTAATGCTTATATTATTTGATTGTCATAAATGTGTTAGGATTTATGTATTTGAGAGATTTTGCACAAAAATATAGGTAGTATATTCGGTTCAATTTTTGTTATAGAAGCATTTATGCCCAAATCTAATTTAAAACACATCTTTCTAATCCCAACACTGTTCTTTGTGTTGATCGTGGGGTTTGTTTTAAATAATCACCTTGGTGCAGTCCAACGACAAGTGAATCGAGAATATGATCGTATTATCGATTCACTTCAACGAACAATAAAAGTCATTATTTCTTTAGATTACAACCTCTCTCAAATGTATAAACAAGAAACGGGTGAATTTTATAATCATAATTTTGAGATGGATGAGAAGGCCGGACTTTGTGTTATTCGTCCCAGTAACGATCTTGATGCTGTCATGGTTAACCAAGGTATCTCGGTGCCTGAAAGTCGCTTAGATTATAGTATTGCTGGCAGTGAAGATTTATGTGACGAGAATTCAGAATTATATAAAATAGCGTCTAAAAAAATCGCCTTGGCACCTGTAATTTCCTTCATTCATGACTACGAAAATTATCTTCATGGCATCTATTTTATTTCAAAATATAATTACATCATTTCAGCCCCTAAAGAAATAGCAGAAAATCTAACGAAACAAAGTTTAGAGACGATTTACACTAGACCATACTGGAAGAACAGTATGAAAAATGATAATGAAAGGCACATTACATTTACACCTCCCTATACTGATGCTTTTTTTGATGGGCTAGAGGTTCTTACTTTCTCAACGCCTATTTATTATAAAGATTTATTTAAAGGTGTTCTGGTTATTGATTTATCGGTGGATAAACTATTACGTTCTAGTAATGACATATCTCAGCATATTCAATTGTTAGATAGCGATGAATATGAACGCTTTGAACAATACCGATTTATGCAGCCAGTTATTCTCAATGACACTAATTTTACGTATTTTCTGTATTATAAAAGCTCAATAAAAGAAGAGATCAAAAGTTTCTTTGTTCATGATGCAAAAAGTCTCATTTTAATTTTTGTCACTTATATCTTAGCGCTTCTATCTATGTTTTATTACCAAACTCGATTGTCACAGAATTATTATCGTGATTTAGCAAAGCAAGATCCAATGACAGGGTTGTATAACCGTCGAGGGTTTGAAATGAGCTTACAAGATCGTGTGGTTAAAAAGTTTGTTGGTTTTGCTATTTATGACATCGATGACTTTAAGCAGATTAATGATGTGTTTGGTCATGATGTTGGAGATGAAGCGATTAAGTATGTAGCAAGAATGCTGACTAAGAGTGTGAGAGACAGTGATATAGTCTCTCGCTTTGGGGGTGAAGAGTTTGTTATCTGCATTAATGCAGATTCAAGAGAAACGCTTGAGAATGTATGTGAACGAGTGAGAAAATCAATTCAGGATTCATCAGGTAAAATAGTGAGCGGTGGTTTTACTGTGTCTGGAGGGGTTTCGATTATTGATTCTCATCAAGACTTTTCATTTGAACACATTATTAAAAAAGCCGATGATTTGTTGTATAAAGCCAAAGAAGATGGAAAGAATCGTGTTTACTTTGCATAAACACGATGAGTAATAGCGATTAACTAACGTTCTCTAATTCTTGATTTAAGCGCTCTACAATTAAAGGCGCTTTTTTATGGCTTCGAATATCCATGAAAATATCTTTAGCTTCAGTATATTCTTGTCGAAGATAAACTAGCCATTGTTTTACTCTGTTTGCATAATACTGGCCTTTATCACCAGCCATTTGTAATTTTGAATAATGAATTAATAATGCAATCACTTCTGGCCACGGCATTTTCGGGTGATTGTGTTTCACTACGTTCCCAAGGTTTGGCATATTAAATGCGCCTCGGCACACCATTAACGAATCAATTCCTGTGGCGGCAATACAACGTTGTCCATCGGCATAGTTCCAAATTTCACCATTAGCGATAATAGGAATATCTATTTTTTGGCGAACTTGGTTGATGTAATCCCATTTTATTTCTTCTGCACGATAGCCATCAGTTTTAGTGCGCGCATGGATGGTTAATTCGTTTGCGCCAGCTTGTTTTATCGCATCGGCAATAGCAAAACATTCTTCGGGATTCTCCCAACCTAAGCGAATTTTTGCAGTGACTTTTTTATCTTGTGGTACTGCTTCACGACACGCTTTAACGATTTGATAAATTAATTCAGGATCTTTTAAAAGCGCAGCTCCGCCCCGACTTTTGTTTACCGCTTTTGCTGGGCAACCAAAGTTTAAATCAAGACCATCAGAACCAAGATCAATTGCTCGTGCCGCGTTTTCTGCCATCCAATTAGGTTCTTGTCCTAATAATTGTAGACGAATAGGGGTACCTGATTTGGTTTTACTGTCGTTATGTAATTCCGGACAGATTCGGTGGAATACATGAGGAGGTAAAAGTTGATCAACGATGCGCACAAACTCAGTAACACAGAAATCATAGTCGTTAATTTCTGTTAATAGTTCACGCATTAAGTGATCGAGTACGCCCTCCATAGGGCCTAGTATTACTTGCATATCCCACCTCTTTTATTGGAGGTGGGATTGTAGGGGGAAAGGGGCTAGATGTCACTTAGTTCCTTTATTATAGCTTTTAGTTATCGTCTCCCCTGTAGAGGGGAAGTAATTTAGTTGGTAACCTTGTTGGCTTTTGTTTGTTATATCTGATGTATAGTAATACATACATGCTTGTGGTTTACCTGAAATAGGTGACCCATACCAATATTGGATATCAGCACTAGTGCTTACAAAACCATCACCTGCATATTTTTCAATAGTTAAATCTTGATTTAATAATGCATTCCAAAGTTGACCACAGCCTTCACCAGTAATCTGCCCAGGTGAGTTTTGTTCCGTTTTTAAAGGAAAACCTTCCTTTGATGGGTAAATGGTCTCGTCTGAAAAAATAACACCGACACCAGAACTTACAGACGGTTCACCTTGCAAAACCCATGCGCCGTGATACATATTGACAGCAGCAGTGAAAGCTGAGAACACGCCATTCGCCCTCGATTCATGTGCATCATCTTGTAAGTTCAAAAATTTAGGCGCAGCGGTGACCGCTAGAATACCTAAAATAACGATAACAACGATCAGTTCAATTAAGGTAAATCCTTGATTATTTTTCATAGATTTCTCAGCAGCAAAAAATTAATAATAACGGCACTTAGGCTCTAATAATTATTTGCGCTATACTACGCCGAAAACTTAATTTCGGAAGTGAATAAATAATGAAATATCAATTAATTGCGTTAGATGGCGTTGATTTGAACTGTTCTGGCCTTTTTCTTGAAGGTGCAGTGCTTGCCGCTAATATGGCAACGAAGCCATTAGCACCAGAAGCGTGGTTAGGTGATCTTATTGGTGCAGATAATGCACTTGAAATGGAAAAACAAATCTCTCAGCACATTGAACACCAATATACGTTACTTAAACGTAATGAATATGAAATTACCGAATTAGTTAATTTTGATGATTTAGATGCCGTCACTGATTTCGCAGAAGGCTTCATGACAGTATGGCCAATGGTTGAAGAGTTATGGTCAGATCTTAACGTCGCTGATGGTACGATGCGTATGCTGTCCGCGTTATTAACGACAATGATGCTGGCTGTTGATGAAGAAGAAACGCACCGCCAAATGGCTGAAGCGGGTATTGATACACCGCCAACATTAACTCAAATGCTTCCTCAGTTAGACATGATGATTTTAGAAGTGGCAATGGCTGCGGATGAATATCAAATCGGCTATAAAGGACAGAAAGTGAATCCGTACAAAAATGTGGGCCGTAATGATACTTGTCCATGTGAGAGCGGTAAGAAGTTCAAGAAATGCTGTGGTAAATAGGTAGATTTCTATTTTCTGATTTAAATAAAAAAGCCATCGGGTAATAATTACCCGATGGCTTTTTTGTTATTAGCAATATAAATAGTTAATTATGCGCTTTTCTTATTGAAGAACTGAGCGATAACAATAATAGCGAGAGCAACTAAATTACCTGCAAAGATAATAACTAACCATTGTGGCATGGTAAGTGTTAGAAATTGCCAAACGATTTTGCTGCAGTCACCATACGCTTCAAACATCCAAGGTGCCCATTTATTTAATGGTGCCCATGATGGGAACGTGACAAATAAATCACACGTTGAGAATGGTGAAGGGTTTAATTGAAAATCAACATGTTGCATAGCAAGTTTTAAGCCCCAGCCAGCACTTATCCCCCAAGCAATAAGACCACACCATCTGAAAATAATGTTATTAGGGTTTAAGAGTCCAATAATGGCAGCACCAGCAATACCCATCATGGCCACTCGTTCGTAAATGCACATGACGCATGGTGGTAGTTTTATGATGTGTTGGAAGGTCAGTGCACAAGCTTCAAAAAAGAGAATGAAGATAAGCAAAATAAGCCAAGAGAGGCGAATGCGTGAAAAATGGTTAAGGGCTTGCATTATTATTCCTTAGTAAAAAGAAAGGCTCCGTATAAACAGAGCCTTTTAGTCAATCAAAAGTGGCTATGCCATTATTAATGACCACTAGAAACGGCATTAGTTGCAGCTTCTATCGTTCCGTGTGTGATCCAACCGAAATCGTAGAACATTGTTGTCATTGGTTCAAGTAAGAACGAGATACCAAATAAACCAACTAATGCCAAAACGATGGTATATGGCAGAGCCATCCAAACCATACGACCATAAGATAATTGAATTAATGGTGCGAGTGCTGAAGTTAATAAGAACAAGAAGGCTGCTTGACCGTTTGGTGTGGCAACAGAAGGTAAGTTAGTACCCGTATTGATTGCAACGGCTAATAAGTCAAATTGGTCTCGTGTAATAACACCATCAAGTAATGCGGTTTTAACTTCATTAATATAAACGGTACCAACAAATACGTTGTCAGAGACCATCGAAAGAATACCATTTGCCACATAGAATAGGGCAAGTTGAGAACTCTTATCTTCAACTGCTAATACCGCATCTATAATTGGTTTAAATAGTTCTTGATCTATAATCACTGCGACAATGGCAAAAAAGACCGCAAGTAATGCAGTGAAAGGCAATGCCTCTTCAAATGCCTTACCCATAGCATGCTCTTCAATGACACCAGTAAAAGCAGTTGCAAGAATGATGACAGATAAACCAATGAGGCCAACAGCTGCAAGGTGCATTGCTAAGGCAACAATTAACCATACGGCAATCACGCTTTGAATAATCAATTTTGCGTTGTCGATATTCGTACGATTTTTACGTTCTTCTGATTCGTACTCTTCTAGAATATTACGAACATTTTCAGGAAGTTTTGCACCGTAACCACAAATACCTAATTTTTCTACAACAACACACGTTAACAAACCGCAAATAAATACAGGGGCGGTCACTGGTAACATACGGATGATGAACTCACCAAACATCCAGTTTGCTTGATCCGCAATAATTAAATTTTGCGGTTCACCCACCATGGTCATTACGCCACCAAGCGCAGTACCAACACCAGCATGCATTAATAGGCTACGTAAAAATGCTCGGTAGTTTTCTAAATCGTCACGACTTAATTCATCCGTTACATTCGAATCACAAGTATGATCATGGCTAGGTGTACCACCTTGACCTGAGGCGACTCGATGGTAAATAGCATAAAAGCCAACAGCAACACTGATAACAACGGCAATAACGGTTAATGCATCAAGAAATGCAGATAAGAATGCCGCGGTAAAACAGAAAGCCACTGATAAGGCTGTTTTTGATTTTATGCCAATAAGTATTTTTGTAAAAATGAACAGCAGCAACTGTTTCATAAAGTAAATACCAGCAACCATAAACACAAGCAGTAAGAGAACTTCAATATTAGCTACTAATTCATGTTTTACTTGTTCGGCACTTGTCATACCTATAGCGATTGCTTGAATAGCAAGCAAACCACCAGGTTGAAGAGGGTAGCATTTTAAAGCCATTGCAAGAGTGAAAATGAATTCCACAACGAGCAACCAACCTGCAGCGAATGGGTCAACAAAAAAGAAAACCAGCGGGTTGATGATTAGAAACGAAATTATTGCGATTTTATACCAGTCGGGGGCTTTACCAAGAAAGTTTTTGATAAATGCATTCCCTAGCGAAATAGACATGTGATGCTCTCTACAATTGTTACTCTAATTCCATAAAAATAAGGTTAAGTAAGGAGTTGATAATAATCGCCTAACGTATTGTTTTTAGTAAAGATAAACAACTATTTAGTAAAGCAACAAGTAATAAATTACTGCCTTGCCAAATAACTACCTATAATTATCTTAACCTTATACCAAACGCCTGAACTCTACTCTTTATTGCTAATTAGTCAATATTATAGGGGGGGATAATGTACAAAATGTGCCTTTGCTCGGTTTTATAAAGAAAACTAAAGAAATGTATAAAAAAAAGTCATCTTCTACTTGATTCTTCTAGGGAGATATAGGCTTAAAAGTGAGAAGGTTAAGGCCTTAATTCGGTTTCAAATTAAGAAATAGTTAAGAATTTGTTTAAGTGGTGGTATGATGAGTTTAGTTATTTTAATAAAAAATGGATCGTAAACTTGTATGGTTATTAAGGCTAAAAGTCCTGCCGGATTTGCTGAAAAATACATTATAGAAAGCATTTGGAATGGTCGATTTCCTCCAGGTTCAATCTTACCAGCAGAACGTGAATTATCTGAATTAATCGGGGTTACAAGAACAACGCTTCGAGAAGTATTACAACGCCTTTCTCGTGATGGTTGGTTAACGATTCAACATGGTAAACCAACAAAAGTTAATGATTATATGGAGACGTCGGGTCTTCATATTTTAGATACATTAATGACATTAGTGGATGCAAATAATGCGACTTCAATTGTTGAAGACTTATTGGCAGCAAGAACTAATATTAGTTGTATCTTTATGAGACAAGCATTTAAGACCAATAAAGAAGGATCTCTTCGCACATTAGACCGAGTAATTGAGTCTTGTGAGCAGTTAATTGCAGCAGAAAGCTGGGATAAATTTATTGAAGAATCTCCATTTGGGACAAAACTTAAAGCTGAAATAAAAGAAGATAATGAAAAAGATCCAATAAAGCGCCAAGAGTTGTTAATTGCAAAAACCTTTAATTATTATGATTATATGTTATTTCAAGGTATTGCATTTAAATCAGGCAACCAAATATATGGACTGATCTTTAATGGTCTTAAAAAGCTTTATGCTCGTGTTGGTAGTTATTATTTCTCAAGCGATGAAGCAAGAGAATTAGCATTACAGTTTTATCGAGACCTAAAACAGATTTGTGAAGAAGAAAGAAAAGATGCTGTAATGCCGAGAATGCGTCAGTATGGTATTGAAGGCAATCTTATCTGGAATGAAATGAAAAAGAATTTACCAAGTAATTTTAGAGAAGATGATAGTTAATTTCATCTAAAAATACATAAAAGGCAGGCTAATATAGCCTGCCTTTTTTTTGTTCTAAATTTATAAAAGTAGTTATATTCTGTATTTTTTGTCATTTAATTGCGTTATCTAATGGTTGATAGTGTTGGTTCTATGTTTTTATTTGGAATTTAATTCTGTATACGTTAACAATATCTTAAAAACTGTCAAAGAGTATCTAGTACTGTATAGTGCGTAGGTATAAATAATAGAATTGATATAATCATCGATAATTAAACGTATAAAGGGTATGCAGTGAATAAATTAGTCAGTGGTTTCATCCTAGGAGCAGTATTGCTCGTAACCAATAGTGTAAATGCAAAAATATCTCAATGGTCTATTGGTGCTGCAGCAGCATATTCCCCCTCTTTTTATAAAGAAACACCATCAAATACAACGGTAATACCAATGATTGGTTATGAGGGAGAGCATATATTTTTGCGTGGATTCAATGGTGGTTATCGTTTATATCCTATTGGCTCACCTCAAAATATTATCTTTCGTTTTGTATATGATCCTCGAACATTTCAACCAGAAGATTCTAAAAATGCAGAGATGCAGCAATTAGATGAACGAAAAAGTACGGTGCTAGGTGGGGTTAGCTATCAAATAATTACTCATATAGGGATCATTGAGTTCACCGGAGGGACTGATGTTGGTAGAGCGCATAATGGATTATATGCAGAAGCAGCATGGCGTTTACCGATTAGAGGGAAAGGATGGGCCGTAACCCCATCTTTTGGTTATTCATATAATAGCCAACGGTTAAACAATCACCTTTATGGGGTATCAGCTGAAGAAGCCCAGAGAAGTGGTATTGAAGAGTTTGATGCTGATTGGGATGGCCAATTTTTTATTGGATTATCGACTTATTTCCACGTAACCCCAAATATAAGAGTGACGGGGGGCTTACGATATGTGAACCTTGAAGGGAATTTAGAGCAAAGTCCGATGATAGAGCACACAACCAGCTCTACGGGTAAT
Organism: Aliivibrio logei; assembly: GCF_001691055.1. Lineage (NCBI taxonomy): Bacteria > Pseudomonadati > Pseudomonadota > Gammaproteobacteria > Vibrionales > Vibrionaceae > Aliivibrio > Aliivibrio logei. The sequence continues at coordinate 67,244 of NZ_MAJU01000029.1, forward strand.
GTTGGTATAGCATACGTATTCTAAATAATAGATATTTAGAATAAAAAAAGCCATTCTTTTGAATGGCTTTTTATCGAAATCGCATTGTTCTATAAGAACAATTTAGATAGCGAACTCTTCTAATGATTTACCAGAATCAAGGTGTACTTGAAGTGCTGATGGAGTGCGGCCTTGGCCTGTCCATGTTTTTTCTTCGCCAGCGTGGTCTAAGAATTTGTACTTAGCTGGACGTGGAGCACGTTTCTGCTTTGTTTTAACTGTAGTAGAAGACATTGTGTCTAGTAGATCTTCAGGAGCGATACCGCTCTCAATCATCATTTGACGGAATTCTTCAAGCTTCGCTTGTTTTTCAGCAAGTAGAGCGCGATCTTCAGCTTCTGTTTCTTGACGTTCAGCAACAACTGCTTGAAGCTTTTCAAGCGCTTCTTCTAGTTGCTCTAATGTCATTTCACGAGATAACGCGCGTAGGCTACGTAGGTTCAGTAATGTTTTAATAGTATCAGACATGTTTGATTCCATATTAATTTGATAATGTAATTTTTATATAACCATTAAATAATATATCAAACTATGGGATAAGGAAATAATTAATTATTAATGATAATAATATTAAAAGTGATATGTCTCTATTGTGAGATAATTAAATGTTAATTTTAAAGTATCTCATTCTACCTATGCGTGGTTTTTAATGTTAAAATTCTCAGAATAGTATTGCAAAGTTGTATTCAATCCGTACAATAACTCCACCTAAACGGGTAGAGGCGCATTGCCTAAAAGTAAATTGTTCGAGGTTGATAACCGATGACTGCAATTGAAAGGAGTTAATGCCGAAGTTAGTGCTGTTATCAAACAGGTTAGCTGGGGTTATTTCGAAAAGGAATAACACTGCCATAGTCAATTTTATTTTTTAACTATGGAGCGCTACTGTGGGGGAATGGTTTTATTACATTCACTTCCTTATAACGGTATATACCGTATCTACAGTAGATCTCCAACCAAACTGGTTGTTGTAGATCATGAATTTAGCCGATTTTTCCAATTCTCCAATTTCAATATTGCCCCCATTAGTTGCACTGGGTTTAGCTATCATTACGCGTCGAGTTTTATTATCTCTCGGTGTGGGTATCGTTTTAGGTGCTATCTTATTATCAAGTTATTCTATTTCTGGCACAAGCACGTATGTCTTTAATTCAGTTAAAGGTGTATTTATTGCTGACGGAGCAATAAATAGCTGGAATATGAGTATTGTTGCTTTTTTAATCTTATTAGGAATGACAACAGCACTTTTAACCCTATCAGGCGGAACTCGCGCTTTTGCTGAATGGGCACAAACACGTATTAAAAGTAAACGTGGAGCAAAATTATTGGCAGCCTGCTTAGGTGTGTTTATTTTTGTTGATGATTATTTTAATAGCTTAGCCGTTGGTTCAATATCCCGCCCTGTAACTGACCGTTTTTATGTATCACGTGCTAAGTTAGCTTATATTTTAGATTCAACAGCCGCGCCTATGTGTGTACTAATGCCTGCGTCTAGCTGGGGTGCATACATTATTACTATTATTGGTGGTATTTTAGTTTCTCATGGAGTAACTGAATATTCAGCACTGGGCGCTTATGTTCGTCTCATTCCTATGAACTTCTATGCGGTATTTGCATTATTAATGGTATTTGCTGTCGTTTGGTTCCAATTAGATATTGGTCCGATGCGAGATCATGAAAATGAAGCTAATCGTGGTAATGGCTTTGATGATCAAGCGGTTGATAAAGAATCGAAAGACTTAAATGAAGAGCTAAACATTACAGAAAGTGATACTGGTAAAGTTTCTGATTTAATCTTTCCAATTATCGTACTAATTGTCGCGACTATTTTCTTCATGGTTTATACCGGTGCTCAAGCGTTAATCGCTGATGGTAAAGAGTTCAATATTCTGGGTACCTTTGAGAATACCGATGTTGGAACCTCATTATGTTACGGTGCTTTACTTGGTTTAGCGTCTGCATTAATTACGGTTTTCCGCCAAAATATAGAAATGAAAGACATTGCAATCACAATGTGGATTGGTGCTAAGTCAATGTTTGGCGCAATACTAATTCTATTCTTTGCGTGGACAATTGGTTCTGTTATCGGTGATATGCAAACCGGTTCATATTTGTCTAGCTTAGCTCAAGGCAGTATTGGTATTCATTGGATCCCAGTTATTTTGTTCTTATTGTCAGGTTTGATGGCATTTAGTACAGGTACGTCATGGGGTACATTTGGTATTATGCTTCCTATCGCAGGAGACATGGCTGGTGCAACAGATATCGCACTCATTTTACCAATGCTAGGTGCTGTGTTAGCTGGATCTGTGTTTGGTGATCACTGTTCTCCTATCTCTGATACAACAATCTTGTCTTCAACAGGGGCTCGTTGTTGCCATATAGACCATGTATCGACACAATTACCTTATGCGTTATCTATTGCCGGTGTTTCAGCGGTTGGTTATATAGCACTTGGCTTTACTAACTCTGTATGGATGTCATTTTTAGCATCAACCGTTGCCTTTGTTCTTGTTTGTGGCGCAATGATGGTAATTTCAAAGAAGGGTCGCGTAACCGCTTAATCCTCTCTTTTTTTAACTCTTAAAAAACCGGCTTTTATTGCCGGTTTTTTATTGCTATTTTTCTGTTTAATCGCGATCATGGCGTTTCATATATGCTTTTAGGAGTTCTTTGTGTCTCGTTATAGTTTGCCTCTCATCGATAAAAACTCCCCATTTCAAGCTGTATTTGAACCGGCAATTAAAGACTTGATGGTGCATGTTCGTTCTGCTGCTCCTAAGTCAATCCACAGTATTTATTTATATGGTAGCGTGGCAAGACGAGAGGCGATTCCGGGCCGTTCAAATTTAGATGTTACTTTAATTACCACCGTTCCTTTAACAAACAAAGAACAAACATTAATCAATACAATTAAGGTTCGTTTTCAGTCTAAATATCCACAAATTACCGGGGTTACTTTCAACATCGGTACTGCATCAGAAGTTCTGCAATTAGAATCTATATTCAGTTGGGGATTTTGGTTACGTCACTGTTGTGTTTGTATTTTTGGTGATGATCTTTCTACTCGTTTTGGTGATTTTGAACCGAGCTGGGAAATTGCTAAAAACATGAATATGGACATTGAAGAATGGTTACAAGTGTACATAAAAAAAATCACCGCTAGCCAAGATATTAATACTCAAGTTCAATTACAGAAAACCATAGCAAAGAAATTATTAAGAAGTTGTTACTCTCTTATTATGCATAAAGATAAGGGCTGGTATGATCATCCTATTTTATGTGCACGCAAATTTCTAGAATATTATCCTGAAAAGCAGACAGAAATAGAACGCGTTGTTTTATTATTAAAAGGGCGAAAAGTACCTAAGCGCTCAGTTCTTGTTTTATTAAAAGAATTTGGAGATTGGGTTGTGAGCGAATTTAATAACATAGAAAGAAGAATAGGTTAACGATTGAACTCTCCTCACTGCGGCTTTTTATTAACTCGTCAGAATAAAGACATCAGAGACCATTCCCTCGTCGATTTATGGGTTAAATGTGATGACCATATAGCACATTTATTAATTGAAAATGAATTGGCTGTTATTTTCTTTTTGAAAGAACGACAAGCTGAATATGAGTCAATATTAACGAACGCACATATTCATTATTCAATTAAATCGACCTCTTTACATACTTTTCAGCATCAGCCTGTTTTTGGTTTGTATTTTTCGAGTACTCAGCAAAAACGAGTAGCAACAGCCCTATTTGAAGATCATCAACTGCCGACTTTTGAAGGTGATATTCGTTTAGCCGATCGTTATTTAATGGAACGTTTTATTTGTGGAGGAATGGCTTTTGTTGGTACTCCGCGACAAAGAAAAGGATACGTTGAATATCGAGATGTAAAAATTAAATCCGCAGAAATGACACCTGAATTCAGTGTGGTTTCATTAGATGTAGAGTGTTCAGAAAAAGGTATTTTATATTCTGTAGCGCTGCACTGTGAGCGTGATACTCGTATCATTATGGTAGGGCCAGAAGAGACGAGTGACTTACCGATAGAATGGGTTGAGAATGAAAAAGCATTGCTTCTTGCTCTAGAGTCTTGGTTTCAAACGTTTGACCCCGATATTATTATTGGATGGAATGTCATTAACTTTGATTTTAATTTACTAATTAAAAGAGCCAAATGGCACAACCTTGCCTTTCGGTTAGGTCGAGGGAATTCCTCTCTTTATTTTCGAGAATCAAATAAAAATAGGCAACAAGGTTTTTTATCTTTTCCCGGTCGGGTGGTTTTGGATGGCATTGATGCGTTAAAAACGGCGACATATCATTTTTCGAGTTGGTCTTTAGAGTCGGTATCTCAAGAATTATTAAATGAAGGGAAATCGATACACGATCCGAGTGATCGGATGGGTGAGATAAACCGTATGTACCGTGAAGATAAATGCGCATTAGCAAAATATAATCTTCAAGATTGTGTGCTAGTTACTCGTATTTTTGAACTAACACATTTACTAGAGTTTGCTATTGAAAGAACGAAATTGACCGGTATCGAACTCGATCGTGTTGGTGGTTCGGTTGCCGCTTTCACTAATTTATATTTACCTCGATTGCATAGAGCAGGGTACATTGCTCCGAATTTAGAAAGTGAGAATTGGATTGCAAGCCCTGGTGGTTATGTCATGAGCTCTAAACCGGGTCTATATGAATCGGTATTGGTCCTTGATTTTAAGTCGCTTTATCCTTCTATTATTAAAACCTTTCGTATTGACCCGTTGGGGCTAGTTGAAGGCTTAAAATTAGAATCGGGGATAGATGATGGGCAAGCTATCGAAGGATTTAGAGGTGGTCGTTTTCATAGAACAAAACATTTTTTACCTAATTTGATCGAAACCTTATGGTCAGCGAGAGATGTCGCGAAGAAAAATAATGAAAAAGCGTTTTCTCAAGCAATTAAAATCATAATGAATTCTTTTTATGGGGTGTTAGGATCATCTGGATGCCGATTTTTTGACCATCGTTTAGCGTCGTCAATTACGATGCGTGGGCATGAAATAATGAAAACAACCAGAGAGCTTATCGAATCTCAAGGGTATGAAGTGATCTATGGCGATACCGATTCCACCTTTGTTACCTTGGGGGAATCTATGCCATCTGATGAAGCGGATAAAATAGGCAAACAGTTAGTTGATCATATTAATCAATGGTGGACCGCGCATTTAGAGTCTGAATACGCAATAGACTCTGCTTTAGAAATTGAATATGAAACGCATTATCGTATCTTTTTAATGCCGACTATTCGCGGTTCTGAAATGGGATCGAAAAAACGCTACGCAGGGTTGATTAGAAAAGGCGATAAAGAAGAGATCATTTTTAAAGGGTTAGAAACGGTGAGAACCGATTGGACCCCTCTCTCTCAAGAGTTTCAAAAGGTACTTTTTGATAAAGTATTTCATCAACAAGCTGTGGAAGAGTACGTACGTGAATATGTTGATAAAACAAAATCGGGTGAATTTGATAATAAGTTAATTTATCGTAAGCGTTTACGTAGACAGTTAGATGAATATCAAAAGAATGTTCCACCGCATGTGAAGGCGGCAAGAATAGCCGATACACAAAACCAAAAATTAGGAAAACCACTCATGTATCAACAAGGGGGGTGGATTGAATACATAATAACGACAGCGGGTCCTGAACCCATTGAATATCGCCAAAATCCGATTGATTATGATCACTATGTTGAGAAACAATTAAAGCCAATTGCTGAGGGCATACTTCCTTTTGTTAATTTAAGTTTTACTGAATTATCGGCTTCTCAATTAGGTCTATTCTAACGATTAGTTTTGTTATATATTGAGTAATACATCTAAAAAACTTAGTAAAGTCAATAGGCTTTTAATAGCAAAAATTTGCGTCCTAACGCATAATCAATGCGCGCATTACTTTTTATTTAAGGTAAAATAGGACATTGAGATAAGCCTCAGCCGAGGTGGCTGTAGATTAATTCGGAGTGTCAGTTGTGATTAAAGTATTCCTTGTAGATGATCATGAGCTGGTTCGCACAGGGATTCGACGTATTCTTGAAGACGTCCGTGGAATTAAAGTAGTAGGGGAAGCTGACAGCGGTGAAGATGCCGTTAAATGGTGTCGAACAGAGCAGGCTGATATTGTTCTGATGGATATGAACATGCCTGGTATTGGTGGCTTAGAAGCCACGAAAAAGATTTTACGATTTAACCCAGATATGAAAGTTATAGTATTAACTATTCATACTGAGAATCCATTCCCAACGAAGGTGATGCAAGCGGGAGCTGCAGGCTATCTAACCAAAGGTGCGGGACCGGATGAAATGGTGAATGCTATTCGTATGGTACAAAGTGGCCAGCGTTACTTATCACCAGAAATTGCTCAACAAATGGCGTTAAGTCAATTTACGCCTGATTCTGAAAATCCTTTTAAAGAACTTTCAGAGCGTGAGTTACAGATAATGATCATGATTACTAAAGGCGAAAAAGTGACGGATATTTCCGAACAACTTAATTTAAGCCCTAAAACTGTGAACAGTTATCGTTATCGATTATTCAGTAAATTAGACATTAGTGGAGATGTTGAATTAACGCATTTAGCTATTCGTCATGGCATATTAGATGCTGAGACGCTGTAGTGCCTCCTTTTGATTCAAAAGCTTTTCTACTATCAGTTACCCATCAGCCCGGCGTTTATCGAATGTATAACGCCGAAGCTGAGGTTATTTACGTCGGTAAAGCAAAGGATTTAAAAAAGCGATTATCGAGCTATTTTCGCAGTAATATCCCTTCAGAAAAAACCAAAGCCTTGGTCACTCATATTGCACAAATTGATGTTACGGTCACTCATACAGAAACTGAAGCATTAATTCTTGAGCATAATTATATTAAGCAATATTTACCTAAATATAATGTGCTGCTGCGTGATGATAAATCTTATCCTTACATTTTTATTTCGAATCATAAGCATCCAAGGATCTCCATTCATCGTGGTACGAAACGAAAAAAAGGAGAATATTTTGGACCTTATCCTGATTCAGGAGCGGTTAGAGATTCCCTTCATCTAATTCAAAAACTATTCCCTATTCGTCAATGTGAAGATTCAGTGTATGCAAATCGTCATAGACCTTGTTTAATGCATCAAATTGGTCGCTGTTTAGCACCATGCGTAAAAGGCATTATTAGTGATGAAGATTATGCCGAGCAAACTGAATTTATTCGATTGTTTTTGCAAGGGAAAGATCGACAAGTTATTCAATCTCTAGTTGAACAAATGGAAGGGGCGAGTCAGGCTCTTAATTTTGAAAAAGCAGCGACAATTCGTGATCAAATTCAATCAATGAGACGCGTACAAGAACAACAATATGTTTCGGATGAAAGTAGTGACGATCTTGATGTATTAGGTTTTACAATTGAAAATGGACTCGCTTGTATTCACTTGTTAATGATTCGGCATGGAAAGATTTTAGGCAGCCGTAGCTTTTTTCCTAAAATTCCAGCTAAAACTGAGAAAGAGGAAGTGTTTTCTAGTTTTCTCACTCAATATTATTTAAACCATAGTCAAGGGCGCACTATTCCCAATCGAGTGATTACCAGTTTTGAATTTGAGAGTGAAGGGCTAGAGCAGGCATTAACGGAGCTGTCTGGCCGTAAAGTGTTATTTCAATTAAACCCTAAAGGAATGAAAGGTCGCTATTTAAAACTCGCGGATACGAATGCATTGTCGGCCTTAACGAGTAAGGCTAACCATAAGCTTACGGTTTATCAGCGATTTAAACAGTTAGAAGAAGCGCTTTCTTTAGCATCTATCCAACGTATGGAATGTTTTGATATCAGTCATACGATGGGAGAGAAAACCGTTGCGTCATGCGTTGTATTTAATCAAGAAGGGCCAGTAAAATCGGAATATCGTCGATACAATATTACCGGTATTACTGGAGGGGATGATTACGCCGCGATGGCTCAAGTTTTAGAGCGTCGTTATAGTAAGCAATTGGATATTGATAAAATCCCTGATATTGTGTTTATTGACGGAGGAAAAGGGCAATTGAACAGAGCTTACGACGTTATTCGTCAGCATTGGGGAGATTGGCCTAAAAGACCGTTATTACTTGGGATTGCAAAAGGAGTGACAAGAAAGCATGGGCTAGAGACTCTGGTGAAAATTACAGGAGAAGAGTTTTCGATGCCAAGTGATTCGCCTGCATTGCATTTAATACAACATATTCGTGATGAGAGTCATAATCATGCGATTAGCGGGCACCGTGCTCAGCGCGCTAAAGTAAGAAAAACCAGTACATTGCAACACATTGAAGGTGTCGGTCCTAAGCGGAGACAAGCATTATTACAATATTTAGGTGGTCTACAAGAATTAAAAAAGGCAAGTGTTGAAGAAATAAGCAAAGTGCCAGGTATTAGCCGCTCTTTAGCAGAAAAAATACAGGATGCGTTGAAACAAGGGTAAAAAAAGCGCACCATAGACCCGCGGACCAAAACTAAAGAATTATTATGCGATTAACGATACCAAATATACTCACGTTTATCCGACTTGCACTTATTCCAGTGTTTGTTGTTGTTTTCTATTTACCTTATGAATGGTCTGCAGTTGCTGCTGCGATGGTTTTTTGGGTAGCAGGCTTTACTGATTGGTTGGATGGGTTACTAGCAAGAAAGCTAGGACAAACCTCTCGATTTGGTGCCTTTTTAGATCCTGTCGCAGATAAAGTAATGGTTGCTGCGGCCTTAATTTTAATTACCGAACATTATCATAGTATTTGGATCACAATTCCTGCGATTACCATGATAGGGCGTGAACTGATTATTTCTGCTTTAAGAGAATGGATGGCAGAAATAGGTAAACGTGCAAGTGTTGCTGTTTCTTGGGTTGGAAAAGTTAAAACCGTTTCTCAAATGTTCGCATTGTGGGTTTTAATTTGGCGTTATGATGATTGGATGGTGTGGGTTGGTTATGTTGCACTTTATGTAGCCACCATTCTAACGTACTGGTCAATGATGCAATATCTCGCTGCAGCGAAAGATGATCTACTTAATGCTGATGATTAGTCAGTGATTGAGATGAAGAAGCGAACTTAGGTTCGCTTTTTTTGTATTTATAACAAAATAAAGTATAGAGTTCTGATATTGCTGCTTTTTATTCTTAGTTTTTAGTTTGTTTTATTCTTACTTTCTACAGTCATCTTATCTTAATTTGTTTGAATACTGCATTTTTAGTGTGTTTTATATTCATTTTGATCGCATTTTATTCAAACGGAACAAAAATAGAAAAATAGTGTTGACTACAGATGCTGAATCAGTAGAATGCATCCCGTACCCAAGAGGAAGGCAACTAAGTAATTGGTTAAGTCTTTGAGGGCTGGAATGGCGTGTTGGCAGAGTGGCTATGCAGCGGATTGCAAATCCGTGGAGCTCGGTTCGACTCCGGGACGCGCCTCCATTTGCGACACTAGCTCAGCTGGTAGAGCGCAACCTTGCCAAGGTTGAGGTCACGAGTTCGAGCCTCGTGTGTCGCTCCAAATTTTGTAACAACAGTCAAGTAACATTGGCGGACTGTTGAAGATGGTGTCTAACCCGCTTTATTTATAAAGCACATTGGTTGGGTGCATCGCAATAAAGAATTGCGTGCCCTGGTGGTGGAATTGGTAGACACAAGGGATTTAAAATCCCTCGGCGTTCGCGCTGTGCCGGTTCAAGTCCGGCCCGGGGCACCATCTATTAAAAGTCTATATCGAAAGATATAGCATGCGACACTAGCTCAGCTGGTAGAGCGCAACCTTGCCAAGGTTGAGGTCACGAGTTCGAGCCTCGTGTGTCGCTCCAAAATTAATAAGCCCGATCAGAAATGGTCGGGCTTTTTAACGTCTGCAGTATGTGAATATGAAATTCACTATCAACGACGGTGATTATTGTTGGGTAGCATAGAGTGCAACTTTGCCAAGGTTGAGGTCACGCCTAAGCCTTGAAGTACGGGAGCCCCGTATGTCGCTCCAAAATTAAAAAGCCTGATCAGAAATGGTCAGGCTTTTTAACGTCTGTACTATGTGAATATGAAATTCACTATCAACAACAATACATACTGTTTGGTGGAGTCGAATGTTAGATTATTTATCAGTTTGTTCTTAACGTAATGGTAAATAAGCGGTTATTTCACATTAATGATAATAATGTTATGAAAAAGAATTGCCATGTTATGAATGGATATGGTATTTTTCTTCACAATCTCGGGGTAAGTTCTGGGGGAAACGCGTAATGACCATTAAAGCTGGTGACATTACGTAGGGTAGGTATCAGTAAAACTTTACTGATAGAAGGGATACTAGTGGCAACAGTGCCATATAAACGGGAAACCCAACATGTACACATTCAAATTATATACTCCAATCAGCTCAATTCTTCCAACATGCCCTGTTGTTGAAAACGGTAGCATTACTGAACCTTGATTTAACTTAAAGCATTTAATCACTCCTGTGATATTAAGATCCCGTACTTATTAGTAAGTCATTGGGATACTTTGCTGTGCCACTTTTATTTTTCGCTATCTATATCCTGTTTTTCGGGGTGTTTTGTTATGCGTTAAAAATAAAGAGGTTTGAAAACATATTTCAAGGTAACAACAATGAGTTCTGTATTTAATGTCGATAACTCGACACTTACGTCTGCATTTTCACTTCAGGTTCCGATTTTAGATAAGCTCTATGATCTAACACCAGATAAAGCTTTAATCGAACAAACTGAACATGAATCAGAGGTTCGTTCTTATCCTAGACGCTTACCAATAGCGATAAAAAAAGCGTTTGGTGTGTTAGTTGAAGACACGCGCGGACAACTTTATTTAGATTGCTTGGCAGGAGCTGGAACACTGGCGTTAGGCTACAACCATCCTGAAATCAATCAAGCATTAAAAGATCAGTTAGATTCAGGTTTGCCTTATCAAACTTTGGATATTACAACGGAAGTTAAAAATACCTTTATTCAAAAAGTGAAACGTTTTTTACCAGCTTATTTTTCTGAAAATGCCGTAATTCAGTTCTGTGGACCATCAGGTGCTGATGCTGTTGAAGCAGCCATCAAACTGGCTAAGCAAACGACGGGACGAAATACGATGTTTGCATTTCGTGGGGCGTATCATGGGATGACAAATGGCACGATGGGGATGATGGGTAATCTTGAAACGAAATCTAGACGCACAGGATTGATGTCTGATGTTCATTTTATGCCCTTTCCTTATGATTTACGCTGTCCCTTTGGGCTTGGTGGCGATGACGGTGCGAAAGCCAGTATCCAATATATTGAACGGTTATTAAGTGATGATGAAGCTGGGATTATGAAACCGGCGGCGATGATTGTCGAACCTATTCAAGGTGAAGGTGGTGTGGTTCCTGCCCCTGCTTTTTGGTTGAAAGAGTTACGACGCTTGTGTGATGAACATGAGATCTTACTCATATTAGATGAAATTCAATGTGGTGTTGGTAAATCTGGTTATAACTTTGCTTTTGAAGAATCCAATGTTTCTCCTGATATTTTATGTTTATCAAAAGCCATTGGCGGCGGTTTACCAATGTCTCTGTTGGTGTTTAATAAGAGCATCGATACATGGAAAGCGGGTGAGCATACCGGAACATTTCGTGGTAATCAGTTAGCAATGGTGTCAGGGACAAAAGCGTTAGATATTATTGAACGAGATAATTTGGTCGAACATGCCACTGTGGCGGGTAAATATTTTCGTTTAGGTTTAGAGGCGTTACAACAACGCGTTAATTGCATTGCAGAGGTCCGTGGTAAAGGGTTGATGCTAGGTATTGAGATTCAAAAATCAGACGGCAGTAAAAATAAGTTTAATGAACCTCAATCTGATGGTGTTCTTACTTTAGCGATTCAAAGGGCATCATTGGAGCGTGGTTTGCTGATTGAAAAAGGGGGACGTGATGGTTCTGTTATTCGTTTTCTTCCCCCTCTTATTATCAGCTTTGAACAAATTGATTTTGCTCTACGTGTACTTGAAGATGCGATGATTGCTTGTGGTGGTGTGAGTGACACGATTGAGAGTGATGAAGTGCGTGAAGAATGGAGGTCGCACTTTATTCATACTGGGAAATGTGGAAGTGATACTTTTTCTCAAGTGATGAATCACACAACAAAAGCAATGAAAGCTGTTTTTGAGCAAACGACAGTCCCGTATTCAGGTTTAGATCCAAAAGAACTAGAGAAAGCCATTTATGCGGTGAATTTAGATACAAATAACGCACCCATTAATGATGTTATTGATGATATGGCGGATCTTGTTGCTAAACACTCAATTATTGTTCAACACCCAAGCTGTATTGCCCATCTGCATACACCGCCATTGATGTCCGCGATTGCTGCTGAAGTAATGATTGCAACGCTAAATCAATCAATGGATTCATGGGATCAAGCTTCTTCAGCGACGTATGTTGAACAGAAAGTCATTGATTGGGTTTGTACTAAATATCAATTAGGTGCTGACTCAGATGGCGTTTTCACCAGTGGTGGAACACAAAGTAATCTCATGGGGCTACTGTTAGCTCGGGACTGGATTGCGGATATGATCAGCCAGCACTCAATCCAAAAACAAGGCCTTCCAGAATATGCACATAAGCTGCGTATTATATGCTCTAACAAATCACACTTTACGGTACAGAAATCAGCGTCTCTATTAGGGCTTGGTGAAAAAGCAGTGTGCAGTGTTGAGACAAATGATAATGGCACCATAAAAATTGCAGCTCTTAATAAGACAATCTTCGATTTAAAAGCCAATGGATTGATCCCATTTGTACTTGTTGGTACCGCTGGGACGACCGACCATGGTGCTATCGATGATTTATCTGCATTAGCGGATACCGCCCAAGAACATGATCTTTGGTTTCATGTAGATGGTGCTTATGGAGGGGCATTAATACTCAGTAGCCATAAAAATCGTTTAAATGGAATCGATCGTGCTGATTCTTTAAGTGTTGATTTTCATAAATTATTTTATCAAACCATTAGTTGCGGGGCTTTGCTGTTAAAGAATCAATCGGCTTTTAAATATTTACTTCATCATGCGGATTATTTAAATAGAGAGCATGATGAACTTCCTAATTTAGTCGATAAATCCATAGCGACGACTCGTCGATTTGATGCATTAAAAATATTCATGACGATGCAGAATGTGGGGCCTAACGTATTAGGTGATATGTATGACCATTTGCTGGATCAAACACAAAGAGTAGCAAGCTTAATCAAACAAAATGAATGCTTTGAATTACTTGCTCAACCTGCATTATCAACCGTCCTATTTCGTGTCGTTAATCATGACATTGAACGTCTTAATTGTCTTAATCAGAACGTAAGGATTGAAGCGTTAACTCGAGGTGTTGCCATTCTCGGGGAAACGATTGTGGGTGATAAAACCGCATTGAAATTAACCATACTTAATCCATGTTTAAAGATGTCTGATTTTGAATCTTTGCTGGAAAAAATTAATACGTTGGCCGTAGAACTATCAAATAAGGGTAAATAATTATGTCTATTTTACAAATTGGCGCAGGTGGTGTTGGGTGGGTTATTGCCCATAAAGCGGCGCAAAATAATGACACGTTAGGTGATATCACGATTGCTTCTCGTACCATTGAAAAGTGCGAAAAAATTATCGAATCAATTAAGGGAAAAAATAACCTAAAAGATCCGACAAAAAAGTTAGAAGCAAAATCAGTGAACGCCGATGACGTTGAGGCTCTAATTACCCTTATTAATGACGTTCAACCTGATCTGGTTATTAATGCAGGTCCTCCATGGGTTAATATCGCGATTATGGAAGCGTGTTATCAAGCGAAAATCTCGTATTTAGATACCTCAGTTGCTGTGGATTTATGTTCAAAAGGGCAGCAAGTACCAGAAGCGTATGACTGGCAATGGGGTTACCGTGAAAAATTTAAAGAAGCGGGCATTACGGGTATTTTAGGTGCCGGTTTTGATCCGGGTGTAGTGAGTGTATTTGCCGCTTACGCGGTTAAGCATCTGTTTGATGAGATCGACACGATTGATGTCATGGATATTAACAATGGCGATCATGGTAAAAAGTTTGCGACTAACTTCGATCCAGAAACGAATATGCTAGAAATCCAAGGGGATTCTTTCTATTGGGAAAACGGAGAGTGGAGACAAGTGCCTTGCCATACCCGTATGTTAGAGTTTGATTTTCCACATTGTGGCACCCATAAAGTGTATTCAATGGCGCATGATGAAGTACGTTCAATGAAAGAGTTTATTCCTGCTAAACGAATTGAATTCTGGATGGGTTTTGGTGATACCTACTTGAACTACTTTAATTGTATGCGCGATATTGGTCTATTAAGCCCAGAGCCACTGACATTGCATAATGGAACTGTCGTTCAGCCTTTGCATGTCCTAAAAGCATTGTTGCCTGATCCAACCTCTCTTGCCCCAGGTTACACGGGATTAACGTGCATAGGAACGTGGGTACAAGGTAAGAAAGACGGTAAAGAGCGTAGTGTGTTCATTTATAACAATGCCGATCATGAAGTGGCGTACAAAGACGTAGAGCATCAGGCTATTTCATACACAACAGGGGTTCCCGCTATCACCGCTGCTTTACAGTATTTTCGTGGTGAGTGGGCTGCGGCTGGTGTGTTTAATATGGAGCAGTTAAATCCGGATCCATTCCTAGAAACAATGCCTCAAATTGGTTTAGATTGGCATGTTCAAGAACTCACACCAAAACAGCCAACGATTAATATTTTAAAATAATAGAAATACGATAATAATCGGTGTGATTCTTTGAAAAATCGCATCGGTTTATTCGATGTGCAGAGATGAGTATCATGACAGATCAATTGAAAAAAAGTGAATTGAAAACGCCTTATTTTATGATTGATGAAGCGAAGTTAATCGCGAATCTTGAAGTGGCAAAACGATTAAAAGAACAATCAGGCGTTAAGCTTGTGTTGGCACTTAAATGTTTTTCAACATGGGGTATCTTTGATCTGATTAAACCTTATTTAGACGGTACAACAAGCAGTGGACCTTATGAAGTGAGACTGGGGCACGAAACGTTTGGTGGTGAGACACACGCTTACAGTGTGGGTTACAGTGAAGAGGATGTGAAAGAAGTCATCGAAATTTGTAATAAATTGATCTTCAATTCGCAATCTCAGTTGACTGCTTATCGACATTTAGTTGAAGGCAAAGTGTCTGTCGGTCTTAGGTTAAATCCTGGTGTTAGCTATGCAGGGCAAGATCTGGCCAATCCAGCCCGTGAGTTTTCTCGCTTAGGTGTTCAAGCGGATCACCTTGATACCACTGTATTTGAGTATATCAATGGTGTGATGTTTCACATGAATTGTGAGAACAAAAGTGTAGACGCATTTTCGTCACTCCTTGATGCCATCTCAGTTCGATTTGGTACTTATTTAGATACTCTTGAATGGGTAAGTCTTGGGGGAGGCGTTTTCTTTACATGGCCAGATTATGATGTTGATAAGCTGGCAACAGTATTAAAAGCTTTTTCTGATAAACACAAAGTGCAGCTGTATTTAGAACCGGGTGAGGCCATTATTACAAAAACGGCCGATTTGGTTGTTAGTGTGGTGGATATTGTTGAAAATGGTAAAAAAACAGCCATTGTTGATTCAGCAACAGAAGCGCATCGCTTAGACACATTAATTTATAATGAACCCGCCTCGATACTAGAAGCCTCAGAGCAAGGTCAATATGAATACATTATCGGTTCATGTTCTTGTTTAGCGGGGGATCAATTTTGTGAAACTCAATTTGAACAACCATTACAGATAGGACAAAAATTGCACTTATTAGACAGTGCAGGTTATACCATGGTGAAATTAAACTGGTTTAATGGTTTAAAAATGCCATCGGTTTATTGTGAAAGACGGTCTGGAAAAATAGATAAACTGAACGAGTTTGATTATTCTGATTTTAAACGTTCGTTATCTCAGTGGACGATAAGTTAAAGAATAACAGACAGATAAGATGGCAATAAGACCGTACGCTTATTGCCACTTTTGCTTTAGAGCCATTTATTTATGCGTGTAAATAAATGGTTCTTATTTTGACTCAGGTTTACTTGGTGTGCTTAATATTTCTGATAAAGAATGCATTTCAGGTAATATTTGGTGGATCAAATGAAGCTGCTGTAAGACCATTCTGACTGAGTTTTCATCTTCATCACGCCATTCTGAAAGACGTTTTTCAATCCCTTCCTCGTTACGAATATTATTCTCAACGTTAAATTCTTTATTGTTTAATTGGCATTGAATTTGGTTTAAATGAGAATGAATAATACGGTGAGACTCTGCAACTAATTGATGTGTTTCTTCATCTTTTAAACGAGTTCGGTGAGCACCTAAAGCCGAAATATAGCTGAGCATCGCATGACATAAACAAAGAAATCGGAATGATTCATCCACCGCAGTTTGGTATTTTCCGGGTTCAATGAGCATGTTACTGATAGCAGAGCTTAAAGCGGCCTCATTATTGTGTGCTTGTCGGCGAGAAAGACGATATTGAAGCGAGTCTTTTTTCCCTGCGCGGTATTGGGCAATGATATTTGAGAGGTAATCTTGATGTGCTGTTACCGTGTCTGCCATGACTTTATGCAAGCGTTTTGACTGCCAATCTGGAAGTATGTAAGTAACCGCAACTACTGCTAATGCACACCCAACGATCGTATCACCAAGACGCGGAAGTATCACCGCATAGCCTTCACCTAATTGGTTAAAGCAAAATAAGACTAAGATCGTGATAAAGGCAGTGGCAAACCCGTAATTCGCTAATCTAAATGCAAAGAAAAGCACGCCTGCAATAACCATTAAGACTAATTGGCTGTCGATTGAAGGAAAGAGAACCAGTAATAACGTACCGACAACTAAACCAATTAGCGTACCAGCAATACGAGCGACCAGTTTTTCTTTTGTTGCGCTGTAGTTTGGTTGGCAGACAAACAATGTGGTTAATAAAATCCAATACCCATGATTTAAATTGAATGCTTGAATAATGCCATAACCCGCAGTTAGGGCAATCGCCATACGTATCGCGTGACGAAAAAGCATGGAGTCGGGTGTGAGATTCGCCCTCAGTCGTTGCCACATTGCTTTTGGAGTATGAGCGCCTTGGTCTGATAAAACTGTGTCATCTTCATTTTCTAAACATGCACGCTCAGGGTTACTGATATTGGCAAATTGACGTTCAACGGTTGCAAGGTTATTAAATAAATAATCCAATTGAATTAACGACAATCGCCACTCAGGTCGATGTTGTTCTTTTAATGCAAGAAGCGATTGTTGTAACTCATCCAAGGCGAAAATAGAGGTTTGTGCGTGTTGATAAGGCAAACCTAACGATAAGCAACGAGCCACTTCCTCACAGGCTAAAGATTGGCTGTGAAGAAGATGTTTAAAGCGAAAAAGAATGTCACTGCGGTTAAATGTATTTGCTAAGTCTTGGTAACGATAATGGCTTGAACTAACTCGTTCATGAATGTCTTGTGCAATGAAATAAATTTTTAAGAATCGATCGCTTGCCCCAACAACATGACCACGTTTAGCTCGGGTTAATAATGACGTTTTGCTGTCGTTTAATGCCGTTACCATTTGCGCATTATTTTTGGCTTCTTGGAGGCGATAAGGTTGAGGCGTTAAATTAGTGACAGGGTGAAAGAGTTCACTTTTATTGTTTAAATACGTAGCCATGGTTTCAAAGACGGTCGCTAAATTTTGTTGAACTGGTTGCAACGGCCAGAATATTTGCCACGTTAAAGAGATGGAATAATACCAAGCGGCACCACCGAGCAATAAGGTCGGTTGATACCATAAATTAGGGCTTTGATCAGCACCTAACATGGTGTAAATAGCGATGAGTAAGGATCCAAAAGCGATACTGGCGTAACGTGGACCTAAAGCCCCAAGCATAATAAAGCTGATGGTGGATAAGAATAAACCAATCGCAAAAAGTATCGGAGTATCAAATAAAAGTTCAATAGAGAATGCTGCAATAGCAAAGCAGATAAACGTAAAGAAAAGTGCTTTTAATCGTCCCGATAATTTGTCTTCGGTTTCAGCAAGTGCAGCAGCAATAATCCCTAAAATTAATGGGGTGATCGCGGTATTTTCACCAAGGTACCAGCAAGGGATCACTGCACCGATTAAGGCAAGTAATACACGAACACTGTAATTAATGGTTTTATTGGCCCAGTACTGACGAAAAAGCTGACGACTATTCACAAAATGACTTTTTATAAGAGAAAAACCCATCATAACAAAGTCATATAGAGAAGACAGCGTTTGCTCATCAATCAATGTCTTAATACTGATCTGGGACAACAAAAAAATAACCTGATATCCTATGCGGTCTTCGGTTGACGTCGAGTTGCCGAAAATACGTTCATCAGTGTAATTTTTATTAGGTAGTATCGAATCATGCAGATTAAAGCAACCACCTTCGCTCAATGGTTAGTTCAGGGTGACTTTTATCAACTTGAATTAGAGCCAGAGCAGCTGTTGTTTACCTCCCACAAATATCAAGTTTCTGTGCCGTTTGATAAATGGAACGGACAAGTCACTTTCCAACGAGGATTAGTGTGGGGAGCGCTTTGTTTCTATAATCGAAATGAACAAATAGCGTGGCGAGTTTCTGGGTTGCCTTGGCAAGAGTGTGACGCGGTAATTAATGCCGTATTAAACGCGTACGCAGAATGGAAAGAATCGAAAGTCGTTATGTTGAATCAGTTACAACCCCAGATGTTAGAACTGGTGAGTACGTTCAGTGCACAGCGTCGTTATTTGAAGCAAACCGAAGCGCTGTTGATGGTTGAGAAATTATACGATTTATTTGAGCAAACCAAGATATCGATCCCTTTAGCTCAACAACTTCAGCCTGAATGTATTGCGCCTGTATTAGATTGGTTAATGGAACCTGAACAACAACTTATCACGTTAAACGAAACGTGGTTAGAAGAGCAAAAAGTGGAGTGGAAATCTTTTTTCTCAGAATGTGAGTCACAACCATTAAACGAATCACAACAAAGTGCGCTGTTATTAAATGAAGACCATACATTAGTATTAGCGGGAGCGGGCTCAGGTAAAACAAGTGTACTTGTTGCTCGTGTTAATTATTTGATTAAAAGCCAAGTGGCTCAACCTGAAGAGATTTTATTATTGGCTTTTGGTCGTCAGGCCGCTCAAGAAATGTCAGCTCGGATCATTGAGAAGCTAGGAACTGATATTGGACAAAAAGTAAAAGTGGCCACGTTTCACCAATTAGGGTTGGATATTATTCGTCATGTCGAATACCAACAACCCAAATTGTCATGCTTGGTGACGGATTCAAAAGCAAGAAAAGAGTGGTTTAGCCATGTGTTAGATTCGGAGTGGAAAAATGCCACAGCAACGAATCGTTGGAAAAAACACTTAAAAAAATGGCCTATCGCTTACTTACGTGGTGATGTTGATTTAAAAGAAGAATCGCATAACGAAAAATTACAAGAATGGCTGCACAAACAAGTATGCCAGTTAAACAGCTTACAGCTAGATAAAAAAACAGTTACCGCCCGTATTGAAAACCATGCTGATGCGGCGCGTTTAAAAAGCGAGCTCAACATTGTATGGCCATTTTTTAAAGCGTATGAAAGAACCCTTAAACAAGAAGACGCAATTGATTATGATTTAATGATAACCAAAGCGACAGCCTATATAAATGAGGGGAAATACGCCTTACCGTGGTCATTTGTTATGGTTGATGAATATCAAGATATCTCTCCGCAGCGTTTAGATTTAATTGAAGCGATTTGCCATAAAGAGAATGATAAAAAAGAAAGAGCCACATTGTTTGCGGTCGGTGATGACTGGCAAGCGATTTATCGTTTTGCTGGTGCAGATGTATCTCTAACTACTGGGTTCGAACAACGTTTTCAATCTTGTCAAATTGCAAATTTATCAATGACGTATCGTTTTAATGATCAAATTGGTGCCGTTGCTAACCGTTTTGTACAAGAAAACCCGATGCAGCTTAAAAAAGAGCTGAACAGTTTCACAAAACAAAAACGTAAAGCAGTGAAAGTGATTGAGCACCAATCGATAGAAAAAGAATTACTCTCTTTGTCTAAAAATATTCGAGATGGTGAGAAGGTTCTGATGTTAGGACGTAATCATAATCACTGTCCTGATGCTTTTGATGAGTGGGTGAAATTTTACCCAGGGTTAAACCTTGAATACAAAACGTGTCATGCAAGTAAAGGAACTGAAGCTGATTATGTCTTTATTGTTGAAATGACGGATGGTCAATTCCCAATGAAAGAGAGAGCGGAATCTTTAGATGGCGCCTTGCTGCCACACCTTGAAGATTTTGCTTATGCTGAAGAGCGTCGATTGTTTTATGTTGCGTTAACGCGAGCGAAGAAGAAAGTGTGGATCGTATATCATGGAAAGGCATCCCCATTTGTTCAAGAGATTGTCGATAAAGATTACCCAGTGATCCTTGAGTGATGATGGATAGATACTGATAAATAAAAAGCCCTTATTATATTGTTAATAAGGGCTTTTTAAATGAATCGTACTTTTTAATTCATTGTCTCTATTAGATAGATGCTAGATGCGTTCAGCTAAATACGCTTGATAATCAGGGATTTCTATTTCTATTTCTTGAGTCATTCGAGGAGACGAAATCATAAACTTAGCGCTTGAACGATTCATTGCGACAGGCACATTCCATACCGTTGCAATACGCAATAATGCTTTTACATCTGGGTCATGAGGAACCGCATTGAGTGGATCCCAAAAGAAAATCATCATATCAATTTTCCCTTCAGAAATAAGCGCACCAAGTTGTTGGTCACCGCCCATAGGACCACTAAGTAAGCTTTTTATTGCTAATCCTGTTTCTTTGCTTAGAAGGTGTCCGGTGGTCCCTGTCGCGTATAAAAAATGCCCTTGTAGAGCTTCTTTATTTTCTTTTACCCAACGTAACAACTCTGCTTTGTAATTATCGTGTGCGACTAAGGCAATGTGTTTATGTGCCGGTACGATACGCGTTGTTTTCTTCATCAATGTTCCTTATTTTTATTATTAGTGCCGTATTTTTTCATCTTATAAATGATGACAATAGCCTTTATTTTTTTGCGCCCACAAAAAAAGTTGGACGATATTCTGCTGGCGAAAGAGAATCTAATAGTACTCGTTTTGGTAAATGATTTGGGGTTAGTGCTTCAATTTTGGGTGATAGAGCAAACGGCAACGGTTGGTTTTCTAAGTATCCAATCGCTTGTTGAACACTAAGTCGACCTTGTAATACCATTTTATCTGTCGGAGAAAAGAGAACTTTACTGCGAAGTAGCCCACGATAAACCGCATGACTTAAATACGTCGATATTAAACCAACGTCGTCTTGCATTTTTCGACTAGCAAGCTCGCTAATGGCGACTTCAATAGCAACGGCACCACCGACAAGGTAATCCAATTTTTCGTTTTCAAGCGCATCTTGTATTAAATTACGTTGTAATTCCTTGCTGTTATCACCCCAATAAGTCGCACTGACAATGACATCACTGTTTTTAATTGCATCATAAAACCCTTTTGTTACCGGCTTTGTTCCGCCTCGGGTTTTAGGCCCAGGTAGCCAACCAATATGAACAATACCTGAATCTCTAGGGTGCAGTTTGGCTAAGAAAGCCCCGGCTTGATACCCCATGTCATACCAATCAACACCGACTTCACCAAAATGAAGAGGGGGTAATTTCCCTGTTGAGCTTTTCAGTTGGTTTACTGTTGCAAATGTTGGGATACCTTGAGTCAATTGTCTGAAATTATCTTGATAGGCGATAGGATCAACCGTACCTAATAAAATGGCGTTAGAGCCTATTTCAATGCATTGTTTAATTTGTTCTTTTTGGCGATCAATATTGGGATAACCACCAGATTCATAAACGGTTAATTCGACATTATTGCGTTTTGCCTCTTCAACCATGCCATAGTTGATAGACAACCAATAAGAATCTTTTAAATGCGGATAGATGGCACAAATCTTCCAAGGCGCTTTAGCGTAAGAAAGAGGGGATAACAGTATTGAAATCAAGGTAATAAATAGGGAGATTGCTTTGATCTTCATGGTATCTTCGCACTGACTTTAGGTTGGTGATATGATACCTGCATTACTCCTTTTTCCAAAGTGTATTCCAGATTATGTTATTTTCTTCTACAGGCATAGGCCAAAAACTGTTCATTACCTTCACGGTGATGATCGCGTTAATGGCGTTTGGCTCTGTTGTTGGCGTGCTTGGTTTTTCATACGTAGAAAAAACAGAAAGAACGGTGATTGACTCTGCGATTCCTGCAGTGATTGAAGCTCGATATATTTCTGATTTAAGTACAAAAATCATTTCAACATCTCAATTACTTTCGCAAGTAAATGTAGAAGATGACCGCAATAAATACGGAAAAGAATTATTTAGCGCTATCGAAAGTTTATACGTTCGATTAAAAGGCCTAGGTGTATACCCATTTGATAAAGCATTGTTGTCACGTCTTGATCAGCAAGTTCAAGATATTGTAGATAACTTAGCAACAATGGGGGATACCGTTGGTGAAAAAGTGATATTACACCGTATTATCCAAGAAAAAAGCAAAAATCTAACGCAAACAGCACTGCAATTAGAAGAACTTGCTCGTTCACAAGTACTTAATTCAAATACGATAACCATTGCTAATGTCGTTAAAATTTACGATCTTGTTGAAAATGGGAATAAAAATGACGTTTATGAGGCGCTTGATACGTTAGTTGAAATTGATCTCGATCTTGCGGAACGTTTGCATGAACTTCGCTTATTAACGTTTAAAGTGGTTAATACTATTGATGATGCAAGAAACAGTCATTTAATTAGCCAAGTTGAAAAACTGCGTCAAGATTTTACTCGAGACATGACGATTATCACTCGTCGAATACAAGCGGTTGAAGATCCTAGTCGCACAAAACAAATGTTAGATTTAGCCAGTGATTTAACCCACAGCCAACGTTTGTTCAGTGAACTGATTAAATTAATTGACTTAAATAATGAATTGAAAGCATTAAGTGATGAGAATATTCATCAATTCCAAAGACTGAATTTGACGATAGAACAACTGCTTAATCAAGCGAATGAAGTGACACAACAAGCGGTGGCTGATGTGAATTTTGTACTTAAAATCGTACAGCAGTTATTAATATCCATAACTTTACTTGGTCTTTGCTTGGTTATTTATATTATGTGGCGATACGTCTACGCTCGTGTATTAACACGTTTAAATCAATACGAGAGAGCATTGATGGATGTGGCCAATGGCAAACTGGATATTGAACTGGATACATCCGGTGATGATGAGTTGGCTCAAATGGGACGATCTATTTTGGTGGCTCGTGATACGGCTCAAGAACTGCAAGAACATAAAGACAGTCTTGAGTTACAAGTCGCCCAACGAACTCAAGAATTAAAATCCAGTAATGAACGGTTAAATGTTGAAATTATTAATCATGATAAAGCAAGAGACTTGGCTGAACAGGCTAACCGAGCAAAATCCGCGTTTTTAGCCACGATGAGCCATGAGATCCGAACGCCACTTAATGGGGTGTTGGGCACCGGTGAGCTATTACGAGGCAGTCGTTTAACTGCTCAGCAAAAGCAATACGTCGATATTATTAATCGAAGTGGTGAGAACCTGCTCGATTTATTGAACGACATTCTTGATTATTCGAAAATCGAGGCTGGGCATTTATCGATCAGAAAAAGTAACTTTAATGTTCATTCTATTGTTACTGATGTCCATCATCTATTTAGTTCTAGAGCTCAACAAAAAGGGATCACCCTTGATTTCAATATTCCGCCAGAGACACCGTTGTGGTGGATTGGCGATTGTAGTCGTATTCGTCAGGTACTCAATAATTTTGTGGGTAATGCGATTAAATTTACGCATACAGGCAGTGTGTCTATTCAGCTTCACGTGATATTAGAAACGACCTTATTGTTTGAAGTGATTGATACTGGTACCGGTATTGCTGAGCATGAGATAGACAGTTTATTCGATGCCTTTACTCAAGCGGAAGAAGGCCAAAAAGTCACGGGTGGTACGGGGCTTGGTTTGGCTATCAGCCAACGATTAATTGAAGCAATGGAGGGTGAAATTGGTGTGGATTCTAAAGAAGGGCTCGGAAGCACTTTTTGGTTCTCATTGGAATTAGAAGAAGGGCATCGCGTTGAAGTATCAAATGAAATATGTGCGATTTCTGATTTAGCGCCAGCTCATCTTCTTTTAGTTGAAGATAATCCTGTGAATCAAATGGTGGCCACTGGGTTCTTAGAAAGATTAGGTCATAAAGTGACCGCTGTTGATACAGGGCAGTTAGCGGAAGAGCAAGTAAAAGAACATCAATTTGATATGTTGTTGTTGGATATTAACTTACCAGATACTGATGGTGTGACATTACAAAAACGCTTAAGAGCGATTGAAAATGAATATCATGGGGAAGGGTGCTATACGCCAACGTTAGCGGTATCGGCTCATGTATTTACGGAAGATGTCGAAAGTTATTTAGCTGCAGGCTTTGATGGTTTTTTGGGAAAACCGTTAGTTGAAAATCAGCTGGTTCAAATGTTAAATCGTTTTTTAAGAGACCAATATACCGTGATAAATACGGACAGTTACGAACCCAATGAAAGAGTCGAGACAGAACAAAATGAGAATAATGAGATGATTATTGATGAGAAAGTAATTCAAGGTGATGTAACTATCTTGGGTAAAGATCGAATGACAAAGATTATTGGATTATTTGTACACTCTTCAAAAATTAATATGAGTGAATTGCAACAAGCGATTGTTAATAAAGAGGCTTATCAAGTAAATCAACTTGCTCATAAATTAAAAGGATCGGCGGGAAGTTTAGGCTTAATGAAGCTTTATGCTTTATGTCACGAGTATGAAAAGGCGAGTAAAGAGGGGGATATTTCGATCTGCAATAAAGATGAATTGCAAAACACGTATGATAATTCAGTTATTGCAGTGGAGAAAATTATCCTATAGAAATAAATTGAGGATAAATTTAACAGAATGATGAACTATATTTATGGTAATAATGATTTAGCTCATCATGTTGATTTAATTTATTGATATAGTCCACGGATTATTAGTCATTAAACCGTGGAGAAAAGATGAAGTTAATTAGTCATCTATCAGTAAAATATAAAATCGCAATTCCCGTGATCGCTATTGTTTTATTATTTAGTTCTATATCTATATTAAATGTCGCTAAATTTAATGAACAAGCAAAAATAAATAACACACTGACTGTCGTTGTTCAGCCGGTAATGGACAGTCTTGAAGATGCTTATCGTGATTTGTATCAGGTAATTACAGCCGCGCAAGGCTTAATGTTATCGGATAATACCCCTCAAGAAGTTGATTTTTATACGTTTGAGTTTAAAGATAATGCGTATAAAACAATACCTCGAATGAAAAAAGTTGATGTGTTATATCAACATAACTTACTGCCAATGAATACTCGCTCTGAATTAGAGACACTTATTCGTGCAACGGATAAATGGATTGCCCTTTATGAACCTTTATTTTCCAATCCTAGCGAAGCGCAATTTTATTATGACAGTGTAAATTCACAAATGGAAAACGAATTCATTGTGATTCGTAAACAATTAAAATCGCTGCGTAGTCTTATCGAAATTGAACAAAATCAATTAAAAGAGCAAAGCTTACATGCGACTAATTCAGGTAAGTTGATCTCTGAAATAGGTGCAGGTGCAGCCATTGTTCTCGCTTTATTTGCTGTTTGGTTATCCATAAATTGGATTGTAAAACCAATCCAATCTCTTGAAAGCGCGATGTCAGAAATAGCGTCGGGTGAGGGGGATTTATCTCAACGTATTTTAGTGGGATCTCAAGATGAAGTTGGGCAGTTAGCTTCTGCTTTTAATCAGTTTGTATCGAAGATACATGTAACAGTGCAAGATGTTATTTTATCGTCTAACTCTGTACGCCTAGAAGTGAAAAGCATTCAATCTCTCACTCAAAATATCTCTGAGTTTTCATCAAACCAACAACAAGAAAGTGAAGTCGTTGCTGCCGCTGTTCATGAGATGAGAGTAACCAGTGGCACGGTTAACGAGAATGCAAATGAAGCGGCAGAAGCCAGCCAAAGTGCAACGTCTGAAGCGGGCGTAACAGCGAAAATATTACAGCAAACGGTTAACTCGATTGAGAGCTTAGCCAATGAAATTACTCAAGCAAGTGGCGTGATTCAAACGTTAGATAATGATGTGTCTAACATCGCTTCCATTCTTGATGTGATAAGAGGCATTGCTGATCAAACCAATCTACTTGCTTTAAATGCGGCGATTGAGGCTGCAAGAGCGGGTGAGCAGGGGCGTGGTTTTGCTGTCGTTGCTGATGAGGTTCGTGCTTTAGCAAGTAAAACTCAGGACAGCACGGGTGAAATTCAAAGAATGATTGAGCGTTTACAGAAAGGCGCAAAAGAAGCGGTGGTTGCAATGGAGTCGAGTAGACAAAGTGGTGGCGTAACCATTGACTTAGCAAACAGTGCGTCTTTATCTCTTGAGCAGATCACAAATGCGATTATGATCATGAATGATATGAATACTCACATTGCGACTGCTGCGAATCAACAGAGTCAGGTGAGTGAAGACGTAAACAGTAATGTTCAACGGATCGCTGATAATAGTCATCAAATGGTGACGATGGTGGGAAGCGCAGAACATGCGTGTGAATCGCTCTCTAACCAGTGTACGAAAATGGATGAATTGGTCTCTCAATTTAAAGTGTAATCATAGAATAGAGATTGAGGGTTCGTCGAATAATTAACAAAAATGGCTTACTTGTGTAAGCCATTTTATTTATCATCAGTATTCAGAATTGCATTTATTACTTATTAAAGATCGATGTTTTAAATCTTTCTTGTGTTTCTTTATCTGCTTTCTCATACCAGTAATTCAACATTTGCTCTGCTGTATTTTCACCTTTCTCATTTTTTATTTCTTTATGAGTGACGGTGATCATATCTTGTTTAAAAGCGGCAGCATGCTCAGTCGTATTAAATTTCGCTAATTCAAATTGAATATTACGACCAATTTGCACACCGTCATAGACTAATTTTGCTTGTGCGAACGGTATATTTTTATCGTTTTTATCTTTTAATTCCCAATTAAGCTCGGTATTAAATGCTTTGGCTTTTTCAGGAGAATTATAAGACGGGAATACAAAGCTAATGTCTTGGTTGGTTGCGGTAAACTTTGAAACAATAATATCACTCGAGACTATAATGTTGTCTTTACCTTGCTTAAATACTGGATTGTATCTGAACACAATTTGGTGTTCGCCATCGTCCAGCTTAAGTGTTGATGTCGTTGAGAAGAAAGAACTATCAAGTTTGACTTCTTGGCTATCAACTAAAAGAAGCTCTACTTCACTTGGTACGGTTAAATGAATTGAGGCAGAGGCACTTAATGAGGTTAGAAGACATAAGCTAGCAGCAAGAAAAGAGTGAAATTTCATGTGAGTACACCAGTAATTAAAATAATTAAACTAAGTGTACTCATCTTTAGTTAAGAATGGAATATTTAGGATCGTGCTAAAAGTTGTAGGTCAGCCCTACGTAGGTCGTTCCAAAATCGTAACCAATCCCATCCATAATGGCTCGTGCAATATTGTGTCCAGCGGTTAGCGTAATGTGCTTACTTAAGTCGTACCCTGCCTCAAAGCCGTATGAAAGGCCTAAAGCGCTCTCACTTTGAGATCCTTTGCCGATATAACCCAGTTGTCCGTCTTCTAAATAGAAATCAACATCCATATCTAAATAATAATAACCATAGCCAAACATGCTGGTGATAAAGAAATCTGATTCAAACATATACGCACGATATTTTAAATTGGCTCCAAAAAAATGAGCATCAACATGACTTGTCGCGTATTGATTTTTATTTCGCCAATCAAAATCAAAGCGACCCATATTGTTATATTCAAGCTCTACAGACATATAGAAAGTGTCTGAAATTGGGAAGTCATAACCGCCTTTTATATTATACCCCCCATCAAGATCGGTTTGTGAGCCTAAAAAGGTAACGGAAGAATTTTCAATATTGGTGGTAATGTAATAGCCAGACTTATCGGCGTGCGCCGAAATTGAAAACAATATTGTCAATAATAAATAGAGTTGCCTCATGTATGTATTTCCTTTATATATTCATAATTGGTATATCATTCACTATTTACATAAATTTCACAAGAGCATTACATTATTACTTATATTTTAAAGCGAAAGATTGATTTTTAAGAGCGGTTATTTGGGGGGGAAGTTAAGTGCTTATCAAACTCGATTAATCAAGAGTCATGGGAAAGGTGAAGTGAACTTGAAAAGGTGTAATTTCGTTATACGGCCATCGATGTGCAAGCCCAACCTTTGTGTTGGGTTTCCTACATCTGGCATATAGGAATGGCATCAATATTCACCTCTACGCCTACGAGATACCCTGAGTCAAATTCAGAACCTGAGTGCGGCATGTCCGAGAAAGAGATAGCACGTATTGATGCCGCAATGAACAACCTTGCTAACTTGATGCGAGAGCAAAGCCGTACACTGAATAAAGTGCTTATCACGTTAACGAAAACTCAAACCATTCAAGTTTCAAACTCTAAACGAATAGATAAGCTCGAATCAGACAAAATAGGATTGGTTCGATTAATTTTTGGCCCAGTGATCGCCGTTGCGGTTGCTGCTTTAAAGGTAATGTAATATGAATAAATTCAGCAAAACAAGTGCAACTCGATTGGCTTCTTGCCACCCTAACTTACAGAAAGTTTTTACTGCCGCTCTTGAGGTGTGTGATTGCTCTATTCTTTGTGGCCATCGAACCAAAGAAGAGCAAAACGCCCTGCCAAGCACAAACACTCAAGTTCGGTACCCAAACAGCAAACACAATTCATTACCAAGCAAGGCCGTCGATGTAACCCCATACCCATACGATGAAGATGATCGTGAACGCTTCAGTTACTTTGCCGGTATTGTGATTGGTGTCGGTGCCTCAATGGGCGTGGCCATTCGTTGGGGCGGGGATTGGGACAAAGACAATGAGCTAAAAGACAATGGCTTTGATGATTTAATGCATTTTGAATTGATTGATGAGTAGGGCGTGAATGATGGGATTATTCAGCAAGATATTTGGTACCGATTCCGCCATCAAAGCAGGCATTGATTTAATCGCCAATACAGGGGATGCGCTTGTGTTCACCGATGAGGAGAAGTCGAAACAACACATTATGTTACTCAAAGCGTACGAGCCTTTTAAGTTGATACAACGCTTTATCGTGATGGTCTTTTGTGTGCCTTACATTGGGCTGCATACCATTGTCATTATAGGTTGTATTTTTGGTGCGGATTGGGGAGCGATTAGTACCATGATTAATGATGCGTTTGGTTATCCCGTACTTGCAGCTGTGGCGTTGTATCTGGGCGGAGGGGCAATTCCAAAACGTAAAAGCTGATTTTTTGCGCACAATACACCATATTTTTATACCGACAGTAGTTAATCTTAGTTTTGACGTCTATTGTTAATTGATAAGTGTAATAATAAGGAAGGTATGAGTGACTGTAGATATTAACATCATCTATTCAATATTGGTGTCGTGGAATAAACCGAAAACGTACTCGGATTTAACTCAAGATTATAAATGCAGAACAGGTGAGTGGTATTCTCCTCAATCTTGGAATGAGGTATTAAGTCAGTTAAACAAGATATTGGCAGAGGCCGATGCGCCACCGTTAAGTGCACTTGTTGTATCGCAAAGTACAAATGAGCCGGGAGCGCTTTTTTGGGCTAGTGCGTCAAATGTCCCACCGAAACACAATAATCCACTTAAACGTACGTTAATGTGGCAAGGTATTCTTAATCAGGTAGTGACGTATCAATGGCCAAACAAGTTACCAATAAATTGAAGTCAGTTTATTTTTTAAAACGCCACTTTTTACAGTGGCTTTTTTATGCGACTTTTCTAGAGGATAAGAAAAGGGGGTGCATTCATTTAGTTATTTCACCTATTATTTCAGTAAAAGTGCATCTTATTTTTAATTTATCCTTACAAAGGGATTTAAAGTTAAGTTAGGGATAAGATGAAAGTCTGGGATGAGAAAGTAGAAAAGTTTGTTGAATCGGTTGATGAAGATGCCCCTAAGTTTGTTAGAGCGCATTACCCATGGAATGAAGAGCTTGCAAGAGAAGCGAAAGTTGATGTCCCTCACCATGAAGCAGTGAAAGAGATATTGGCAAAGACAGCGGCTTTTGAGTATTCGATTGAGATTGCGTGTGCGAAAGACGAATTAAACACGTATCAAGTGGGTGTGTTCTCTTTAGGAAAGACCAAAGAAGAAGCAAACATTTCATCATGGAATAAAACACAAACAGAGAAAGGGTTTACGTTACTTACAGCGAGCGTAAATGTGAATGAGCCAAAAACACTTAATCGAGAGTTTTTTATCTCAAGTGGGACTGCATTGTCATTTGATGATGTGCAACCAGTAGAGCAAAGTTCTGGGATCCATACAGAGTCCTTTATTCCTGTAAAACCTGCGGTTCAAGTGGGTGAGCGTCTTGGTTGGCCAACCGAGGGGTACTTTTATCATTTTGTTGATGATGTATTGACTCACGAATATAAATTAATGGGTGAGGGTAAGTGGGCATTCCAAGTCACCCGAACGACTGAAGATAGTCTAACTGATGAGTTAGTCTCTGATCATCAATACAGCTTTATTTTACTTCCTTGGAAAATCAACAACACGGTTGTTACTCGCCAATATTTACTTTACCTTCCCCAAAAAATGACGACAGAAGAGCTTGAAGAGTTAACCCCCGCTTGGCTTGATGAAAATGGTTGCTTGCTTGATGTCGATGCGATAATCCAAAGTAAAAGCGAAGAAAAGTCGGATCGTAAGCAAACAGATCCTGAGACATTACCGCCTACAAAAATTCAAAACATTGGTCAATCAATTAGCTTTACCAATGTTTATACAACACCTGAAACTCAAAAGTTACGTCATAATGTTGTTCCAGCAACTAAAGATAATGCTATTCCTGAACGCACTCCTATTTTAAACGTAAGTAAGGTAGAAGCGGCCGCGAAAGCGATTGAGTTTGGTAATATGGCGGTTCTTGCTTTGCCTGCGTCAACCGCTACTGGTGGTAGTGTATTGGGTACGTTAAGCAGTAATGTAAGTAAATCAGTCGGTAGTTGGGCATTATCCGATGCAGCAATCAGTGGGATGGCTCGTTTGGGTGGCGGTCTTATTGCTGCATTATGGCCATCTCAGTTAGGTGATGGCTCACTTGATGGTAGTCTTCAATTTAATACCTCAGATGCGATAAATACGACGGTTCGTTTTAATTTATATAAAGATGAAAATGGTACTGAGCAAATCGTGGGTATTCATTCTGGTGATGGATATGCTTATGGTGAGCGAGTAGCAAAGAAAGTTGCCGTTCGAGATGGCGATAAGTTTGTAATTAACCTTGAAGAAGGCATTACATTGACTTGGGTTCCTGATGGTGAAGAATATAAACTTGATCCAAGTACCGAGCGTCCAGAATATGATGGCTTAGATGTGCATGATGTTTGGGTAAGGCCAATCGAAGAGCATCAACAAGAATTAGGGACAGCACTTTACCCTGAAGAAGAATTAGTTGAATATATTGTTACGTTCCCCGCCGATGCAGGGTTACCACCTTTATATTTGGTGTTTAAGAAGACGGCTCGGGATGATGCAGGAGTGGTCACAGGAAAAGGCGAAGATATTACAGGGATTTGGTTAGCAAATGCAGGTAAAGATTTAGGTGCGGCGGTTCCGTCACAAGTGGCAGATAAGTTGAGAGGGCGAGAATTTAGTAATTTTGATGCATTTAGAAAGGCATTTTGGACCGAAATTCAAAAAGACAAGATATTAACTGAGCAATTTTCTGGTTCTAATATAAGTACGATGATGAAAGGTCGAGCCCCATTCCCTAGAAAAAGAGATCGAGTAGGGGGGAGAGTTAAATATGAAATTCATCATGTAAAAGAAATTCAGCATGATGGAAGTGTATTTGATGTTGATAATATGAAAATTACAACACCAAAAAACCATATTCAAATTCATAAAAAAGGCAGCTGAAAATGAATAATGAAATATTAAATTACACGAAACAAGACTTTATTATTTTGGTTAAAAAAATTTGCAATGATGACTACGAAACAGAGCAGGAACATATTGATGCTGTATTGTTTTTTGAAAAATTAACACAGCATCCTGATGGTTCAGATTTAATTTTTTATCCTGAAAATCTAGGTGATGATTCTCCTGAACGAATTACAGAAATAGTTAAAGAGTGGCGAGAGTCTCAAGGCCTGCCATGTTTTAAAGATTAATCAATGTAATTGATGCGAAATACAACCGAGTCCGAGAACTCGGTTTTGTTTTATGCGCCACCGTATCCAAGCTCTCATAGTCCTTAATGCTCACCACTTCCATACCTGCAAAGTCATTCAATTCACACACCGCTTCTAAAATTGGGATAAGCTCATTCTTGTAAAAGATGCGATCGACTTTATTCAAGCCACTGCTTGAGTTAAATCCTTCACGAACCACGCTCATTAAATCCAATGGAATACGATGACTCGATAACACATCATTGGTCGTCATGTTCTTAATGTCTTTGAATACTTTTTTGCTTCCACTATTATCAATAGCGACCGTTCTGGTTGCGGTTATCGGGTGGGTGTGGGAGAGCATCAAATCAATGATAAACATGTTACCCGATGCATTAATCCCTGATGGATGGAAAAGCTCTGCAGAAGCGGCAGGCAAAGAGGTGGATAAACTCAGCACCAAAATAAATAAGCTCAAAGATAAGAACGCCAAACTTGGCATAACAACCAGTGAAAGTAAAAACCAAGTTATCGCCACGTCCTACCACGAGCAGAAAAAACAGGGCTTCTCAAACAACATCATCCCAATGTCAAAAGCAGCACCATTAACCAATCAAGCGATGAAAAGCAAAGCTGAAGTTGCACTCACCATTAAATCAGATAAGCCAGTATCAATAGACAAAGCAACGAGCGAGAAAGGCGCAGATTTAAGTTTGAATCTGGGCAATATGAGTATGAGTTATTAGAGCGGTTAAAGAAGAAAGTGCCGAGGAGCGATTAAATCCCTCGGCGTGGAACGCAAGCGAAGGTTCCAGAAGATATGTGCTTGATGCCTTAAGGCT
The DNA here is from genome assembly GCF_001691055.1 of Aliivibrio logei. Classification (NCBI taxonomy): domain Bacteria; kingdom Pseudomonadati; phylum Pseudomonadota; class Gammaproteobacteria; order Vibrionales; family Vibrionaceae; genus Aliivibrio; species Aliivibrio logei. The sequence continues at coordinate 100,628 of NZ_MAJU01000029.1, forward strand.
CACTTGTATGAAATAATTATAAAACTTAGTGACTTAGTGTGTAAAGTATCAGTATTAATCATTGGAGGTAATTGCGATTTGGTTTGAATTTTGATGTGATTAAATGCGTTAATTTTGGTGAGTTAGAAGATAAAGCAGGTTAAACTATGTTGTAGTATACATATTTTAGCTAATGCTTTGTCACTATGTGCAGATTGTAGTGTTTAGAGCACGTAATTAAATATGAGTTTTACAACTCGACATCAGAGATCCTATGAAATTTGTATTACCTACAAAAAAACAATTTCAAAAGTGGAATATGTTGAATCGTATGGGATATATTGCAGCTTTCATTGGAATTCCTGTTGCCATTACTCAGTTAGTTCTTTGGATTTCGAGTACTTATCAATGGTTAGAATCTGCCCCTAAAATTCTAACGGTAGCAGATAAACTTTTGATTGACAGTAATCCAACAAATCTTGAAATCGCAGACGTTTCAATACAAAAATATGATTCTAAACGCGACGTGATAGTTTTTACCTTAGTAAACCCATCTTCGGTTACAGCAAAAAATGTACGTGTAGATTTTTACAATTATGAAAGTGAAAAGTCGCCCTTTTCTGAAGGTATGCGTTATGTCGATAGTGGAGATGGGATCGATATTCCTGCAGGTAAAATGCGTTCTTATAAAGTCGCATTTAAGAGTGATTATGAGAACTTCTTTAACCCTAATAATCCAAGTGAGGAATTATTAGGAGTATCGAAAAATATAACCCACAAGAATCCTTTTGAATTAAATAATATTGTTTGTGGAAATGCTTCGTCTTGTTTTTTTGAATCTAATCGTAATTCTACAGCTGTGAGTATTAAATATGGTTCTATTTTTGGTCAAAAGTATGGCCTTTACACTCAATTTTATAACATATTTCTAGATGGCGAAGTGCATAAAAGTTAATGAATTTATCGTAAAAGGTATGCGAGTGTTGGTGTTTAGGTGGTTGTTGTGATGACATTTATTCGAGATTAAATTTTTATATAATCTGTAAGGAGAATTTTAATGCCAATTCTAGTTGTTAAACCAAGCGTAAATGTTCCAAATGAACCTCAGTTTAAAGATATTATTATATCGAGAATGGCGAGTGGTTTCTTTGCTAGTAAAAAAAGTGCAGATAATTGTTTAATAATAATAATTACTGATGGTATATCATGCAAAGCGGGACGAATTGTAAGTGTTACTGAAAAATTAGTCCCACCTAAATCACAAAACGCAAAGAAGTGGATTAAAAGAATAGACGTTACTTTTGATTCAGTGAGAAATTTGTCTTTTCAAGAGAAAACTCAAATTTCGGCTATTAATTGGTCTAGTAGAAATGTACGTTTTATTTAAAAATTAACAAGTTGAATAAAAAATATTATAAGTGAACAAGGATTTGTAATGTTAAATACAAACTTAGAAATAGCGTCTAAAACAATTGAAGATTTGTACGATATGTACAGTAATAAATTGTTAATAGTAAATCGACGTTACCAACGTAAATTGGTATGGTCATTAGATGAAAAAAAAGCATTAATATCATCAATTATAGAAGAATATCCAATACCATTACTTCTTTTTGTAAAGATAAAAGATGGGCGAGAAATATTAGATGGGATGCAACGACTTGAAGCCGTTATGGGATTTGTTGAACAAAAATTTGATTTTGATGGTGAGTATTTTGATTTAGATTCAACAGCATTAACTAAAGACCTAAAAGATAGAGGTGTACTTAAACAAAATACCCCCATATTATCTCGCTCTTTATCTGCTACCTTTTTACGCTATAAGTTTGCTGTCTCAGAGTATTCATCAGATGATTCAAGTATAGATGAAGTTTTTAGGCGTATAAACTCTAATGGTAAAAGATTAACAAAGCAGGAATTAAGAAGTGCTGGTAACTGGAGTAATTTCGCTGAATTAGTTAGGAAAATATCTACTATTATTAGAGGTGATACTTCTCATAGTGACATATTAAAACTCAATTCTATGAGTGAAATATCAATAGGTACAGATAATTTGAACTATGGTATTTGTATCAATGATCATTTTTATGTTAAAAATAGCGTTCTTACGCGTAATTGTATTCGAGGTTCTGATGATGAGGAGCTAGTAGCTAATATTTTAGCTTATATTGCGCTGACGAAAAAACCAACATCAGGTTCAACATCTTTAGATGATTTTTATGGTGTTAATTCAGCTAATGTATCTCAAAGAGAGAACTTGGATAACTTTATACAAGTTACTGGTTCGGATAAGATATTAAATAATTTTATTTATATTTATGAAGTAATAAAGGAATTGTTTAAAGATAATAATGCTAATTTTAAAAAGCATATACTAGGAGATAATTCGTCTTCGAAAAAATCCCCTCGTTATTATCAAGCAGTGTTCTTAGCTATATATGAATTGATCATTAATGAGAATTTAGTAATTTCGAATGAAAAAGGTTTATTTAATAAATTAAAAAATAGTGGTGCAAAAGTTATTCAGGTTACAGATGGTGGTCGTTGGACTGCGATTGCAAGAGAGCAAAGTGTCGAAGATTTAAAAGCTATACTTAGAAGGTTTTGTAAGTTGAATCAGGCGAAAATACAAAACCATGCCTGGATAACAGAAATCGATCGTATCATTACAAGTTCAAAAACTGAACAGACTAATTATGATTTTAAACAAGGTTTTATGCGATTAGACGGTACTCATGATTTCGATTATGATTTATTACACAAAGTTATTGCAACGTGTGTTGGTATAAATAATATAGGCAATGATAGTAGAGGGTTTGTTTTAATAGGAATTGCAGATAGTCAAAGTTGTGCGGATAGATTATTGCAAATGTATAGTGTAGATAGTATTGAAAGCAATGGTTTTTTTATTGCGGGTATAGACCATGAAGCTAATGAGATTTTTGGTTCTATTGATAAATATTATCAACATATAAAAAGTAAAATTTCTAATCTTGAATTTACTGAAAAACTTAAGCAACAGTTACTTAAAGATATTAAGATATGTGACTATAATGGCCGTCATCTAATAAAAATAGAAATAAAGAGTGTAGGAGAAGTTTGTACTCTTGACGATAATTTTTATTTGAGACAAGGAACTAGTACGGATAAGAAGAATGAGCCGAGAGAAATGATAGCTCTTATCGGGAATTATAACTCAGGGCGTTAACCTTAATCCCATTTGTTGTCATTCTTGAAAGTAATCGGAATATGTAAAAATACTCAGAATGCGACTGTAGGGATTTGTTAGCCATATGATGAATATAATTAGATAATAAAAAAACCCTTAGATATAAAGGGTTTTTTTGTATTAAGATAGTAGGCTTAAGGTATATTTACTCTTCTTATGATTGAATTAACATGAATTAACATGAATTAACATGAATTTAAATATTTATGAATAAATACTTTAAGGATAAGAACGTTAGTTTATATATTTAGAATTTTTGTTTTTTATATCAACAATACATTCCCTGTCACACTTTCAACTTCCTCTTCAATTAAAGACTAGCTTGTCTCAATAACACCATATTAGTGTCACGACACCTTAATTACTCAAGACAGGTGTTCAAATGCTACCAATAAAAAAAGACCAACAAGCCATAGTGAAACACATTATTCAACAAGCCTCATTTGAAGAAATTACGCCAGATAAAAGAGTTATTCCTAATCAAAGCCTGACACATATCCAGTTTCTTTTTGAGCAATTAACTATGTTCGGTTATCTATCAAAACTTACAAACGGATGCTATGTTCGCGCTTAAATGTAACTGTGTTTATATACAGTAGTTATTTGTTTTTATGCCTTGAGTACCTGAGACCCAATAGATTATTGGAGAGGAAGCATATTAACCAACTCAGCCACTACTAGTGGCTGGGTTCTTCTGTATTCAAGGCTCTATTTTATGGAGTATCGAATGCAAACAAATACATTACACAATGGCCAATTGCAGCTCATTAACGCAGATTGCCTAAACTACCTTAAAACCTTACCTAGTAATTCAATAGATCTCATCCTTACCGATCCCCCTTATTTTCAAGTAAAGAAAAACGCATGGGATAACCAGTGGCCTGATGTTGAAACGTTTCTCGCGTGGCTTGACGAAGTGCTTGTTGAGTTCTGGCGTGTATTGAAGCCTTCTGGCAATTTATACCTGTTCTGTGGTTCTAAACTAGCGGCTGACACTGAACTGCTTATCCGCTCTCGTTTTGATGTATTCAATCATATCGTATGGGCTAAACCTTCAGGTGTATGGAGAAGGGCACACAAGCCTCACTTACGCTCATTCTTTCCTTCTACAGAACGTATTATTTTTGGAGGCCATTATGATGCAGAAGGGTTTGCAAAAGGCTGTAGCCAATATGCAACAAAATGCACTGAGTTAAAGAAAACTGTATTTAAGCCATTAATGGATTATTTTAAAAAAGCAAAAGACACTCTTAATGTATCAGCCAAAGAAATTAATGAAGCCACAGGAACGCAAATGTGTTCGCATTGGTTTTCTTACAGTCAGTGGAAGCTGCCTACAGAAAAACAATATCAACAACTCCAGGACTTATTTGCTGACAAAAGCGGTGAGCTATCTCGCAGCCATGCAGAATTATCTGATGAATACAGTTTGTTAAATAACGAATATGGGGAATTATTAAAAGAATACAGTGAGCTAAAAAAAGAGTACGAAGAACTGCGACGACCATTTTATGTGACTGATGAAGTGCCTTATACCGATGTTTGGACATTTGCACCAGTTCAGTATTATCAAGGTAAGCACCCTTGTGAAAAACCTGCCGATTTACTAGAACATATCATCTCAACAAGCAGCAGAGAAAATGCGGTCGTGTTGGATGCGTTCATGGGTTCAGGTTCAACAGGGCAAGCTTGCTTAAAGTTGAATAGAAAGTTCATCGGTATTGAGATGGAAGAGGAGACTTACGTGACAACTGTTGATAAGTTGTCGAAATAAATAGCTGTGGTCGTAATGTGGTCATGGTAAATTTAATTTTAATATAAAACCGGTAGTTAAATGACAAAAAAGCCCCTAACTAGAGGGGCAAAGAGTTTCCATCGCTTTCTTATAATTTAGAAAATAAGGTTAACCAAAGTCACCATTTACATAGCCTTGAGTACGGTCATCTTTAGGGTTTGAGAAAATAACATGAGTGTCATTATGCTCGACCAATTCACCCATTAAGAAGAACGCGGTTTTATCTGAAATTCGGCGAGCTTGTTGCATTGAGTGAGTAACGATAACGATCGTGTAATCTTGTTTTAGTGTTTCCATTAACTCTTCAATTTTGTGTGTTGCAATTGGATCCAGTGCTGATGTCGGTTCATCCATTAAGATGACATCAGGTTCCATTGCGATAGTACGAGCAATACACAAACGCTGTTGTTGTCCACCAGATAGGCCAAAAGCATGAGATTTTAAGCGATCTTTTACTTCATCCCAAAGAGCAGCACTGCGAAGTGACTTTTCAACGACGGCATCTAGTACTTTTTTGTCTTTTACGCCTTGTGCTTTTAAGCCATAGGCAACGTTTTCATAAATGCTCATTGGAAATGGGTTCGCTTTTTGGAAAACCATTCCAACTTTGATTCGTAAATCGGCAACATCGATATTACCGTAAATGTCATGGTCATCTAAACTAACAAAACCCGTAATTTTCACGCCAGGAATTAAATCATTCATGCGGTTTAAACAACGCAATAATGTTGATTTTCCACAACCAGAAGGGCCGATCAGTGCAGTTACTTGTTTTGCAGGGATCGGTAAGTTAATGCCTTTTAATGCTTGGTTTTGTCCGTAAAAAAGATCTAGGTTTTCAATATTAAATTTGTTCATTGTGTTTTCCTTACTGATCGCATCTTATACCGTGCAATCAGTCAATAATTAGTGATAGATAATAAATCGATTAATTAAGACGCTTTATTGATTTTTCGAGCCAATAGCTTCGTTAGCGTGTTAATTATTAATACAAGAACAATCAATACTGTCGCTGTTGCGTAAGCTTGATTCCATTCTTCGATAGTAAATAATTCAGTGGTTAATTTGTACAGGTGAACGGTTAATGTTCTGCCTGAATCAAGCAATGAATCAGGAATACGTGCCACCATACCAGCGGTTAAGAATACAGGTGCGGATTCACCAATAACACGACCAATACTTAAAATAACAGAGGTTAAAATACCTGGCATTGCGCTTGGTAGTATTAAGCGCCAAATGGTATAGATTTTTGATGCCCCTAAACCATAAGAGCCTTCTCTAAAGGTTTGAGGTACAGCCATTAATGCTTCTTCTGTTGTACGAATAATCACGGGTAAGATTAAAATACTCAGCGTAAGCGCACCGGATAAAATAGAGAAACCTAATCCTAAAATACCGACAAAGAAAGTCATACCAAATAGACCAAAGATTATCGATGGAATACCCGCTAATGATTCGGTACAGAAGCGAATGACTTTAACGAGTTTACTGCCTACTTTTGCGTATTCGGTTAAATAGATGGCCGTCATGATCCCGAGTGGCGCTGCAACCGCAATTGAAGCTAATACCATGTAAAGGGTGGCGACGATCATTGGGAAGATACCGTGTTCTTCACCAGTACGAGTGTAGTTATCGGTAATGAATGACCAACTTACGTGTTGTAGACCATTCGATAAAATGTACCACATTATCCAAAATAGAAAGCCGACGGTGATGGCTGCTGAGAACCAGATGAATCCTGCTGCGATCTGATCTTTTATGTGACGTTGTTTTTTAAGTTTATTCATTGTCTTATCTCGCTGTTTCACGATTTAGATAAAGAAGAATGCCATTCAGAGACATGATAAAGACGAGTAATACTACGCCTGTTGCATATAGAGCACTGGCATGGATGCCACTTGCGTATGACATTTCAATCGCAATGTTTGCTGTTAATGTACGCGCAGAATCTAAGATACCTTCTGGCATGGCAGGGGCGTTCCCCATAACCATAATGATGGCCATTGTTTCTCCAAGAGCGCGAGCAATACCTAAAATGACACCCGTCATAATGCCTGAACGAGCAGCAGGAAGAAGAATACGGAAAATGGTGAATATTTTAGAAGCGCCAAGGGCCAATGAACCTTCTTTATAGGTCGCTGGGACGGCTCTGATTGAGGTTTCTGATACCGTGATTACGGTAGGTAAAATCATAACACCTAAAACGATAATACCCGCAAGGATAGTGTTACCTGCAGGGACTTGAAATACGTCTTGAATCAATGGAACAATAATAACAAGGCCAAAGAAACCATAGACAACCGATGGGATGCCAGCCAGTAATTCAACCGCTGGGCGGATAATATCGGCAAGGCGTTTAGGCGCGATTTCAGCGATAAAAATAGCCGTAAGGATACCGATTGGAACACCGACGAGAACGGCACCAAAGGTAGAAACAACGGATGCAACGATCATGGTGAAAACACCATAAAGAGCGGGTGGTAGCCAATCTTGACCTAAAACGATGCCACTAACACCAACTTGTTGAAATGCAGGAATACTTTCTTTAACGATAAAATACGCAATGGTGGCTAAAGATAACGTACCGATGATGGCACAGCTGAGAAATAATACGTGGAAAATACGCTCTCTCCAATCCACACGTTTTTTCTGTCGTAACGGATTAAGAGAAGGCTTGTCTTGATTGACAGTATCTTGATTATTCATGGCGATGGTCATAATAAATACTCACATGTCGAAAAATTCGAAATGGAAAAGCCTGGCCTTTGCAGGCCAGGAAAATTAAGGTAATAAATTAGTTAACTGAAATGTAGCCGTTCTTTTCAACTAGATTTTGTGCTGTTTCGTCTGTCATCCAGTCTAGGAATTTTTGAGTTTCTACTGATGGCTTACCTTCACGGTACAGTACAAGGAAAGGACGAGAGACTTTGTATGTGCCATTTTTAATATCAGCAACGCTTGGTACTACGTTATCGATAGAAAGGGCATGAACTGAGTTATCTACGGTACCTAAAGAGATATAACCAATAGCGTATGGGTTGCTTGCTACCATTGTTTTTAGCGCGCCGTTGCCATTTGCTACTTGAGCTCGTTGAGAGATAGCCGATACTTTCATACCTGAGATTTTTTTCTTAAGGCTCATGATGTCTTCGAATGCGCCACGAGTACCTGATGCCGTGTCGCGTGTAATTGCAACGATTGGCTTATCTTCGCCACCCACTTCTTTCCAGTTTTTCACTTCACCTTTGTAGATAGCGGTAACTTGTTCTGACGTTAGGCCTTTAAGTGTATTGCTTGGGTTAACCACAACAGCGATACCATCGTGTGCAACCACTAATTCTTTTAATGTCGCTTCTTTTTCTGATGCTTTTAGATTACGTGATGACATACCTAAATCCGCAGAACCATTCTTCGCTGCTTTTACACCAGCAGAAGAACCAGGGCCTTGAACTTCGATATAAACGTTAGAGTGGTCTTTCATGTAGGTTTCAGAAAAAACTTCCATAAGAGGGGTCACGCTGCTTGAACCAACTGCAGAAATTGTTTCTTTCGCTGATGCTGGTAATGCTACTACTGAACTCAGAATTGCTAGTGCGCCGATAACTGACTTTTTCATTTTCATTTCCTTTGAGGCATACGTGCCGTAATTAAGTTGACGAGGCCACTTTAGGAAACTTATGTGACAGTAATATTTCAGTTTTCTTAAAAGTGTATGACATTCTGGTTTTTTTATTAAAAAGGCGTATTCATTAGAAATGAATGTTATTTAATCTTATTGTTCAAATTCATAGCGTTATGTGTTTTTTATTGACGTAAATGTAAAGTTTGACGGTTTTTTTGTATTGATTATTGAACGGTTTGTAAAAATAGATCTACGTCACAGTGTACTATTTGAAAATAAAACCAGAGATAATGACATTATTAACAATTATTTTTGAGAGTGTTATGAGGGTAAATAATGCGTAAGTTGATCAATGGTTTTTCTATTAAAGTTCAGGTTTTAATTCCTGTATTACTTATTTCTATCATTATGACTGGGGGCGTGTTGCTCGCTCGTGGTGATTTTGAAGCATCAATGACGAACATGGCGTCTGCTTCGAATGAATTAAGTGAAAGCAAAGATGAGCTAGCAACCATTATCAACACAACGTATGCAATGCGAATCAGTGCCGTTTATAGTTTGTATGATTCTGAAGAATTAAAGAAATTAGCGGCTAATCTAGATTCAGGATTTAGAAAAAATATCATATCAATGGATAAATTAAGGAAGATGAATGGGCTTTCTCAAGAGATTGATACGTTAAAATCAGCAATGAATTACTACGTTCAATACAGTAAATCACCAATGATGCCTCTATTGAAAGAAAAGCATACTGGTGAATACAATACGACAGAGTATGATCTGGCTCGTACTGAGTACAGGCGTGCAGGTGCTGCCATGGTTAACGCCATTGATGAGTTATCAGCAAAATTGAATCAAGTGGTTGAAACGGAAGTTTCCAAAGCAAAAATGGCGCATGATGCGACATTAACACAAGTGACTATTGCCATTTTTATTGCCATTTTTGTATCGCTTATTTGCGCTTGGTGGTTAGCAAGTATTATTGTTGCACCAATTGGTACAATACAACAAATTATGCAGCGCATTGCGAAAGGTGATTTGAATGTAACGGTTAATGAAGAAGGGGATAATGAAATTACCGCCCTTAGCCGTGATATTAATACAACGGTACATCAACTGCGTACGACTATTGATTCGATGGTTCGTATCTCTGAAGATGTGGCTTCAGCGTCAACGGAACTGGCTACGGTGATGACACAAGCTCAAGTAAATTCAGATCAAGAAAAGCAAGAAATTGAGCAAGTTGCTTCTGCCGTAAATCAATTATCAAGTACCGCTGATAATGTAAATAGCAGCGCGTTAAATGCAGATACCGCAGCGCATCAAGCGAGTGAAATGGCCTCTCATGGCTTAAAGTTATACCAAGAAAGCACGGACGCAAGTTTAAAAATGGTCGATCAAATCACATCAGCTGCGAATGTGGTGACTGGCTTAAAAGAACAATCTGAAAAGATCGGTAATGTTATTGACGTGATTCAAAGTATTTCAGAGCAAACAAATTTATTGGCATTAAACGCTGCGATTGAAGCAGCTCGTGCGGGAGAAAGTGGACGAGGCTTTGCTGTGGTGGCGGATGAGGTTCGTATGCTTGCTGCTCGTACTCGAGAATCAACCCAAGAAATTCAGGTGATTATTGAAGAGTTGCAAGTGCAGTCGACAAAAGCCAATGATGGAATGCAATCAAGCCTTGATGTATTGGCGAATGATCAAGCATTAGCGAGCCAAGTCAATGAGGCTTTGATGAGTATAATGGGATCGGTTAATGGTATAACTGCGATTAATACACAAGTAGCGACAGCGGCAGAAGAGCAAAGCCAAGTTACGAATGACATTAATCGTAACATCACAAATATTCATGAAATTGTAAATCAAAACGTAACGGGTATTACACAGAGTGCGGCTGCAAGCCATGAATTATCACAGTTAGCAGAGCAACAGAAACAACAGTTAACCTATTTTAAATTGTAGGATCTTTGTTTTAAGTCGAAATGAAAAAAGGCGTTAATCCAAATGGGTTAGCGCCTTTTTATTGATCTTGATATTGTGGATCGTGCTATTTACCGCATACAGAGCAGTGGGGTGTTTTTGCTAATTTCATTTCACGCCAGTTCATTGAAAGGGCATCTAAGATCAGAAGTTTCCCGATTAAGGGTTGTCCGTAATTAGTTAATACTTTGATGGCCTCAAGAGCTTGTGTTGCACCAATAATGCCAACAACAGGAGACATTACGCCGGCTTCAACACAAGTAAGCGCCTGCTCACCAAATAAACTACTTAAGCATTGATAACAAGGCTCGTTATCTTGATAAGTATAAACGCTCACTTGGCCTTCCATACGAATTGCCGCACCTGAGATTAACGGTGTTTTAGATTCAAAGCACAGTCGGTTTAACTGATTTCTGGTCTCTACGTTATCGGTGCCATCTAACACTAAATCATGAGATGAAATAAGAACACGTAACTCATCATCAGATAAACGTTTATCAATAGGGGTAATATGACAATTAGGATTAATACGGTTTAAGGCATTTTTCGCTGAAATGACTTTCTTTTCACCAATGGTATCGTCGCAATGCAAAATTTGACGTTGCAAGTTTGAGAGTTCGACAACGTCATCATCAACCAGTGTCATTGACCCTAATCCGGCAGCGGCTAAATATTGAGTTGAAGCACAACCTAACCCGCCAGCACCAATAATGAGAATGGTGCTGTCTTTGAGTTTCTCTTGGCCTTCAAAATCAAAATTTCTCAAAATGATTTGACGGTTATAGCGCAGCATCTCTTGATCAGATAATTCAGACATTGGGATCACTTCTAATAAAGAGAGGCGTTAAATAGTTCGATATTAACGGTTTCGCCAACACTAACACGATCACGCTCTCGTTCCAGAACAACAAAACAATTAGCAATACTCATTGAGCTAAATGCCCCTGAACCTTGATTGCCCGTAGTGGCCACTTCAAATTGACCTTTATCATTAATGGAGTAAATACCGCGTTGATAATCAGTACGACCAGGACGTTTTTTAAAGACCGTCGTTGCTACTGCTGGGATCGCTTTAGGCGCTTCCCATTTAGAGTGACCAGCAAGTTTCGCTAGCATCGGCTGAACCAATACATACATTGTTAACATTGCAGAAACGGGGTTTCCCGGTAAACCACAGAAATAAGAATCAGGCAGCTGACCAAAGGCAAAAGGTTTACCCGGTTTTATGGCTAATTTCCAAAAGCCAATTTGGCCTAATTCATCTAAGATGTCTTTTGTGTAATCGGCTTCACCAACACTCACACCACCTGATGTCACCACCACATCCGCTTCTTTATCAGCTTTAAGAAAGACGTCTCTTAGCGTTTGTGGGCAATCTGGAATAATACCAAGGTCAATGGCTTCACAACCAAACCTCTCGATTAATACTTTAATACCGTAGCGATTACTGTCATAGATCTGACCATCTTCGAGTGGTTGACCTAATGGTGTCAGTTCGTCACCCGTTGAGAAAAAGGCAACTTTAGGTTTATGAACGACGGGAATATCATTAATACCAAGTGAAGCAATTAATGGAATGTCTCTTGGTGTTAAGCGGTGACCTTTCTCTAAGACGGTTTGTCCTTGTGAAACATCATCACCAATCGGACGAATATTGGTTTGAGGTTTTATATCAGAAAGAGTGACATCAAACGTAATGTTACCATCAGAATTCGAGGTGAGTTCTTGCATAATAACGGCATCACAACCAACAGGGATCTTCGCTCCAGTCATGATTCTAATTGTGCTTTGTTCTTGCCATTCACCTTCAAAAGGAATACCAGCAAAAGACTTACCTGCAACTGGTAATGTCAGAGAGAGTGCTAAATCAGACAGACGAACTGCATAACCATCCATTGCTGAGTTTGCAAAAGGAGGAACGTTAATTGGGGAGCAAATATCTTCAGCCAAAACAAAACCAATGGCATCAGAGAGAGGCAATGTTTTTGCTAATGAAATAGGGGTAACTTGGGATAAAAGGGTATCCAATGCCGTTTCTACGGGGATGAGACCTTGAGTTGCGCAGCAATCCATCATGATATTCTCTGAACTAGTAGTAATAAGGAAGAACATTACCATATTTTGGTGCTGAACATCTAATAGACCCATGAAAATCAGGGTGTATTTATTTTACAGAGCGGGTATCCTTAGCGTAGGATTTTTAAATAGAATACTCTGGAGTATATGATGTCATCATTCAGTGAATCAGCCATTTTGGTGCGTGATGCTCTTGTTGCGCGTGGCCTTGAGACGCCAATGAAAGAAAATGGAATTAGTCGTGAAGAGAAAAAAGAACGTATTGAAGAGCATATGCGTGAGATCTTGTCTCTGCTTACTCTCGATCTTAGTGATGACAGCCTTGAAGAGACGCCTCATCGAATTGCTAAGATGTACGTTGATGAAATCTTTTCTGGGTTAGATTATGCGAATTTCCCTAAAATTACCGTCATTGAAAATAAAATGAACTGTGATGAAATGGTTCGAGTGAACGACATTACATTAACGAGTACGTGTGAACATCATTTAGTGACGATTGATGGAAAAGCCACCGTTGCTTATATTCCTCGTGAAAAGATCATTGGTCTATCGAAGATTAATCGTATTGTTCGATTTTTTGCCCAGCGTCCTCAAGTTCAAGAGCGTATGACACAGCAAATATTAGTGGCACTGCAAACATTGCTTGGCAGTGACGATGTTGCGATCACAATGGAAGCGACACATTATTGTGTTAAGTCTCGTGGTGTCATGGACGCGACGAGTAGCACAACGACAACTGCGCTTGGCGGGATTTTCAAACGTAATCCAGCGACAAGACATGAATTTTTAAGTGGCATTCGTTAATATTTACGGATGCTAAAAAAGCCCACGATAATTAAATTATCGTGGGCTTTTTAATTTATGTTTTGTTTTAAAGTAAGGGGCTAAACATAGAGAAGAAACGCTCAGTAAATCGATGAGCCCAATTTCGTTGCTGCCAATTTTCTAAAACAATCGCATCAGAATGTTCTAGGTAGCCATCTAATACCCACGTTAATTGTTTTGTAAATTCAGGATCATCAACAATCAAACTGACTTCAAAATTCAACCAGAAGCTGCGCATATCTAAATTCACAGTACCAATAATGCAATAGTTATTATCAATGACCACTGATTTAGTATGCAATAACCCGCCTTTAAACTCAAAGATATGAACCCCTGCGTTTAGAAGCGTTTCAAAGAATGATTTTGAAGCCCAACTTACCATTAATGAATCGTTCTTCTTGGGTAAAATTAACGTAACTTTTACTCCTCGGTGAGCTGTGGTTCTTAAGGTATGGAGCAATAACTCACTAGGAACAAAATAAGGTGTTGTGATTGTGAGTGATTCTCTAGCTTGATTAATTGCTGTGATCAATACTTGCTGAATAATGTCATCTGGCATACCCGGACCCGAAGGCACTACCTGAGTAGTGTGGTTAAATGGGTCTATTTCAAATGGGCATTCAGGTATTGTTGGCAGTGCTCGTATTCCCGTTTCTACTTCCCAATCCCATGCATAAATCGTATTTAAGATCGCTACATTAGGGCCGGTAATACGAACCATTACGTCAACCCATTGGCCTACGCCCGAATTTTGTTTGAAATATTGAGGATCGACTAAATTCATTGATCCTGTATAGGCAATTTTATTATCGATAACGACAATTTTTCGATGTAATCGTAGGTCAAGTCGCCTAAAGAACATACGGAATGGACTCACGCTTAAGGCTTCAACAATATTGACCCCAGATTCTCGTAACATTCTTGGCCAGTGGCTTTTGAAAAAATCAATACTCCCAGCCGAATCCAGTAAAACATTAACGGTTACGCCTCGTTTAGCCGCTTGAATTAATGCGCTTGCGACACCATCGGCTAATCCACCATGATGCCAAATGTAGAATTCCATATTGATTTCATGCTCTGCTTTTTCAATATCTCGAATAATGGCGGTCAAAATTTCTGACGGGGTATTTAATAAAGAAAGGGTGTCGCCACTTAATGCTGGAATACCTAATCGATTTGAACACAAATTATGAATGGATGAAATTCGATGTGAAATAGAATGAGGCTGATGAGACTGACAGTGATGAACTTGAGCAAACCACTGTTCATAAGGAGTAAACATGGCTTTTGCTCGCTCACCACGAGTACGGCCTAAATTAAGCTCACCAATTAAGAAATAAGCCATTACACCAATAACGGGAAGGATATAAATAACCATTAACCAAGCAAGAGAGACGCCTACAGGCCTTGGTTTAAAGACGACACGAATCGTTACCCCGGCGACTAAAAGCCAATACAAGATAAAGCTAACGATAGTGAGTGCTTGGTAGAACTTATCCATTCGTGATTTCATATATATAGAGAGAATATGTATTAATATCAGGACTTGAGGCAAAAGAGTAGGTAAAGGGGATAAAAATTCGAAATAAGAGAGGTTTGATTGTTTTGTAAACAGGTTATAACAAAAATAGAGAGTTTTGTTATAAAAATAAAAAGCAGCGCTTTCAATTTTATTCTTAAACTGGTTTACTTGCCACTATTCTAATAATTTTAATACATACGGTATGTAAAATATAATTTACAACCTGTAATTTCTCAAGCACAGATGGAATAAACATGGATAGTAATGCTTCAAGAGGTCAGTTTACCTCAAAATTAGGTTTTATTATGGCAGCTGCAGGTTCAGCTGTTGGTTTAGGTAATGTATGGGGTTTTCCTACAAAAGCTGCCAGTAACGGTGGCGCTGCTTTTTTATTAATGTACCTTTTAATGGTTTTCCTATTGGCTTTCCCTATGTTAGTCGCAGAGCTAACTATTGGTCGTCATGGGCAATCTAACCCTATTGCTTCTCTAAAGAAAATTTGGACTAAAAATAAGCTCGCCGCTGGAGTGTTTGGTTTTATTGCCATGCTGGCCGCTTCTATGATTTTAAGTTTTTATTCTATTCTTGCTGGTTGGTTAATGGGCTTTGCTGCTGCTCCTATTTTAGAAATCATAGGCCTACAAAGTGTTGCTGATTGGTTAGTGAATTTTGGTGACAGTCGTAATGTGGTATTAACGATTCTATTTTCTGTATTTACTATTTATGTTGTTCAGAAAGGTGTTGCTGATGGTATTGAAAAGTGGTCAACACGTTTAATGCCAATGCTATTTATATTATTCGGGATCATGATTGCTTATATCTTTACTCAAGATGGTGCAATGGAAGGCCTTAAAATGTATCTAGTGCCTGACTTCTCTCACATCAATAGTGATTTGTTAGTCGATGCTATGGGGCAGGCCTTTTTCTCTCTATCATTAGGTGTTGGCTCAATGATGGTATACGGTTCATATTTAAAGAAAGATGTGAATATTCCTAAAACGGCAGCTCAAGTAGCGGCTATTGATACCGGTGTTGCTTTTGCCGCAGGTCTTCTTATCCTTCCTGCGATGTTTGTTGCTAAAAATAATGGCGTTGAGATATTTAATGAAGCGGGTCAATTGATCAGCTCTGGTGACCTTGTCTTTGCTGTGTTACCTGCGATGTTTGAAACGATGGGGGGAATGGGTGTTGTTTTAGGTACGGCTTTCTTTGTACTCATGGTAATTGCTGCATTAACGTCTTCGATCTCACTGCTTGAAGTTCCTGTTTCTTGTGCGCAAGAGGAGTTAAAAACGGACAGAACAAAAGCAACGTGGCTTATTGGCGGAGCGATTCTTGTTCTAAGCTTATTTATTGTTTTTAATTTTGGCACATTGTTTGGATTGATTGCCGACATCTCTACGGTTTATATGCAACCGCTGCTAGGGGTTGTTTGGGCTATCATTGTTGGTTGGATTTGGAACCGTAATAAGGTATTAGAAGAGATCAAACAGGGTAACCCTGAGATTGCACAAGGACTATTCTGGAAAATTTGGCCTTGGTATGTGCGAGTAGTATGTCCTGTCGCTATTCTTGTTGTATTTATGGTTTCTATTCTTTAAATATAAAAAGTAAAAATAAAAACGCCGCATTTAAATAAATGCGGCGTTTTTTATGTGTTTATTATCTTTCAACAAGAGCCATTGAGCTTAAATTATTCAATTTCACCATCAATGTAATACCATTTGCCATTTTCTTTAAGAAAACGAGAGTGCTCTTTTAGTTGATGAAGTTGATTGTTTTCTGAGTATGTTGCTTTAAAAGAAACGAAACCCTCATAAGGACTCATTGTTGATAAGTGACTTGATAGTACTTTTAGCTTTCGCCACTCTAATTCTGTGGATTCGAGAATACCGTCTCTAAATTCTTCTGCATGACAAGAGGGATGGTAGGTATCAATAATGTACTGAACAAGTTGTTTAACATGAGCTGAGTAACGTGAACGCATTAGTAGTTCGGGTGTTTTTGCTCGTTCATGTTGATTATGAATAGGTTCACAACAAACTGAATAATTTTTTTTAGTGCCACAAGGGCAATGGTTGCTTTTAGACATTATTACACTCGTTTAGTGGGCTAAATCATCAACCCATTCAGCGGATTCATTATAACAAGCTGAGAATTCTTGTTCAGTGATATGCAGATCAGAACAACATTTAGCGACAATGTCCCAATCGGCTTTTTCGTAGCTCTCTATCGCAAGGATAAGAGATCCAAGAGGGCCTTTTCTTAATGTTAGGGCGTGTTTTATTTCATCTGAAATAGGGAGATGTTGGATCAATACTTCTAAGGGTTGATCTAACAATGGCTCTAATAACGAAAATAAACCGACTAAAAAGGCTTGGCTTGGTTCTAAGTTGATTTTTGTTTTATTAACGATCAATTCGCACAATTTAGCGCGATGGATCGACAATGTATAAAGAGATTGAGGCTTATGTTGGGTTGCATGAGCGACAGCAACCAAAGATACGAATTGACGTAATTTGGTTTCACCAAGATATACTAAAGCTTGCTTGAATGACGTGATAGGCTTGTCTATTACTGATGATGAGTTGACAAATCTCAGCAATTTATAAGATAACGAAACATCTTGAGCAATGTGTTTTTCAACCGCCACAAAATTAACAGTAGGAGCAGATATTTCTTGGTACAACTGTATTATTGACAGTTGATTGGGTTGAATCGCACGTTGTTGCAACATTTCAGGTTTACTAAAGAAATATCCCTGAAAATACGTAAAACCAGCTTCTTTTGCTTGCTCGAACTCTTCGTATGTTTCTACTTTTTCAGCCAAAAATACAATGTTGTATTTGGCACAGTGGCGTATAAATAGTTTTGCTTTTAGAACCGGAGTTACACGCATATCAAACTTTATGATGTCGATATAAGGTAAAAAAGGTGTCCATTGAGGGCTTGGCTCAAAATCGTCTAAAGCAAGCTTATACCCTCGTTCGGATAGCGTTTTAATCGCTTCAAGCAATTCGGGGGTAGGAATGCAATCTTCAAGAATTTCAATAACGAGGTTGCTAGCATTAAATAACGTAGGTACTAAGTTTAATAAACTTTGCTGTGGAAAGTTTACAAAACCTAATTTGTCATTGGTCGCATTACAATGGGAACTTAAAAAATGGTCTGATAATAGACGACTCGTTGCTTCTTCAGCTTCTACTGCAGGAAATGTATTTTTAGGCCCGTCTCTAAATAAGAGTTCATACCCAATCGTGTTCTTTTTTAGGTCTAAAATAGGTTGACGAGCAACGTATGAATACATGAGTTCTTTTCTCTACAGCATACTGGAACAATGAGTTTTAATGATAATCGTATTTACACAAAAAAACTATGTCTCAATAATGATTAAGCACCAAATGAACGCTTATAACTGTGAGTTATTTAAAGCTTTTATTTAAAAGTGTAAATGTATTGTCTTTATAGGTAAGTATTGAGCCTTGTGTGTACCAATCTCCAAGCACAATTCTTGTCATTTGATTATCATTTACTGTGAAAACATGAGTGTCTGGACGATGAGTATGACCATGAATTAATAGGTTGACGCCTTCTTCATGCATGACTCTTTCGACTTCACTTTGGGTGACATCCATTATTGATAATGTTTTATGCTGTTTTTTTTCTTTTATTTTATCTTGTACATTTTTGACAATACGCTGGCGAATAAATAACGGGATACGATTGAAAACCCACTGTAGCCACGGTTGATGAACTTTAGCTCTGAATTCTTGATATTTAACGTCGTCAATGCAAAGCGTGTCACCATGCATGATCAGCACTTTTTTTCCATCAACATCAATTACGGTATGATCGGCAAGTAAGGTGATGCCGGTTTCTTTACAGAATCGTTTATTTAATAAAAAGTCACGGTTTCCTTGGATGAAAAAACAATGGACACCTTGGTTGGTTAATGTCGTAAAGGCATTTTTAATTAATGAACTAAATGAAGAGTTATCATCATCACCAATCCAAAATTCGAAGAGATCACCTAAGACATACAGCTCTTTAGCGTGTACGGCTTCATTCTCCATAAAATCAAGAAAGCAGGTTGTGATTTCAGGGCGAGTAGGGCAGAGGTGCAGATCGGAGATAAATAGGATAGTCATAAGTCACATTGTAGTAGATAAAATGCCAGCGATTAACGCTGGCATAAAAAGAACAATTATTCTGTAATTGTTGTACCAGTGATGAATACTTCTTCAACAGGTACATCTTGGTGTACGTAACCGTAGTTACCAGTTGCAACACCTTTGATTTTGTTTACTACGTCCATGCCGTCAACAACTTCAGCAAATACACAGTAACCCCAACCATCTACAGACTCTGATTTAAAGTCTAAGAATTTGTTGTCATTAACGTTGATGAAGAACTGAGAACTTGCAGAATGCGGTTCCATAGTACGAGCCATCGCTAATGTGCCTACTTTATTGTTTAGGCCATTGTTTGCTTCATTTTTGATTGTTGCGCGGCTTGTTTTTTCTTCAAGACCAGCAGTCATGCCGCCGCCTTGAACCATAAAGCCATCAATTACACGGTGGAAAAGTGTGTTGTCGTAGAAACCATCTTGACAGTATTGTAGGAAGTTAGCACAAGTTACTGGTGCTTTGTCTTCATGAAGTTTAACTGTAATGTCACCAAAAGAAGTGTGAAGGATGATCATGGAATTACCTTTGTAATTGTATTTAAATAGAATTTTATTTTACCTAAGATTAAGTCGGATCTACAGGGAATTTTCTTGCTATCATTACTTATTATAGGTTTAATAGCCTTTATATATCCTTAAAACAAATAACGAGTAAAAAAAGAACATGTTGAAAATATATAATTCCCTAACACGCCAAAAAGAAGAATTTAAACCAATTACCGAAGGTAAAGTCGGTATGTATGTGTGTGGGGTTACGATTTACGATTTGTGTCATATTGGCCATGGTCGTACTTTTGTATCTTTTGATGTGATTTCTCGTTACTTACGTTTTTTAGGCTACGATCTTACATTTGTTCGTAACATCACTGATATTGACGATAAAATCATTAAACGTGCTGCTGAAAACAACGAAAGCTGTGAAGCACTAACTGAACGTTTGATCGCAGAAATGCATGCGGATTTTGATGCTTTGAAAATGAAACGTCCAGACGTTGAACCACGAGCGACTGAATACATTACGGAAATTGTAGAATTAGTTGAGCGCTTAATTGAACGTGGCTTTGCATACGTTGCTTCAAATGGCGATGTAATGTTTGAAGTAAAGAAATTTGATGAATATGGTCGTCTTTCTCGTCAAGATCTTGAACAGCTTCAAGCGGGCTCTCGTGTGACTCTTGAAGAAACAAGTGTTAAGCGCAGTGGAATGGATTTTGTTTTATGGAAAATGTCTAAACCAGGTGAGCCTACATGGGAATCCCCTTGGGGTCCCGGTCGTCCCGGTTGGCACATTGAATGTTCTGCGATGAACTCTTCTATTCTAGGTAATCATTTTGATATACATGGTGGGGGTTCTGATCTTATGTTCCCACATCATGAGAATGAAATTGCTCAATCATGTTGTGCGCATGACGCTAAGTACGTAAATACTTGGATGCACAGTGGTATGGTGATGATTGATCGTGAAAAGATGTCTAAGTCATTAGGCAACTTCTTTACTATCCGTGACGTATTAGCGCATTACGATTCAGAAACGGTTCGTTACTTTTTAATGTCTGGTCATTACCGTAGTCAATTGAACTACAGCGAAGAGAATTTAAATCAAGCTCGTTCTTCATTAGAGCGTCTATATACTTCGTTACGTGGCCTTGATTTAACGGTGACACCTGCGGGTGGTGAAACGTTTGTTACTCGTTTCTCTACGGCAATGAATGATGATTTCAATACACCAGAAGCTTATTCAGTGTTGTTTGAAATGGCGCGTGAAGTAAACCGTTTAAAAACCGAAAATATCGAAGCCGCATCGAAACTTGGTGCATTAATGCGTGAATTGGCTGAGGTATTAGGTTTATTGTCACAAGAACCAGAAGCTTTCTTACAAGGTGATAGCGGCAGTGATAATGAAGTGGCTGAAATAGAAGCATTGATCAAAGCGCGTAACGATGCTCGTGCAGCAAAAGATTGGTCAGCAGCCGATGCCGCTCGTGATGCCATCGCAGCGTTAAATATTGTATTAGAAGATGGCCCAGAAGGAACAACTTGGCGTCGTAAATAATATAAACCGTTTTATGTAAAGGGCTGGTCTTTCCAGCCTTTTTTATTACCAAATTTTTAAACTTTAATAGAGGACACATTTGTGGCTCAAATGTACTTTTATTACTCGGCAATGAATGCGGGTAAATCAACAACACTTCTTCAATCGTCTTTTAATTACCAAGAACGAGGAATGAATCCTGCGATTTTTACTGCGGCTATTGATGATCGTTATGGTGTAGGAAAAGTGAGTTCTCGTATTGGCTTAGATGCCGATGCGCATTTATTTAATACCGATATGGATATGTTTGAAACGATTAAAACACTTCATGAAGCAAAAAAAATACATTGTGTATTAATCGATGAGTGCCAGTTTTTAACGAAAGAACAAGTTTACCAATTAACAGAAGTCGTCGATAAATTGCATATCCCAGCATTATGTTATGGGTTACGTACTGACTTTTTAGGTGAGCTATTTGAAGGCAGTAAATATTTATTATCATGGGCTGATAAATTGGTTGAGTTAAAAACCATTTGTCATTGTGGTCGTAAAGCGAACATGGTTATTCGTACTGATGAGCATGGTGTTGCTATTGCTGATGGTGATCAAGTTGCTATTGGTGGTAATGAATTATATGTATCCGTTTGCCGAAGCCATTATAAAGAAGCACTAGGTAAGTAATTATACTTAGTTCTAATTGATAAAAAGTAAGGCCAAATTCAAAGTCATGAATTTGGCCTTTTTTATATTGATTATAATAAGTTGGTATTAGTTACAAGCAGAGATACCTACTTCTTTCCATACTCCCCAATCACCAGAGGTCGATGGATCATCACCTTGAGTCCACCATTTCGCTTCCCATACTTTACCTGAGTTAGAAACTTGGTCACCACCATTATAAACAACGGATGCATCCCATGCATTATCACAAGTTACAGGCGGGTCTCCTGCATCTTTTAGCACAGTAACACTTACTGTTGCTGTATTTGATGCTTGTCCGTCATTTGCTGTGACAGAGAATGATAGTGGAGTATCTACCGTATAAGAATCAGCAATAAAGGTGACTGTAGACCCTGTAACCGTTGCATCGATTCCTGATGGAACTGCCCACGTAAACGTTAGAGGGTCACTTTCTGCATCAGTAGAAGAAGAGGCATCTAGCGTTACTAGATCCCCTTTATTAACCGAACTTGGTGCAATAATTACGGCTACTGGTGGGGTATTAACCGGCTCAGTTCCTTTAACCGTTACGACTACAGAGACTGAATCAGAAGCTGTTGCGCCTTTATCATCCGTTACCGTTAAGGTGAATTGAAGAGTTTCCGATTGAATAAAACCATCAGTTACAAAACTAGCATTAACCGTATTGTGATTACTTAACGCTACCGCTGGTCCAGATATTTGAGTCCAAGCATAAGATGCGATTGTTCCATCACTGTCTGATGATAATGAACCATCAAGTTGAGCTGTTGCTGGAGTGGTTACCGCAATATCGACACCAGCATTAGCAATTGGTTTTTTATTCGCAGGAGGGGTTACCGTTCCACCAGCAAGGCCTTCTTGCATTGCATTAAGAATATCACCGTTATCAGCATCTATCTCCCATGCGAATAAACCCCCTAAACCTAAAGAGCGAACGTATTCCCCTTTTGCTAATACAGATTGTTTATTATCATAGGTAATTAGATCGCCATTACTTGGGTCATAAGCAAAAGCTGCTTGTGCGGCATCATCGTAACCTACTTCTACGCCTGCTTTATTTACGTAATTAGTGACGACATCTTTGTAATCAATAACGCCAGCTTCCCAAGAACCCGCAACTTTACCATTACCAACGCCTGTCATTGGGTTTGTTGGATCAGTCATGCTTTCACGTGTCACGCCAGTCCAACCACGAGCATACATACCAGCACCAACAACCAGTTTCTTAGCATCAACACCTTGCGCTAGCAGTAAATCGATAGCATTAGAAATGGTATAAGCTGGGCCTTTTCTAGGTTCGCCTTTATCGTCTAATCCTGTGCCATCACATTCACCTTGTGACATATGTGAGCCACAGTAAACCGCAGTTTGATGTCCAACGACGTTATTCCAGCCACCGAAGAAATCATAAGTCATGGCAAAAATGTAGTCCATGTATTGAGAGGCTGCTGCATAATCAACATCTTCAATTTTATCGTAACCAGCACCAATCGCAGACGTTAGTTCATAAGTTTTTCCTGTTTCAGCACTTAACTCATCAAGCATAGCTCTCAGCTCTTGCATTAAAGCAACATAAGCTGGGCCGTCATTTACAGGGTCACCACCGGTCGAACTTGCACCGTCACCACCTGGGAATTCCCAGTCAATATCAACGCCGTCGTAGAATTTCCATGTTTTAAGGAATTTCTTAACCGAAGTGACGAAAATGTCACGTTTAGATTTATCAACAAAGTCATAGAAAGGGTCTGATAAAGTCCAACCGCCAATAGAAGGAACAATTTTCAGGTCTGGATAGCGTTGTTTAAGAGCCATCATTTGACCATAGGTTCCTTTATATGGCGTGCTATGTACATGACCGGATTGTGGCTGCGGCATTTGAACGGCTGCCCATGGGTCATGGATAACAACTTCATAATCAGGAGTGCCAGCACACGCACGATTTAGAGCCGCTAAACTGTTTCCGTTTTCGATTTCACCTAAAGAGGGATTAGGACCACAAATAGGAATAAAGCCATAAAGAATATGAGTTAGATTTTGTGCCGGTATTTGGTCTACGGCAAATTTACGACCGTAAACGCCCCATTCAACAAAGTAAGCACCAGAGACCATACCTTCAGGGGTTGTGTAATTACCATTTGCAGGATCGATGTTCATTGGTAATGGATCTAAATGACTGCCATCAGTATCTGCGACAACAATGTCTTTTGGCGCACTTGTACTACATTCTTCTACTGCACCTGTGCCGTTACACAGCTGAACCGTCATTGAGTATTGGCCGCCTTGTCTGACTTGAAGGACGGTAGAGGCTTTTTGAGAGGCAGTAGCAGAGATAGATTCTTCATGGACGATTTGTCCATTCAATAAGACTTTCCATGTTTCAGCGGATTCACCTGACCAGCGATCCCAAGTAACAGGAACTTCAGCAAACTCTTTAACGGTAACGAGATTTTTATAAGAAGTGGCCGCTTGGTCTACATCGATGATTGAAAAATCCGTTTCCATCCAAGAAATAATGGCTTGGCCAGGAACGGCTGCATACGTAGGGGCAGAGAGGGCAAGAGTGATTGCCGCAGTGCAAAACCCAAGTTTAGTTTTAAACATAAAGTAACATCCTTGATTAAATTATCCACAAATGGATACAAATATCTGCTGTAAAGAACAGCATTACCCCCAGTGTTACTGAAGTTTTTGATAGTTCAATTCGACTTTCTGAGTTTTGCAGCAAACTAAAACAATATTGAAAGTTGTATGAAATGGGGCCGAATGAATTTCATAGTGACGCGAATTTTTATATATCGAATATTGATTTATAAAATATAGAGTGGTATTCGCGTAGTAACTAAAGCTAATAAAAGCTAATTTTATTCTTTTTTATGTGGCTATATGTTTACTTTTTGTGTGGTTAATTGGAGTTAAACTCTAATTTTTTATTAAAAAACAGTTGAATAGATAATTAATGCTCGCTTATTTAGTTTTTGTATATCAAGTAATCAATTGCTCTTCCTTTATTGGAGTTTTATTCTGCTAATTGTGATGATATTAAAAGTTATCGGGCATTTTGTGACAAAAATGTGGCAAATTACTTCGATGATTGATAATGTTGCCCACGATTCTTCGAAGGATTTTATGTTTTTTAGACGTATTTAACGTTTTTTAGAACATTAAAATGATTGGCAAATCGCTTTGTCCGAAGATTGTCATGGATGCAAAAAAATGTATTGGAGTTAATGCATGTATAAAAATAAAATTACACAAGCAATTTTGCTTGGTGGCCTGTCACTGACACTTATTGGCTGTGGAGATAAAACCGCAGAGCAACCAGTAAAAGAAACAAAACCTGCTGAAAAAGCAGTATCAACTGATTCTGTTTATGCCGACGTTCAAGAATTGACTCGTGGTAATGGAACAGAAGTAGCAACTCTTGATCCTCATAAATCTCAAGGTGTACCTGAGTCTCACGTTATTCGTGATTTACTTGAAGGTCTTGTTAATCAAGATGCGGCAGGTAATACCATTCCTGGAGTCGCAGAGAGTTGGGAAACGACCGATAATAAAAAATTCACTTTCCATTTACGTAAAGACGCTAAGTGGTCAAATGGTGCTCCTGTCACTGCGGATGATTTTGTATACAGCTTCCAACGTGCAGTTGATCCAGCAACGGCTTCTCCATACTCTTGGTATATGGAATATACTAAGATGGCGAATGCAAAAGACATCGTTGCAGGTAAAAAAGACAAAAGTGAGCTAGGTGTTAAAGCGATTGATGCAAATACATTAGAAGTTCAACTTGATACTGCCGTTCCTTATTTTGTGATGATGATGGGGCATACAACAATGATGCCTGTTCATAAAGCCACAATCGAAGAGTTTGGTGACCAGTGGACCAAACCGGGTAATTTCGTTGGTAACGGTGCATTTGTTGTAAATAAATGGGTTGTGAACGAACGTTTAGAATTAACTCGTAACGAGCAATATTGGGATAATGCCGATACAAAACTGACGAAAGTGACGTTCTTACCGATTGAAAATCAAGTCTCAGAAATGAACCGTTTTCTTTCTGGTGAACTCGACTTTACTAATGAATTACCGGTTGAACACTTTAAGCGCTTGAAAAAAGAAGAGCCAGAATCAGTGTCGGTAGTGGGTAGTCTATGTACTTACTATTATTCATTTAATACGAAAAAAGCACCCTTTGATGATGTTCGAGTTCGTAAAGCGATTTCTTACGCGATTGACCGCCCAATTATATCTGACATTATTTTAGGTCAAGGCCAAAAACCTGCGTATTTCCTAACACCAGAGATCACCGCAGGCTTTAATCCTGAGCTACCAGCTTACGGTAAAATGACTCAAGATGAACGTAATGCTGAAGCAAAACGTCTATTAGCTGAAGCTGGATTTGGTCCAGAAAATCCACTTAAATTTACTCTTCTATACAATACGTCAGAAAACCATAAGAAAATTGCAGTCGCTGCAGGTTCTATGTGGAAGAAGACTCTTGGCTTAGAAGTTGTTTTAGAAAACCAAGAATGGAAAACCTATCTAGATTCAAAAGACCAAGGTCAATTTGAAGTAGCGCGTGCTGGCTGGTGTGGTGATTACAATGAAGCCTCTGCCTTCTTAACATTAATGGTTAGTAAGAATACAACTGGCGGTCAACATTACGGAAGTGCTGAGTATGATGCGTTAATTGAAAAAGCATTGGCTTCAACGTCTGAAGAAGAACGCACTGCAATTTATCTAGAAGCTGAAAAATTACTAGCGAAAGATATGCCAATTGCTCCTATCTATCAGTATGTAAAATCTCGTCTATTATCTCCACAAGTAGGTGGCTTCCCTGTTGAAAATGCGGAAGAAAAAATCTACTCGAAAGACCTATACATAAAAGCTAAATAAATTTAGCAAATAAAAACTATAAGTATAAGCCACTGCATACAGTAAATGTATGTAGTGGTTAGATCCATCTTTTAATTATTTTTGTCACAGACACTGGAAGTATGAATTATGTTTCAATTCATTATCAAACGGATACTTGAAGCAATTCCAACAATGTTGGTATTGATCACTATCTCATTTTTTTTAATGAGATTTGCTCCCGGCAACCCATTTTCTACAGAACGTCCACTTCCTCCAGAAGTAATGGCGAACATCAACGCCAAATATGGTTTGGACAAGCCCGTCTTTGAGCAATATACAACTTATCTTGGTAATATTATTCAAGGTGATTTTGGTCCATCATTTAAATATCAAGATTACACCGTAAATGAACTGGTTGAGGCAGCATTGCCTGTATCGGCTAAGATCGGCTTTTTTGCTTTTATTTTTACGGTGGTGTTTGGTGTATCAATTGGTACTTTAGCGGCATTGAAGCAAAATACTTGGCTTGATTACAGTATTATGTCCACCGCGATGATTGGGGTGGTGATGCCTTCCTTTGTATTAGCCCCCGCACTAATTTATTTATTCTCTATTGAACTCGGTTGGTTCCCAGCAGGGGGGTGGCATGATGGTTCGTTTAAATACATGTTATTGCCTATTCTCGGTATGTCATTCTTATATATAGCGACGTTTGCTCGTATTACTCGCGGCAGTATGATTGAAACATTAAACAGTAATTTTATCCGTACCGCTCGTGCGAAAGGATTGAGCTACCGTTACATTGTGTTAAAGCATGCACTTAAACCAGCATTGCTTCCCGTGGTTTCTTATATGGGACCTGCATTTGTCGGTATTATTACAGGCTCAGTGGTTATTGAAACTATTTTTGGTTTGCCGGGTATTGGTAAGTTGTTTGTGAATGCTGCGTTTAACCGTGATTATTCACTAGTAATGGGGATCACTATTTTGATTGGTTTCCTATTCATTCTGTTCAACGCCATCGTTGATGTATTACTAGCAATAATTGACCCGAAAATTCGTTATTAACAGGGGAACGGACGCATGTTAACGAAAAAAGAAAATTTAGAAGCGATCGCCAATTTCTCTGAAAACCTAGAAATTGAAGGTCGTAGTTTATGGCAGGATGCCCGTTTACGCTTTATGAGAAATAAAGCTGCAATGATCAGCCTATGTGTATTAACCGTAATGACACTTTCCGTTGTCTTTTTACCGATGTTTAGCCAGTACGCTTATGATGATACGGATTGGTATGCATTGCACGAAGCACCAAGCCTTACGCATCTTTTTGGCACCGATAGTTTAGGGCGTGACCTTTTTGTTCGTACCTTGGTTGGTGGTCGAATCTCCTTGATGGTGGGTATTTTAGGGGCACTGGTAGCGGTAGTTATCGGTACGCTTTATGGCGCAACCTCTGGTTTTGTCGGTGGTAAAGTTGACCGAGTTATGATGCGTTTTATTGAGATCCTATACGCGGTTCCATTCATGTTCTTAGTTATTGTACTAGTGACGTTTTTTGGTCGAAATATTATCCTGATCTTTGTTGCGATCGGTGCCATTGCTTGGCTTGATATGGCACGTATAGTTCGTGGACAAACATTGAGTTTACGAAGTAAAGAGTTCATTGAAGCGGCACATGTTTGTGGTGTGAGTAAGTGGGGAATTATTACTCGTCATATCGTGCCTAATGTACTGGGTATTGTTGCGGTATATTCAACGTTACTTATCCCAAGCATGATCTTAACTGAATCATTCCTATCTTTCCTTGGCTTAGGGGTACAAGAGCCAATGACGAGTTGGGGGGCTTTACTCCAAGAAGGCTCTCAAACCATGGAAGTGGCTATTTGGCAGCTCATTTTCCCTGCGTTATTTATGGTTGTTACCTTGTTCTGTTTTAACTATGTAGGTGATGGTTTACGTGATGCGTTGGATCCAAAAGACAGATAATCCTCTGTATGGACAGCTAATTATTTAACGGATTTAAGCAGGAAAGAATTATGAGTTTATTAGATGTAAAAGATCTGCGTGTCGAGTTTACAACTCAAGATGGCAATGTCACCGCAGTAAATGATTTAAATTTTTCACTAGAGCAAGGTGAGACATTAGGCATTGTTGGCGAATCTGGTTCGGGTAAATCTCAAACTGTTTTCGCATTAATGGGTCTATTAGCAAAAAACGGTATTATTACGGGCAGTGCTAAATTTGAAGGTAAAGAAGTCTTAAATTTACCAGAACATGAATTGAATAAAATTCGTGCAGAACAAATGGCAATGATTTTCCAAGACCCGATGACATCATTAAATCCTTACATGAAAGTCAGTGCCCAGCTAATGGAAGTATTAATGCTTCACAAAGGCATGGGAAAAGCAGAGGCATTTGAAGAATCAGTTCGAATGTTAGAAGCGGTTAAAATCCCTGAAGCTCGTAAGCGTATAACGATGTACCCACATGAGTTCTCAGGCGGTATGCGTCAACGAGTAATGATTGCAATGGCCTTATTATGCCGACCAAAATTATTGATTGCAGATGAGCCAACAACGGCTTTGGATGTCACGATTCAAGCTCAAATCATGCAGTTGTTGAATGAGTTGAAAAGTGAATTTAATACGGCAATTATCATGATTACTCATGACTTAGGTGTTGTTGCTGGTTCTTGTGACAAAGTATTAGTGATGTATGCTGGGCGTACGATGGAGTACGGTACCGTTAATGAAATATTTTACGAACCAAGTCATCCATATGCGGAAGGCTTGCTAAAAGCGATCCCTCGTTTAGATCAAGTTGGCGATATACTACCAACGATTCCTGGTAATCCACCTAACTTACTGCGTTTACCTACTGGCTGCCCTTATCAAGAGCGCTGCCATCGTGTTATGGACCGTTGTAAGCAAGAAGCGCCGATTCTTCTGCCATTTGGTGATGGTCGCTTACGTGCTTGTTTTTCTGATCAGGGGACGTGGTAATGTCAGCAGATAAAAAACTTCTTTTGGAAGTTAAAAACTTAAAAGTTCATTTTAGTATTGCATCTAAATCAGTGTGGCCATGGGCAAAACCAGCCAACTTAAAAGCGGTTGATGGGGTGAATGTTCGTTTGTATGAAGGTGAGACTCTAGGTGTTGTTGGTGAGTCTGGTTGTGGTAAATCTACTTTTGCTCGAGCGATTATTGGCTTAGTTGAAGCTACCGAGGGTGAAGTTCTTTGGCTTGGTCAAGACTTGACGAAGTTGGATGATGAGCCTTTACGCCAAAAACGAAAAGAGATTCAAATGATCTTCCAGGATCCGCTGGCGTCTTTGAATCCTAGAATGACTGTTGGCGATATCATTGCTGAACCTCTGCAAACGTTTTATCCTAAACTTACGAAAGAAGAGGTGAAGGATCGAGTAAAAGAGATGATGATGAAGGTTGGTTTGTTACCAAACGTCATTAACCGTTATCCACATGAATTCTCTGGTGGTCAATGTCAGCGCATCGGAATTGCACGAGCCTTGATACTTAAACCAAAAATGATCATCTGTGATGAGCCAGTATCGGCGCTTGATGTTTCTATTCAAGCTCAAGTTGTTAACTTACTTAGAGAGTTACAAAAAGAATTAGGTTTAAGCTTAGTTTTTATTGCTCATGACCTTTCTGTGGTTAAGCACATTTCTGATCGTGTACTTGTTATGTATTTAGGTAACGAAGTTGAGTTAGGTGAATCTGATGCCTTGTTTAGCGATCCTAAACACCCGTACACAAAAGCATTAATGTCAGCGGTACCAATTCCAGATCCTAAACTTGAAAGAGCAAAGGTGATTGATATGCTAGAAGGGGATCTTCCTTCTCCAATCAATCCGCCATCAGGGTGTGTGTTTAGAACGCGTTGCCCACAAGCAACGGAAATATGTGCACAAACAAAACCTGAGCTTAAAGGTACTGATGTTCATGCTGTCTCTTGTTTAGCGGTAACTAGCTAAGTTTTCTATATAAAGTAATTCAGCCTGTGACAGGCTTAAGCGCGATAATTTTTTATATCGCGCTTTTTTTATACCTAAAATCCAAATGTTTAAATTTCGTTAAATATTATTAGCAAACTGTCGATAAAGAAAGGTAAGTATTTTAATTAGCTATTCTAGTTAAAAAATAAATAGATTTTAATGAACTCATATATAGAAGGATATTGTATGCAGTCACTTTCTCTTCAGTGGAAAATAACCATCGCGGCAGCCATTGGGCTTATTACCCTTGCTTCTTCGCTCATTAGTTTTTCCATTTACTCCTCGATTGAAAATCAAGTGGTTGTTCAAAAGCAGACGTCAGATTCTGTTATTAAGCAAACTCAAACGCTATTAATGGCAGAAGCAAAAAATCAATCAAAACAAATTCAAACTTACTTAGATGAAGCGATTTATCGAGCTGAAATGCTTGCTGAAAGTGCGCTGTTTTTTCAACAAAGTGCAGAAGATACCTTTATGGACAGTGGTGACTTACGTCAGTCTTTAAGTGACATGATGAAGAGACCAGTACAGAAATACCCTAATATTTATGGTGCATACAGCGTATATCAACCAGATATGTTAGATGGGGAAGATTTTAATTATCATGATGCAGGTTATGCGAGTTCAAATAAAATAGGGCGCTTTGCTCCTTATTGGTTTAAATCAGCAACCAAAGAAGCTGAAATGCGTGTCTTTACAGAAAAAGAGCTGAGTAACACAGAAAGAGATGGAAGCGGAGATGCGTCGAATTACTGGTTTACGTGTAGTTTAAAAGAAAGCCGTTTGTGCATTATTGATCCTTATTATTATGAAAATGATGGGGTTACTACACTTATCAGTTCTATTACCACTCCTTTGATAAAAGAAGGACAAACAATAGGAATTATTGGTATTGACCTTGATATAGGTCGTCTTTCTGACCTAGTCACTCAAGCTGATAACGCTATTTTCAATGGTGATGGTGCGATTTATGTCGTCAATGGAAAAGGCAAACTCATATTATCAGATCAGAAAAACACCTCTTTTGGTCAATTTTTAGATTCTCATAATAATACATTATCAATGGTACCTTCGTGGGTCTCTGCTGGAAACTCACAATTAATATGGTCTGATAATAAAGATAAGTTGTTTGTGTTCGTGCCTATTAATTTAAAAACACAGCGTTGGGGAGTCATTATTGAAGTCGATAGAGAAACGGTGTTTGCAGATGTCAATAAATTAGACCGTTTACTTATTGAACATGGGAATGAATCTTTATTAATGCAAGGAATGGTTGGTTTAGTCTTAACCGTTTTAGTGTTAACTGCTTTATGGTTTGCCACGAAACAGATTGTAAAACCTATTTCATTAGTGGCTTTACGTTTAAAAGATATCGCTTCTGGTGAAGGGGATTTAACCCAACGCTTGGCTGTACAAAGTAAAGATGAAGTAGGGCAATTGGCACATTGGTTTAATGCTTTTTTAGAAAAACTTCAATTAACAATTAAAGATGTGGCTCAAAGCAGTGATGAATTATCGAATGTAGCTGCGCGATCAAGTTCTATTGCGAGCCAATCTAAAGAAGGCAGCGATGTTCAATTTCGAGAAGTCGATATGGTTGCTACTGCGGTGGAAGAGTTAACACAAACGGCGAGCTTAGTGGTTGATCATTCAACACTCGCCGCTGATGCTGCAAAGCAAGCAGAATCAGCGTCTAATGAAGGAAAAGAATTAATATTGACGACTGAGTCCGTTATTCAATCTTTAGTCAGTAATATGGAAAAAGCGGTCCCTGTTGCTCAGGAATTAGAGTGTAATAGCACAAATATAACCGCCATATTATCGGTTATTGAGGGAATATCTGAACAGACTAACTTACTTGCATTGAATGCGGCGATTGAAGCGGCGAGAGCGGGTGAGCAAGGAAGAGGATTTGCTGTTGTGGCTGATGAAGTTCGTCAGTTAGCAAGACGTACCGGAGATTCTGTGGATGAAATTCGCACCGTGATTGAGAAGTTACAATCAGGAACTAAATCGGTTGTAACTGCAATCACAGAGGGGAATACAATTGCACTGGATGGCGCATCGACGATTAAATTGTCGGTAGAAAGTCTGCAACAAATCAGTGCGGCTGTTGTGACAATACAGGACATGAACATGCAAATTGTGAGAGCCGCAGAAGAGCAGCAAGCCGTTTCTAATGAAGTGAATCAAAGTGTCAGTAATATCCGAGATTCAAGCCATAAGATGTTAGAACAAGCCAATTCTGGTGAAGCGGTAGGTTTAGAGCTTTCATCGTTATCAACGCAACAAAAACAATTGATGTCCCAATTTAAAGTTTAACTGTCGAAACGGTGTAAATAAAAAACGCCCATGGGATGAAACCTATGGGCGTTATTATTTAATCCGTACAATTCATTGTAATTGTATTGATTATATGACTGTTTATTCTTCGTCTTCGTCTGATTCTACGAACCAATAACCTGTGTTGACAAATTGCAGCAGGTTAGCCACTGAGTGTGGATCTTGCAGTAAGTTCTCAATATCAAGTAGTGTAAATTCTGATGATTCACATAAAGCAATCACATCCTTTTTTACTGTTAGTGGGAACACATAGCTCTCACCATCAATATAAAGTGTCATGTTGTCTTCACATGCTTCTTCTTCATGATAGAAAGCACGAACACCGGCCACTTTAATCAGAGCTTGACCTGATTGTAGATAAGCCAATAACTCTTCTGTTGTCCACTTCTCAGTATCAGGCAAAATGTTCAAGTGATGGCGAGAGTTACTTAAATACTCTCCCATAAATTGCTTAAGGCTCTGTTCATCCGACAACGCATTTAGCATCATGGCTTTTAAATCTTCAAAACTTTGTGTGGTGATCTCTGTGCCATGTGTTTGCGCTTTAAGATCTGGATTATGGTAATGCACATCATTTTTTTCATTTTCAATAATGAAATCCGCAAAATTACTCACTAGCTCTTGTTCTTTTGGAGAGCGGAAGCCGGCAGAGTAACTCATTGATGGTTCTAGTGCATAGCCATCGTGTGGAAAGCCTGGTGGAATATAAAGAATATCACCCGGTTCTAAGATTTGATCAATGATCGGATCAAAACCTGTAATTTGCTTTAATGCACCATGACGATGTTCTTCTTCGTATTCGCCGATATCACCCACACGCCAATGACGCTTACCTTGGCCTTGAATAATAAAAACATCATATTGATCAATGTGCGGGCCTACGCCACCATCGGGTACTGAATAGCTGATCATTACATCATCAAATAACCAATTTGGCATTTGTTTAAATGGTTTAAACAACTCAGCTGCACCTTCATGCCAATGGTTAGCGGCTTGAACGATAATAGACCAGTTAGTTTCGCCCAGTGTATCAAATAGTTCTTCAGTTAATGGGCCGTGTTCTGCTTTCCATTCGCCATTTAAGTTAGAAACAAAGCGTGAGTCCACTTCGTTTTCTAGTGTTAAACCTGCTAATTCTTCAGGTGTGACTGGATCTTGAAAGTTCTCAAAACCACCTTTGATGATGACGGGTTTTTTCTGCCAATATTCCGAGAGAAATTCTTGTAGTGAAAAGCTTAATTGATACATTATTTATTCCAATAAAAATGCCCGTCGTCGGGCATTTTGTATAAATTTAGGGATGAGCGACGATCAGTATCTAACGTTATCGTGGTATTGGCTTAGGATAGCAACCATTTTTTCCATTGTCTCTTTTGAAGGAGGATTAACACCATCAAGCGGATATTTTAAACCCATGGCTTCCCATTTATGAGCACCAAGTTGGTGGTATGGAAGTAATTCTACTTTCTCTATGTTATCCATATCTTTAATGAAATCACCTAGCATGTGTGCTGATTCTTCATCATCAGTGTAGCCAGGAACAATTACGTAACGGATCCATGTTTTTTTACCGATCTTATGCAGGTAGCGAGCAAAGTCCAATGTTCGTCTATTTGATACACCAATAAAATCGTGGTGGATTTCATCTTTCATGTGCTTAATATCAAGCATAACAAGATCAGAAGCAGCAAGAACTTCATCAACGACATCAGTATGCTTACGAATATAGCCATTGGTATCTAAACACGTGTGCATGCCTTCGGCTTGTGCTGCTTGAAAGAAATCACGTACGAATTCTGGTTGAAGCATGGCTTCACCACCAGAACAGGTAATGCCGCCACCTGACGCTTTCATAAAGTGACGGTAGCTTTTGGCTTCTTCGATTAATTCAGTCACAGAGACTTCTTTGCCTTCATGGGTATCCCAAGTATCGCGATTATGGCAATACATACAACGCATTAAGCAGCCTTGTAAAAAAATGATAAAGCGAATACCAGGACCATCAACGGTACCACAAGATTCAAAAGAGTGAATACGACCTACAGACATGACGACATTTCTCCGAACTATAATTATGAGGTCATTTTATTACACTTTCGGATAATTAAGTAGGGCAAACCACAGAGAAATTAGGGGATTTAAGAGGGGATTTGTGGAAATAAAAAAGCCCCACCAAATGGCAGGGCTTAAATATGACTTACTTAGTACTGAATTATAGAGTCGCAGTGAAAGTACGAGCGATTACATCAGCTTGTTGCTCTGTCGTTAGAGAGTTAAAACGCACAGCATAACCCGATACACGGATAGTCAGTTGTGGGTAGTTCTCTGGGTGCTTAACTGCGTCTTCTAGAGTTTCACGGTTAAGAACGTTAACGTTAAGGTGTTGACCACCTTCTACGTTAGCTTCATGGTGGAAGTAACCATCCATTAGGCCAGCAAGGTTAGAACGACGGTTGTCATCGTCTTTACCTAGTGCGTTAGGTACGATAGAGAATGTGTAAGAGATACCATCTTGAGCATCAGCAAACGGTAGTTTACCTACTGATGTAAGTGATGCTACAGCACCTTTCTCATCACGGCCGTGCATTGGGTTAGCACCAGGAGCAAAAGGAGCACCTGCTTGACGACCATCTGGTGTGTTACCAGTTTTCTTACCGTATACAACGTTAGATGTAATAGTAAGGATAGATTGAGTAGGGATAGCATTACGGTACATAGTAAGCTTGCGGATTTTACCCATGAACGTAGAAACTAGTTCACATGCGATATCATCAACGCGAGCGTCGTTGTTACCAAATTTAGGGTAATCACCTTCGATATCGAAATCGATAGCAATGCCGTTTTCGTCACGAATTGGTTTAACTGTTGCGTATTTGATTGCAGATAGTGAATCGGCTGCAACAGATAGACCAGCAATACCACACGCCATTGTACGACGAACGTCACGGTCATGAAGAGCCATTAGAGACGCTTCGTAGCTGTATTTGTCGTGCATGTAGTGGATAGAGTTCAATGCTGTAACGTATTGAGTTGCTAACCAATCCATGAAGTGATCTAGGCGATCCATTACTTTAGCGTAATCAAGAACTTCATCTGTCATTGGTGCTTCTTTAGGACCAATTTGGATTTTCAGTTTCTCATCAACGCCGCCGTTGATAGAGTAAAGCATTGTTTTCGCAAGGTTAGCACGAGCACCGAAGAACTGCATTTGCTTACCAACGATCATTGGAGATACACAACAAGCGATTGCGTAATCATCAGAACCTAGGTCAGGACGCATTAGGTCATCATTTTCGTACTGGATAGAAGATGTATCGATAGATACCTTCGCACAGAAACGTTTGAAGCCTACAGGCAGTTGCTCAGACCAAAGAACAGTGATGTTTGGCTCTGGAGAAGGACCCATTGTGTATAGGCTGTTTAGGAAACGGAAGTTAGTACGTGTAACTAGTGTACGACCGTCAAGACCCATACCACCCATAGATTCTGTTGCCCAGATTGGGTCACCAGAGAACAATTCATCGTATTCAGGAGTACGTAGGAAACGAACCATACGTAGCTTCATTACGAAGTGATCGATCATTTCTTGAGCTAGTTCTTCCGTTAGAAGACCTGCTTCGATATCACGTTGGATGTAGATGTCTAGGAAAGTCGAAGTACGACCTAGAGACATTGCAGCACCGTTTTGAGATTTAACAGCAGCTAGGTAACCGAAGTAAGTCCACTGAATTGCTTCTTGAGCAGTTGTAGCAGGACCTGAGATATCACAGCCGTATTTAGCTGCCATCACTTTGATTTGACCTAGAGCGCGGTGTTGCTCAGCAATTTCTTCACGAAGTTGCATTGTTGCTGTTAGGTCTTCGCCTTTTTCAAAACGTTCTTGTAAAGATGCGAATTGAGCCAGTTTGTCTGTGATAAGGAAATCAATACCGTAAAGTGCAACACGACGGTAATCACCAATGATACGACCACGGCCGTAAGCATCAGGAAGACCTGTTAGAACACCTGATTTACGACAGTTTAGAATGTCTTTAGTGTAGATATCGAAAACACCAGCATTGTGTGTTTTGCGGTATTCAGAATAGATTTTTGAAACCATAGGATCAAGAACGCGATCGTATGCTTTACAAGAACCTTCTACCATACGTACACCACCATTAGGGATGATTGCACGTTTTAGAGGAGCATCAGTTTGAAGACCAACGATTGTTTCTAGGTCTTGGTTGATGTAGCCCGCATCGTGAGATGTGATGGTAGAGATAAGAGAAGTATCAAAATCAACAGGCGCATGAGTTGCGTTTTCCTGCTTGATGCCTTCCATTACTTTAGCCCAAAGCTTGTTAGTTGCTTCAGTACCTTCAGAAACTAAGAATTCTTCATCACCTTCATAAGGTGCATAGTTCTTTTGGATGAAATCGCGAACGTTAACTTCGTTTTGCCACTCACCGTCTGCAAAACCTGTCCAAGCTTTAGCAAATTGCTCTGCCATGATATACCTACCTTTTTAGTAGAAAAAATACGTACTATTTTCAGTGGTGTAATGAATAGACCACAACCCGTATGGGCAAATAGTACACTCTATATTTAATAACAATATGGATGGTTATAAAAACGAGTCTATAAGCATTCATATTGCGACTAACGTTTCGATTTTTCAATCATAGCTTAAACTTTTTTTGTAAACCTTAAACTAAATCAATAAATCTTCAATTTTTTTAATAAAGTTTGGGTAGCGGTTGACGCTACCCAAGAAGTATTATACTGACGCTTACTTATTAAAGTAAAGAAGGGATGCCGTACTGGGTTTCAAGCATTCCTATAACATCTATTGTGATGAAATAAACAACAATCACAATAGACTCAGTCATTGATCTCTGTATTAAGAATTAATGACGAGCGTCTGGTTTTAAATAAATATTCCAATAAGTAATACCGACTAAAAGTCCGCCACCAAGAATATTACCAATGGTGACTGGAATTAAATTATTTACTACAAAATTACTTATTGTCAAATCAGCAAATGCTGATGGGTCAACATTGATTACTGTCCAGAACTCAGGACTAGCAAAAGCATGAATTGCGATGCCTAGTGGAACCATAAACATGTTTGCAATACTGTGCTCAAAGCCTGCCGCAACAAACATTGCAACTGGTAATAGCATCACAAGTACTTTATCAGAGTTACTACGACAAGAGAAAGTCATCCAAGTCGCTAAACAAACCATCAGATTACACAATGTACCTAAAGCAACGGCTTGGCCAAAAGTATGATGAATTTTATGTTGGGCTACCTTCATCGCTGTAAGGCCCCATTGTCCATTATCCAGTAAATGCATTTTAGCAAACCAAATCATTGCAACAAAAAACATAGCACCAATGAAGTTACCAAAATACACAATGCACCAGTTTTTTAATAATTGGCTCGTTGTGATTTTATTACTTGCTCTTGCAACCGTTGTTAATACAGATGATGTAAATAATTCACCACCACAAATAACAACAAGAATAAGTCCTAAGCTAAAGGCAAGACCGCCAACCAGTTTAACCATGCCCCAAGGTGCATCGCCAGCACCCGTTGTTACGGTAATATAGAATACAAAGGCGATAGAAATAAATACACCAGCAGTTATTGCAAGGTAAAAAGATTGGAAAGGGGCTTTAGTGGCTTTATAAGTACCAACATCTTCGGCTTTTTTAGCCATATCTGGTGGAACGATAGCATCGAATTGGTTGTATTCTTTTTTCACGAGCAGATGTCCTTTGTAATGATATGAAATATAAAACCATTTAGTTTTAGGGTCTGTTTATCATTATACGAATATAATTTATTTGTGACATAAATTTTGAGCATGGAGAAATCGTTAATCAATTAACGTTAGCGAGGTCACAGTATGCTTTTATATGTCGTCACAAATCACGATACATTTATTACCTGAATTGCAAAAATAGGTAATGATTTGTCTTGTATTTAACTAACGATTGAAGCTTATCAGATATGTTTCAAAGGTGATTGATCTCGATCATTTTATGTTATTTAGTGAAATAAAATGACAGTTTCCTGTGTTTTTTTCTGTGATTAGATAAAAAGCTGTAATTTAATTTCATTAAAATCAAATTATAGTAATCGATTTGAAGGTTCTAATTTTTATAATTAAGTGTTTCACGTGTCATATTTAGTTGATGATTTGTTGCTACTTTGGTTGCTCGGTGTTATGTTTTGTTTGTATTAAAGATCTCAATATAATAACAATACTGACAAATTAGGAGTTATGGCGCATGAAGGATGTTGTCGCGCTAGAAGTGAAAGATTTACATAAGCACTTTGGGCAAAATGAAGTATTAAAAGGGATATCACTGGAAGCCAACAAAGGTGACGTCATCTCTATTATTGGCTCATCTGGCTCAGGTAAAAGTACCTTCCTACGTTGTATTAATTTATTAGAAACACCGACCAAAGGCGAAATTTGGGTTAATGGTGAATTGATTGAGATGAAGAATAACCGCCTTGGTGAATCCATCCCAGTTAACGAAAAACAAGTCCAACGAATTCGCTCACGCCTCGCTATGGTATTTCAAGGATTTAACCTTTGGTCTCATATGACGGTTTTACAAAATGTAATAGAGGCACCAATACATGTTCTTGGTGTACCAAAAGCAGAAGCGATTGAGAAAGCAGAACAAATTTTAAAGCAAGTTGGGTTATATGAGCGTCGCGATTATTACCCAGGACATCTATCTGGTGGCCAACAACAACGTGCAGCCATTGCTCGAGCACTCGCCGTTGATCCTGAAGTCATGTTATTTGATGAACCAACCTCAGCCTTAGATCCTGAATTGGTTGGTGAGGTTTTAGGCGTAATGCGTGACTTGGCAGAAGAAGGACGAACCATGTTAGTTGTCACTCATGAAATGGCTTTTGCTCGTGATGTATCAAATCATGTCATGTTTTTACATCAAGGTTTGGTCGAAGAGCAGGGGGATCCAAAGAAACTCTTTACTGAACCAGAATCCGAACGATTACAGCAATTTATTTCGTCAATATACTGATTGGTTTATTGATGTTTTAAGCAATACCGAAATAACGCAGTGTATTAAATCAATAAAAATGAAGTTAGTTACAGGAGCAAGGAAATGAAGAAGTGGTTATTAGCAGCAATTGTTGCATCTACAGCCGTTACTGGCGCAGCTCAAGCAAAAGAATGGAAGCAAATTCGATTTGGTATTGAAGGGGCATATCCTCCATTTAGTTGGACTGAACCATCAGGTGAACTGAAAGGGTTTGATGTCGATATCGCTAACGCACTATGTAAAGAGATGGAAGCTCGTTGTAAGATCGTTGCTCAAGATTGGGATGGTATTATCCCATCACTATTGGCTCGTAAATATGATGCGATTATTGCAGCAATGTCTATTACAGAAGAGCGCAAGAAAAAAATCGATTTCACTGAGAAATACGCACTGATCCCGAATAAATTTGTTGCTAAAAAAGGCACAGAATTAGTCATGACTAAAGAAGGTCTAAAAGGGGTAACCGTTGGTGTTCAACGCGCGACAACACACGATAAATATTTGACAGACAACTTTGGTTCTGGTGTTGAGCTTAAGCGTTATGGCTCATTTGATGAAGCATATCTAGATCTTAAAGCGGGTCGTATTGATACTGTTCTTGGTGATGCATCAGCATTAGAAGAAGGGTTACTAAACAAACCTGGCGGTAAAGAATACGAATTTGTTGGTCCTTCGCTAACGGATCCAAAATGGTTTGGTGATGGGTTTGGTATCGCAACTCGCAAACAAGATAAAGATTTAACAAAACAATTGAATGCCGCAATTGATTCACTTCGTGAAAAAGGTGTTTATCAAGAAATTGCAGCAAAATACTTCAACTATGATGTATATGGTGAATAAGTACAAAAAGTACTAATTCATATGAAAGAGGCCGTAATCTATAGCCTCTTTCAATTTTCTAATAGTTAAAGCGAAAGCTTGGAAGCAGTATGTTAGATTTGCAAGGATATGAGTCCTCGATTTTAGATGGGGCATTAGTTACGTTACAAGTCGCACTGCTATCACTCATTTTAGCCGTGTTTTTAGGGATGTTAGGTGCGTTAGCTAAATTAGCGCCGTATCGCTGGGCTCGATCTATTGCGACAGTCTACACTACCGTTGTTCGTGGTATTCCTGATCTTGTCTTAATGATGTTGCTATTTTTTGGCGGACAGATGCTATTGAATAATGGCCTGTATGAGTCAAATGAATGGATCAACGAATGGATGACAAGTTCAGACCCAAATCATGAATGGGTTGCCTACCTTCCTGATTATATAGAAATTAGTCCATTTATTGCTGGTGTTCTCACGATAGGTTTCATTTTTGGTGCTTATATGGCAGAGACGTTTCGTGGGGCGATTATGGCTGTTGACCGAGGCGAAATGGAAGCAGCCAAAGCCTATGGTATGAGTGGTCCAATGGCCTTCCGTCGTATTTTGTTTCCACAGATGATTAGGCATGCGTTACCGGGTTTTGGTAATAACTGGTTAGTGTTATTAAAAACGACTGCTTTAGTTTCAATCATTGGATTAGAAGACATGGTTCGTGTTAGTTCTATGGCAGCTGGTACAACCAAAATGCCGTTTACTTTTTATATGACCGTTGCTTGTATTTTCTTATTATTCACTGCCGTGTCGACTGGTGCTTTAAAACTGGTTGAGCGTAAATTTAGTATTCATACGAGGTAAGCATGGATTTTTCAATTATTATTGAGAGCCTACCCGTTTATTTGGATGGCCTTTGGACTACTGTTTGGTTAGTCGCTTTATCTCTTATTATTGGGTTGTGCATTGCCGTCCCTACCGCGATTGCTAGAAACAGCAATAATCCATTAATTTGGGTTCCTGCGTGGGCCTATATTTATTTCTTTCGCGGTACACCATTACTGATCCAACTGTATTTGATTTATTACGGAATGGATCAATTTTATCCCGTGAAAGACACAGTATGGGAACATGCTTCATTTTGTGCTTTGGTTGCTTTTGCATTAAATACAGGCGCTTATACTTCGGAGATCGTTCGAGGCTCTATTAATGGCTTACCTCAAGGTGAAATTGAAGCGGCAAAAGCGTATGGCATGAGTCAATTTCAAACTTATAAACGCATTATTTTACCGAGTGCATTACGCAGAGCGTTGCCTGCATACAGTAATGAAGTAATTTTCATGTTACATGGTTCTGCGATTGCGGGCATTGTAACTTTGATGGATTTGACTGGCGCAGCACGATTAGTGAATTCTCGTTACTACGCACCTTTTGAATCATATATTGCGGCAGGTTTGTTTTACATGTGTCTAACGTTCATTATTATTTTTGTATTTAAACAGTTAGAGACACGAATGCTTAGATTTATGAGACCACTAAGTTAATTGTATTTTAAGTTATAATCAAAAAGAGCACAGAACTGTGCTCTTTTTGTTTTAATGTAGTATAGCCAGATTATACTCTTTGAGGAGGTCGTTATGGGCTTATCACTTTTATTGGTAAGGCTAGTGAAATTCGTACTGATTTGTGCATTATTTTTGAGTGTTTTTGATTTCATTGAATATGGTGAAATTATTTGGTACCAACGCTGGTTATAGTCGTAATGATAAGAAAAGAGCACTTTTTATGTGCTCTTTTTTGATCCTATAACCACTGATTAGCATTAACGCTATACCGCGACATCTAAGTATAGATTCACACCGGTAAGCTCACTGATCTCTTCTAAATAGTTTTTTAAATGAGGAGGGAAGTCCAATCCTTTTACTACTGTCAGATTACGCAGGAATGGGAAAAAATTGATGTCATCCCAAGTGATCTTATTTCCTTTCTCTGAAGGTAAAGTGATGAAGTTAACATCAACCAATAAAGGTGTTAATTCATTAATAAACTTATCGCTTTGGGCAAAAGCATCGTCAAAACTCATCCCAATAAACGCTTCTTTTTTGTCCGTAAACCA
The DNA here is from genome assembly GCF_001691055.1 of Aliivibrio logei. Lineage (NCBI taxonomy): Bacteria > Pseudomonadati > Pseudomonadota > Gammaproteobacteria > Vibrionales > Vibrionaceae > Aliivibrio > Aliivibrio logei. The sequence continues at coordinate 143,787 of NZ_MAJU01000029.1, forward strand.
AGTAACGGCTTCAGGACGTTCGAACTCTGGTAAATCAAATTTAGTCCAACGAGGAAAGGTCAATTTATTAAATAAAGGACGAACGTTACTTAACCATTCTGAAATATCATCAGCACAAGTACCTTGTTCAATGACCGGGTAATGGTCGTTTTCGTCGAGGTATTTTGCAATATCAAGGCTTTCAGCCATGTAGGTGCCGTCGTCTTTCTCTAAAATAGGTACCATATTTGCTCCTACCATTTCGATACGCGTATCGACATCATCATTTTGAAGGTAAGTAAATTCAACAGGAAGATTTTTTATTCCTGCGACCATTTTTGCTTTCATGCAAAACGGACAGTGATCAAAGATGAATAATTTCATTGTATTTCCTCAATAATACTCGTTTAAATAAGCGATGGTTCTATAACCAAAATCATTAAATAGGGATCGAATGAATATTTTGGGCTAGCTTATTTTTACTCGTAACAGCAACGCAATAAAAAAGCTCCCCCTTAAAAAGGTGAGAGCTTAATACTATTTAAAAGTAGACCAGATTGGTGCGTGGTCAGACGGTTTTTCAATTGCACGTAATTCGTAGTCAATACCCGCTTCAGTACACTTACCTGCTAATGAGGGGGTAGCCATTACAACATCAATACGAAGGCCACGATTATCAACAAAGCCTTTTGAACGATAATCAAACCAAGAGAATTGATCGGTTACTTCAGGATGAAGATTGCGGAAAGTATCTTCAAATCCCCAATCTTTTAGCGCTTGTAGCCATTCACGCTCTTCAGGTTGGAAAGAACATTTCCCAGTTCTCAACCAACGTTTTGCGTTGGGCTCGCCAATACCGATATCTGCATCTATTGGGCTAATATTAATATCACCCATAATGATCAATTCTTCATCATTAGTATGATGAGTATTCAGATGAATCATTAAATCTTTATAAAATTGACGTTTATATGGAAATTTAGTTTCGTGCTTAATGCTATCACCTTGTGGGAAATAGCCATTCATCACGGTTACTTTTGAGCCATCATCGCGTTCATGTGTTGTCATGATCATGCGTTTTTGATGCTCTTCAGTATCGGTATCAAACCCATATTGAACAGAAATTGGTTCTTTTTTACAAAGCATTGCCACGCCGTAGTGCGCTTTTTGGCCGTGGAAATACACGTTATAACCCATGGCTTCAACGGCTTCGACTGGAAACATGTCGTTATGTACTTTGATCTCTTGAAGACCAATAACATCAGGGTTGTGTTTATCAATGATAGCTTGTAATTGATGAAGACGAGCACGAAGGCCATTTATATTGAAGCTAATTACTTTCATAGTGGTTAAAGTCCTTGTTTTTCTTATGATCCTAGTTGAGCGAGGATCTTTTAATACAATGATATTACCACTAATTTACGATAAAGTTTAATTCATTAACCGGGCTGTCGGTTGGCAAGTTTCACAACGCCATGTGCATTTTTGTTGCCCTAATCCTGCTTTGATCCACGCCATTGTTACACTTGTGGAAGGAGAACAAAACGCTTCTTTATTACATAAACTGCATGTTTTCCATTGTGAAGGTTGTTCTTGATTTTTTTGTACTTCTGCAATGTGCATTTCAATGGTCTCTATGTATACCAACGGCATTAATTGGCTTGAGAATCTAATTAATGGGGCGGTAATATGAAATATATTATTAACTGTATATTTATACAGTTCTTTTGGCAAGGCTAAAAAGAGGAGAATATGATTTATTTTCTTAACAGGCACAAAAAAAGCCAATTCATTTCTGAATTGGCTTTTCGATCTCTTACGAGATAAATAATGGTGGGGGGGGACGGATTCGAACCATCGAAGCTTACGCGGCAGATTTACAGTCTGCTCCCTTTGGCCACTCGGGAACCCCCCCAACGGGGATTTTTATACTTAACTGACTCGTTTCCCAACGGAGCAATCAAGTTATCTTAATCGTTAATTCAAACAATCAAGAAGAATAATGGTGGGGGGGGACGGATTCGAACCATCGAAGCTTACGCGGCAGATTTACAGTCTGCTCCCTTTGGCCACTCGGGAACCCCCCCAACGGGGATTTTTATACTTAATTAACTCGTTTCCCAACGGAGTAATCAAGTTATCTTAATCGTTAATTCAAACAATCAAGAAGAATAATGGTGGAGGGGGACGGATTCGAACCATCGAAGCTTACGCGGCAGATTTACAGTCTGCTCCCTTTGGCCACTCGGGAACCCCTCCAACGGGGATTTTTATACTTAATTAACTCGTTTCCCAACGGAGTAATCAAGTTATCCTAATCGTTAATTCAAACAATTAAGAAAAATATGGTGGGGGGGGACGGATTCGAACCATCGAAGCTTACGCGGCAGATTTACAGTCTGCTCCCTTTGGCCACTCGGGAACCCCCCCAACGAGAGATTTTTATACTTAACAAGAGTTTTCCCAACGACCTTGCCAAGTTCGGAGCGAATAATAGCAAACTTCGTTTTTCTGTAAAGCACTTTTATGTGTTTTTTGATTTGAATGCTGACTTTTTCGTCATAAAGGGTTAAAAATCACCATTTATGAACTAAATGAGTGAATAGTAGATAGATTGAAGTGATTGTTTTTACAGTTTATTGCGTCATCTTTACATTCATTGACGAACAAATGCCTTTTCACTTGGTAAACTATGTTCACTAACTGAATTCCATAATTAAAATAAGTCACAGTATGAATCAAACAAAGTCTATCGCCCTTGCCGTTTTATTAGCATGTACTTTTTCTACATCTTCTTATGCTAAAAGACCAACCAGTAATGAATCTGTTGCTGTTGTTGCTGAAGAAGTAGCAACTCATGAGATATCTCAGTCTTTATCGTTAATTGGAAAGCTTGAAGCCGCAGAATCCGTCATTATTTCACCTGAAGTTTCAGGAAAAGTCGATCGTATTGCGATTAAGGCCAATCAAACGGTGAAAAAAGGTCAGCTATTGATTCAGTTAAATGATGATAAAGCAAAAGCGGTAATAAAAGAGGCTCAAGCGTATTTACATGATGAACAACGTAAATTAAAAGAGTTTCAGCGTTTGTCGAAAAAGAATGCGATTACTCAAACTGAGATTGATGGGCAAAAAGCCAGTGTAAATATTGCACAGGCACGTTTAGAAGCCGCAAATGCTGAATTACGTGACTTACATATCTCAGCGCCTTTTGCTGGAACGGTTGGTTTTATTGATTTTAGCTTAGGTAAAATGGTCAGTGTTGGTAGTGAATTACTTACATTGGACAACCTTTCTTTAATGCAATTGGATTTACAAGTGCCTGAGCGTTATTTATCAATGCTATCAACAGGGATGAAAGTCGACGCTAAGAGCCAAGCATGGGGAGATCTTGAGTTCTCTGGTGAAGTGGTTGGTATTGATTCTCGTATAAATGCAGAAACACTTAATTTACGCATTCGAATTGATTTTCCTAATAAAGAACTAAAAATGAAGCCGGGTATGTTAATGGCCGCAACGTTGGATTTTCCTGCGATCAATGCACCGATTATTCCTGTTCAAGCACTTGAGTATTCAGGTACAAAACGTTATGTGTATGTCATTGGTGATGATAATAAAGTGATTCGTACGGAAGTGATTTTAGGTGCTCGTGTAGAAAACCGAGTGGTTATTGAAAAAGGTTTGGATATAGGCCAAGACATTGTTGTTCAAGGTCTTGTCAATATGCGTGATGGTGTAACGGTTAAAATGATCTCAACAGATGCTGAGACGATAAAAGCTGAGGTTCAATAATGTGGTTATCTGATACGTCAGTAAAAAGGCCGGTAGTTGCCATTGTTCTAAGTTTGTTGTTGTGTGTGTTTGGTGCGGTGTCTTTTAGCAAGTTAGCCGTACGTGAAATGCCAGATATTGAAAGTCCAGTCGTGTCGGTTAGTACGACTTATGATGGCGCTTCTGCGACCATTATGGAAAACCAAATTACCTCAGTATTGGAAGATCAATTATCCGGTATTAGTGGCATTGATGAGATCGAATCAACGACTCGAAATGGCATGTCACGTATTACGATTACGTTTGATTTAGGGTATGACTTAAATACAGGCGTGAGTGATGTCCGTGATGCCGTTGCTCGAGCTCAAAGTGGATTACCTGATGAAGCAGATGACCCGATTGTATTTAAAAATAATGGCAGTGGTGAAGCATCGGTTTATATTAATTTAAGTTCAAGCGTAATGGATCGAACTGAATTAACGGATTATACCGAGCGTGTGCTGATTGACCGTTTTAGTTTAATTAATGGCGTCAGTTCGGTTGATATCTCGGGTGGTTTGTACAAGGTTATGTACGTTAAACTAAAACCCGCGCTTATGGCTGGACGTGGTGTTATTGCTTCAGATATTACTGCCGCGCTTCGTTCTGAAAATATTGAAAGTCCCGGGGGGGAAGTTCGAAATGATGCCATCGTAATGTCGGTTCGAACTGAGCGTCTTTATAACAAAGCGGATGATTTTAACTATCTTGTTGTAAAAACGGCGAGTGATGGTACGCCTATTTATTTAAAAGACGTGGCTGATGTTTATATTGGTGCAGAGAACGAAAACTCGACGTTTAAAAGTGACGGTATTGTCAATGTAAGTATGGGCATTGTTCCTCAATCTGATGCGAACCCGCTAGAAATGGCAACGCTAGTTCATGAGGAAGTCGAAAAGATCCAACAGTTTTTACCTGAGGGGACTCGATTAGCGATTGATTATGATTCTACCGTATTTATCGAACGGTCGATCTCAGAAGTATATAGCACGCTCTTTATTACGGGCGGCTTGGTTATTTTGGTTCTTTATATCTTTATTGGGCAAGCTCGTGCCACGTTGATCCCTGCGGTTACTGTGCCTGTTTCTTTAATCTCTTCTTTTATTGCCGCCTACTATTTTGGATTTTCGATTAACTTAATCACCTTGATGGCGTTAATTTTATCCATCGGTTTGGTGGTTGATGATGCCATTGTTGTTGTTGAGAACATATTCCATCATTTAGAAAAGGGAGAATCGCCACTGCTTGCTGCATACAAAGGCACAAGAGAAGTTGGTTTTGCTGTTATTGCAACGACGTTAGTGTTAGTGATGGTGTTCTTACCCATTTCTTTTATGGAAGGAATGGTGGGGTTATTGTTTACTGAATTTTCAGTCTTACTGGCTATGTCGGTGTTGTTCTCCTCGTTAATCGCATTGACGCTAACCCCTGTTCTAGGAAGTAAGATTTTAAAAGCGAATGTAAAACCAAATCGTTTTAATATTTTCGTTGATAAGATGTTTGCCTCTTTAGAGCGTGGTTATCGAAAGTCTGTCACTAAAGCGGTTGCATGGCGTCTACTTGCTCCTGTGGTTATTCTTGCGTGTATTGGCGGTAGTTACGGCTTAATGCAGCAAGTACCATCACAATTGACTCCACAAGAAGATCGCGGTGTGTTGTTTGCGTTTGTACGTGGTGCTGATGCAACCAGTTATAACCGCATGAGTGCGAACATGGATATTGTTGAAGAGCGATTGATGCCTCTACTAGGCAAAGGGTTCTTGAAATCATTTAGTGTTCAATCACCGGCTTTTGGTGGTAATGCAGGGGATCAGACGGGCTTTGTTATCATGATCTTAGAAGATTGGGCGGATCGAGATCTGACGGCCCAAGAAGGACTCGGTGTCATTAAAAAAGCACTGGCTGATATTCCTGATGCGCGCGTATTTCCAATGATGCCAGGTTTCCGTGGTGGTTCAAGTGAACCGGTTCAATTTGTACTTGGTGGTTCTGATTATAAAGAGTTACAACAATGGGGTGAGATATTAAAAGCGGAAGCAAATAATAGCCCATTAATGGAAGGTGCTGATATTAACTATTCTGAAAAAACGCCTGAATTGGTTGTTTCGGTTGATCGTGATCGCGCCTCAGAATTAGGTATTAAGATTTCAGACATCTCAGATACGCTTGAAATCATGTTAGGCGGTAAGAGTGAAACAACCTTTATTGAGCGTGGTGAAGAATACGATGTGTATTTACGTGGCGATGAAAATAACTTCAATAATGCGGCCGATCTTAGTCAAATTTACATGAGAACCTCCAGTGGTGAATTGGTTACCTTAGATACGGTTACCAAGATAAACGAAGTCGCCTCAGCGATCCGTTTGTCTCACACCAATAAGCAAAAGTCGATTACGTTAACAGCAAACTTAAAAGATGGAGCAACATTAGGTGATGCATTGGATTATTTAGATGCGAAAGCCATAGAAATGTTACCAAGTGATATTTCAGTTGCTTATACGGGGGAATCAAAAGACTTTAAAGAGAATCAATCCAGTATTTTAGTTGTTTTTGGCTTGGCGCTATTGGTTGCTTATCTTGTTCTTGCCGCTCAGTTTGAAAGCTTTATTAACCCAATGGTCGTTATGTTTACCGTACCTATGGGGGTATTTGGTGGCTTTTTAGGCTTAGTGGTTATGGGACAAGGTTTAAATATTTACAGTCAAATTGGTATGATCATGTTGATAGGCATGGTGACTAAGAACGGTATTTTGATTGTTGAATTTGCCAACCAACTTCGTGATAAAGGCGTTGAGCTAGAGCAAGCAATTGTTGATGCTTCTGCTCGTCGTTTACGCCCTATTTTAATGACGGCGTTTACAACACTAGCTGGTGCTATACCGTTAATTATGTCAACAGGGGCAGGCTATGAAAGCCGAGTTGCTGTAGGTACGGTTATCTTCTTTGGTATGGCTTTTGCCACCTTGGTGACGTTATTTGTTATTCCTGCGATGTATCGATTGATCTCAGGTAAAACACATTCCCCAGGTCATGTCGAAGAGTTGTTGAATAGAGAATTAGATCACGACATCAAAGGACGAATATCACACTAAGTACATAGATGTGATTGATATAAAAAACCGCAAAGTAATACGATTACTTTGCGGTTTTTTTATGCATGAATAAAGCAAACATCAGTATTAAATTTTTGACTCTAAGTCAGCCATTACTGATTCTTTATTTGCTAAATAGTCGTCTAAACCATTTTTGCGCAAGTCACATGATGGGCAATCACCACAGCCATCACCAATAACGCCGTTATAGCAGGTTAATGTTTGATTACGAACATAATCTAACTTGCCGTACTTATCGGCTAATGCCCATGTTTCCGCTTTATTTAGCCACATTAAAGGAGTATCGATTTTTAATTTACGATCCATTCCTAATACAAGAGATTGATTAATCGATTTTACAAATTCATCTCGACAATCAGGGTAACCAGAAAAGTCAGTTTCACATACGCCCGTGATAACGCTTTCTGCACCTAATTGGTATGCATAAATACCAGCAAGAGTTAAAAATAAAATATTACGACCAGGAACAAATGAATTCGGTAAACCATTCTCTTGCAGTTCATGAGAAACCGGTATGTTATCGCGAGTTAACGAACTGACGGCCAATTCATTTAATAAACCCACATCCATGACTTTGTGAGAGGTTGCCCCTAAGTCTAAAGCGACAGATTTAGCTACTTCAATTTCTTGATTATGACGTTGGCCATAATCAAAAGTAATACAATGAACATGATCATAATGGGTAAGTGCTTGAATTAAACAAGTGGTCGAATCTTGACCGCCACTAAAAACAACAATAGCTGTAGACATAGGTCATTAACTCCAAGTTTTGTAATTAGTGAGCATAGTAAGGAAGAATAGATAAAAAAGCCATCACGTTAATGATGGCTTTGATAATGGGGTTTACTCGTAGGGTTACAGCTGACCTGTGTGTTCGAAGTTTTTTAACTGAGCGAGATAAGGTGTTAGGTCGCCAATATGTTTAGCTACCCATTCATCGTTATAGTATGTATCCAAATAACGGTCACCACTGTCACACAATAAAGTCACAATAGATCCTTTTTCACCACGTTGCTCCATTTCACAAGCCAATTGTAATGCGCCATGTAAATTGGTTCCTGTTGAAGCCCCTGCTTTTCTGCCTAGAATGCCTTCTAGCCAACGTGCTGTTGCAACACTTGCTGCGTCAGGAATGGTGCGCATTTCATCAATGACGCCTGGAATAAAGCTAGGTTCCACTCGCGGACGCCCAATTCCTTCAATTTTACTTCCACATTCTAATGTTAGATCTTTATTGCCTGTTTTATAGAAATCATGGAATACCGAATTTTCAGGATCAACCACGCACAATTTCGTGTGGTATTTTTGATATCGAATGAAGCGACCAATGGTTGCTGACGTTCCGCCAGTCCCTGGATTCATTACGATCCATGTTGGTTCAGGGTGATCTTCTAATTTCATTTGACTGAATATACTGTCAGCGATGTTATTGTTGCCACGCCAATCCGTTGCTCGCTCTGCGTAAGTAAATTGATCCATATAATGACCATCTAACTCTTGCGCTAAACGGCGAGATTCTGCATAAATTTCATCAGAACGTTCGACAAAATGCGTTTTACCGCCATAGAACTGAATCATTTCTATTTTTTTACTCGCGGTACAGCGAGGCACGACAGCAATAAAAGGAAGACCTAAAAGACGTGCGAAATAGGCTTCAGATACCGCAGTACTGCCTGATGAGGATTCAATAATCGGGGTGTTAGGGCCAATCCATCCATTTGAGATGGCATAAAGGAAAAGAGATCGGGCTAAGCGATGCTTAAGTGACCCTGTTGGATGCGTACTTTCATCCTTTAGGTAAACATCAATACCATTAAGCATTGGCAAATCAAGCTTAATGAGATGGGTATCCGCAGAGCGTTGGTAGTCCGCTTCTATTTTACGAATAGCGTTATTAATCCAGTTATGATCTGTACACATAATTCTTTTCCTTAAATATGGACGATGTGAATAATGTACCTCTGTTACTTGAGAAAAACTTTGCTATATTTACTGTATATTAGCAGTTAAAGAGAAATTAATTCTACAGGTGGGAATGAATGGGAAAACATGAACTAGATAAAGTGGATATTACCTTACTTTCTTTACTACAAAAAGACAGTACGATTTCTCTGAGTGAACTTGCTGAAGCGGTAAACTTAACGACAACCCCTTGTTGGAAGCGATTAAAGCGCTTAGAAGAGGGTGGGGTTATTGAGAAAAAAGTGGCCTTGTTAAATCCTGAGAAATTGGGACTGAGCTTTAATGCGTTTGTATTAATAAAAACATCAAATCATTCGCATGAATGGTATTCAAAATTTGTTGATACGGTGTCTGACTTTCCCGAGGTCATGGAGTTTTATCGTATGGCTGGTGAATATGATTATATGATGAAAGTTTTAGCTGAAGACATGAAAGCTTTCGATAGCTTCTATAAGAAATTGGTTAATAGTGTGGATGGTATATCCAATGTAACCAGTACCTTCGCTATGGAACCATTGAAATACACAACTGAATTACCTCTGTAATAAAAGTGAGATCAAAAATGCGTAAGAGCAATTGATGCGCCTTACGCGTTTTTAAACAGATTAAGTACTTATTTGTTTTTCATTCTCATTAAGCCTTCTTGCATTGCAGATGCCACAAGTTCGCCTTTTTGGTTGAATATCTCGCCACGGACTAAGCCACGAGAGCCGCTGGCGTTGGTACTTTCAATTGAGTAAAGCAACCATTCATCCATTTTGAATGGGCGGTGGAACCACATTGAATGATCAATGGTTGCCACTTGGAAATTCGGAGTGAGCAAGCTGACTTCGTGCGGGTGAAGTGCCGTCGTTAAGAATCCCCAATCAGACGCATAAGCCAATATATATTGATGGATCAACTGGATATCAGGTAAATCACCATTGGCTTTGATCCATAAATGTTGTGTTGGCGCTGCTTTTTTAGGGGCTAATGGATTTATGATATTTACTGGGCGAACTTCGATCGGTTTTTCGCTGCAGAATATTTTTTGTATTTGAGGTGGAAGTACGTGCTTAATTGCTTCTGCAAGTTGAGTTTCAGAGGCGAAGTTTTCAGGGCCCGCAATTTCTGGCATTTTTGATTGATGTTCAAATCCAGGTTCATCACCATGATAAGACGCCGTTAAGTAGAAAATAGGGCGACCATTTTGAATAGCTTTCACTCGACGAGTGCTGAAACTTCTGCCATCTCGTAGGTTTTCTACATCGTAGATGATGGCTTTTTCAGGATCACCAGGATAAAGGAAATAGCTGTGAAAAGAATGCACCGTTCTGGCGTTATCAACGGTATAGCGAGCGGCCGATAAAGCCTGTCCAATGACTTGACCACCATATACTTGAGGTAAGCCTAGGTTCTCGCTTTGCCCTCTAAATAGCCCTTGTTCGAGTTGTTCTAATTGCAACAGGGTTAATAATTCATTAAGTGGTTTGTTCATCAAGAATGCCTTTTTAATTCTAACGTTATCGCTCTATTGTGAAATAGATTCAGCTTGAGTTCAATAAGTTAAATAGGGTGTTAATAAGAGGAGGATCAACATCAAGGTTGTGTTATGAAATCTTATACTGAGTCAGCGTTTTGTCAAAGATGAAGTAAGGAGGAAGACAGCGTCGATTATTGGGTTTATATTTGTTGTCAGTCGAATGGAATTGTACATTTAGAACATCGACACACATTTATAATTAAAAGAGAGTAAAACAATGAAAAAGTCATTATTAATTGCTTTGTCAGTGGTTACAAGTGTTGCTATGGTTGGTTGTAATTCAACAGAAAAAACAGCGAAAGCGCCTGTTGCTTCTGAAGTGGCTGTTCAAGTTGAAACTGCTCAGGTAGAAGAGCCTCAAGCGGTAGTTACACAGACAGTAACGGGTTCAGTTGGCTATCGTGAGCGTATTGCATTGCCACCAACGGCTGTTATTACCGTAACTCTGGCGGATGTATCTTTAGCTGATGCACCATCGAAAACGATTTCTGAGCAAACATTTAAAGCGGCTGACAAATCATCGCCATTTAATTACGCTCTGGATTTCAAAACAGCAGATATTAAAGCGAATCACCGTTATTCAGTACGAGCAACGATTATGGTTGATGGTAAATTACGTTTCACAACGGATACCAATTATGCGGTGATTACTGACCAAGAAAAAACAATGACTCAAGACCTATTGCTAAAAGGTGTTCGTCAGTAAGTCGTCATTATAAATGATATGAAGTAATAATGTGCTTTAGATTAGCGCATTATTACTTTCTTAAAATGTTCAATTCTACCGTCGTCTTTAATGCTAATCCCTTCCTCTTCTAATTTCGCTTTTTGTACGAAAAAACGTTCTCCAGTCAATGATATTTTTCCTTGTGAATTGATCACTCGATACCAAGCCAGTTTTGTATCGTTAGGCAGTTTTGCGAGTAATTTACCTACCTGTCTTGAATGGTTTGGGTATCCTGCAAGTTTGGCAAGTTGCCCATAGGTTATCACTCGTCCTTTTGGGACATGAAGAAGATTCGTGTAAATACTTTGAGCAAAGTCATTCATTGACGTAACAACCTTTTAATTAAAGTGAGGTGAATCAGTGATAAAACCCTATATTGCCGCTAAACTAAAACGATAACAAGGTTAACACCCTTAAGCTAAACCATGGAGGGGAAGCGATGTTTTTGTTTGTATTGAATATTTTGTTAAGTTTGGTTCTTGTTGTTGTTGGTGTATTGGCTTTTGGGGTCAGTGGTGGCGATTTACCATTATTAGCCTTAGCGATCCCTATTTTATGGTTGTTGCCACAAGGGGGAGTTGCTACTTGGATTTTAATTGCTGGTTTGTCTCTATTTGGTTTAACATTAAGCTATCAGCCTCTTCCTTTGTCTATTTCTGTTTGGACTTTGTTTCCGCTTCTTATCGTTATCTTTTCTCATCGTAAAAGTATTCACTTGATTGTTTTTGTTGCGTCAGTGGTTATTGCTATGGAAGCGGGGATCATGGCGTTGCAGTATGAAGGCAAATTACTAGGAAGTGCGTGGGCGACGTTGACTCAAATTATTAGTGTAGTGTTAGTTTGGGTTGCCGCGAGAAGTTGGAAACCGGTGAATAAGAACGCATGGTGGCCGATAGTCCTTGTTATTCCTTTGTGGATTGGTGGTTTGCAGCATGCTGCACTTGTCGCATTATCGATCACTGGATTGATTGTTTGTTTACAAAGTGTGGGGCGTTCAAAATACCACAGTTGGTTATCAATGCTTTCTTGGGTATTGCCAGTGCTGGGTTTTGCAACATTAATTATTTCACCGCAATTTGAAGTACCCAATTCGATAATGGTGTCGTGGGTGATGATTCTTTTGATCGGTTGGGTTACGGATTTCATGCTTCAAGTCGATGAAGAAGAAACGCCAGATTAAGTGGCTTTAATCTTATTTATTAGTGTTCTTTATGTAACTAAAGGCTTTTTGAGTGCTTTTAGTTACATAATAGGTAATGGTTATTTTAGGGCTTGAGTAATGGTATTTACATTGTGCTGCATTAGTTTTATATAGCTTGTTGCTGGCTCATCGGGACCTGAAAGTGCATCTGAATACAGCTTTCCACCAATGTGAGCGTGTGTTTCGTTACTTATTTGTTCGATCATTCTATTATCAGTAATATTTTCGATAAAGACGGCTTGGATATCGTCCTTTCTTATTTGTCGAATTATGGTTGCAACATCCGCAGCGCTGGCTTCCGATTCGGTACTTGTTCCTTGAGGTGCATAGAACGTGACATTGTAATCGCGAGAAAAATAACCAAATGCATCATGAGGTGTGATTATGGTTCTTTTGGATTGTGGTATTTTATCCAATTCTTGATGAATGGTGATCTCTAGCTTATCCAGTTTTTGTAAATAATTATCTGCATTTTTCTTATAATCATCGCTGTTTTTAGGGTCCGCGTTGATTAATCCCGCTTCTATATTTTTAACGTAAATTTTCACATTTCTAACACTGTTCCATGCGTGTGGGTCGTAGTTTCCATGCTGATGATCAGTTTCATGATGATGATCTTCCTCCTCCCTTGTTAACGGCGTTATTCCATTTGATGCAATGATTTCGATTCCTTTAAAATTGGAGGATTCGATTAAACGAGGCATCCAACCTTCAAATCCCAAGCCATTCATAATAACTAATTTCGCCTGTGAAATTTCTTTTGCATCAATAGGGGTTGGTTGATAAACATGGGCATCCCCATTGGCTTTGACTAGATTAGTTATCGCAATATGGTCTCCTCCTATTTGAGATACGATATCGCCTAAAATAGAAAAGCTAGTGATCACTGGCATTTGCTCTGACGCGATGGCTGAGTGGCTAAGCCCTAGAGTGAGGGCTAATACTGGAATTGTGAACAATGTGTTAGACATGTTTTTTCCCTGTTTGTAATTTGAGTACGTGAGTAGAAATAAAGCCGCTTTGTGAACCGAAGAATAAAGAGAGCAAATAAAACACTCCCATAACGAGAACGATGGCGGGACTAGTGGCAAAACTGAAGTAATAAGAAAGAATTAAGCCGAGGTAACAACTTAATGCGGCAATAATGAAAGCAATGAGTAACATTGATCGTAATTGTTTGGACCAAAATTGAGCAATAGTGGCCGGCAATACCATCAGTCCTACCGCCATTAAGGTTCCTAATGCATGAAATCCGGCAACAAGATTTAAGACCAGTAAAAATAAAAAACTGAAATGAGCAACACTACTTAAACGACTTATGGTTTTAAAAAAAGCGGGATCAACACATTCAAGGACGATAGGGCGATAGAGAATCGCAAGAATACACAATGTGACGCTGGCAATGATCGTGATTAAAATCAGCGCATCGTTATTAAGAGCAAGTGTCGAACCAAAAAGAACGTGGAGTAGATCTAAATTACTGCCTTTAGACGAAATAATAATAACGCCTAACGCGAGTGACATTAGATAAAAGGCTGCCATGCTGGAGTCTTCTCCAATTTTCGTATGGCGAGCGACTAGACCTGATAATCCGGCAACAATACACCCTGCAACTACCCCTCCAATCGTCATAGCAGTAACCGATACACCTGAAATAAGAAAACCGATAGCGGCTCCAGGAAGAATAGCGTGAGACATTGCATCTCCGGTGAGGCTCATTTTTCTTAATGTAAGAAATACCCCGATAGGCGTAGCGCTTAAACTAAGAACAACACAGCCCCATAATGCGCGTTGCATAAACGAAAACTCGATAAAAGGGTTAATTAAAAAGTGATATGACGTCATTATTCGATTACCCCACAACCATGTTGATAGCCGGCCTTAGAGAGCCAAGTGGGCTGAAGAACATCACTTGTGCTACCTGCTTTAATTAATGTAGTGGCCATTAATATGGATTTATCAAAATAGTGCTGAACAAGAGAAAGATCATGAACGACTGCAATGATGGTTTTACCTTGTTTCTGGCAGTCACGAAGAACCTGCATTAAATCGAAAACGGTTTGGCTATCAATGGCGGTAAAGGGTTCATCAAGCAGTAATATTGACGCATCTTGCATTAGCATTCTTGCAAATAACATACGCTGAAATTGTCCTCCAGATAATTCACTTATTTGTCGTTTCTCCATTCCTATTAGCTTTACGGTTCTAAGTGCTTCATGCAGGCGAGTATGTTCTTTGTGAGAAAAATGACGCCAGAAACTGGTTCGTAACCAAGCACCCGCTGAAATAAATTCTTCTACTGAAATTGGGAAGTTACGTTCTATTTGATGTGATTGCGGTAGATAAGCCATTATTTTTTTGTGTTCTTTTGGGAGACTAATAGAGCCAGAAACTGGTTTTATTTGGCGCATAATCGATTTTAATAACGTCGATTTACCTGCGCCGTTTGGACCAATAATAGCGACGAAATCTTGTGGCTGAATATCGACAGAAACAGAATCAAGTGCGAGATTATCATTGTAATAGACCGTTAAAGAGTCAATTTTAATCATTATTTTTTCTCTACAACAACGAAATTAAGACAAAGTAACATATTGATATTATGAATATAACGATCGTTAATCGTTGAATAGCACTGGAAAATAGCCACGATTTATTTTGTGATTTTGGAACTCTTTTTTTCATTTTAAGGCCATGAGCGAATAAGTGTTCTGTTGCTTTTAATGTTATGTTATAACATAACATTAATGCAAGCCTTCATTTATATTAAACGTAATAAGAGAGGGTAATACGAGGTATTAGATTTAATGGATAGCCGAGAGAGTAAAGTAAATAAATCAGAAAAAAATGAAAGTAATAAAATTCCTAAGTGGGCAAAAACGATCTTGATAGCCGCAGCGTTTTTTCCTTGTATTGTGTTTGCTCATCCTCATTCTTGGGTTGATATGACAACAACAATTGAAGGCACCGAAAATACAATTACTGGTTTAGCAATGAATTGGACGTTTGATGCAATGACATCTGCGTATGCTCTTGATGGGGAGGATTTATCTTCTGAAAATAGAGTAGAAACGATGAGGAAATTGGCTGATTCAATGATAAATAATGTTTCAGGTTCACACTATTACACCTATTTTGATGAGAATAAAACACCGATAAAATTTACACTGCATCAACATGGGCGATTAACTCAAAAGAAAGGGAAACTAACGCTTTCTTTTGATTTACGCTTGGGTAAACCTCAAAAAATCACATCATCGTCACTTAACTTAAGGGTTTTTGAGCCAAGTTTTTACGTTGATATGGCATGGAAAAATGAGACATCAATTACGCTTTCGAAAGCATTATCTCAACAATGTAGGGTTGAAATCATAACCCCTCACCCAACCGCAAAACAGATGGCTTACGCGATGTCATTGCCTCAAGATGCCGCCCCTGATAATGCGTTGGGGCAACTTTTTACACAACGTGCGGTTGTTCATTGCAAAGTAGGTATGAATCCAAAAGGTGAAGTGAGTGAATAAAATGATAAGTTCAAAAATGTCCAAACAGGCAATGAAACCGGTTATCAATATCTTAGTTTTTATTACGGTAAGTATTATTGCTCTGGATGTTTTATGGCAGGAGTGGCCTTCTTTGGTGATAACAAGTATTAATATGCAACGAGATATTTATGCTGAATTAAGTGATCTTCTTTATGAAGCAAAGGCTGATAATGTAGCTTCAGGGGTCATGTTAATTGGCTTAAGTTTTTTATATGGGATGTTTCATTCATTAGGTCCCGGACATGGAAAGATGATCGTAACGACTTATCTGGTCACTCATCCAACAAAGGTGAACACCAGTTTACTTTTAACCTTATTATCCTCAATGGTGCAGGCGCTTGTCGCGGTTACTTTAGTCTCTGTGCTTCTGGTTTTATTTAAAGCGTCAATGCATGAAGTCAATGCGCAAGCAGACCAATTCATTAGATTGAGTTTTTATATTGTGTTGATTCTTGGTGGCTTAATTGTGATTCGATCATTAAGGCAATTATGGCGTTCTTTGAACAACCCAAAAGAAGGGGGATTTAAAATAAAAGGGGCAGTGAGGATCAGGCCGTCTTCTTTATTGAGCAATCAAAATATAAATAATACCGCGGTCTCTTCTTGTTCATGCGGTCATAAACATTTTGCTACTGCAGATGAAATGAACCGTGCTTCTTCTGTGAGAGAATACATCGGTATTATTATTAGCATCGGCATGCGGCCTTGTACTGGGGCTATAATGGTCTTACTTTTTGCTAATATGATTAATATTTATTGGCTTGGGGTGATAAGTGCTTTTGTTATGGCGATAGGCACTGCACTGACAACATCAACGATCGCTGTGATGACGATTACTGGAAAGAAAGTCGTGCAGCGTTATTTAAAAGTAGCGAGTAAAAGTGCACCACGTGTAACTCGGGCTCATTCACTGTTGCAGCTAAGTGGGGGGATTGTCTTAATGATTTTTGGATTGCTGTTACTTAACTCTCAAGTGCTTGGGATGTCGCCAATATTTAAGGTGTAATGGGAATGAAAGAGGCCGAATTATCAGCCTCTTTTATTGTACCCACTTACTGTTTTATCGCGGTCACATTTTCATTGTTACACGTATTTTTATCTGTATTTTCAATGATGCTTTCTGCGTTTTGGGTTAAATCATCATAATGGCAAGATTGATCTCGTCCTCTTCCTTTTGCTTCATAAAGAGCAATATCAGCCAATTTAGTTAAGTCATCGGCTTGCAGGCCATTCGCAGGGTAAGTTGAGATACCAATAGAGACGCTTAACTTGCCAAGAGATAAATCTTTGATGGCTAGATGTAAATCACTGACTGATCGACATAAGCTGTTAGCAACCTTGATTGCCGCTTCAGCATTGGTATTGGGTAAGATAATCGCGAGTTCTTCGCCACCAAGACGACAAATCGTATCTTCTCCACGCATGGTACTAAGCAGTAAGGAACCAATGGTTTTCAGCACGTAATCACCAGCGTCATGCCCGTAATTATCATTAAATCGTTTAAAATGGTCTAAATCGAGCATTAATAACGACATTTCTTGTTTGTGTCGATTAGATCGCATCAATTCTTGATTAATGGTTTCTTCGTAATAACGGCGATTATATAGCCCTGTTAATGGGTCACTGATTGCTTGTTCTCGAAGCTTTTCTTGTAAGTTGAGATTAGCAAGTGCAAGGCCCAAATGTTCTGCGACTGTAAATGCCAGTTTTTGAGTTTTTTCTTCAATGTCTTTATTTGGACCAAGATAAAGATGCATCATTCCTATTGTATTACCATGAGCAATCAATGGGATACATAGGGTTTGATCTGTACCGGTGGCCGCCATATGTGAACAAGGAAGTGTGGTGTATTTATCATTAGCCAGGTGGAATTTGCCTTTTCGTAATGCCCAGCACTCTTCAGGAGCATAGGTTTTACTTCCTGGCCATGAGCCACCCCAATCCAATTTAACTAATAATTGATTGCGTGATGAGCGGATGAGCGAAACAACGCCATTTACGTCGCCTAAAATACGAGGAAGAATATCTTCAACCACCATTTGAGCTTCAGTAATTGAATTACAAGCAGCAAGCATGTTGGCAAGGCGATGAAGCAATTCAATTTCTTGCGTGCTCTGTTCGATGCGTTCTTCTTGTTGGTCTTGCTCATTCTTAACTTGTTGATGAATCAGTTTGTTACTTAACAAAGAAGAGCCAATAACCAATACAATGTTAATTCCCATCAAAACAATGAGAATATTCATTAACTCTTCAACCATGGCATCTATTCGAGTTAATGGTGTTGCCGCGCGAAGAATGTAAGTTTGTCCTTGGTATTCAAATGATTTCGCTGAATAGAGTAAATTTTTAAAGCGAGAGGTACTAAAACGAGTCGTTGTGCCGTACGAACCATCTTTGGCATCAATAACTTCTTGTCGATTTAAATGGTTTTCAAGTGCTAACACTGAGGCTAAAGAAATATCGCTATCCGCAATTGGAGTACCGTCTTCTTTTATTAGAGTAATGTGGTCTTCTTTTGCTACTTCAACTTGTGTTTTGAAATAGATATCGAGCTGAACAGGATCATCAAAAGAGATTTGGTCTTCATTAATTTCTTTGATGGTTCTTGTGATTTCATTTGATAATCCCCCTTCAACTTTCTTTTCTAGCCAATCCGAAAGTGTTGAATTAAAAACGAAAAGCCCAATAAACATAGAAATAACCATGCTAATTATCGGGAAGTATAGCCATTTTTTACTGATGGTATTTTTTTTCATTGGACTGCCAAAAATTAATCGTCTGTTGTTCTGTTTGATGTAAATGCAAGAGTATCTGATGCTCATTAAATTTAATAGTGTTATTTGTTAGTAACGTATTAGATAAATTGACATTATACTTTTGTAAAGCAAGATACAGACCAGAGTTTTAATTTTGGTAGTGGTTTAGCGTTGTTGATACTCGATATATTAATTTTGTTTAAATAATGGAAGGTAAATCGTAATTTTAGCACCGCCTAAATGTGATCTCGAAATGTTGAGTTTTCCGCGATAACTATGAATGACTTCTTGTACGATATTAAGACCGAGTCCTGTCCCTTTTACCGATTCATCCAGTCGTATACCTCTTTTTAGTACTTCTTTGAATTTATTTTCGGGAATACCAAGGCCATCATCTTCAATATTTATTTCAACAAAATCATCCACAATATTAGCCGTGATACGAATAATTGATGTCGCCCATTTGTACCCGTTTTCAAGTAGGTTTCCTAAAATTTCATCTAAATCCGTTTGTTCAACATTGACTAAAAGATCGTAGTCTATTTCGTTAATAACGAGAATAGAGTGTTGGCTGTACAGTTTATCAAAGGCAATAGACATGCTATCAATACGCTTAGAGGGAGAGCTATTGGCTGATAGAATGTGTTTTGAGCCAGCCATACGTGCTCGATTTAAGTGGTAATCAATATGATGTTGTAAGTCATATAACGCGGGCTCAAAGTGTTTCTTTTTTTCTTCTGGCAGTGTTTCTGTTTCATTTTTTAAAATGGACAATGGTGTTTTTAAAGCATGAGAAAGATTTCCTGCATGATGACGAGCACGATCTAATAATTCTTGATAGTGGAAAACGAGTGCATTGAGATCAGTCACGAGTGGTTGGATCTCGTTAGGGTAATATTGCTTTAAAGCGTTTTGTTCTCCATCACGAAGTTTTTGCAACTCGGTTTGCAGCTTAGATAAAGGCTTTAAAGACCATTTTACCTGAAAACTGATTAAGGTAAATACGCCAATAAATAAGAGGCTTAATAATAGCCATATTCGTTGCATTACCTGCTCAATGGTTGAAGACAGTGGGGCTTTATCAATGCCAACAATGATGGAGACCGGGCCTTTTACATCAAATAAAGAAATTGATTTTTTAATCGTGATCAGTTCTTCATTATTAGGTCCAAGGTAATGGTGTTTTTTTTCTTGTAAGGAACTGTCCCATAAAGAGCGAGATCGTAAGGTTTGCTTTTTACTTTCGGCATACCAATAGAGTCCACTGTAGGGACGCTTAAATCGAGGATCAGATAATTGACCGGACTGAACTAATTTTCCGTTACTGTCGACTTCTAAATTCGCAATGATTTCATCCATTGAATGACTGAGTGTCTTTTTTATATCTGTGGTTAAGTAGTCATTTATTAAATAAGGGATCAATAATCCAGCACTGACAAGCATCAGGCTTAACCATAAGGTAGTCGTTAACAATAAGCGATTTTTTAAACTTAAATGCTTGAAGTTACTTTTGTTATTCGGCATTAAGTTGGTACCCAAGTCCACGCACTGTTTTTATTACGGAAGGCGATAATTTTCTTCGAATTCGTCCAATAAACACTTCAATAGTATTTGAATCGCGATCAAAATCTTGTTTGTAGATATGTTCGACTAATTCCGTTCGAGAAATGACTTTTTCTTTGTTATGCATAAAGTAAGCAACAACTTTATATTCTAATGCGGTTAATTCGATAGTTTCACCACACCAAACAATTTTAGAAGAACACGTATCTAAGCTTAAATTACCGATTTTTAATACTGAAGAGGCACTGCCTGAAGCGCGACGAAGTTGAACGCGTAAGCGGGCGATTAACTCTGGTAATTCAAAGGGTTTCGTTAAGTAATCGTCAGCCCCTGCATTAAGGCCATCAATGCGTTGAGTTAACGTATCACGAGCACTTAAAATAATGACAGGAATATTGACTGATTCATCTCTTAAGCCTTTAAGTACCGTCAACCCATCCAATTTAGGTAAACCTAGATCGAGAACAATGGCATCCCAAGATTCTGACGTTGCACGGTATAATGCATCAATACCATCTTGAGAAAGCTCTGGTGTCCAGTTGTTTGCTTCGAGAGCGTCAATAATTTGTTGACCTAAACGTTGGTCATCTTCAACAACTAAAATTTTCATATTATTATTTTATAACCTTTTGTAGATGACGGCCTTTAAGCTCTAGCATTTGAAGAGAAGACGCGTTGTATTCAACTTTTATGATCTGATTTTCGTAGATAAGTTTTAGTTCATAAGTCCATTCATCATCGTCTTCTTCTAACTCAACTTTTATGATTCTGCCATAAAGGTCTTGGTTTACTGTCTGATAAAGAGCAGAGAAAGGCTTAATAAGGCCTTGTTCTACAGCCATGATAATTTCATCACGGTCTTCATCAAACTCAATGGTTGTATTGAGAGGGAGGGTAATATCTTGAACTGCGGGAATTGCATGATCTTGAGCAAAGCTCAATGGCGATAAACACATTGAGAGGCTAAATATAAGTATAGCTAATGGCTGACGAGTAAACATAAATACGCACTCTAAAAATTAAACTACAGGCAGTATAAATTATTAAACATGAACGTAAAATGAATCCTGCAGGTAATCAGTGAGAGAAGGAATAAGAGATAGAATAATGTCTATCTCTTATTCGCAATTTTAAGAGGTGCGTTTTTTCTGAACATAACTAATAATAAATTTTGCAACGATTGGAAATAAACCAAGAAGAGCAAGAGAGCCGAGTATATTTGGTGATATTAACCCTGATAGTGAGGTTATTTCAGCTAATTGAGTTCCGGCATTTAAAAATACCATGGTTCCGGGCAGCATGCCTAATTGACTAAATAAGTAAAACCGAGCGGCGGTTAGTTTTGTTAATCCCATGACTAAATTAATAAGAAAGAATGGAAATATAGGAATTAAACGAAGAGTCAGTAAGTAAAAAGCGCCATCTTTTTCAATACCTTGATTGATGGAAATTAATTTGTCCCCAAATTTACGATCAACCCATTCTCTTAATAAATAACGGCTGCTTAGGAAGGCAATAGTAGCACCAATGGAACTGGCAAAAGAAACCAATAATAAGCTCCACCAAAAACCAAATAAGGCCGCACCAAGCAATGTGACTACTGCGGCGCCTGGTATTGATAATGCAGTGACGGTAATGTAACCAAAGAAATAAAGGGTGCTATAAAAGAAAAGGTTTTCTTGGATGTCACTTTGAAGGGCTTGATGGTATGCCTTAGCCTGCTCTAGAGTAAATAGATGACCAAAGTTAAAAAAGATAACAGCAAAGGCTGTAAGAAGAGTGATTAATAAGAGTAATTTTTTATTCATAATTCATTTCCTAGCCTTATGTTGTCTTTAATTTATACAGGTAAAGACAACATAAGAGTAGGGCGAATGTAAAATAAATGTAGGAAAATGTATTTAAAGTTGTTTTCTTAATTCATTTCTAATATCAGTAGAGATAACAGACCAGTGAGTACCTTTAATCGCTCCTTCAAGCGACCACAGTAATTCGTCACTAACAGAACTTGAATGAGTCTGTTGAATCGCTTTATAAGCGTTTACAGATCCCGTCTCCATTAGTTCTTTTACGGTCGTTATTCCTGCTTTTTTCAGCATTCTCTCTGTCGCTAATCTTAGATTGGGTAAATCCTTAATTCGAGAGGGACCTGCTGTTTTTTGTTTTTCTTTGTCTTTTTTAGCAACATCTAAAGCAACAACAGCTTGAATTAGGATTGAATCAGGTTCATCCCAACATTCAGGTGAAATAGCAAAATATTTAGTTACCACGGGGAAACCACGTTTTTTATAAACGTAAGGTTCAAAACCTTGGTCTTTAAATAAATTAATAGTGTTATCGCTTGCTCGCAAATGCAGTCTGTCCTGAACAACAAGTGCAAACATTGTGTCATCAATAAAAACACCAAAGCCGCCAAACATGGAGCGTGAAGTGATTTTCCCTAGAGAGGAAAGTAATCGAAGTGAATCTTTTAGTATTGGTTTATCCATTGCAATAATTCTCGGTTAGTAAGTCTATGTCACTAAACAACTGAGCCCGAGGAAATAGTAGCAAGTTCAAAACCACACATTGTTATTTCTAAGTAAAAATTAACAATGTGTAGATATAAATACCTGCCATCGGCAACCCCGCTACCTTATATAAATACGTAGGCCGGAAGCTTTGCGTCCTGAGCTTTCGCACAGTTTGCCCTGTTCGTGACAGTTAAGATGATATAGTAATCAATAAAATGAAATGTTGTCCACTTGTAAGTTATGTGACATTGGTTCAGAAAATAAGGATGATTTTCTGTTATGCCAGTTCAAGTTTTAAATAAATAAATATTTTTTCACTTGCATATTTATGATTAATGCATCACTCATTGTTACAGTTTATGGACACTTTTCCGAGTTACCACTTCTGGATGCATTTCAAAAATGCGTCTTTCATGGTGCTTATCTTTGATTCGTTCCAACAATATTTCAACGGCGGTCTTACCAACGCGACGTTTAGGTTGGTGAATCGTCGTCAATGGTGGAGAGAAATATGCAGAAAGTTCAATGTTATCGTAACCAATGATTGAGATATCTTCAGGTACACGTAAGCCAGTTTGTTGAATTTTGCTGATAGCCGCTAATGCCATAATGTCGTTAAAACAAAATAATGCAGTTGGTTTATCTTCCATCTGTAGCATTTTTTCAACAGATTTAGAGGCAGAAGAACACTCAAAATCACCTTCAAATATCCAATCTGGATTTGACGTTAAATTTGCTTCAGATAAAGCTCTGTAGAAACCATGAATTCGTTCTTTACAGGTTGCTTTATCAAGCTGACCGGTAACACAGCCAATTTTTGTGTGTCCATTTTCAATCAGGTGTTTTGTTGCTAAATAACCACCTTCTTCAGAATTATCAATAATTTTGTCGGTATGAGGGCTATCTGGACCCCAGTCCATGATTACCATTGGTAATTCTGTGTTTTTTTCAAGTTGTGCTAATAACTGTTCATTTAGATCAGAACACATAACTAATAAGCCATCGACACGTTTTTCTGCCAGCATACGAAGGTAGTGCTTTTGTTTATCTAGATCACCTTCGGTATTACACATAAATAATGTGTAACCTTGCTTGTAACAGTAGTTCTCAACACCGTGCATCATTTCGGCAAAAAATGGATTAAAAGACTGGGTAACTAGCATGCCGATAGTTCGAGTTGTGTTGCACTTTAAACTACGAGCAACGGCACTCGGTGCATAGTTTAGTTCTTCAACGGCTTCCCATACTCGTTTTTGAGTTGCTTCTGCAACAAATCGAGTTTTGTTAATTACATGAGAAACGGTGGTTGTCGAAACAGAAGCAAGTTTCGCAACGTCTTTAATGGTAGCCATATTAAAAGCCTTAATTTATTAAGGGGCTATTTATGTTCCAACAATAGTGTCAAAGTCTCTCTTTATTTTTTAATAAAGATTGTTGGAAGGTAAATAGGCCCTGTGAGTATATTACCAATAGTAGATTAGAGAATAATCTAGGTGGTATAAATGAAAAAAACCGCGATAAATGCGGTTTTCATTGATATTCAAATTTTATCGTTTGCGTTCACATTTTATCTATAAAGCGTAGCGCAAACAATTGCTGATTTAATAAATTTTAATAGTCGTTTTGATATATATCACACTATTGTTAACTTATCTTACCAGTTGTACATGCTTTTGTTATTCGCCCGCTAGGAATTTTACATCCAATTCTAAGAACGTAACAAGGAAGTGAGTAACGGCAGCATAGAAGCCAAATGTATCTCGTTCAGAACAAAGTTGGTTAAAACGTGGCGCCCAAGATAATAACTGCTCGTTAATAAATTGCAGTTGTGCGGCCATGAATTGCTCGAATTCTGGTTCCGTTGTTTGCTGATTCGTCATGACAATTAGATTGCCTAAGAAATCTAACTCAATAGCAATGTGATCTGCAGGTTCATTGAATTCAGCTTTTTGAGTGATGTTGTATTTTTCTAATAAATCACGCATATCTTGTGCCGGTTTCGCATTAAGAAGGCGTGATTTATCTAAATACATTGAAGCATAAGGAAGCGCACTGTTCTTATCAGAGCCTAAGAACGCTTCACAGAAGTCAGCCGATAGTTCAAGCTGTGCATCTTCGCGTGTTTGTAATTCATTCAATTTTGTTACAATTGAAGAAATAGAGTCGGTTAGCTCTGGAGTTTCAGAAAGGTTCGTTAAAAAGGTACGAATCTCAAAACTGTTATACTGCTCTAATTGCTCTTTAGTTAGCTCGTGTGCAAATAGGCTAGATAACCACCAATAAATTTCAGCACGTTGTTCATTAAATGCATTTAGTTCGTTCATGTAAAATAAGCTCCAAAAAATTGACTAAATAATTGTACGGCATAAGTGTGAAAAGGAATAGCACCTATCATTAACAGGGTGTATAAAGATATTAGCAAAGATTAATACGCGACAAGATTTGTTCTGAATCAAATAATATACAGAAATATCAATTGAGAATTGGCATTATTACAATATATGAATAGAATGTAATAAGAACCATCCTAATAACCATAAAAAAAAGAGAAAATTATGAGCTATCACATTTTAGTTGTTGAAGACGAAGTGGTAACTCGCTCTAAGCTTGTAGGCTATTTTGAAGCCGAGGGATATCAAGTGAGCGAGGCTGAAACGGGCGCAGAAATGCGAACTGTTTTGGCTGAACAAAAAGTTGATTTAATTATGCTTGATATAAACCTACCAGGAGAGGATGGTTTATTATTGGCGCGTGAATTACGCAGCCAGTCTAATATTGGTATTATTTTAGTTACAGGACGAACTGATAGTATTGACCGCATCGTAGGTTTAGAGATGGGTGCGGATGATTACGTAACAAAACCTGTGGAGTTACGTGAGCTTTTAGTCCGAGTTAAAAATCTATTTTGGCGTATGTCATTAGCAAATGAACCCGTAGAATTAGATGAATCAAATTTAATTCGTTTCGGGGAGTGGACGTTTGATATTCAACGTCGTGCTTTATCGAACAATGGTGAGCCAGTTAAGTTAACGAAAGCCGAATATGAGCTATTAGTTGCTTTGTCGTCTTATCCGAACACGGTATTATCACGTGAACGTATTTTAAATATGATCAGCCACCGTGTTGATGCGCCAAATGACAGAACGATTGACGTTTTGATCAGGCGAATGCGTGCCAAAATGGAAGTGGATCCAAAAAATCCTCAAATATTTGTTACTGTTCATGGTGAAGGGTACATGTTTGCTGGTGATTGATTTTAGTTTAATCATCGATAAAAAAGATAATGTTAAAGCCGCTCTTATTTGAGCGGCTTTTTTATACCTATAATGCAATCGTTATAATTAATCGTGAACTCATTGTAAATACTGATTTAATTGTTGTTATGTAGTAGGATTCGAAAAAAGTGCACATGCACTTTGTCTATTCATATAATAAAAATAGGTTCAGAATGAAACAATATTTTAAGATGGCAATAATTGCTACGGCATTGTCTAGTGTGGTTGGTTGTCAAAGTACGAATAATACGGAGACTTCGGTAGCTGTAGAAAAAAACAGAGCCGTATCATCAGTATCAACATTTGATGTATTACAAAAACAATACACTTTAGACAAAGCAACGTTTGATTCTGTTGAGCAGTTTAGACTCTACTCTGAGCCAACTTACAACATAATGACCGAATCATGGGATGATGCTAAAGAGATTTATTTAGAGGTAGAAAAAGAACCAGGATTAATTAATGAAGAATATTCGATGTTTTCTTCTGGATCTTATGCCGCTAAATACAGCGAATACATAACGAAAGCAGATGCAGAGCTTGGTAAGCTTAAAGGGTATAAAGAGCAAGCCGATGTTGTTCTTTCCGATGCGATATCACAAATGGATTACATGACCTCTATTGATGTAAATGCTTATTATCCTGCTGAGTTTGCATCTCTAAATTCGCAATATAAAATGTTATTTATTACGGTGATTGAAGACGATATTGCAGAAGCTCAAACTGAGCAAGCTTCTTTTTTAACGAATGCAAAAGCGATTGAAATAGATACAACGTTAAAGATTTATGTTTATCCTCTTGAAAAAGAATTTAATCAACTCTCTCAAAAAGGTTTTAAAACCATCGCGCCTATTAGTTACGGCCAAGCGAAAGCCGAATTAGATAAAACTCAGAAAGCAGTTCAAGCGAATAACCGCGATGAAGCGCTAATTAGCAGTGCTGTAAATCGTACTGTTTTTCAATTAGATCATCTTAAAAATATGGCGGCTGAAGTAAAATTATTGCAGGCGGTTAAAAATGGTCAATTTGAACAGCCAGTATTAGAGTTTGAAAATAAATTATTATCAATATCTCTGGCGATTAACGGGAGCGATTACCGTGATCAACCATTAAGAACTCAAACAACGTCTATTCTAGATTCGGTGCAGCAAATGCACGAAGCAAATAATACCGTTGTGTTAGAGAAGAAAATACAAGAACTCAGTGCACAAATTAAAAGCCAAGCGCTTACCATTGAGAACCAAACTGAAGACCGTTCTGGTGTGCAAAAACAAGTGTTAGTACTAACGCAGCAATTAGAGCGTAACGATAATTTAATTAAAAACCTAAATGATGTGATTGCATCGTTTAAAGAGAAAGAACAAGCGACTGAAAAAGTGGCCGAAGAGAAGGCGGAGCTTCCTGTTGTTGAGTCTGAAAAAACGGCGATTATTGCCGATGAAGTGAAGGCGAAAAGTACGGAAGAGGCGGCAGTGGTTCCTGTCGTAACAAAGCCAAAAACTCAAGAAGCAGCAGTTAAAGCCCCTGTTGCTGTGAAAACCGTAAATGAAGAGACAACGAATGAAGGCGTGATTGTTTCTGAATAAGTGGTTAAATAATCATTAGTCATTATAATTAAGCGTTCTAAACTACGGTCTAGAGCGCTTTTTTTATTTATTTTTTAAAGTTTCTGATACACTCCGGCTGTTCATTTTTTTGAGGTACACCATGACATCACCAGAACCTAAACTAACTCGTTTAAACAAATACATTAGTGATACGGGTTATTGCTCACGAAGAGAAGCTGATAAATTGATTGATCAGCAGCGAATTACTATTAATGGCAACGTTCCTGAAATGGGTACAAAAGTAGCTGAAGGTGATGATGTTCTGGTTGATGGAAAACCATTGAAAGCAAAGCAAGAACGTATCTATATTGCATTCAATAAGCCAGTCGGTATTACCTGTACAAGCGAACGTCATGTCGAAGGTAATATTATTGATTATATTAACCACGAACAGCGTATTTTCCCTATTGGTCGATTGGACAAGCCGTCTGATGGTTTGATTTTCTTAACCAGTGATGGAGATATCGTTAATAAGATTCTTCGTGCGGGTAATGCGCATGAAAAAGAATATGTCGTTCGTGTTGATAAACCTATTACTGATGATTTTCTAGCACAAATGGCGGCGGGTGTTCCTATTTTAGATACCGTAACGCTACCTTGTCAGGTTAAACAAGAATCACGCTTTGTTTTCCGAATTACGTTAACGCAGGGTTTAAATCGTCAAATTCGTCGTATGTGTGAATACTTAGATTATGAAGTGTTTAAACTTAAACGCGTTCGAATTATGAATATTGACTTAGGCACACTTGCGTCTGGTGAATGGCGTTATTTAACGGCTTCAGAGATGGAACAAATCAATAATATGATTGGTACATCAAGTAAGACAGAAGAAGCGTCACGTAAAGTGAAAGAAGTTGATGGGAAAATTAGAACCATCAAAAAGGCAAGTTCTGGACGTAATCATCATTCGAATAATACATTTAGTCAAAAACGCCGTGAAGAATCGAAAGATCGTGGTTTTGGTAAATCGTACTCTCAACGAAGAGATGAGGGTAAAGATCAAGATAAACCGCAGTCTACTATTAAAGTATGGCGAGCAAAATAAGTTTGCTTTCATGATCTTAGGGTGAATAATGTACGGATTGATGACAAAGTATTCAAACGAAATAAAAAACACAATTTTTGTTTGACTCTTTTTTTAAATCGGTTACATTAAGCCCCGTAAGAGAGATGGCGCCTTGGCAGAGTGGTTATGCAGCGGATTGCAAATCCGTGTACCTCGGTTCGATTCCGGGAGGCGCCTCCATTTCTTAATACAGAATTAAAAGTTATTGCTTAGGCGATAATTACAGATGGTGTCAGCCTCTCTATTTATAGAGAACATGGTTAGAAGCATCGCATTAAATTGCGTGCCCTGGTGGTGGAATTGGTAGACACAAGGGATTTAAAATCCCTCGGCGTTCGCGCTGTGCCGGTTCAAGTCCGGCCCGGGGCACCATCTTTTAAGAAGGCTTATCAGAAATGATAAGCCTTTTTTCTTGCCTGTAATTCCACATTGATTTTATTCAATATATCCGTGGTTTGGTATTACAGCCGTCTAGATGTAAATATTTCCAAACCGCTTGAGTTACTGTATAATTCGCGCCTCATTATTAATCTCATTTTTGCTTCAAGGCGAACATTATGAACCTTTCTGCTAAAACTGTCGTCGTTATCGCTATCGGTGCTGCTCTTTATGGCATCGGTGGTCTACCTATGTTTGGTATTCCTGTATTTGCTAATACAACCTTAAAACCAGCAATGGCTGTTCTTGCGTTGTTCTCTGTATTGTATGGGCCAATTGTAGGGTTCTTAGTTGGTTTTATTGGCCACTGGGTTACGGACTTATTTGCAGGATGGGGAGTGTGGCTAACATGGGTATTAGGCTCTGGCATTGTTGGTATGATTATTGGCTTATTTCCTATCTTAACTAAGAGACGAATTGAAGTAGGTTTATTTGATAAAAAAGACTTCTTTATTTTTGTTGTTCTGGCCTTTGTTGGTAACGTGATTGGTTATGGGACGTCTGCATTTTTAGACACCGTTCTTTATGCAGAACCATTTACAAAAGTATTCGCTCAACTTTGTATTATTGCTGCAGGCAATACCGTGCTTATTGCTGTTGTTGGTTACTTTATTTTGACAAATTTAGCCAAACGTAAGAAACAAAGTACTCATTTAACAGAGGCTCAATAATTAATGAGCGTAACCTTTTCTAATTTCTCTTTTCGATATGCGTCACAGGATAAACCGACGCTTAAAAATATCAATCTAAGGATAGAACAAGGCGAAAAGATTGTGATTATCGGGCCAAGTGGCAGCGGTAAATCAACATTAGGTCAATGTTTAAATGGCTTAATCCCTCACACCATCAAAGGTGAGGTAGAAGGACAACTGTTCATTAATGAATGCGATGTTGCTGATTGGAAAATCGAACAATACACTGAGAATGTGGGCACTGTTTTACAAGATACAGACAGTCAATTTGTTGGATTAACGGTTGGGGAAGATATTGCCTTTGCACTTGAGAATCAAATGATCTCAAAAGCTGAAATGTACCCAGTTGTTCGTGATGTTGCCAAAATGGTAGATTTGACCGCACTACTTAAAAAGTCACCTTATGATTTGAGTGGTGGTCAAAAGCAACGTGTGTCATTGGGTGGTATTCTGGTCGATAATGTCGATATTCTATTATTTGATGAACCTTTAGCAAGTCTAGATCCTAAAACCGGCAAAGCAACGATTGAGATTATTGATGAGCTTCATAAAAATCGTGGCAAAACGGTTATTATTATTGAGCACCGCTTAGAGGATGTTTTACATCGTTCTATCGATCGAGTGATCTTAATGGATCAAGGCGAGATTGTTGCAGATACAACCCCTGATAAACTGCTGCAAACATCACTGCTTGTTGAGCATGGTATCCGTGAACCACTTTATATCTCTGCATTAAAATCCAGTGGGTTTGATATATCTCAAGAGCCCCACATCAGTCAGCTTTCATCATTAGATAATCAAAAAATAGCGTTAAGTATGAACCAATGGTTTGTAAATACCGACAGTGATGTTCTTGTTGAAAGTAAAACAGAAGCATTACTTAGTATTGATAACTTAACTTATTCTTATGATGGCGACGTTAACGCATTAGATAATATTTCTTTTAATGTAAACAAAGGCGAATTTGTTTCAATTTTAGGTAAAAATGGTTCTGGTAAGTCAACCATTACAAAATTGATCATGGGTGTTTTACAACCGGATCTGGGTTCGATCAGTTTGAATGGACAAGATTTAAGTCAACTATCCATTTTTGAACGCTCCCAAAAAGTGGGCGTTGTTTTACAAAACCCAAATCATATGATCTCGCATCACATGATTTTTGATGAAATCGCATTTGGCTTAGTTAATAGCGGCCTGTCTGAGGCGGAGATTGAGAGTAAAGTAACAAAAGCATTAGATCTGTGTGGATTACGTCGTTTCCGTCATTGGCCTATTGATGCATTGAGTTACGGGCAGAAAAAACGAGTGACCATCGCGTCAATTCTTGTTCTTGAACCTGAATTATTGATCCTTGATGAGCCAACGGCGGGTCAAGATTATCGAAACTATACATCAATGCTTCACTTCATTAACGAGCTGAACCAAACGTTGGGTTTAACAGTGATTATCATTTCTCATGATATGCATTTAGTACTTGAGCATACCACTCGTGCCATTGTGATTGCAGATAGCCATTGTGTTGCGGATGACCGCGTTATTTCTATATTTAGTCAACCAGAATTATTAGATAAAGCCAATTTGACGGTGACCAGTTTGTATGAGCTGGCTAATAAAGCAGGCATAAAGAATATAACGGGTTTTATGAATCAGTTTATTAGCACTGAGCGTGAGAGCGATAAGAATGTCCACTAAAAAGCAAAGTTTCGGTATTAATTTCGTTGATTTAGATACATGGCTGCACCGTTTAAACGGGGTGACTAAATTCTTATTGTTTATTGCTTGGATTACGGTGGTATTAACTACGTTTGATCTCCGTATTATTATCCCGCTGATTTTATTTGGTTTATGGTTATTAAAAGAAACAAAGGTGCCTTTAGCTACGTATAAACCGTTATTAATAGGAACGGCATCTGTACTTAGTATGAATGCTATTTTTATGTTTCTATTAGCTCCAAATCAGGGTAATGAATTATTGGGTTCTACAACCGTATTATTTCCTATTTTTGGGAGCTATGTGGTAACACAAGAAACATTATTTTATCTTATTACGGTGACACTGAAATATTTTAGTATGTTCCCAATTGCGTTGGTATTTGTATTTACAACGCATCCAACGGAGTTTGCTGCAAGTTTAAATCGACTTGGATTACCGTATAAAATTGCTTATGCCGTGAGTTTAACATTGCGTTATTTACCTGAAGTAAAAAGTGATTTTGTTAATATAATGCACGCCCAGCAAGCTCGTGGTGTCGATCTATCTAAAAATGTTCCGGTGTTTACTCGCATTAGTAATATCGCAAAAATATTAGGGCCATTGATTTTCTCAAGTTTAGATCGTGCGGATGAAATATCAAACGCAATGGTGTTACGCGGATTTGGTCGAGGTAAAAGTCGAACGTGGTTTAGTGAAAAAGCGATGACGAACATCGATGTATGGGTCATTAGTGGTTTACTATTCATTGTCGTGATGGCGATTACTAAAAGAGTGATGGAAACGTCGTTATTCTGGTATCCATTTTAGTCACTATGTAGCGTAGATAATAAAAAAGTAGGCTCAGTACCTACTTTTTTATTATTGAATTTGGCCGATGATAATTATTTTATTTCTTGGCTAAAGGCTTCAATGACATCAGAGCTGATATTTTCGTGACTGAAAAAAAGCATCGTAGCTAGTTTTTCTACCATCTCTTCGGGTTCTAATTCACTGAAAATTACTTTATTGATTATATTTTTAATAAGCAATTCTTCATGCTCAAAAAAACCTCTGGCATCAATTTCAGCCGGAATATCATTTGGCATACGGTCAAACTTTAAAAAAGCCATGTTGTGATTTACATTAGATTCAAGTAATTGTTCTGGAAACCATTCTTCGCCAGTCACAACTTCTAAGTCATCACTCGTTGTTTCTTGGATTGTTTGTAAAACTTGTATAAGTTCTGATATTTTCACATTTTTTCTCAAGACTTTGATTACTATAAACGTTATCGACACTATACTGAAAATCTACAGTTGATTGAAATAATATTATATCAATTGGTTATCTTATCCCCCCTAATTTAGAGATTATCACTTTTGTTCAAACGCATTTTCACCTTACCATTTATTGGTTTATTATTTCTTCAAATAATGAATGTACCTAGTGTATATGCTTCGGGTCATCAAAATACAGAGAATACAGATGTTATATCAGAAAAAGAAAAACAGTGGGGTATTGCAGCGGTAATCCGAACCGCCAGTATTCCTTATGCTACCGATATTGAGACGGTATCCACTTTTATTCCAATGATGTTTTTTGAAAATGATTACGTCTTTATTAATGGTATGGAAGGTGGAATTTATTTATATCAGTACCGTGATTGGCAACTAAGTGCGTTGATGCGCTTACGTTATTTTGATTTGCCTAAAGAACTGCAGAATCAAGTGGGTGGGGATGTTGTAGATACTGGTATTCAAGCTCGTTATCATTTTAATGATGAATGGTATATTGATTCTGGCGTAATGGTTGACCCTGAGTTCCGATCGTACTTAACATTTAAAATAGGTGCAGAGATTGAATCTGGTGATTGGTGGTTTAATCCTACGATTGAAACTCGATGGAAAAGTGCTGATTTTAATAGTTATTATTATGCATTGAATGGTGAGACAAGCAATGACGAAAATTTAGGCGCAGGTATTGATGCTAAAGCCGGTTTTATGTCTCGTTATCATGTGACCTCTAACTTGTACCTTCTAGGCGGTGCTTATATTAATCGTCTTGATGATAATGCTTACAGTAGCCAATATATTGATCAGCGATGGGAATATGAGTATTTTCTGGGTGTTGGTTTTTTTACCAATAGTGATAATTCAAAAAAAGACATCAGTAATAAACCTTATTTACGTATAGCGCATGGTTGGGCTACGCCTTCGAATATTGGGGATATTATCAATCTGGATTCAGAAAAAGATCCTTATAATAACCAAATGACCTCTATTTTTTATGGCCTACCGCTAACTGATGAAGTGTTTTCATTGCCAGTGGATTTATTTTTAACCCCTGGTTATGTTCAGCATTGGAAATCAGACGTTCAAAATTTAAGTTCAGAATTTGTGGTCGCCATTAAAGCGTATGTAACGATTCCATGGCCGACTAAATGGCGTTTTGGTGTAGCTGAAGGTTTGTCTTATATTAATAATGTGTCTTATATTGAACAATCAGAAATGGATAAAAAAGGGTACAAGGAAAGCAAACTACTAAACTATCTTGATTTCTCTTTTGACTTGAACCTAGGCGACTTATTTAATCATCGAGAGTTAGATGGTGTTTGGCTTGGTTACAGTATTCATCATCGATCGGCTATTTTTGAAAATTCATCTCAATATGGACGAATTAAAGGCGGAAGTAATTATAACAGTATTTATGTTCAATTTGATATTTAACACTAATTGTTAGTAGTGTAAAAAATGGCTCTATATTCAATAATATAGAGCCATTTTATATTTATAGTTTACTGGTTTTTACGATTAACCACACTTAGAGTCGCCACAGTTTAAGCAGGTTTGACAACCGTCTTTAACAACCACGGATTTATTATGGCACTTATAGCAAAGTGTTGCGCTTGGTGGAAAACTAGATTCAATCGTCTCTTCTTTCGGTTCTTCTTTAGTCGCTAGTTCTGCTTTTTTTGCGTCTAAAAATGCTTTTTGGTGTTTATCCATTTCAGGATCTTCAATTAACCCAATATCTTTTAAATGTTGTTCAATGACATTACCAATTTCAGCGATTAAAGAAGGCACATATTTGCCTTTATTCCAGTAGCCACCACGAGGGTCAAACACTGAGCGAAGCTCTTCTACTAAGAACGTACAATCGCCGCCTTTACGGAAAACGGCAGACATGATGCGGGTGAGGGCGATAATCCATTGGTAGTGTTCTAAGCTTTTTGAATTAATAAACATTTCGAATGGACGACGGATCTCATGTTTTGTTCCTTCATTTAATATCACATCATTAATTGTGATAAATAAAGAGTGTTCAGAAACATGCTCAGGTGTTTTTAGTTTGTAGGTTGAACCTAATAACTTCTCTGGGCGTTGGATCATCTCATGCATTTGCTCTATTGTTTCTTCTGTCTCAGCAACCTGTCCTTGTGCGATGTCTTCTTTTGATTTTACTTTAAAGCCAATGATTTTGCTGTCAATTTTCTTGACCATGGTAAACCCTTCTTAATCTTTAAATAGGGAGGAATGCTCCCTAATTTTTATTATTAGTTATATTGAATTGGATGAGGGCGGTAAATTAAAATTTACCGTAGTAACCTTCTTTTAGCGCATCATATAAATTAGCGGCGGTATGCATCTCACCATCGTACTCAATTTTTTCATTGCCTTTTGCTTCTAATGTCGAGCCATCTTCTAGCGTAAAACAATACGTTGTATTTTCTAGGTCTTCTTCTTTAACGAGAACCCCTTGGAATACTTCAGGGTTAAAGCGGAAAGTTGTACAGCCCTTTAATCCTTTGTCGTAAGCATCCATATAAATGTCTTTGAACTCTTCGAATGGGAAGTCTGTCGGTATGTTTGCTGTTTTAGAAATCGATGAATCAATCCATTTCTGAGCCGCAGCCTGCACAGCAACATGTTGCTGAGGGGTTATGTCGTCAGCAGTAATAAAATAATCAGGTAGCTTATTTTCTTCATTAGTACTGTATGGCATTGCTTTGTCATTAATTAATGCACGATACGCTAGTAATTCATAGCTGTAGACATCAACACTTTCTTTTGATTTTTTACCTGTCTTAATGACATTACGAGTGTAATGGTGTGCAAAGCTTGGCTCTATGCCATTACTTGCATTATTAGCAAGAGATAGTGAGATTGTGCCTGTTGGTGCAATAGAACTGTGGTGGGTAAAACGAACACCTTGTTCAATGATCTTAGCGACGAGTTCTGGTTCAATGATTGCCAACTGTTGCATGTAACGACTGTACTTAGCGTGCAATACTTTTCCTTTTACTTTATCACCCAGTTTAATGCCATCCTCTGCCATCTCAGGGCGTTGGCGAAGCATTTTTGCTGTCACGATAAAGCTTTCTTCCATGATTGGTGCAGAGCCTTTCTCAGCGGCTAAATCGAGTCCTGATTTCCAACCAGTAACCGCCATTTCTTGAGCAACTTGTTCCGTAAACCCAATGGATTCAATACTGCCATATTTGTGTTGTAGCATGGTTAATGTTGAACCAAGGCCTAAGAAACCCATGCCATGACGACGTTTATGCATGATCTCATGACGTTGTTGCTCTAGTGGTAACTGATTAATTTCAACAACGTTATCAAGCATGCGAGTGAAGATAGAAACGACATTACGATAAGCACCCCAATCAAAAAAAGCAGTGTCAGTAAATGGATTACGGACAAACTTAGTCAAATTAATCGATCCTAATAAACAAGCTCCATAAGGAGGAAGAGGCTGTTCACCACAAGGGTTTGTTGCTCTTATTTCTTCACAGAACCAGTTGTTGTTCATCTGGTTTACTTTGTCGATTAGAATAAAGCCAGGTTCTGCGTAATCATACGTTGATGTCATTATGATGTTCCACAGATTTTGAGCTGGCATCGTACGATAGACCTTACAAGCAACTAAGCCTTCTTCGTTTTCTGCGAACCCTTCTTTTACTGGCCAGTCAGCCCATACCACACTGTTATCGCTGTATAGATCCATGTGATCTAATTTCGCTTCTTTTAGTGTAATTGGAAAAATCAGTTGCCAATCGTTTTGATTTTTAACTGCTTCTACAAAATCTTCGGTAATGAGCAGTGACAAGTTAAATTGGCGTAGGCGACCATCTTCTCGTTTTGCCCGAATAAAGTCGATAACGTCAGGGTGTCGAATATCCATGGTGCCCATTTGTGCGCCACGGCGTCCACCAGCAGAAGAAACGGTAAAACACATTTTATCGTAGATATCCATGAACGACAGAGGGCCTGACGTGTAAGCGCCAGCACCAGACACAAATGCGCCACGAGGACGTAATGTTGAAAAGTCGTACCCAATACCGCAGCCAGCTTTAAGCGTTAACCCAGCTTCGTGTACTTTTCCTAAAATGTCATCCATAGAGTCAACGATGGTGCCAGAAACAGTACAGTTAATGGTTGATGTTGCCGGTTTATGTTCGAAGGCACCTGCATTTGATGTAATGCGTCCAGCCGGTATCGCACCATTACGCAATGCCCATAAGAATTGTTCATTCCATTGTTTTTGTTCTGCGGGTTGTTCTAAATCAGACAGAGCTTTGGCAACGCGTTTAAAGGTATCGTCCATAGAAAGATCAACACGATTGCCTTGTTTGTTTTTAAGACAATATTTACTCTCCCAAATGTCCATTGAGGTCGATTGGTAAGCAATTTCAGTGGGATTCGCTAGGGAAACTGTCGCATTTTTAGATTGTGGCATGTAGAAGACCTTACTGCGTCATAGAGATAGAAAATGGAATGCAAAACTCAGGAGGGGGATCAAACCATTATATAATATGATCTTCAAGTCTTGACAAAGAGAAATATGGACATTAGTCAAAAGTTTGTCATGGTGTCGAAAAAATGCCATTTAAATCATGGGTTTATATTGTTGATGTTCTTGTTAAAAAATATAAAAAATAGAGTTGAAAAGTTAGATATTAGTCATAAAAAAAGAAGTAAAAACATGAGTCAGTCAATAACAAAGTATTATTTCTTTGCGATGAAAATTAAGTGCGGTATTATTTTTTTGGAATGGAGATCAACTTTTACTGGCTATGAAAGGAACGTCGTATGCGGGTATTTCAAAAAATAATAATAGTAATGCTAATCCTCTCAATTAGTGCACTTATTTGGCATCATTTTCGAGGGGATACTAAAACATTAACAATTAGTCCTGAAAAATACAGCTATTACGGCACTGATGATCGCAAGGTTGGAGGGATTAGTGAAGCGACATTAATCGATAAAAATAATGTGCCAAGCATGTTGTGTAATATGAAAAAAGGGGATTATGCTTGGCCTTATTGCGAGGCTGCGATTCATTTATCAGGCAGTATTTTTGAAGGTATCGATCTCTCGGATTATTCTACCTTGGTACTCGATATCGATTATAAAAGTACCGATCCTAATGGTCGTTTACGGGTATATTTACGAAACAGCAACCCGGCATACACTAAACGCAACGACGCGGCGTCATTAAAATTTAATGGCATCGAATATGAACCTGGATTTAAAACGGGTCCAAAAGAAATATCACTGTCGGATTTTCAAGTATTAACGTGGTGGATTGCGGATTACAAAGTAGCCGTAGAACATGCTGCGCCTGAATTTTCTAATGTATCGATTATTGAAATTGCGACATCTTCAGGCCTTAGTGTCGGTAATTTTGAAATGACAATTAACCGCATTGAACTGCGTGGCTCTTGGGTTAAAGAAACGACCTTATTGAAATTTATTTTGTATGCTTGGTTGGCTATGATCATTGGTTACATCCTTTATGAACAAAAAGGATTAAATCTGCGTCTTAAAGCCAGTACGTATCGTGAAACCAAATTACAAAAGATGAATGATAATTTAAAAGAAAAAAATGTTGAGTTTGCCGAGTTAGCACATCGAGATTCGTTAACTGGTGCGAGAAATCGAAACGCAGTAAGAGATTGGTTAGACAGAATGTCTCAACAAGTACGTTGGGGTAAACAACAATTCTCTGTCATTTATATTGATATTGATTTCTTTAAACGCATTAATGACAAACTCGGTCACCAAGTTGGGGATGATATTCTACGAGAATTTGTTTTGGTGGTGACAGGATCGATTAAAACGACTGATTTCCTTGTTCGTTGGGGAGGTGAAGAGTTTATTGTTTTTAGTCCACATACCAGTTTAGAACAAGCACTTGAGAAAGCTGAACATATTCGATGTGCGATTGAGCATCACCTTTGGTGTCATAATGACCCTTTAACCTGCAGTTTTGGTGTGGCCGAAATGGGAAATGAGCGTATTTCGGAAGTCATAGCAAGAGCGGATGACGCGCTATATAAAGCTAAAAATCAAGGGCGTAATAGGGTGGTGAGAAGTAATAATCTTCCCGATCAAAGATTGGCTTCTCGTTTTATGGATTAGTCTTCTGCTATAAAAAAGCCTCGCTATTGTATCTACATAGCGAGGCTTTTTTATTTAATTGCATTACTCAACGGGAATGGTGTTATGCTGAATAGGTTCTTTTGGGCCTAAGAATTTAGGCTGCACATTAAAAATATACAAATCAAGCATTGCTTTGGTTCTTGCCAATACTTCTCTTATGCGAATTTTTGTGTTTGCCCAACCTGTCGGAGAGGGGACCACGAGACAAACAGCATCCATATCTGAGTGATTAGAAATAAACAGAGCTCGCTGACAATGAAATTGCTGAGTAACGATCGTTAAACTCTCGACATCAAAAATGTCTTTGGCTCTTAATACCGAATCTAAGGTTCGAAAGCCGGCATAGTCTAACGTTATATTTTCTTCGGGAACGCCTGCTTTGAGTAAATCTCGTTTCATCGTCCATGGTTCATTATAAGAACGATGGGCATTATCACCACTGAGCAAGAAATGGGACACTTTATTTTGTTTAAATAACTCAATAGCAGCATCAATACGGTATTGATAATAAGGGTTGAGTGTTCGTCGGATGTACTTACTTGTCCCTAAAACCAATGCGGTTTCTTGAGTTGGAAGGGCCTGAATATCGTCATACAGCTGCGATTGAGTTGATAAGGAAATATAAAGGTCCATCAACAGTACGATGGCAATAAAAATGCCACTCACTAATAGAATAATTTTCAGCCATTTTTTTAATTTTGAAGGAAAAAGGATCTTCATTGTACCTCTGGTAACTGTTTTTAAAATTTACACTTGACGATTTTTCTGTGCCCATGCACCAATAATAATAAAGGTGGAGAGTACAATAGCAAGCATAAATGCCGGTTGAATTGAGCGTAAAGTAGAACTGAGAAGAGGGGCAGCTTTAACAATAAGTAACCCATAACCAAAGGCGTTAATGCCAATAAATGCGCCTGTACGTATTAAAAAATGCTTGCCTGATAGAAAAGCTCGAACCGCACGATTAATATCGCCGCCTAACATGACAAGAGCACAAGCAATCATCGCAACAGAGATATCGGATAAATAAGGGGTCAAGTAGCTGCCCATTGTGTTAAAGAAAGAAATAATGAGATTCATGCAATGCGTCTTTTTATAAAATAGTAATGTAGTGGATATTCTAGCGCTAATAGAAACAGATAGTTGAAAAAAAACCAGAGAAATTTTCTCTGGTTTTGATATCGATGGAAATTTTTAATTAAAAAGCAGTACGTTTGTAGCGACGGTATACTGGTTTCCAGAAATATTGTTCAATTTTCTGCATTAATGCTTCATCTGTAATCTCTAAAGCATAACCTTGTTCAATGGCCTTTTTAGCCACGGCAAAAGCAATTTTCTTCGATACAGTATGAATTTCTTCCAATGGTGGAAGAAGCGCACCTGAGCCATTTATGGCAAGTGGTGAGCATTCTGATAATGCACGGCTTGATTCTCTTAGCATTTCATCAGAGACACGAGTCGCCTTAATTGCCAATACGCCCAGACCAATACCCGGGAAGATGAAGCTGTTATTACATTGTGCGATTGGGTAGGTTTGACCATTGTGTGTTACTGGATCAAATGGGCTACCTGTTGCCACTAATGCTTGTCCGTCTGTCCAACGAATAATGTCGTTTGGTGTTGCTTCCACACGGCTTGTTGGATTCGATAATGGGAATACAATTGGGCGTTCACAATGCTTGTGCATTTCTTGAATAACTTCTTTGCTAAATAAGCCAGGAGCACCAGATACGCCAATAAGAACGGTTGGTTTTGCATTACGCATGACATCAACAAGAGAGTAATTTGGTTCTTCAGAAACCCACTCTTTCGTATTTTCTGCTTTTTGAACTAAGCGTTGTTGGAAATCAAGCAGGTTAGGCATGCCTTCTTGCAATAAGCCCCAACGGTCAACCATGTACACTTGTGAACGAGCTTGAGCATCAGAAATACCTTCAGATACCATTTGAGCAATGATCGCCTCTGCAATACCACAACCCGCCGAGCCTGCACCAAGGAAGGTAACTCGTTGCTGAGCTAATGAACTGCCTGCTGCTTTACATGCCGCAAGTAAAGACCCAACAGTAACGGCAGCTGTACCTTGAATATCATCGTTAAAACAACAGATACGGTTTTTATAACGCTCAAGTAAAGGCATCGCATTTTTTTGTGCGAAATCTTCAAATTGAACGAGAGCTTGAGGCCAACGACGTTGAACGGCTTGAATGAACTCTTCAACGAAATCTTTATATTCGTCACCAGTAACACGAGGATGACGCCAGCCCATGTACATTGGATCGGCAAGACGTTGAGGGTTATTTGTACCCACATCAAGAACGATTGGTAAAGTATGAGCAGGACTAATACCGCCACACGCGGTATACAGTGCTAATTTACCAATTGGAATACCCATGCCGCCGATCCCCTGATCGCCTAGACCAAGAATACGTTCGCCATCAGTCACCACGATAACTTTTACGTTTTGGTTTGCGGCGTTGTTTAGTAGATCATCAATGCGGTTTTTGTTTTCATAAGAGATGAATAATCCACGACCACGACGATAAATATTAGAGAAGTTTTCACAAGCAGCGCCAACCGTAGGGGTGTAAATAATTGGCATCATTTCGCTGATGTGATTTTGAACTAAACGGTAAAACAAAGTTTCATTCGTGTCTTGAATATTACGAAGATAGATATGTTTATCCATATCATTTTCAAAGCTTTGGTATTGCTTGTACGCACGACCAGTTTGTTCTTCGATACTTTCAATGGCTTCAGGAAGTAAGCCTTCTAAGTTAAAATATTTACGCTCAGTCGTGCTGAATGCGCTGCCTTTGTTTAGCAGAGGAGTACTTAGAAGTGCTGGGCCAGCATAAGGGATATATAGGGGACGTATGTGATTATTCATTGTTATGCTTCTTCAAATCAAGAATGAACCACCGATCCTATTCCTACTTTACTGAAATATCAAAGCGTGAATGCGAATAAAGTGCGAAAGGAGTCATGTTTTTATCAATCAAATCCGCTAGAGTAGTGAAATATTCTTTTATCTTTCGGTTTATATGTCTTTATTACCAATAAATGCGATTCATTCTGACTTTTGTTCTTTAATTTGCCATAAAAATTTAGTGGTGAAATCTGAAACAGGGTCAGGAAAGTCGACTCATCTTCCTTTGTGGGCGGCTGAATACGGACGAGTCTTAGTCATAGAGCCAAGACGAATAGCGTGTACTGCATTAGCCGAATATTTAGCAGAACAAAGAAAAGAGAAGGTAGGGGACTCTATTGGTTATGCCATTAAATTAGATAGCCAATACTCAGATCAAAGCCAAGTGATTTTTGTTACCCCAGGGGTCGCATTAAAATGGTTCATGGAAGATAAATTAGCACACTTTGATATTGTCATGATTGATGAGTTTCATGAACGTCGTTGGGACAGTGATCTTTTGTTATCTTTGTTGAATACACACAATAAACATCAATTACTGCTCACTTCCGCGACAATGGAGAGTGAACGACTGGCACAGTATATTGATGGGGTTGTATTAAAAGCAGAAGGTCGCCAATATCCGGTATCGTTCTCTTTTCTTGCGACACAATCACAATTGATGCCTTCTGGTAAAGATCTTGAATCCCGAATTGTGTCTACTTTGCAGGAGGCACTGCTTAATGGGCAAGAAGGCGATGTGCTTATTTTTCTTCCCGGGAAAAAAGAAATAACTCAATGTGTTCAAATGGCGAGTTCACTCTTTCCTGAGTTAGATATGATCCCTTTGTATGCGGGTGTGTCTGATGAATTACGTCAACGAGCATTAAGCCAGTCTAAAAAACAGCGGGTTATTTTCTCAACCAATGTGGCAGAAACGTCGTTAACCATTCCTAATATTACGTTGGTCATTGATTCTGGTTTAGAAAGAAGAACACACCAACGCAATGGACGCACAGCATTAGCGTTACACTCTATTTCTAAAGCAAGTGCGGATCAGAGAGCAGGCCGAGCAGGTCGAACACAAGCAGGTCATGCTATTCGTTTGTATGGACAACATGCCCCGCTAGAGCTAATGACACCTCCAGAATTACAACGTGAAGAATTGGTCGAGCCTGTGCTAGCCGCTGCCAGTTGTGGGTCGGTATTGTGTGAATTGTCTTTTTTAGAACCGTTACCAGAAAAAGCATTGGGTTTAGCTGAAACGAAATTACAAACCATGTTAGCGCTGGATGATAACAAAGCGATAACGGAGTACGGGTTACGATTATTCCCATTGCCAATCGATACCTTATTTGCCCATTTAATTTCTATCATTGAGGGAAAAGCAGAAAAAGAGACCGTGGTTGATTTAGTCTCGGCATTGTCTGCTTCCCAAAAATTGTATTCGTTTGAAAAATCAGAAATGGCATTAGATTCTTTTTTACGGTGGAATCCAAAACGTTGTGATGTTGTCACGTTAGTCTCTCTTCTTCGTGGGCATGATTGCGCTGGTTTAGTCATTAATGAAGAGGTACTAAAAGAAGCTAAGGCACTTTCAGAACAAATACGACATGAGCTTGAGCTGCCTTCTTTAGAAGTGAGTAGCCGACTTAAAAGAGAGTCTGTGTTGGCTCAAATTGTACATAAGCTGCCAGAGCTTGTTTATGTACGTAGAAAAAAACGCAGAGAAGCCTTTGGTAATGGATATCAAGAAGTGGTTCTTGGCCGCGAGAGTGTCTTTTCTCAAACGGAAGAGGCTGCGATCGTCTTCGATCAATTTTCACTTCCAGGCCGAGGAAGTAAACAAGTGATGACGATTGCAACGGTGCTTACTCCGATTGATATGGTATTACTTATTGACGAGGGACTGGCGGAAATTCAGATGGGTGAACTTGTTTCTCATGGTGATATTTTACAAGTAGAGCGCCATCATTATTATGCCAATCGTTTAATACATACCGATTATTGCGAGCCTGAAAATGAAGCAAGTATTCCGGCTATCGTCGGTCAAGTGAAAAAAGGGCAATTATTTCCAGGGTTTAGACATGATATTGAGACAAAAATTGCCGCTTGGACACTGTATTGTCAATTAAATGGCAACAGAAAAGCGAATGAATTGACGTTTGAATCTTGGTTTACTGAACAATTAGGCGAGCTCGGCATTACTTCTTTAGATGAAATGGCGTTATTTGATGAGAGTGATTTTGTCTTTAACGGAATACCTGAATGGGAGTGGGATGAGTTTATAAGCAAGTACCCGCAACAGGTGCTGCTGCCTGAGCTCGCTTTAACGGTAGAATATTTTCCTTTTAGCAAGCGATTAGTACTTCATTACAAAATGGGAGGACGAAAAGGGGAGTTAAAGCGGTGGGAATTACCCAGTTGGACGGGGTGGAAAATTCAATATAAGAAAGCCAGCCGAGTCATTGATATTAAATAATCAATAATGGAACGCCTGTGTCATTTTGGGTATGATTTTTGCTTTGTTAGTGATTAAAGGCAAGTTTCTGACAAAAGGTTAATTATGAAAAAATGGATGCTATTAATTGCATTGGCTCTACCCTTTATGACATCTGCAAAAGCGCTTAATCGTATATCTGGTTATGAAGACAGCTATTTATTAGGAAGTTACACTGATAGCATTAACAAAGATGAATACATTTCAGGAGGTTTTGAAGACGCCGATGGCCTTCAAAATGTGGAAGTGAAATTTCAGTTTTCTTTAGCGGTTCCGATCGTTCAAATTAATAATAGCACTTCATTCATGTTCTCTTATACGCAAAAGTCGCTATGGCAACTAGGGAATAGCGAGATTTCATCGCCTTTTAGAGAAACGAACTATAAGCCTCAGTTTTTTGTTATGCATCAATCAAACATGCTGATTTTTAATAGTGCAGAATTTGGTTATATGCATGAATCAAATGGTCAAACATCGAGTTTATCACGCAGTTGGGATCGTATTTACGGTGGATTAGAGCGTCTTGATGGCCCAGTGCAATACGGTGTTCGTGCATGGTATGTGTTCAGCGACGAAGAAAACAATGAAGACATTAATGATTTTATGGCTCCTTATGATGTGTGGCTAAAAGTCGGTAATGATATTGGTGAATTTTCTACACGATTCCATTATAACT
This sequence comes from Aliivibrio logei, assembly GCF_001691055.1. Lineage (NCBI taxonomy): Bacteria > Pseudomonadati > Pseudomonadota > Gammaproteobacteria > Vibrionales > Vibrionaceae > Aliivibrio > Aliivibrio logei. The sequence goes on from NZ_MAJU01000029.1 coordinate 188,775, forward strand.
TTGCTACCGATAAAGGTGGCGTAGAGGCGGCGTATACACTTTATGTAAACCAGTTTGTCGGTCTCTATGTACAAGGTTGGACGGGGTATGGTGAGACGCTGATTGATTATAATTATGATCACAGTCGTATTGGTATTGGCATGAGATTACTTCCACCAAATTAATTGGCCGTTTAATCACACGATAAAAAAGCTTCAGCAGGTCTGAGGCTTTTTTTGTGATTAAGGTAATGATGGTGATCATTGCTATCACTCTCCATTTACTTTACGATCGTCTCGTTTTTAGTTTTGAGTACAAAAATATGATAATTATGATGTTGTGTAGTTTTGTTCTTATCGCCGCCGTATTGTGGTGGTTTTTTAGCCGTGGCAATGCGACGTCTTTAAATCCGGCATGGATGATTTTTGTGGTTGTAGTGAGCATGATAGTTGTTTTTTCATCAGGCTTAAAACCAGAAAAGTACGCGGTTGATAATACCTTAATTACTGAACCTCTAGGTCCATTGTCGTATAGCGACAAAATGAGATATTTAGAAGACCAGCTTAAAGAATCACCAAATAATGCGGAATTATGGTTTGAAATCGGGCAAGGTTATTTACTTAATGGTGAATTGAAACCAGCCAATATTTGTTTTGATTATGCGATTCGATTAACTGAGGAGCCAACTGCAAACCAATATGCAGCAAAGGCAACGACTCAATATTATTTACATTCTCAATTATTTGATGAAGAAATTGAAACATTACTCGATAAAGCGTTAGCGTTAGATGAATACAATCAAGCGGCCTTAACGTTAATTGCTTCTGATCATTTTGTAACTTTCCGTTATCAAAAAGCAATCAATGCATGGCAAAAGATTTTAGATTCTGAACGTGTTGATGTAGACAGAGTGACAATCATTAATTCGATTAACCAAGCTAAGCAATTAATGCAAGCACGTCGTTAATCGTCGTATTTAACAAGAAAAGAGACAAATAAAAAGCCGACATTCTTATGAATTGTCGGCTTTTTTGTTATTGCATAAAGCGTGAGTTATTTTACCTTATTTTATAGAGGGTGGTAATCTGCGGCTTCACGTTCTTTTGCTTGTTGATCCCATTTAGGAACAACGGTTTCTAAGAAGTGTTTTTTCTCTGCTTCCATGCCTTCCATATCCATACCTAGTGCTTTTTGAGCAGCGGCTTTGGTTGAAATATCAGGAATTTCGATTGGATCAGTAATGCCTTTTTTCGCAAGTAGTCGAACTAATTTAGTTCGAGCATCTGCGGCACGATCAACCGCCGAACCTAAGACTTCTAATGCGATTTCAGGTGCATGCATGTGTATGCCATGTGAAGCGATTGCATAATCCCAACGCCATTGTGCGTGGCGAATATCTTGTAGGATAGGTGCCATTTCTTCTTTAGTTGCGCCTGCATCCCATGCTGCTCCTGCCTCAAAATGTGCCGCGACAATTTGGCGTTCAGCGGTTAGTTTCATTTTTAAAACTTGAGCTTTACGACTAGAAACGATTTCACGAAGCATGTCTTTTGATTGCGTGTGACAATTTGCACAAGTATCTTCAAAACGATCGAATGGGTTGCCCACTTTATGATCGGTGTAAACCGTACCGTCTTCTCTTGTCACTTTTGGCATATGACAATCAACACAAACCACTTTGTTTTTACCGTGAATGCCTTCTCGCCATGTTTCATAGCCTGGATGTTGTGCTTTTAGCATAGGGGCTTTAGATACTTTGTGTGTCCAATCACTAAACCCAATTTCGTCGTAATATTCTTCCATTTCATCAACGGTTGTCCCTTTATCCCAAGGGAACTTAACGGCTTTAGTCTTACCTGTGAAATAGTATTCAACATGACATTGACCGCAAACAGAGGCTTGTTTATCTAAACGAGATTGGTCATCGAAAGGCTTGCCAATCGCATTCATTGCACGTTCAACATGAGGTTTTGTGATGGCTAAAGCAGGGCCGCCATTTTTGAACTCTTCACTGCGAGTGTCATGGCAATCGGCACACCCAATTGGGTTTTGAATTTCACTGCCTAGACGTGCCCATTTACCTGAGAAATAGCCATCTTCGCCTTGCTCTTCAATAACACGACCAACATCAGGGCTCTTACAGCTCCAACATGCCATCGGCATGGGACCTGAGTTTTCATCGGTAGGGCCTGCGGTACGTAAGGTTTCACGTACATCGTCAATGGCATAGAAATGACCACGGGCTTTATTATAGTCTTTAGCAAACCCATAACCGGCCCATAAAATGACCATGTTTGGATCTTCAGCTAAAGCATCTTCAATTTGTACGCTGTCTGATGTGGAACGCCAAGATTCATATTGATCGGCGTGTTGTTTTGCATATGCTTCGTTGCGAGGGTCAACTCGCTCTGTTTTTTCAGAAGCGGCAAAGCTGTGGCTACTTAGTAATAACGTAGTCACCATGGCAATTGCAGCGGCTGAACGACGGGTCCATTGCTTTTTCACTGTTGGTATCTCCAATATTCTTATTATGAATTAGCCAAGCGTTGTGAGAGCGACTATCAATCAGAATTGGAAACAGAAGAAGTATATCGTAGATAAGGAATGGTGATTTTCCCATCGGAGGATGTATTGATTTACATCAAGTTACATAAGTGATCTATATCACCAATAAATACATATACCACTAAAGTATTAAATTGAATGCATCTTATTAATAATGGTTCTTATTTATCTTAAATAACAGTGAGATAAGTAAATTTGCGGTATATCACAAAAGTGGTAGAAGAGTGGTTTTATAAGATACAATTTGTATTATTTTGATACATTTATCTATAAGATACCCTTGTTAAGCGTTGTGGCTAACTATCCAATGAGAATTGATTTCAATGAAGAGTTTATTTCTTCATCAATACAATAACTCATCCATTTTATTTTTATGCCCCATGATTTTTCGATAAATCAGGCAAAAATAAAATCGGAAAGGGAAGGATATAACATGGGCAAAGTTAATTTAGCCATAGCCACAATGTTGAAGCTACTCTTCGCATTTTGTCTCTATGGTTTGTCTCTCAATGTTGCAGCAGATGAATCGCCCCAAATTGAGGCTAATTCATCGACGCCATATGAAGTGACGTTAATTCGTGACCGCGACTACGCATGTACTCAATGTCATAAAGACGAAAAAGAAACACTCAAAGGATCACACGGAGAAGATGCATTTGCCATTCTTAAACGTGATGTGAACTGTGTTGAGTGTCATAAATCAATTGGGCCTGATCACCGAGAAGGCGCATCTCAAGTAACCAAATATTCTGCGGCACAATCAAAAGTAGGCACGGAAAAAGTGACCCTTTCGTTTGATGAAATTTTAAAAGCTAATAGCCAATGTACTGATTGCCATACCTCAGAAAGATTACGTGATGATAGCTGGACGCACGATGTTCATGCTAAAAACCTAACCTGCTCATCTTGTCATATTGTGCATGGAGAAAAAGAAGCGGTACTTTCTTTTGACCATTCATCAAAGATAAAGATGTGTGTTGACTGCCACGCTGATTTTAATCAGAAAGAAAATAAGCTAGGAGAATAGTATGAGTTGTTCTAGACGAAATTTTTTAGCGGGCTCAGGGGCGGTTATTTTTACTACGGGTGTTGCTACAACATCATTAATCAGCAGTAAAAAGACACTTGCCTATTCGATGGAAGATGGCGCAAAACGTTATGGTATGGTGCATGATGAGACGGCCTGTATTGGTTGTACTGCCTGTACTGAAGCATGTCGAGAAGTGAACAGTGTGCCAGAAGGTGTTTCTCGATTAGAAATTATCCGTAGTGAACCTCGCGGAGAGTTCCCTGATGTCGATTATCGCTTTACGCGTAAATCCTGCCAGCATTGTGAAAATGCTCCGTGTGTGATGGTGTGTCCGACAGGCGCTGCTTATAAAGACGAAGCAACCGGTATTGTTGATGTTCATAACGAGAAATGTGTTGGTTGTGGTTATTGTTTAGCGGCGTGTCCTTATCAAGTTCGATTCTTTAATCCGGTGACTAAATCTGCAGATAAGTGTGATTTTTGTCGTGAGACGAATTTAGCGCAAGGCAAACAGCCTGCGTGTGTTGAATCGTGTCCAACCAAAGCACTGATCTTTGGTGACTTGAACGATAAAAACAGTGAGATTAATGCGGTATTAAGCAATAGCGTATTTTATCGAGACAAAGTGGATCTAGGCACTAAGCCTAAGTTATTTAAGATCCCAAACCAAAAAGGGGAGATTTAAGATGAGTGCATGGGAAGCTGCGTTTAATTTTGACTCCTTAGTTTGGGATTGGATCATCGCGATCTATCTTTTCTTAGCGGGTATGTCTGCCGGTGCGGTGATGATTTCACTGTATTTGAAGCGTAACGTCATTGAAGGAGATCCTGCGCATAACGGCATTATAAAAGCCATGGCGATTTTAGCGCCTTTTGGCATTATTGTCGGCTTGCTGATTTTGGTATTCCATCTAACAAAACCGTTAGCATTTTGGAAAATCATGATCTACTTTAACCCAACTTCGGTAATGTCGATGGGGGTGGTTTTATTCCAAGTTTACATGGTCGTATTGTTTGCTTGGATTGGGATTATTTTCCGCAAAGATATCATGGGATTTTTAAAAGGGAAGTTTACTTTTATTGATGCTATTTTGTTGAAAATAGAGAAGTTTGAAAATGCGTTAGAATTGTTTTTAGGTATTCTTGCAATAATGCTTGCTGCCTATACTGGGTTTTTATTGTCCGCATTACAAACCTACCCAATGTTGAATAATCCGGTATTGCCGATTCTATTCTTGTTCTCTAGTTTATCTTCTGGTGCCGCGGCGTGTTTGCTGTTTGGTATTTTAGGGTTTAATGAGCCGAGTAAGAGTCCTTCAGTGTCATGGATACATAACTTTGAACGACCAGTCGTGTTGTTTGAATTGTTTGTTATTATCACATTCTTTACTGGATTGATCTTCAGTGGAGGCCAAGGTGAAGTAGCGGCTTGGGCAGCAATTGGTGGTGGTTTTTGGGGGATATGGTTCTGGATTGGTGTGATTGGCTTAGGAATGATAGCGCCATTGGCGCTCAATGCGTTTGCACCTAAAGAAGTCACACATGGTAAAGGGTTTATCTTTGTTGTGACTTCATTAAGTTTGCTTGGGGTATTAATGCTACGTACTTTTGTTCTCTATGCTGGACAAATGACCGTCGTATAATGAAGTGTCGCGATGCTGTTTTTTATAAGCAGTATCGTGACTATTAACGAATAAAAATGCATGCGTGGAGCATTATGGTTGCTGAAATAGGTCAGTTCTGGTTAATAGCAACGATGGTGCTGTCTGTTGTGGGTGTTATTTCTACCAGCTACGGAATCGTGAAAGGGAATATCTCGTGGCAAATGTCGATATTGCCACTTTCTCTGCTCAGTTGTATTTTTTGTTTGTTGTCTATTTCTGCATTAGGTTATGGGTTTTACATCGATGATTTTTCTATTCGATATATTGCCGAGCATTCTAATTCTGATTTGCCTGTCTTTTTTAAAGTGGCCGCGATTTGGGGAGGGCATGAAGGGTCATTATTGTTCTGGGTATTAACCTTAACGTTATGGGCAGGTGTCATAACTCTTAATCGAAAAACCATACAAACAGAATACGTTATTCGAGTTTTGTTGGTGCTTAATGCGTTAATTGCTATTTTTTCAGCCTTTACTTTATTTGCTTCAAATCCTTTCATTATTTATGTTAACACGCCATTAGAAGGTCGAGATTTGAATCCAATGTTGCAAGATATTGGATTGATATTTCACCCACCATTATTGTATTTAGGCTACGTCGGATTTGCCGCGACATTTTCATTTGCACTTGCTGCGTTGATGATGAAAGACGTACCGCAATATTGGGTTAAACACGCAAGACATTGGACACTATTAGCGTGGTCATTATTAACCGCAGGAATCAGTTTAGGATCGTGGTGGGCATATTATGAGCTCGGTTGGGGCGGTTGGTGGTTTTGGGATCCGGTTGAAAACGCCTCTTTGGTGCCTTGGTTAACCGCAACGGGTTTACTGCATACCTTAATCGTGAGTGATAAGAAAAACCAACTTCTAAAAACGTCGATGATCCTGTCGTTAGTGACATTTTGTTTGAGTATTTTAGGGACGTTTGTCGTCCGCTCAGGGGTGCTTACTTCTGTTCATGCATTCGCGGTGGACCCAACTCGTGGGATCATTCTTCTTCTGATCTTATTTGTGGTTATGCTAGTCTCCTTTTCTCTGTATTCATTAAAAAGTAGACAGTTAAATAGCCAGCCTATTCGTCATTTTATCAGTCGTGATTTTCTATTTTTATTGCTCGCAGGTTTATTTTCAATCGCAACAATCACGGTATTACTTGGCACATTTTATCCTATGATTTTCCAAATTTTCGGATTAGGAAATATCTCCGTTGGAGCGCCTTATTTTAATCTGTTATTTGTGCCAATGGCGATTGTTGCTTTGTTCATGATCGCCGTGTCGGTCTTTGTTCGTTGGGAAGGAAAGACGACAAATGCAAATACCAAGAAGATCGTTATTTCAGGCTTGATGTCTATTGTGCTAGGGCTAGGAATATATCGTGTTCAATATGAAAATATCGCAATAATTCCTAGCTTGGTTTGGGTGTTGGCTTTCGCGGTAATAATAGGTTCGGTGTGGTCGCTGCAACAGTCTAAAGGCAAAGCGATAGGAATGGTTATCGCGCACATTGGTATTGCTATTGTTATGATTGGTGCGGCGATGAACAGTGAGCACTCTTTTGAAAGCAGTGCAAAAATGGAACCGGGTATTATAGCTAAACTCGCCGATTATGAGATCACTTATAAAGAAACCGAACTACTGGTAGGTTCAAATTACACCGCAGAACAAGCAAATTTATTGATCAGTGAAAATGGCAAAGAAATAGCCATGGTTCAGCCACAACGCCGTCATTATCAAGTTCGTGTAATGAACATGAGTGAACCTGCAATGCATTGGTTTTGGCATGGTGATATATACGTGACGTTAGGTGAAAAATTAAAAGACGGCAGTTTCGCATTACGTTTACAATATAAGGCATACGTTCGATGGATTTGGTTTGGTTCTATTTTGATGGCGCTAGGCGGGGTATTGGCAATGATAAAGCGAAAGAGTAGTAAGAAATGAAGCCAGCAATAAAAGTAGGATTAGCCATTGGAATATGCGCGATAATCTTTAGTTTGTTATTTACAGGATTAGAAACCAAAGAGTCGAGTACATCAACGGCGATGGTGGGAGAGATCGTGCCTACGTTTGAATTACCAGAAGTCATGGATACGTCAATATTATTAGATGAATCGTTATTTCAGCAACAGCCACTAACTTTGCTAAATGTTTGGGCTGCGTGGTGTGGGATTTGCAAAACAGAACATCAGTTTTTGCATCAGTTAAAAGAGCAGGGCATAACCATTATTGGTTTAGATTATCGAGATGATCGCATTGCGGCTAAACAAGTGCTAGAGCAGACAGGTTCGCCATATCAAGCGGTGATTTTTGATCCAAGAGGATCGCTCGCAATGGATTTAGGTGTTTTTGGTACGCCGACCACTTTCTTAATTGATCAGAAAGGAGTGATATTGCATCGCTTTACTGGCGCTTTAGATAAGAAAAAGTGGCAACGTGAATTTGCTGACTTTTTTGAGGAGTAATAATGAAGCGTTTTTTTAATCTATTGGTGCCATTACTCTGTTTATGTTCCGTATTTTCCGTTAATGCATCATTGGATAGCAGTAATAGTTTATTTGTTGCCGCTGACAAAGCGACGATAGAAAGCGTAGAACTGTTTAAGTTTGATTCTTCAGAGCAACAGCAGCAAGCGATAGCCTTGGCAAAAAGCTTACGTTGTCCACAATGTCAAAATCAAAACTTAATTGAGTCAAATTCACCGATAGCGAAAGATCTCCGCTTAGAAGTGTATCAGCAAATTAAAGCGGGAAAGACAGATGAAGAGGTCGTGAGTTTCATGACGCATCGTTTTGGCGATTTTGTTTTATATGAACCGCCATTAAATGCTAAAACCTATGTACTTTGGCTATTGCCGTTATTATTACTTATTGGCTTTGGCATTATGGCGGTTAAATCAGTGAAGAAGAATCGTAAAGAGTAAGTTTAGCTTGCTAGTGCGGTGTGCTCTGCTTCATAAGACCATTCAACACAATATTTTGCTAATATTTCTAGTGAGTCTAAGCACTGCTTGGGTGAATTCATATTTTGTTCAGCCAATGCGACTGGAATTTCAGTACAACCAAAAATAACCGCTTCAGCGCCTTGGGCTAGCATATCCTCAAAAACAGGCAACATCATCGATTTCCCTTTCTCTACATTACCTGCTTTTACTTCGTATATTCCTGCCATTACTGCTTGTTGTTGTAAATCGTCAGTTTCAATCACATCAATATTATATTGGTTGAGTTTTTGTTGGTACATCTTGGTTTTCATTGTTGCCGTTGTTGCTAATAATCCTACGGTTTTATGCTTACGTAATTGAGTTTCTTGTACAACGCTATCAATAATACTAATGGTGTGAACATGGCTTGTTGCACTCAATTGCGGATACCAGTAATGCGCTGTATTGCATGGAATAACAATACACTCTGCACCAGATTGCTCTAATTGATCAAAACTGTGTTTTAGCTCTGGGTAAGGGTCAGTGCCGTGCCCCATGATGAATGCCGTTCTATCTGGGATCTGTGGAACACTACTCACAATCATTGGGATGTGTTCTTGGTCATTATGTGCTGGCGTTTGAGTGATAATTTTCATCATAAATTCAACCGTTGCCAATGGCCCCATACCACCTAAAATACCTAATTTTTTATTCATAATATGATTCCTTTAATATATGTATTTATGAAACTTAAAGAACGATAGGAGCAAGTAAAAATCCGAATCCAATGGCGACAACCACCCCTGTTAAGCCAGGTAGCATGAATGGATGGTCGAAAATATTTTTCCCCATGCGTGTAGATCCTGTAGAGTCAAACTCAATGGCAGCAAGGGATGTTGGGTAGGTAGGCAGAACAAAAACACCGGTAACGGCAACAAATGATGCCAAGATTGCCCAATGAGGAACGTTTAAACTCAGTGCTAATGGAACAATCAGTGGCGTCGTGGCACCTTGTGACATTAGAAGCGTACAAGTACCAAAAAGAACGAGTGATAGCAGCATTGGATAGGAGTGAAGAAGAGATCCTGCAAATTCTTTTATTTCAGGAAGGTGCGCATTAACAACGGTTGACCCCATAGTGACTATGCCGAGAATTACAGCCACTGAACTCATGCCTGAACGGAATGTGGTGGTACGGATAATACGGTCAGGGTGAATGTTACACATTGGTACCATTAAACATGCCGCAGCAAACATACTGACAATGATAATGTCTCGTGTAGACATAACATCGCCACTTGGGAATGTAGGGCGAAGAGAGGGGATTGCGGCATAAATAACAATTGCACAGGTGGCTAATGCAAAAAACAATACTGAGAATTTTGCTTTTGGATCAATTTCTTTGGTCGCACTTGTAGTTTGTTGCGTATTTTCTTTTTGGAGTTGCTGATAAACCACATCGTCTTTTAATTCACACCCTTGTCGAGAGGCGACAAAAGCAGCAACCATAGCAGCAATGAATGAAGCAGGTAGGCAAATTGCCATAATTTCTAAAAAGCTAACTCCGGCTGGCTCCATAATGGAAATCATTGCGGCCATTGCTGCTGAAATTGGAGACCCAGAAATAGCAACTTGAGAGGCAACTACAGCTGCAGATAAAGGTCTTGATGGGCGCTCACCAATTTCTTTAGCAACTTCAGATATAACAGGCAGTGTAGAAAAAACAGTGTAACCAGTACCAGCCATTACCGTCATACACCAAGTGATCATAGGCGCTAATACGTTGATATATTTTGGGTGGCGGCGCATTAAGTTTCCGGCATGATGCACCAACCAATCCATACCTCCGGCCGCTTGCATTGTTGATGCTGCTGTTACCACTGACATGATGATCAAAATAACATTGATAGCAGGAGCACTAGGTTCAAGACCTAATCCAAGAGTGAGTATCGCGAGCCCAAGTCCACCCGCTAAACCAACACCAAGACCTCCCATTTTTAAGCCCCAGTATATACAGATTAAAACAACAGATATTTCGATAATTATCGACATACAACATCCTATTTCAGACTAAATAATTAAATTTTTCATTCATCATCAATGACGAATAAGCTGAATAAATCATGTCAGTTAGTCGGAAGGTTGTTAAATGCTAAGAGTTGTACTTGTATGTCAAATTGGCATAGTTGAAATGAGAAAAATTAGGAATATCTCTCAGTAAGCGTGCATTTTGTTTGTTTTATATACTTTTAAGTGCTAATTATTTGAATTAATCGCAATTTATTAGAGTTATCTAGCATATAAAAATTCAATAAATAGCAATAATGCACTTTAGGAATAGTGATATTTGCCCTTCATAAGCTTGCGATGAGAAAATGACATGAACATTGAAAGTAAATGGTTAGAAGATTTTTTAGTATTGGCTAAAGTTAGAAACTTTTCACAAGCAGCCATACTTAGAAATGTAACCCAACCGGCATTTAGCCGTAGGATCCGTTTATTAGAAGAGACAATAGGTGCTGAATTAATAAATCGAAAAAGTAAGCCTATTGGCCTAACTCCTAGCGGTAAGTTATTTCGAGTGACCGCCAGGACATTGGTGAATCAAATTGTGACAGGTATTGACCAAATTTCAGATTTATCTCAACTTGGAGGGAATGTTGTTCAAGTTGCAGCGGCTCATTCATTAGCAACCCATCTAATTCCTAAGATTCAAAAAACATTACCCGAAGGTAATTACAAACCTATATTAAGTATTGAAGCTATTGATGTTGACCAAGCGACTAAAGAACTAAGAGATGGAGCGTGCGATATTCTATTGGCGTTTGATGATGATATTTTAAGGTTACCGCCATACCAATCATTACTAATTGCAAAAACAGAGCTTTTACCTGTGAGCGCATGTGATGATAATGGGGCTCCTATTTATCAGCTTGATAATAAAAATGTAGTTCCATGGCTTGCTTATAGCTCTACTTCATATATGGGAAGACAAGTTGAAACTGTAAAAGATGAGGTTTTATTGAAACCCGTATTTTCATCGTCAATGACAGATATGTTGAAGATGCTAGTACTTGATAAACAAGGCATTGCTTGGTTGCCTGCTTATAGTATTGAGAAAGAATTGAAACAAAAAAAAGTCGCAATCATTGGCGAGCAATCATTACGACTTCCGATTGAATACTATGCTTATCGCTATCAAGCTAGATTGCATCCCGCAGGAGAGAAAGTGTGGAACATTCTTTGCGAAATAGAATCTTAGTTTTTGTCGATGGGTTCTTTTTCTAAATTTATTGTTGGTACACAAAGAATCAAAATCGATGCGCTAATGATGGACGCCATGAGATCCGTTGGCCAATGCATTCCAAGCCATAAGCGACTTAAACCGACACCAACTCCCCAGCTAATCACTGCCGCGGTTAGTACATAGTGCTTATGACGAAGTAAAAAGCCACCCCAGAATAAAACACAGATAGCGGCAAAAATAGTATGACCTGATGGGAATGAATAATTCGTACCTTGACGCCATTGATCAATACGAGCTGGGCTAACAAGCGTTTCAACCATTGAGATCATATCTTGTTTATCTTGTTCTTTTAATAAGTAAAACGCATCAGGGCTTTCAACGATACTGACTTGTGTTAATGCTTGAGTAAAAGGACGAGGGATCTCAGTGATGGCTTTAACACTGGTTTTAAGTATTAAGCTAAGTACTAATAAGATGGCAAATTGAAGATAGAGGGACAATATCTTCTTGAAAGGCATACGCTTAATAATAGGTAAGCAACAAAGTATTGCCGAAGTGACGATAAAAAGAGGATGACCGGCAGAACGACTTAACAAGCTAAGAAGACTATTTGCTATCTCTGACATTGGGTCAAATAAATTGGGTGTTGGAATGATCAAAATAACCAACAGCATCGCTGCAATAAACAGAAAGAAAGCAACGAGTTCGTAAATACGGTTTTTAGGTGAAAATGAAAATAACATAGTAAATTGTTTCATAAAATTAAGTGTCATTAGTGTACCTTGCTTGCACGCTCTATGGGCACAATAAATGTAGAAAAAACGGATAATGAGTAGAGTTATTACTCCACAATGTAACAAAAGATTACAATTAGGTGCTTTCTTATGGTTACAAAATCTTTAAATAGAATTAACCATTGTCAGAGGGGGTTTAAATAAACGTCAAAAAATCACTGGTCAGATTTCTGGCATTGATCCATATCCATACACTCGGCGCACTATAAAAAAGAGAGCCGAAATGCTAGGACATTCTTTTATTAAAAGAGTTCGAATATTTTAGCCACTACTCGTGGATATGAAGTAAATGATGAACACCCCTTTTTCTCGCTCACTGTTAGCAACAAGTTTTCTTCTAGCTAGTACCACATCTGTTGCTGGTGGTTTTCAAATCAACGAGCATTCAGCAACGGGTTTAGGCCGCGCATTCGCAGGTGAAGCGGTTATTGCTGATAACGCATCAGTATTAAGCCGAAACGCCGCGGCAATGATGATGTTTGATAAAGACGCGTTTTCTATGGGTATGACCATGGTTAAGCCGGATGTGAGTGTTAAGAATGCGAAGTATCATAGTATGTCAGGGAACGTTCAAGCCGATATAAATTATAAGCATAATAATTTTCTTGATGTAAATATACCTACTGGATATACGTTAGATAATTCAAATTTCTCACAAACATCTACCTCTTTAACTGATGTGGATGGTATTGCAGAAACAGCGATAGTGCCGAATTTTTATTATATCCACCCCATTAATGAAAAGTTTGCTGTTGGTGTGGCTGCATATTCTAACTTTGGTACAGGTACTGAATTTGATGATAACTATGGAGCAGCTATTTTTGGTGGTAAAACTAGCGTAAAAAGTATGAATTTAGGATTTAGCATCGCTTATCGTATCAACGAACATTTAAGCTTTGGTGGTGGCCTTGATGTAATTTATGGCGTTGGGGATTTATACCGAGATATAAATGCTGATTTAACTGGTTCTGTGAATTTTATTAATGATAAGGATGGTAGTACATCTCATATAGATTTAGGGGGAGCATCGTTAAAAATTAATGCCCTAGATGTTCATGCCACTGGTGTTGGTCTAGGTGGAAATATTGGTATGGTTTATGAGGTTAATGAAGGGAGTCGATTTGGTTTTAGCTACAAATACAGCCCAGAGATTGAAGCCAAAGGTGATGTTAAGTATTTAGCTGCATCTCAGCAAAGTGACAAAATTTACTTACCTTTACCGGATATTGCAGAGTTTTCTGGTTTTCATATGATTACTGACAAGACTGCAATTCATTACAGTATTCAATGGGTCGGTTGGTCTGCATTTGATACTATTGATACTGAGTACGACACAATTAAAGAATATCATTGGAAAAATTCATATCATTATGCCATTGGTGCAACCCATTATTTAAATAATAAATGGATATTACGTACCGGTTATATGTATGACCAAACGCCAGTCGATGAATTAACGTCTATTTCAATTCCTGATTCTGATCGTCAATGGTTCTCTGCCGGTTTTACGTATAATTGGAGTACTAACACGACTCTTGATTTTGGTTTTACCTATTTAATTGGTAAGGATGTTCAAGTTAACGAACACATGGAAGAAAATCTTCCTATTCCGTCATTAACGGCCACGACTCACTCTGATGCTGTACTCGCAGCCATCCAATTGAGCCATACTTTCTAATTTAATTCATAAAACTGATAGGTTGCTCAATGAATATAGACTCTGATGCATCGGAGTCTTTTTTTTGTTTATAAATAATGGTCTAATTGCGCCTCATTCCTAATTCCTCGTTTGGTATCAACATGGATCCAGTTATTCGCCGAGCAAAAGAAATTGATCTCTTTCGCTTAAACTCAATGATGTATCAGCTACACGATGAACATCATCAGCAATGCCCTGAACTATTTAAAACCGCGTCTGAAATAGAAGAAGAGAAAAGCATCTCTCGGTATTTAGATGATCCTGAATGCATGGTTTATGTTGCTGAAAAAGACGATGATATTGTGGGCTTTGTCACTGGGCATTTTTGTGAGTTAGTCTCTACAGTAAGTAAACCAGTAATGATGGCGACTATCGATGAGCTGTATGTTGAAAAAGCATGCCGTAGAGATAAAATAGCGGATAAATTGATGACGCGTATTGAACAAGAATTACGAGATTATGGCGTAAAAGAAATTTTTGTTGAAGTATGGGGATTTAACCAATCAGCATTGGACTTTTATTATCAGCAAGGCTTAAAAGAGCATATCCATTATTTACGTAAACCTTTAGTCGATAACGAGTAATAGAGACAATGATAAAAATAGTATTCCGATACATCATATTACTTTGTGTATTGTTTTCTACGCATATTTTTGCAGCAGAAGGCATGGAACCTAAAGGGGCTGTGTGTGTTATTGATGATGGACATCGAGTTGTATTAATTAAAGAGTTGATCACTGGTAAATACTCATTACCAGGGGGCTTGATAGATGAGGGAGAGACGCCTCAACAAGCCGCTGAAAGAGAAGCGTGGGAAGAAGCGGGATTAATCGTTACGGCAAAAGACTTATTGTACAAAGACGACAACGCTTTTTTTTACCGTTGTAAAAGTGAATCGGATATTGTTGTTTTTGATTTAGAAACATCAAACGGTTTCTATCGCGTTCCTGCGTGGTTTGCTCCTCATTATGGCATTGAAACGGATGCGGTGTATTTAACTGAACCTTATAAACTAGGGAGTGAGTATTATCGGTATCCATATCAGCTTGAGTTATTACAACAGTGGATTATTAAACCTAAAACCAGTTATAACAAGGTTGCATGGGTTAAGAACCTCGTAGAACAAGCCCCTGAAATTCATCAAACAGAGTTGTCGATTCTCTCTTCTTTAAGAAGCTCGATTGATGGACTTCCGAATGTCGTAAATGTCAGTATAAAGCTGATATTTACGGTCATTAATGAAACCGGGCAAGAAGCTTTCTTTTATTTTTTATTTATTTTTGCATTGGTTTATTTTGATCGACGGACGGCATTAGCACTATTGTTTGGTATTGTGATTACCATTGTATTTGCTGGTATTGCTAAACAAGGATTAGGGTTACCACGCCCGTTTGTGTATATCCCACAGTTACAGTTGACGCCAGCGTATGGTTTTGGGATGCCAAGCATGAACTCCATGCTATCGGTTGTGATGTATGGCATTTTCTATTTGGCATTGAAACGAGAAAACTTGTCATCGAAAGTAGTTAAAACGTGGGGAATAGTCTTTATTTGTTTTGTTTTAGCTCAAGCAACGGCACGAGTCTGGCTTGGTGTTCATTTTATTACTGATGCTATTGTGGGTATTGCGCTTGGTGCAATGGTGGTAGTGCACTTTAGCTTAATGGAAAAAAGGCACGGGAACTTAATTTATAACGTGATTAGCTCTGTGTATTTTTGGTTGATCATGAGTGTGCTTATCAGTGGGATTGCTTTTGTTATGCTTTACATGAACTACCTTTATATGGCGGCGGTTTGTTGGGGAGTAACTTTAGCTATTTCGTTATCGGATTACCAAAAAATAACGACAGTAAGAAATCGATTAATTGTACTGATTAGCTTAATCATGGCGGTTGTTGCTGCAAGGTGGATGACTGAACATTTACTCAATGCAGTAGAGCGAAGCAGCGAAAGTGTATTAATAATTAAAGCAAGTGCGAACTTTACACTTATTTTCTTACTTATTATGGCTGTAACGTATTTGCCTAAATGGTTAAATAAAATTAAGTAACAGACACTTACTCCTCTATTTTTCTATAAATAGGGGAGTAGCGTATTAATAATGGTTAGTGATTATCTAGCCATTCAAGAGCTTCATTTTGTACTTGAATACGTACCTTTTTATTCAATTTCTTAGCTGAAAAGTCGCGATATTTATCAGCTTCTGGGTAGCCTTTTGACGCCGCTAAATTAAACCAGAAATAGGCTTTCTCCATATCTTGGTTTACTTCTTCACCTTGATAATACAAGAACCCGAGATTACGCATTGACGTTGGGTTACCAAGTTCTGCTGCTCTAATATAGAGTAATTCAGCTTGATGTGTATTTTGAACTAATCCCTTACCTTTTAAATACAAATCAGCAAGATTGTTCATTGCATTCGGGTAGTCTTGCTCAATCGCTTTGTTATACCACTCAACAGCAAGATCGTATTGCCCTGAATCTTCATACATTTTACCAAGATTATAATAGGCCGTTGTGCTGTCATTTACGGCAGCCTTCATGAAAAACTGAATCGCTAGCGTTGAGTTAATATCAGTACCAATACCTTTCGCATAAATAGTACCTATTTTATTTTGTGCTTCAACTGAACCATTATTCGCAGCACTTGTTAGCCAAGTAATTGCGTCTTTGTAATTATCTTGGTTGAAATAAGCCGTCCCTTTTAAGTAATCATTATGTGCATCGGCATTCGCGAATGCCATCGGGGATAAAAGAGATGCAGATAACAATAGCGTTCTTAACGTTAATTTCATTATATAACCAATAAGTTAGTCAAAGAATAGAACGTTATTTTATCAATAAATGTACAGTACAGCGAGTGTTATATTGGAAGAGTTCGGTAGGATGAATCGTATTTCTATTGGTAGATTACAGAGAAACTACCAATAGAAAGTGACCACGATTATTTGTTTTGGATAGATATTGTTGGCGGGTAGATATCTGTTTTTCTAAATTCTTGCATTACGCGTAATGTAATATCGGTTTCAAATAATTTCTCAAACTTAATATCAACCACATAAGCCTTACAAGTTAGTTGAATGCCCAAATAATTTTCAGTAATGGTCTGTTTTACTAGCACAACAACAGGCTTTGGTAAGTGGATATAACGACTTGATGAAGCTGCTTCTTGAATAATATCGCGGGCCGCATTAATGTCTTGATCCATTCCGATATAGAAAGGGATGACGACTTGCATATCCAAAGCACCATAATTACCACTAATAGCGACTTCATTTAAGAATTTATTGTTTGGGATGGTGATGATGTCATCATTAAGTGTTTGCATGCGTACGGAGCGTAATCCGATAGCAATAATATCACCATAGTGTCCTTCGAACGTGACACGGTCGCCCACTTGAAAAGGTCGATCAATCATAATGGTTAAGCCTGCAATAAAAGAGGCCGTGAGATCTTTTAATGCGAAACCAACAGAAACGGCGAGAGTACCACCGATTAAAGCTAAAACCCTTTCATCAACACGGAAACTGAGCATGAACACTGTCATACCTGTCGACATATAGATAAAAAATTGGAAGAAGGATTGCAGCTTTTGCATCAACATACGTCGTTGGGCAAACTGGTTACTTATCCCATCCACAATCGATTGGATAAAACGAAGAAATAACCAAGCGGCGATAACAATAAGGAATGAGAAAGCAACACCACTCCAACGAATAAGGCTCGCGAATTGATGCAGGTTGCCGATAGATTGAGGATCTTCAGCAAAAGCACTCGATCCAAAGCTTAATGTAAGTACGAGAATAAATAAACGAAGCATATTATTTCACCAATAAATGTTGACGATGAAGTACGTTAGTAATGTGTCGGAACCAATGATCTGAAATTCGAGCTTTATCATCACTCCATTCAATGTACCCACGACTTTGGAAGTAGCGGAGTGTACTGATCACTTCAGCCATACTTAACCGACTGCATTCACATACATCCGCTGGAGATGCAATTTCCAATTGTACGATGGATCGCAATACGGCCAGCATGGGTTTTGGCATGGTTTCTAGGTCATCAGAGTGCGGTGCTCTAAATAAACGAACCAAAATGGCATCAGTATCTTTATCACGGTGCAGAGACAATCTAAAGAAACGTAAAGCAACCGTTGGGTTACCATCAGAATAATCCCATAGAATGCGGTAGAAGCCATTCTTAGCGCGTTCTTCTTCTGTTAAGGTCTCTTCATCCCATTGTCTAGGTAAAACTAAGCCATCAAAAGAGAGTTGTTGCTCATTTGTTTTTACAATTCGGCTTTCTAATAAGCTGCCAATTTGTTTCTCAGTCCACTTCGGCATGAAAGTGACCAAATCAAATAACAATCTTTCTCCACGAGCTCGGTCAATAAAACGCCAACTTGATTTCTCAATAGCCAATACAACACGATGGCTTTTTCTTGCTCGTCTTAATAGATTTGTGAGCTTCATTAAATCTGCTAACCCATTGACTTTAGGCTTCACCAAACGTTGAGCATTATCAAAAGCAAGCAAATAGCATGTGTCACTGTTTCTCAGGTGTTGAAGAATGTCTCTTTCACTCGATTCTTCTGATAGTCCAAGTTGTCTTGCTAATTCAGGAAGTAGAGCTGAATAACCGTCATAAGGGCAATTTAGGTAAAGTGGTTGGGCGTTTTTTACTTTATTTAAAATACGGTTGAGTAGGGCTGTTGTGCCCACGCCACGCTCACCTGATAGAACACACACCGCAGGGCTTTCTGTGAGTAAATAACGAGAAAGTGCCGTCATTTCTTCTTTAGCGTAATCTTCGATAAGTTCCGAGTCTTCAGAGCCCGGAGAAATAAAATCAAAAGCGAGTCCGCCCTTGATCCTTACTAGATTTGATTGTTCGCGTGAGACTTCCGTTTGTTTTGCAACTTCAATTCGGAACAAATAGGCGAGTGCATGGCTGAACGCCGTGTATTGAGATAACGTCGATACGATGACGTGCTGAATCGATCGCCAAACTAACCATGCAGAACCACAAGCCGTCGCGATAATTGAGATTAAGAATGTATTTTTATTTCTGACAGCCCAATGAATGGATAAAGGTAATGGGTCTAAATTATGAATGCGTTCAAAAATCGTTGCTTTCCATTGTCTTAGAGTAATGATTGTCAGCAAGATAAAGAATAAATACACCGCAGAATTAATCCAAGCATAAATCGTTCCTTCTCCTAACGTTCGCGATGAAATTTGGAGAATTACGCCAGCAAAAATGGCACCCCAAATATAACGACGGATGGTAGATAAACGAAGTGCGATAGTTTCTTTTTTATTGTGTTTGCTGTTTCGATACGCAAATTCAAGAATCAAACTTACCGCAATAGAACCGCCTAAGATCCACCATGTAAATATCTCTAAGAATATAAGGTGTTGTAAGCTTGGTAAGGTCGAAATAATTCGAAGAGTGACCGTGATAAGTAATAACCAAGCAATCGCTTTCTGTGCTCGGCTAAAATACCAAATAGTACGGATAAGAAGATTTGGTTTTGTCGCGCCTTCTAATTTTGATTTTTTAAAGTCACTAATTAAGCGAGCGTTATTACGCATCCACCAATTAAAAACAAAAAATACACACAATACCTTAAATATGACGCTAATCGCGGGCACTGGCGAAATCGTTAAATCACGAAGTAAATTTTTGAAACTACGAATTTGGTAGTGTAAGTAATATTCAATGTTGAGCCGAGTTATGCTGAGCTCTGAATAAAACTGAGTTACACCGTAAGGACCGAATCCGGTCAGTTGCTCTCGCGTTGTACTGTCCGTTAATTGAAGTAACTGTTGTTTACTTAAGTTTAATGAATTTAATGATTGATGATTTTCTTCTACGGTTAACCAATTGTTTTCTGTCGCATCATTTTTATACGCAGTCAGTGCTTCTCTTAGTTTTTCAGTATGCTTACTTTGTTGAAGCATGGTGTTAGATAAAAGTCGCTTAACCTGAGCGTAATTGTTGTTTGAGAAAAAATGCTGTTCAGGAAGAGCTTGAACCTTGGTATCAATTTCTTGAGCGGGTTTACTGATCTCAATCGGTTGATCATTTGTTAGGCCCCAACTCGCGTAGCTAACCGGAGAGAGCAGTAAAGTGAAAGAAAGAAATAAGAAATGAGAGAATCGTTTCATAATTACCATAAAATATAATGATTTAATTACTTATTACATTAGCTAAATTAATAGAAAAAACCAGTAACAAAGGTAGGAATGAGCAATAAAAGTGAGATATGGTCATGAATACTGTTCTTTTTTAGAGTTTTGAGAAGATTTATCGACTTAAAAACGGTTTAAGAAAGGTATTCATTCAAATTAAGAAAGAAACTCATTAGAATAGAGCATTAAACCGTGTTCAATTTTATCGATGATAATTACATATGTATTGGTTCTTATTTCTTGGTGGTAGCGTTATATGCTTAATTGTTTTTATTATGCATTTTCAAGCCGTCGAAAAGAAAAGGGTGTTAACAGCTAACAAACGTAGGCGTTTTGATAATCAATCAACGATGGTTGAATTTGATTCAGATACTGATCGTAAAGATAAAATCGAGCGAGCGATAAAGGGCAATTTAACCGCACAATTGGCGTTAGGTGCTGATTTGGAATTAGTCGATCAAAATGGATCGATTAAGTGGTATTTAAAAGCCGCAGAGCAGCGTAGTCAACAAGCTTATTATGCCTTAGTTCGTTTATATGATAATAATTACGATGATCATGATGCAAAAGAGAAATCAGGTTATTGGGATGCCGTATTAGGTGATAGCAAAGGAGACGTTGTTTCTTCATTGTCACTAGGGAAGATGTATCTAGAAGGAAAAGGGTGCGAGAAAAGCATTGAAACGGGTACGAAAATAATAACAACACTGGCTTTGAATAATGATCTTTCAGCTCAATGGTTTTTAGCTCAATGGTATCAAAAACTTGAAAATGGACATCCTGAAGGTTTTTATTGGATGTTGAGAGCCGCTTACCAAGATGATCCTAAAGCGATGGTGACAGTCAGTTCTTGTTATTATCATGGTATTGGAACACCGCAAAATATTTACAAAGCAATATATTGGTCAGAACGTGGGGGGGAACTTAAAAGCCCTGAAGCGCAGTTACGTTCATCGCAATACAATCAAAATATATCGTCTTCTCATAATGCAGTTGCTTACATTTGGGCTTATCTTGCCGTCGCAAATGGGTATGAAGAAGCGCACAGTTTTCGTAATGAACTAGAACAGATTCTGCCTTTAGAGAATTTATTAACGATTCAGAATGTAGCAAGAAAGCTTCATGGATTAATGGATGAAAAACCGGTAAAGAAACATTCGGTAATTCGTCTTCTTAATAAATTTTATGTGAGAGAACATTATCTACCACCAGAAGACATTAATGAAGAATGCAATATGTACACAGATTAGTGTTTAAAGTGTCGTGATAATACCAATACCGTAATGAAGAAATCATCTAATTTATTGCATTGGGATAAGAGAAAAAACAGAAAAAAAAATGCCAGTCATTATGACTGGCATTTTTTATTGTATCGAATTAGCTAATGTTTCAAATGCTATCGATTAATCGTCACGCATGATACCAAGAATACTTAGTAGACTGATGAAGATATTGTAGATTGATACATATAATGTAATCGTTGCTGAGATGTAGCTTGTTTCGCCACCACGGATGATTGATTGTGTTGTTAACAGAATCGCACCAGTAGAAAACAAGATGAACATACCACTCATTACAAGATGCAACAGAGGCATTTGTAGGAAGATATTCGCAACCATACCAATGAGTAGAACAACAAAACCAGCCATCATTACACCGTTAAGGAATGATAAATCACGTTTAGTTGTTAAGGCATACGCTGATGCAGCCATGAATGACAGTGCAGTACCGCCAAGAGCCGTTAGGATAACATCGCCCATTCCTGCACCAATGTACATGTTTAGAATTGGACCAATGGTGTAGCCTAAGAAGCCAGTAAATAGGAATGTAAATAGAAGACCCATGCTGTTGTTACGGTTCTTTTCTGTTAAGTACAATAGACCGTAGAAACCAACTAGCATAATGATAATACCTGGACGAGGTAAGTTCAGAGCCATTGATACGCCAGCAACTAATGCTGACCATAGTAATGTCATAGACAGTAAGAAATAAGTATTACGTAATACTTTATTCGTTTGTAGAGCCGACTCTTGTGTGCGAGTTTGGCCGAACATTTGATTATTCATCGTATTCCCCTTGGAATGGACAGACATAAATATATAGACAGTTATGATGCCTATAGTTCAAAAAATCAAGGTAGTTCTGTTTTTTGAACTGAATTAGTTGAGCTGGAAACCATTTTACATCAGTACATTAACTTAGCTGATGAAGTTTGTAAGTATCTGTAACAACAAACAGCGATCCTAAGATCGCTGTTTGTTGAGTTTATCAGCAATATTGATTGCTGTATGTTAATTGTTCGTTATTTAGTGATGCAGAATCTGACTTAAAAATAATTGAGTACGATCCGACTGTGGGTTTTCAAAGAAATCGATAGGATTATTTTCTTCAATAATCTCCCCTGCATCCATAAAAATGACGCGATCAGCAACTTCTTTTGCAAACCCCATTTCATGAGTTACACACAGCATTGTCATGCCTTCATCTGCTAATTCAACCATTACATCGAGTACTTCACGTACCATCTCTGGATCGAGCGCTGATGTTGGCTCATCAAACAGCATGATTTGTGGATTCATACACAGTGAACGTGCAATGGCGACTCGTTGTTGTTGTCCTCCAGATAGTTGCCCTGGGTATTTATCGGCTTGGTCTGGAATTTTCACACGTTCCAGAAACCGCATCGCTAAGGCATTCGCTTCTGATTTTGGCATTTTTTTCACCCAAATTGGCGCGAGTGTGCAATTTTCTAATACGGTTAAATGAGGGAACAGATTAAAGTGCTGAAAACACATACCGACTTCTCTGCGTACCGCCTCAATATTTTTTAAGTCTTCAGTTAGTTCGGTACCAGAGACAAAAATATGGCCTTTTTGATGTTCTTCTAAACGATTAATACAGCGGATCATCGTTGACTTGCCTGAGCCTGATGGGCCACAAATAACTATCTTCTCGCCTTTTTTAACTTGTAAGTTAATGTTTTTAAGAACATGAAATTGACCATACCATTTGTTCATGTCTTCTAATTGGATCATATAATCTTGTTGAGTCGTCATAACTACATCCTTGAATTCTGTTAATTATCGCTTGTGGCCTGTATGAAGTTTGTTTTCTAAATAGATGGAGTATCTCGACATAGAGAAACAGAACACCCAGAAAACCAAAGCGACAAAGACATAACTTTCCGTTGAAAATCCTAACCACTCAGGATCGGTATTTGCAGCTTGACCAATACCAAGTACATCAAACATCCCAATAATGAGTACAAGGCTTGTGTCTTTAAATAAACCAATAAAGGTATTTACGATGGAAGGGATAGTGATTTTTAAGGCTTGAGGAAGAATAATTAAACGCATCTTTTTCCAGTACCCTAAGCCGAGTGCATCTGCCGCTTCATATTGACCTTTAGGTATGGCTTGTAAGCCACCACGAATAACTTCTGCCATATAAGCAGCACTGAATAGGACGACCCCTATTAAGGCTCTAAATAGCTTATCTAACTCCATTCCTTCTGATAAAAACAAGGGAAGCATGACCGAAGCCATGAAAAGAACGGTAATTAAAGGAACACCACGCCAAATTTCAATGTAGATAGTACACATACTGCGAATAATGGGCATTTCAGAACGACGACCCAAGGCTAAAGCAACCCCAATCGGCAAGGATACAACAATACCCACAATCGCAATGACTAAGGTAATTAATAATCCTCCCCAAAGGTGAGTATCAACAACGGGTAACCCAAATACGCCGCCATACAATAAAAAGGCAGCAAAGAATGGGAAAACATTTACAAAAACTAACCAAATAGCCACTTTCTTAGGGGTATGGTCATAAGCGAGCAAAGCCACAAAAATAGCGAGTAATGCGTAAAATAATTGAGGTCGCCATAGTTCATCCGTTGGATAGAAACCATACATAAATTGGTCCCAACGAACGTTGATCATTACCCAACACGCGCCTCCACTAGAGCAGGCATCACGCGTTGTTCCTATCCAATCGGCATTAATCAATGCCCAACTGACAGCGTTCCATAACCCACTAAACGCAAGATAAGCGATAATAAGGGTTAGAATTGAGTTAATTGGGCCATTGAATAAATGTCTTTTAAGCCACGTGACTGCACCTACCGTATTGGGTGGTGGTGGCAGATCTGGCTGAAACTGATGTGTATTCATAATTACCTCTCAACCAATGCGACTTTGTTGTTATAAATGTTCATAACGAATGAGGTTAGCAGGCTTAATGTAAGGTACACGCCCATGGTCATTGTTATGATTTCGATAGCTTGTCCTGTTTGGTTCAGTGTCGTTCCTGCAAATACAGAAACTAAATCTGGATAACCGATAGCCATCGCTAGTGACGAGTTTTTGGTTAAGTTTAAATATTGACTGGTTAGAGGGGGAATGATAATCCGCATTGCTTGTGGAATAACGACAAGTTTTAGCGTTTTATTTCTTGGTAAACCAAGTGCCATCGCAGCCTCTGTTTGGCCGTGACTTACCGCATTAATGCCTGAACGAACAATCTCTGCGATAAATGAGGCGGTATAAACACTCAGTGCCACCACCAGTGCCGCTAATTCAGGAATGATACTGATGCCACCACGAAAGTTAAATCCTTTCAGCTCTGGGTATTCAATCGAGACGGGCATACCAGAAATGAAATAAGCGAGAGTAGGTAACGCGATTAACAACAAAATGGAGTAGCGCACAACGGGAGTTTGTTGTCCTGTTAGGGTTTGTTTGTTATGTGCCCAACGTGATAAGAAAATAATAAACACAATAGCAAGGACGACGGCCATTCCTATTAGATTAGAACCTTCTTCAAAAATTGGGCTCGGAAAAAATAAGCCTCGAACATTGAGGAAAATACTTTCACCTAAGCTTAAACTTTGTCGAGGTGAAGGGAGGGCTTGTAAAACGGCAAAATACCAAAAAAAGATTTGTAACAAAAGAGGGATATTTCGGAACGTTTCGATATAGACAGCAGCACAGCGGCTAACTAACCAGTTACTTGATAGACGAGCTATTCCGACAGTAAAGCCTAGAATAGTGGCCAATAAAACGCCTAGAACGGAGACTAAGGCGGTGTTCAGCAATCCAACAATAAAGGTGCGACCATAAGAGTATGTTTCATCGTATTCCACTAAAGAAAGACCGATACCAAACCCAGCTTCTTGATCTAAGAAATCAAGACCTGTAGCGATACCTCGAGATTCTAAATTGGACAATGCATTGTTGACTATGGTGTAAAAGAAAAAGCCAAGTGCAGTAATTGCAAGCACCTGAAATAAAATCGCACGAAATGTTGGGTTGTATAAAATATTTTTATTTTTAGATGACATACGGCTACAACCTTAAATCCATTTATCAAAAGGGGTGAAAGCTCACCCCATAATATGACGTCTATTTATTGTTTTTATTGTGGGATTATTAACGGATTGGTGCGGCGTACATGAAGCCACCCGCATTCCAAAGGGCATTTACGCCACGAGATATTTGAAGTGGAGAACCAGTACCAACGGTACGTTCAAAACTCTCTCCGTAGTTACCCACTTGTTTAATTACTTGGTAACCCCAATCATCACGAATTCCTAAACCTTTTCCTTTAGGACCATCAACACCAAGGATACGTTTGATGTTTGGATCTTTAGATTTAAGCATTTGATCTGCATTTGCAGACGTAATGCCATACTCTTCAGCGTTTATCATGGCGCTCAAGACCCATTTGTTGATGTTAAACCATTTATCATCGCCTTGACGAACCACAGGGCCTAGCGGTTCTTTTGAAATGATTTCAGGTAAAATTTGTGCTGTTTTTGGGTCTTTTAGATTTAGGCGAAGAGCATAAAGGCCTGATTGGTCTGTGGTTAGTACATCACATCGACCAGCATCAAATCCTTTCGATGTTTGTGCCGCCGTATCAAATACGACAGGCTTATATTCCATACTGTTATTACGGAAGTAATCGGCAAGGTTTAGTTCGGTAGTGGTACCTGATTGAACACAAACAGACGCACCATCAAGCTCTTTCGCACTAGTGAGACCAAGTTCTTTTTTGACCATAAAGCCTTGACCATCGTAATAGTTAACGCCTACAAAATTTAAACCAAGGGAAGTATCACGATGCAGTGTCCACGTTGTATTACGTGACAGCACATCAATTTCACCTGATTGTAATGCAGTAAAACGCTCTTTTGCGGTTAATGGCACGTATTTAACTTTTGTTTTATCGCCTAATACGGCAGCAGCAACGGCTTGGCAGTATTCAACATCAATACCTTCCCATTCTCCTTTTGAGTTAGGGTTTGAGAATCCAGGTAGACCAGTACTAACCCCACATTGTAGATAACCATTCTTAACTACTTTTTCTAGGGTTCCATCAGCGGCAGCAGCTTGTGTTGACAATAGAGCTGCTGATGTTGCAATCGCTGCGAATAGAGTGTTTGATTTAAAATTCATCTGTGTTCTTCCTTAATAGTCCGTTATTGAACTGGCGTATCACAATCTAGTGCGTTGCGTTAGCCATTAGATGGAGTTCAATTGCTTATTTATAAGCAACTGTATTTAAACGATATACAATAGTGAATGATTTGTGAAATCGTCCACTGAATAAAATATAGGTAATAAGATCAGGCATATCCAACATAACTAGTGATTTATGCTGCTTTATTTTTAAAAGGTAGAGGTAATGAAGTGGTCTGACATTTAAATGTGTTAATAAATTGTTAATTCATTTATTTGTTGAATGTGTTAAGTCGCGATTTTTAGTTTGGTTAGTTGCCGCTCTACCTTAATGCCGAGAAGCAAGGTATATTATTGATATTAAATAAAAGGATAAGTGAGAGATTGGATGAGATATTTTCCCATTTTTATGGATATACGAAAGCGACCAGTACTCGTCGTTGGTGGTGGGGAAGTTGCTTGCCGTAAAATTGATATGTTATTGCAGGCGGATGCGGATATCACGGTAGTTGCTCCCTCAATTAAATCTTATTTAGCTGATTATGTTGAACAAGAAAAAATCCATTACCAGAAAGGATTTTATCACCGCGATCTATTAGACAATAAATATGTACAAGTATGGGCAACAACCGATAATGCGGACTTAAATCACCAAGTTTATAAAGATGCCCACAACGCGGGGATCCTCGTTAATGTGGTTGATGATACTGCTCATTGTGATTTCATTACCCCGTCAATGGTGAACAGAGGAAGAGTTCAAGTTGCCATTTCTAGTGGTGGCGCTTCACCTGTTTTGATACGAATAATTAGAGAACAATTAGAGACTCAATTATCAACAAAAATCGCAATGTTAGCGGATTTTGGTGCAGACAAACGCAGTGTTGTTAAAGATTCTTTTTCAACAGTGGATGAACGACGTAAATTTTGGGAAGCTTTTTTGCGATCCCCTGAAATAGAAAAATTAACGACTAGAAATGAATTAGAAAATTTATTCAGACTCCATTTATCATCATCGGTAGAAGTACAGGCAGAGCGTAATTGGATTGAGTACAACAAAGAGACCGAGATGTTGTCATTAAAGTCCCTGCGTTTAATGCAACAAGCCGAATGGGTATTGTGCTTCTCTGATTGCCCTGATGAGTTTATAGAGCTTTGTCGTCGTGATGCAGAGCGAATTTACATTGATACTGAAGCCGCTTTATTAGAGCGCTTACAAAAAGCAGAGAAAGAAAAGATAAGAGTAACTGTACTAGTGAAGAAAGGACGCTTACTCAGTAACAATGAGTTACAAGGCTATATGAGTAATGATGTCTACGTACCGACGTTATAATATTGATCGTTAAACCTAGGATAATGAATGCAATACCTTGCTATAAAAGACGCGATTGAAGAGCAAATAGAAAGTGGAATGCTAGAAGTTGGGCATAAATTACCATCAGAAAGAACACTAGCAGAAGCATTTTCAACGACTCGAATTACGCTTCGTGAAGCACTTTATCACTTAGAGTTATCGGGTAAAATATACCGAGAAGAACGTCGCGGATGGTTTGTTTCTTCGAAAGGGATCGTGTTAAATCCGATGGTCGATTTAGATCTGGCTGTATTATGTTCGAATCAAAAACGACGTTATATAAAAACCACCCTCAATGCACATAAAATATTAGCACCTAAAGCCATTGCAAATGCGTTGCAATTGACGCCTTTTTCTTATGTACTTGCGTTGTCATCTATTATCTCTATTGATAGCAGAAAAGTGGCTATTCAGTATCAATACATTCCAGTAGAGCGTTTTCCTAAGTGGCAACAACCTGAAAATGAACCCTCTATAGTGACTTATTTGAAAGATCACTATTTGTGTCAGGCTGATTTGATAACAATGAAAATAGGCGTTCAACCTGCGGAACTGATTGAGTCAACGGCATTGAATATTAGCAGTGGAAGCATGCTTTTTTCTGTGAAACAAACGGTTCATGATTCTCAAGGTAAGGCCTTTTTGTACCAAGTGACTAATTGGTGTCATGATGCGGTAAATATAGAAGGTTAATATGCTAATGCCAGTAATTATTTTTTCAGAATTAATGACACTGGTGTAAAACATAAGCCGATTCTGAATGAAAAAATACCACGAATAAAGCGTGGTATTTTTATTTATAGAGGAAGTAGATTACGGCGGTATTAGCGTAATAATTTCTTGGCTTGAGTTCCGCCAACAGGACGGCTTACCGAAATTGTTCTGCCTTTCTTTAATCCTTTTTCATAATCAGCAGTAATGTTTGCCATTGCTTCTCTTAACTGCTGTTTGAATGTTTCTCTATCAATATTTTGAAATTCTTTATCAATGTAATCATTAATTTTGTTTGCAGAATCATCATCAGGGGCAATCACGGGTAATTTTTCAAGCGCGCCTTCAATCCAACCCGCTAAAAATGAATTCACACGTCGAGTGACTTCAAGTTGCCCAGTCCCTGAGCCGGCAAAACTATTTTTGAATTGGCCTGTTTGTTCGTTCATTTCTCGATAAACAATATCAAAGGCAAATGCCGCAAAAATAGCGCGATCAGCAGAACCAATAAATTCTACTTTTTTTAGTCCTTTATGGTTCAGCAGAACCGCTTCAACCCCAAATCGTGTATTGATACCACGAATGATTTTTAGAATATTACTGCCTACATTGGCAGGAAGAAGATGGGTACTTTGCGTTTTCCCCATTTTGATAAACTCAATGTCATCTTTCTCAAGACCATACTTAAGCATAAGGCGATGCGCCATTCTAATGGCTTGAGCGGCTTCATTCACATTTGCTGAATTACCAAGTTCAAGACATTTAGCGATCTTTTTTAGAGCCTTTTGCTTTGCTGATGACATTATCTATCCTTTCTTTTTTTGGGGCGTATATTCTACCTTTCTCTTTCAAAATTTGGAAGATAGAAGAGGCGCTTACTTTGTGTTCTTAATGAAATAAATGGGGATAAAAGAAAGGTTGGTGTGGTTTATTAAGGAAATGATAAAAGAAGAAGAGAGATAAGGGTGTTTTTATAAAATCAAAGTAAATAAAAACACCGTCAAAATGACTCGTGGCTGAAAAAGGAGAGGGCGTTAAATGCCTAGTTCATCAAATAATGAGTCGTTAAGATCCTGAGTATTCTCTATTTTTTGTTCCGTTTTCTGATTGTTTCCAACTTTATGTTGTTCGAACAAATCATCAGCATCGAATTCGTCTTCTTGTTCGAATTCTTCAAGTTGAATAAACTCTGTTTTATCCATCGCTAGTTCAAGATAGAAAATATTATTATTTTGAGTCGTAAACGTAACACGACGTGCTTGAGGGCGATCAAGGTTCGTATCTACAGACAGAATGACTTGCTTATTTAAGGCCAACATTTTTGGTTGGTTTTGCGAAATCGTGGTTTGAAGCTGTTTGCGGATTTGACCCGTAAAATCACCTACGATTTGATTCATTAACTCACCCAATACGTCACCAACTTCGTCTGAGGTATGCAAGATAGCAAGTTCTTCAGCAGGCATGCCCATTGTTTGCATGTATCGAGTATACAGCTCAAGAGCAGCATCTTTTGTGAAGTTAGTGATAACCAATCCAGAGAAACCACCATCAAATAAAACAAAGCAACCAAAGTCTGGTTTTAAGCTTGTTTTCGATATTTTTTGAACCATGGCTGAGTAATTAACTGAACTTTGAGTTGCCTTCGTTAATACGCCTGACATCGAGCGGCACAACGTTAATAAAATATCATCAGTTGTAATTGTTTTATTTTTTCTTATCGCAGGTTTCATAACGTTCTCTATCAAAATGAGTTAAGAGGGGCTGATGCCATATCGCGTGATCATTGAATCGACGACTTTCTTAATATGGGCCATATACTAAAGCAAGAACAGTGCCACAGCTAAAAGGAATAAGAGGGCATCAGGTTTGTGTGTGAGTATTAATTCAAGACATAAAATATTTGGTTGATATAGCATAGGTTTGATGTTTTATCCACGCGAGATGTTGTAAAGTGTGTTTAGAACAACAATATGGTGCTGAGGGATCAGCAAGTGAAGGAGCATGGAAGCAATGTTACCAGCGTTAAAATTTCAATCGACTATCGATTCTGTTGTATTAACTTATCTAGAAGCCTTAAAACATACTGATTTTAAAGGCGATATAGAAACCACTTACGCCAGTCGCTTAGCGGTATCTACCGATAACAGCGTCTACCAGCAACTACCACAAGCGGTGTTATTGCCCCGTTTCACTGAGGATGTTCAGTGTCTTGCTGCACTGGCAGATAAACCTGAATTTAGAGGGATTACCTTTTCTCCTAGAGGAGGCGGTACGGGAACTAATGGACAATCATTAACAAAAGGTATTGTGGTTGATCTCTCTCGTCATATGAATAAAGTGATCGAGATTAATCCGCTAGAAGGCTGGGCCAAAGTTCAAGCTGGGCTTATTAAAGACCAACTTAATGATGCACTTCGTCCGTATGGTTTTTTCTTTTCTCCTGATTTATCAACCAGTAACCGAGCAACACTTGGGGGCATGATTAATACCGATGCTTCCGGCCAGGGATCACTCAAATACGGTAAAACATCCGATCATGTATTAAGTGTCACTGCTATTTTAGCTAATGGTACTGTGTTAGATACGGCTTTAACCAAAGAGAATCAACCGAAAGCGGCATTAACGGCTCTTGAAGTGACGGAATCAGTATGCCGAACTAAACGTCAACAAATTACGGATAAATTCCCTCCGTTAAACCGTTTCTTGACGGGGTATGACCTAAAAAATGCGTTGAATATTGAAACGGACAATTTTGATATTACTCGAGTGCTGTGTGGCGCAGAAGGGTCTTTGGCTTTTCTCACTGAAGCCATTGTAAATATTACGCCTATTCCAAAGGCAAGAACCTTAATCAACGTGAAATATGACAGTTTTGATGCGGCATTAAGAAATGCGGCATTCATGGTTGATGCAAACGCATTATCTGTTGAAACAATTGATTCTCGAGTTTTAAATTTTGCGAAACAAGACATTGTTTGGCATAGCGTGAGTGATCTCATCACTGATGTACCAAACAAAGATATGCTTGGCCTAAATATGGTTGAGTTTGCAGGCGCAGATCAACAAGAAGTCGATCAGCAAGTGTCTGCGTTAATCGAAAAACTTGATGTGTTGATGGAAAGTGGTAAATCAGGGTTAATCGGCTATCAAGTGACACAAGATGTGGCAAGTATTGGCCGTATTTACACCATGCGTAAAAAAGCCGTTGGGTTACTCGGTGCTACAAAAGGCGCGGCTAAGCCCGTTGCTTTTGCTGAAGATACTTGCGTACCTCCTGAAAATTTAGCCGATTTCATTCAAGAATTTAGAACCCTACTTGATGGGCACAAACTTAACTACGGTATGTTTGGTCATGTTGATGCTGGCGTACTTCATGTTCGTCCTGCATTGGATATGTGCGATCCGGAACAAGAAGCTTTAATGCATACGATTTCTGATCAAGTGGTGGCTTTGGTTTCTAAATACGGCGGCTTAATGTGGGGAGAACATGGTAAAGGTTTCCGTTCAGAATATGGTCCTGAATTTTTTGGTGATGAGCTTTTTACTGAGTTGAGAAGAGTAAAAGCCGCGTTTGACCCTTACAATAAAATGAACCCAGGCAAAATTTGTACACCATTAGACAGTACTGATGAGCTTGTCAAAGTGAGTGACACTAAACGTGGGTTTTATGATCGCCAAATTCCTGTTGAAGTCAGAGATAGCTTTAATCAAGCGATGGAATGTAATGGCAATGGTTTATGTTTTAATTACGAAACCAGTTCGCCAATGTGCCCATCAATGAAAGTGACTTCTGATCGCCGTCATTCACCAAAAGGGCGAGCCGGCCTTGTACGTGAATGGCTACGTCAATTGGCTGAGCAAGGTGTTGATCCCGTCAAGTTAGAGCACGATTTATTAACAAAGCGTCCATCGATAAAACAAATCATCGACCGTATTCGTAATCGTATAAATAAAGAGAAAGAATACGATTACTCTCATGAAGTACATGAGGCGATGATGGGGTGTTTAGCATGTAAAGCATGTGCAAGCCAATGCCCAATAAAAGTTGACGTACCAAGCTTTCGTTCACGCTTTTTAAATATGTATCACAGTCGTTACCAGCGTCCAGTAAAAGATTACTTGGTGGCAAATATTGAAACGATGTTACCTATAATGGCAACGATGCCAACCGTAATTAATGGTGTTTTAAAGCAAAGTCTTACACAAAGCATGACGAAGCGTGCGATTGGGTATGTTGATATGCCATTGTTATCTGTTCCTACCTTAAAAGAAAAATGTCGAGAACGAGATATTGAGACATTTAACCTAGAAACCTTGAAAAGGTTGTCTGATAAAGAGAAGCAGAGTTATGTGTTGATTGTTCAAGACCCTTTCACTAGCTACTATGATGCGAGTGTTATCAGTGATTTTATTGAGTTAATACAGCGTTTAGGTTTAAAACCAATACTGCTGCCATTTAAACCAAATGGAAAAGCTCAACACGTAAAAGGTTTCTTAAAACAATTTACCTCAACAGCAAAGAATACGAGTGAGTTTCTAAATCAAATTGCGACACTGGATATTCCAATGGTTGGCGTGGATCCTGCATTGGTTCTTTGTTATAGAGATGAATACGCAGAAATGCTTAAAGACCAACGTGGTGATTTTGAAGTTCTCACGGTTCATGAATGGTTAATGCCTCGATTAGTTGAGTTTAACAAATCAAACATTATTGATGTTAGGCCATGGAAATTGTTTGCTCACTGTACAGAGAAAACAAAAATGCCAAATGCGGAGAAAGAGTGGGGAGAAATATTTAACCACTTTGGATTAACATTGCATACCGTACCTGTTGGTTGTTGTGGAATGGCTGGGACGTATGGTCATGAAGCCGATAAAGTTGAAACGTCTAAAGCCGTCTATGATCTAAGCTGGAAAGCTAACCTTAAAGTGTTAGATAAAGATCGATGTTTAGTTACTGGATATTCATGTCGTAGTCAGGTTAAACGATTTGAAGGAGAGCAATTAAAGCACCCCTTACAAGCGCTACTGACAAATATTTAATATTGGAATGACTCTGCGTTACTTTATGGTAAAGTAGCGCGGATTTTACACATAGTTGTAAAACTATTTTTTATAAACGAATGATAAAGCGGTGGTATTACTACCACTTTGTTATTTACGGGTTGTTATATTGTAATCAATGTTTCTAATTAGAGTTAATAATATAGATGAGCACCGCTGAATTAATTAAACGTATTCCGCACATGAATGTTCTTGTTTTCACTGAAAAACGAGAACGTAGTACCCAGATCCGCCAATTTTTTCAAAAGGCGGGCTTTAAGAGTGCAGATAACTTTAATGTAAGTATGAAGGCGTCTGATTTGCCCGTGTATGAATATTACTTCATTGAATATCGTTATTCTGAACATGAAGTAATATCGGACATCGTTAAGAGTGCACGAGCTAAAGCTAAATTTGGTAAGCGACCAATCTTTATTATTGATATTGAAAATGAAGAGTCTCAAGTCGATGAAATCAATGCGAGAGAACTCTTTCCTGATTTTGTTGTAAATAGCCCAATTAATTTTGGTTATATTGATGAGTTAATTCGTAAATCATTCAATTTAACCTTATTGATTGAGAAATTGATTGCTGAAGTCAATAACTCCCAAGCGGCTTTTATTAAGCGAGCTCAAACTTATACTGGCACGTATAAGAACCGTATGCTTTTAAACATGACATTAGAAGAGTTAAATAAAGCGAAAGATTCTGTCACATTTAAAAAAGTATACCAGCGCCATGATAAAAGCGAGATCATGCCTCAGAACTTAATGGCTTATTGTGAAATGGTTGAGAAACCAAAAGCGATTCCCGTTCTTGAATTATTATTACGCTCAAAGCGTTATCAGTTCCAAGCGAATTTTATGCTTTCTGCTATTTATGCAGAAGCAAAGCATACGAGTAAGGTTCAGATTGCACTTACAAAAGCGTATGAAAATAATCCTAAAAATGACGATGTATTTTATGCATTTCTTGATTTTATCATTGAGAACAATGAATCATTATTATTGCATAATATGGTAATGAAACGTTTTTATCATATAGGGATTACTCCTTCGACATTAAACAGAATGGTAATAGATCTTGCTAATGCTGTTTATAAAACGAACGTCGTTTTTAATAAAGATGATTATAAACGCTTCTTTGGTCAATTAATTATGACATTAAAGAAACGTATCTCTATGGATAAACGCGATGAACTGCAAGGATTCATTAATGTACTTGTTGCTCGTCAATTGTATAAGCAAGGTAAGCGTTATAAAGCAAAAGCAATTGCGGTATTAAATTATCATCGTTTTCTTTCTAATCGAAAAGTTGCTTCTGATGAATTTCGTGTTGCCACTTTTGGTGTGCTAGCAATGGCGGGCGAAATAAAGCTGTGTGTCACACTGTATAAAATGTTTGATCAAGCTGGACTTAAAAAAACGGCCCCTCAGTTATTACAGCAATCGATGGCCCATTTTCAAAAGTTGAATAAAGTATACCAATGGCTAAGAGCTCAAAAGTCTGCGGATGAAAACAATCTACAATTGGTAAAAATCGGTCAAACGTACCCTTATTCTTCGGATCTTAATTACATGTTATTAACGCTAACATTAAGAGGGAAAAATTTGATGAAAGATCCTAAAAACATTAAACAATGTTTGGCGATTATTCATCGAATGGAAAAGACCAATAACACCGCAGGTTACGAGAATGTAATGTCATCAGTTGAGCAAAATAAAAAAATTCTTATTGATGTATTGTTAGGTAGCTCATAATTTTATCTGTTTTTTTTCTTAATAGGTTTCATCCATCACAGAGATAGGAAAGAGTGATTTAGCTTTTTTCTAAAAATAGTCCACACTTAAGTTATCAAAATAAAAGATAGCGATTGCTAGGGGTATACATGATGGAAAATAAAAAAGTAAAACAATACATGAGCGCACGCCCACTTTCTTTGACAGCGGATATGTCATTATCAGCAGCGTTAGACCAATTTATTACTTCACAACATATTGGCGGACCCGTTGTTAATGAACAAAGAGAAGTGATTGGATTTATTTCAGAACAAGATTTGATTAAGTCACTTTTGGGTGTGAGTTACCATTGCCAAGATACGCACGTTGTTGGTGATGTAATGAGACAAGATGTCTTAACGGTAACGCCAGAAGATAATATTATCGAGCTTGCACAAAGTATGACGGCGGATAAACCTAAAATTTACCCTGTTGTCGATGGTGGTAAATTGGTTGGTATTATTACTCGACGTAATGTACTGCAAGCGATCAGTGAATCGATTGGTCATTGTTTTAAACATCCAGTTTAATCATTTATTAGCATTCACCATCTCCCGATTACAAACTTGTCAGTTATTGTACGGTTAGACATGGGTAATTAATGAAAGGCACCTCGGTGCCTTTTTTTGATCTTATTCTTTTTGTATTAATTAATGTTATCGCTTGACCTTAGAGTTAACTCTAAGGTTTATAGTGACTGTAATAGTTAATAATACCTAACAGTAAGAAAGGATATTCTCATGTGTACATCTCATAAAACAACACACAATCACGATCACAAACATAACCCTTCAAGCTCATGTTGTGCCGCACCACAAATCACAAGCATTAAAGCGGAATCGGCAGTGTCTGATTGCTGTAGTTCAGTTGATAAGTCAAGTGACAGTGATTCTTGTTGTGGTTCGGATTCTGGAGATTCAGACCCCTCAGTTGCCATTCCTGCAACAAGTACTTTTTCTCGCAGTTGGCTGATTGCTGACATGGATTGCCCAAGTTGTGCTGCTAAATTAAAAAAAGCGATTCTTGCCATTCCAGAAGTGACGGACGCTAACGTTATCTTTGCAACAGAGAAACTGACGGTAAGAACGAATAACGAAGCGGCGTTTGAACGAGTGATTAGTGTCGCGAAAACCACGGGTTTTCCATTATCTGACATGGGGTCAAAAAACGCATCAGAAAGTGATGCACAACCATTTTGGCGTAAAAATATTTTATTGATCATCCTTGTTGCCTTTTTAGTCATTGCGACAGGTATTAATTTAGTTAACAAAGAACTCGGGACCATTGCATTCACGGTTGCTGGTTTATTTGGCCTTATTCCAATTGGTAAAAAAGCGATTCGTTTAGCTATCAATGGCTCTCCATTTTCGATAGAAACGTTAATGACAGTTGCCGCTATTGGTGCTGTGTATTTAGGTGAAACGGTTGAAGCCGCTATGGTTATCTTATTGTTTATGTTAGGTGAACAATTAGAAGGCTATGCGTCAGCGAAAGCTCGTAGTGGCGTAAAAGCGTTAATGGACTTAGTGCCAGATACAGCGCTACGCATCAATAAAGATGGCACTAAAGAAGAGGTTTCGGCTTCCGATCTGAAAGTCGGAGACAGAGTTCAAGTTTCTCCAGGCGATCGTTTAGCTGCCGATGCAATATTAGCGTCAGAGTTTGCTTCTTTTGATGAAAGTGCCTTAACGGGAGAGTCTGTTCCTGTTGATAAAAAGACGGGTGATGTATTAATGGCAGGGTCGATTGTTAATGACCGTGTAATTGAAATCGAGATAACGTCAGCTCAAGGTGAAAACGCGATTGATCGTATCTTACATTTGATTGAAGAAGCTGAATCCCGTAAAGCACCGTTAGAGCGTTTTCTTGATAAATTCAGCCGTTGGTACACACCAGCAATGATGCTGTTATCACTACTCGTTATTATTATTCCACCATTGATGTTTGGTCAATCATGGGATACGTGGATTTACCGTGGTTTAGCAATGCTACTTATCGCTTGTCCGTGTGCGTTAGTGATATCAACACCCGCAGCTATAACTTCTGGTTTGGCAACGGCAGCGAAAAGAGGGGCGTTAATTAAAGGTGGCGCAGCATTAGAAGAGCTAGGTCATATTAAAAATATCGCGTTTGATAAGACAGGTACCTTAACGCAAGGTAAGCCAGTTCTCACTGATATTCGAGTACTTGTTGAGATGGAAACTGAAGACAGTATCTTATTGCAATCAGCCGCGGTAGAGATGGGGTCGTCACATCCATTAGCAAAAGCGGTGGTAATAAAAGCACAAGAACAAGGCCTGATGGTTATTGAAGCGGATGATCGTGAAACGGTTGTAGGTAAAGGGATAAAAGGGATCGTTGATGAAAAACGAATCGCACTTTATGCGCCTCAACAATTTGATGGCGAAGTTACTTCTGAAGCCGAGAGCCAAATCGCGTTTCTAGAAGAACAAGGAAAAACGGTTGTTTTAGTGCTAGTAAATGATCAAGTATCTGGCTTATTAGCGTGGAGAGATGAATTACGTCCTGATGCGAAAATTGCAGTTCAGAAGTTAGTTGCACTCGGCATTACACCCATCATGTTAACGGGTGATAACGAACGTGCTGCCAAAGCGATTGCTGCAGAGCTGAATATTGACTATAAAGCGGGTTTATTACCGTCAGACAAGGTGAAATACGTTGAGCAGCTAACAGCAAAAGCAAAAACGGCAATGGTCGGTGATGGTATTAATGATGCGCCAGCAATGAAAACTGCCTCTATTGGTATCGCGATGGGCGGGGGAACGGATGTTGCTCTAGAAACGGCTGATGCAGCGTTAACTCATAATCGATTAGAAGAACTTGCACCAATGGTTGCGCTGTCAAAAGCAACACTAAGTAATATTCGCCAGAACATTACACTAGCGCTAGGATTAAAATCCATATTTTTAATGACAAGCTTGTTTGGTATTACCGGCCTATGGGTTGCTGTTCTTGCTGATAGTGGAGCAACGGCATTAGTTACATTAAATGCATTGCGTCTCTTACGATTTAAAGAAAAATAAACGTAGGATACCGTAAAAATAAAACCGCCATTTTATTTGTTTAAAATGGCGTTTTTTTTGTTCATGAATTTGCAAGAGTAAGGTAAGTCGAAACATCAACGTCATCAATTTGTTCTGGTTTTAAAAATTTGTGAGCGTACTCAAGGTAAACGTCATCTTCTAAAAATAGTTGGAATATCTCTTTATCTATATGTTGATTTTTTGCCATGAAAGCCAATATTTTTAATGATTCAGACAATGTTTTAGGTGTTTTATAAGGACGGTCACTGGCGGTAAGTGCTTCAAAAATATCAGCAATAGCCATCATCCTTGCTGTGACGGGGAGCTCTGATGCCGGAACTGCATAAGGATAACCTTTGCCTGACATTTGTTCATGGTGCCCACCTGCAATTATCGGGATGTTTTTTAAGTGCTCAGGATAAGGAAGGGCTTCAAGCATGGTGATGGTTTGAATAATATGATCATTTATTAAGAAGCGCTCTTCGTTCGTAAGGGTACCGCGCTGTGCTGATAGATTATAAATTTCTCCGAAATTAAATTTAAACTCAAATGGTTGGAGTGCAAATCGCGTATCGGTAGCTTTGTTTATATCCCACGGTATTTGTTGGCTGCGGTTATCTTGTAAAATGAGTTCGACAGAGGGGGTTACTTTTTCATCATCAGAAAGACGTTGAGTTTCTTCCCATGATAGTCCAAGTTGTTTGTCTAAGGTTCTCACAAAATTTCTTTGTGCTATTTGTTGTAGTCTATGTTGATTTTCTTCACTGAAGAATTCATTACCAAGATTGGACTCCGCAATAAAAGAAAACTCATTGTCTAATTGAGCGATCGTATCATGGTAGTTTCGCTCTAATTCGGGCGTATTCTCTTTATGTTCAATAATTGTTTTTAAATAAAGGATTTCGGCGTCTCGTTTTAGTACTTCAAATCGAGTGCGAATTTCATGAATACGGTTAGTAAACATGTCCAGTTTTGTTGCTTTATCTATTACGTGATCTGCAGTGGTTAGTTTCCCACAATCGTGCAGCCAAGAAGCAAGGTACAACT
The DNA here is from genome assembly GCF_001691055.1 of Aliivibrio logei. Lineage (NCBI taxonomy): Bacteria > Pseudomonadati > Pseudomonadota > Gammaproteobacteria > Vibrionales > Vibrionaceae > Aliivibrio > Aliivibrio logei. The sequence goes on from NZ_MAJU01000029.1 coordinate 228,310, forward strand.
CTTCCCACTCAGGTTCACTAAGCGAAAACTCTTTCCACTGTGTTTCATTTTTTTGAGCCGATCTTGCTAACATTAGGGTTAATTCAGGCACTCTCTGACAATGGCCTGCAGTATGAGGCGATTTTGCATCAATGGCAGAAGCAATCGATTTAGTAAAAGAAAGTAAGAGGTTTTTTTGTTGCTCTAGAAGTTTATTTTTATCAATTGAAATTGCGATTATTTGAACTAAACGTTCAATAAATAATAGCCGGTATTTAGGGACAGTATGATTAAGAGGGACTTCAATGAGTAGGCAGCCAATAAGCTTTTTCTTATCATTATGTAAATTGAAGTAATGGACAGAAGCATCGTAGTAATAAGATTTATCTTGATTCTTGATAGGGATCTTTTTCCCACCCTCGATACTGCTTAATGTACTCTCGTTATTGGTGACATAAAGATAACTGTGTCCTGTCGTAATTTGATGTATTTTTTTGTCAACAACCGCGCCTAACTGAAATAGATTACCGCTTTTTGCAATGATGAAAACCATTTTTAAAATATCATCGATGGTTTTATCCATTGTTTCAAGTGTGCTGCTGAGGTTGTGAATTTCTTTAACAATCGAATTTTGTTTTTGTTGTTGATTAAATTGGAAGTGATTTATTTTCTGTGCGTTTTTTAGGAGCGTAACTAGCCGTTTTGATATGTAAGATGTGGATAGGAATATAATCAATATCGCGAGAAAAATGTAGGCGATGATATTCAAAAATAAATCATTAGAGACGGTATTAAAATTCTGATTAATTACACTTTCAGGGATGAGAGAAACAAAATAAAGAGATCTATGATTTAATTTGTGAACAAAAGCGGTGTAGGTTGAACCATCAAGAGATACGGTCTCATGCTCATTATGTAAAACGCCTTGCAGCTGTGAATAAGATAAAGGAGTGGGCACATGATCAGAGTAAATGATTTCTTTTAATTGATAGTCGTAAAGATAAAACCCAACGTTACGTTTGTTAACCAGTTGATGGTCTGTCGTTTCAAAGAAAATGGCCGTTGATATTTGTAAGATAATTTTGAGGTTCGCATTTTTAGAACGACTTAAATATAGATATTCATCATTGACGGTGTACGTTTTATTTGTGTTCCACATTTTCTCCAATGATGAACTGGTTGCAAATATTGCTTCGATGTTACCGTCGATGTTTTTTAAATTAATACCATTGTTTTTAATATCATAGATATACACATTAGTTAATGCGGGAAAGTGAGAGAAAGCGGAAGATGTAAAGTTAATTAACGATGGTGGGATATTATGAATATCCAGTGATGTTATACCTGAGATCTCTTCTGCTAATGCATCTATTTGGTATATGGTGAAGTTTACGTTATTACTGATAATTTGCTGGTGAAGTTCGGCAACGTCAGATATATGTTCGCTTGATAGTTTTGTGACGGCACTTTTTATATTTGTATATAAATTGATTGAAAATAGGATAAAAATAGTCGCAAAAATAATGAATAAGTACGTTTTTAATGAAATCCGTTTCATTGCACCCTCGTAAAAATATGTGATATCTAACCTTTAACCTAGTGCATAAAAACAATAAAACCAATTATTTACTTGATAATTAATGATTCTTGTCCAAGACTTGATTTATGCATAATTACTATTAGGTGACTATAAATGGATTTGTTGTCTTCTTACCGCTCTAATCAAAAAAGAACAATGCTGCGGGTTTTACCTTCATCGTTACTTATTAATATCTTATCGTTATCAATTCCTCTCGTTGTTCTGCAAATTTACGATCGAATTTTACCAAATCAAAGCTATGGCACTGCGGTACTGCTTCTTAGTGGTGCGAGTATTGCTATTTTAATAGATGCTTTTCTTCGCTTCGTACGTTCTTGGATATTAGCCGCTGCCTCAATAAATACAGAAACAAAGATGTATTCTTATATTTTACATCAACTTACTGAACTGCCTGCTAAGCAATTATTGAGTTTAAAGCCTGGCCATCTTCAGGAAGGGTTGAAGGGGATCTCTTCAATTAAAGAGTTCTATTCCGGCGGTTTACTGAGTGGGCTAATTGATGTGCCCTTTGTGCTTATTTTCCTTTCATTAGTTGCTTATGTGGGAGGGGAACTTGTTCTTATTCCTATTGTTGTTTGGGTTGTTGCGGCAGTGTTTGTTTGTTTGTTTTCGAATAAATCATATCAGCATGCTAAGACTGCAGCAGGAAATGAAATCAGTCGAATGAATTTCTTAGTTATTGTTTTTACGATGCTTGAAGGGGTAAAAAAACAAGCAGCAGAATCACGAACATTTCAATACTTTAAGGAATTAAACCAAAATCGATGGCTATCTATCGCAGAATCAGAGCGTAATACGGCTATCGCACAAGAATGCATCCAAATTGCCGCGTTGGGAACCTCTGTTGTTATGGTTATTATTGGCAGTTTGTCGGTATTATCTGGTGAATTAACTACCGGAGGATTAGCCGCGTGTTCTATCTTATCTGGTCGAGCGGTTGCCCCAATGAGTGCATTAGTGGGATTACGTTTAAAATACAGCTCATTTCAAGTTGCCAATAATTCAGTAAAAGATTTATTTCAGAATATAGCTTCAAAAGAAGCAGTAACATCGGAAAAACTGCCTGTATTTGAATCTTTAACAGCCAAGGATTATTGCATTGAGCGTTTTGGTTTTCGTCACCAATTAAGGCTTTCGGTAAATAAAGGCGATATTGTTACCTTCCATGGAAGGGATACCGATCTACTCAGTCAACTGGTGATTAATCTATCTGGGTTAGAGGCCAAAACAGAAGGAAAACTACTTTGGAATAATCAAGTATCCACTAGTGATTATTATGATTATAGAAATCAAACAGCGTTTGTGACAAGCCGCCCTATACTTATTTCTGGTTCGCTTTTAGATAACTTAACGGGATTTAATGTTAATCAGGTAAAAGAGGTATTGCCATTAATTAAGGCGCTTGGTTTAGATAAAGTTATTTCAGAATTGCCTAACGGTTTAGAAACAAAAGTGGGTTTTCAGTTAGGTGAGCAATTAAGTCAAGGTGGTGTGAAATTGGTTTCTCTAGTCTGTCAACTAGCAAAGCCAGTGCCGTTGTTATTTTTAGATAAACCTGAAATTGCGTTAGATATTGAATCAGTAACTCGGTTAGCAAAAGTACTTTCAATTTTATCAAGTAATGGCAAAACCATTATTTTAAATACTGATCATCCGCTTTTAGTTGAGTTAGCAAAAACGCAAGCAGAGCTTATACCATTGCAAGGAGAAGGTTAATGGATAAGAGTTATCAATCGCAGGTCATTAATTTATTGATGGCGATGGATGTTAATACCAATGTTCATGCTTTTAGTCAGGAATGGATAGCATCAAACCGACTTGAAAGTATGGATGATGTTTTTACATTATTGGATCGATTAGGTATTGCATATACAGTGCACCCTTATACTAAAAAGCTTGCTTCAAAATCGCATTTAGCAGCATTGTATATTACGGATGATGACATTAAAGTTTGTCGATTTTTATTAAATGATTTTCAAACTTACCAACAAGATGAATTTGAAAGTGATTCATTACCCCGTTACGCTATCTCATCTCTTGTCGTTCTTATTCATGAACAACCTAGAGAGAGAAACTCGACAGATTGGGTTGGCGAACGGATAGATAAATTTAAGTCATTATTACCGATGCTGCTGTGTATTAGCTTCTTTGCTAATGTGTTTGCGTTGGCCATCCCTTTTATTACTATGTCTATTTATGATCATGTCATTGGTGGAGATGCAGGTCATGAACTTGGCGGTATTGCAATTGGAGCAGCGTTGTTATTTACGATGATGCTGTTATTAAAAGTCATACGAAGCCAATTGTTAACGACCATTTCAAATCGTATTAGTCGAGAGATCTCTGAAAAGGTGCTATACCGAATATTTAGTTCTTCATTGTTGGTGAATCGTTCATTGTCATCGTCAGCATTAATGTCACGGCTAACGACAGCTGAGAGTTTTAAGGGATTACTTCAAGGTCCTCTTGGGGGAGCATTGTTTGACCTTCCTTTTGTTCTCCTCTTTATTATTGCGATTGGTTTTTTAGGAGGATGGCTAGTTCTTGTGCCTCTTCTTTCACTTCTTTGCTATTACGGGTTAGCTCATCACAGTCAAAAAAAGCTGATGAGAACATCTCATCAAACAACGATATCTGGAACGAATCGTTATTCTTTATTATTTGAATTAAATAGTAAATTGGCTTTTTTACGTAGTGCAAATATGAATGAGTTTTGGATAAAACGATTCGAAAAAGCTAATGTATTAGCAGCCAAAAATAGTTTTTTTCATAGTAGTCATCAAGCCAAGTATACCTCGATTTATTATGCTTTAGGTTTACTTAGTACATTGGCGGTAATCGCTCTTGGTATTGGTCTTATCTTTAATCAAGCGATGACGGCAGGGGGATTGATCGCAACCATGATGCTGATCTCTCGTGTGACAGGACCAGCACAAATGCTTGCGAATAGTGGCTCTCGTTTTACGCAAACAAAGCAAGCTAGGTTACAAATCAATCAGTCGATTAATCAAAAAATAGAAGGTGACTTCTCATTTCAGCATCACTCTTTATCGTCGGAGAAGCCGACCATTGAATTAGAACAAATTACGCTACGTTTCCCTCAACAAATGAAGCCTGCGCTCTCTGGGATTTCACTGAAAATAGAACCAGGACAGGTGGTCGTCATTACTGGGCCAATGGCTAGTGGAAAAACGGCGTTGTTAGAATTGCTTGCGGGGTTAAACCAACCACAAAGTGGGGTAATCAAAGTGAATGGACATAACTTATCGCAATACGATCCTCAAATATACCGTCAATGGTTGGGATACTACTCGGCAAAGCCTGAGCTTTTATTATTAACCATTCGAGAGTTTGTTAGTGATAATCGAAACCTTACTGATGATCTTATGATTGATGCGATTGAGCAGGTTGGGGGAAAAGCATGGTTTGATACGTTATCTTGTGGTTTAGATACTCAACTGAATGAATCGATAGTGGCGAGTATTTCTCATGCTTTATCAGGGTATGAAGCTAAAGTGTTGTCGCAAGCAAAATTGTATCTTCATGAGTATCCGTTTTATTTATTGGATAATCCGGTCATGGATACCGCTTCGCGTGACTTGTTCCAACTATGGATATCTCAACGTAAAGGAAGATCGACAATTGTGTTTTCATCACATGATCCTGAATTAATTAAATTAGCAGACCAAGTGATCATTCTTGATGGCGGGTCACTCGTATACGCAGGACCGTTACCAGATAATTCAAATACAGAGATAGCAATGGAGGCCTCTCTATGAACAAGCAAAATGTGGATGTTGTTGAATCAAGAGTGACGGCTCGTTTATTGTCATTGAGTACTTATTTTATTGCTGTTTGTTTAGTTCTATTTATAGCATGGTCGGTATTCACTAAAGTTGACGAGATTGCCAAAGCTAAAGGTGCTGTTATTCCTGAAGGGGAGCGCCAAATCATTCAAAGTGAAACCGGTGGGCGGCTTAAATCAATTTTGGTTTCTGAAGGTGAGTTGGTTGAAAAAGGTCAAACATTAGTTGAGTTTGATTCTAAATTTCAGAATACCGCATTAGATGAGTTGAATGCACAAAGAGCAGCGTTAGAATTAACGATTGAGCGTTTAAATTCATTGGTAGAAATACGTGACCCTGATTTCTCACAATACGCTGATTTTTATCCTCGACAGGTATCTCAGCAGTTAAAACAACTTGCCGCAGAGAAGGAATTGTTTTTTCAAAAACGCAGCGCTGTGATTAAAGAGCAAGCCCAAGTCGCCGCAGAATTGGAAGGATTACAAACTGAGTTGCCTGTTTATCAACGTCAATTGAATGCGACTAAACAAGAATTAGACATATTAATTAAGGGTCAAAAAGCAGGGAATATTTCTAAATTAAGAGTTTTAGAAATGAAGCAAAAATTAGCTTCGATAGAAAAAGAGATCCAACAAGCAAAGAGCCAAGAGAATGTGTTGAAGCGTAAAGCGGAAACCGTGGGCGCTCAGTTAAAACAGATAGGGGCAGAGGCCAGAGTTCAGGCTAATATTGAGCGTTCTAAAGCAGAAGCGGATTTAAGTGGATTAAGAGCACGTATTCGTTCTGGTAAAGAAAAAGTATTAGATACTGTAGTTAAATCGCCAGTAAAAGGATTGGTTCAAAGTATTCCATCAACTCAAAATGGCGGAGTTATTGTCCCTGGAGGTACGATTGCAGAAATCGTTCCTGTAGAGGGTAAAGCAAGTTTTAAAGCGCGTTTATCTCCCCGTGATATTGGTTTTGTTTCTATTGGTCAACCCGCACGAATTAAAGTGGATGCGTTTGATTACAGTCGCTTTGGTGCATTAAAGGGAGAGGTTGAAAAAATATCACCAACGACCAGTAAAAATGAAAGAGGGGATATTTATTACGAAGTTACGGTATCTATTGAAAAATCGTATTTTCGTGATGATCCTGACGCTTTTTCTTTATTACCAGGAATGACCGGAGAGGTGGATATTACAACGGGGGAAAAAAGTGTCTTCCAGTATTTATGGAAACCGATTTACACCAATGTCAGTCGGGCCTTTGGTGAGCGTTAATTATGATTCTGAATAGATAGTTGTAATACTAATCAACAATAAAAAAGGAACGCTAAATTGCGTTCCTTTTTAGATCCAACTTCGTTATTTTTAGGTATTAGGGTCAATATCAGGCAAACCATCAATGTCATTGTGATGATGGTGGTTTTCATCCTCTTGTTTATTGTGGCTATGATCTTGATTGTGGTGCTCCATTGCATCAGATAAATCGATGTGTGATGAGTGGTCATCTGTTATATCAGTATTATCATGTGCTAATACAATATCTAAGTCTGTAGGAGTGTGGTGATCATTATGTTCTGTAAGTTTTGGTGGTGGTGTGATACCTAAAGCATCTAAATAGGCTGAGGCACCAGACGAGTGTTCATCTAAGTCAACCGAGAATGACAATTCACTAATATGCTCATTACTAAAATCTGGTTGATCATGTTGAACTTGAGGTGGCGGAGCTGGGTGTGAAGCATGTGCTATAGGTGTGATTGTCATATCAACCACCTCAGTACCAATATTTAGTTTGCCACTATTCCCCGGGCCGTGACTCAGTATCTGAATGTTGACATGCGCGACAACTTCATCTTGATTTGTACCTTGTAAGGCAACTTCGAACTTATCTTCATGCTGTCCAATGCCAGAAGCACTGCCATGTGGCCCTGTGTGAACATTTGTTTGTTCTTGATAATGTAAATCCCCGGTTTGAGGATCAATGGTTAGTGTTCCATATTGCCCATGATGACTGGTTACATACTGCCCATTTGGTAAGTGGATCCGCCAACCGTGTTGTGTCGTTGGAACTGGGGTTAAAGACGGCAGTAGTGGCGGTACGCCAAGCGTGGCAGACACTTGATGGCTTCCTGACGGCGGCTTGACCACGATTGGCTCAGGTATGGCACTTGCAGCAAAACCTTGGCTACCTGCGGTATTTCCGTGTTCGTCAGTCATGGTCGCCTGTACTTGAGAACCTGGACGAACTTCAATTTGTAACCCATGCTGTAGGCTGTAAGCATCGAATACATGGTCTTGTCCATTAACGACAAGGTGCTCGCCAATTTTTGCGTCACCAGGAGGCGTAATTGTTGCTGTGATAGTATTTGGGTGTCCGTGAGCAATTTCAGTTTTGCTGTATAAGTTGTCAGCTCCTGCGTTTTCAAAAGTAATAGTAGGGAGGCTAACCTGAGTGTCGACTTGATAAACAACATCTGTGGTGGCGTGAGCGCTGTTACCTGCGCTATCTGTTACTACGATTGATGCTTCAATTTTTTGGTCAGCATCTGCAGTTAACTCGCTACCAGGAACGGCAATGGAATAGTGTCCTTGTGAGTCTACAACGCCAGTATGTTGTGCCCCATTTACGTTTAAAGTAACAATGTCACCGACATTAACATCACCAGAAGCAACCCCTGTGATATCAACAGATGAATTGGATTCTTGAGCGTTAATTACATTATCAGCGGTAATTGGATCGGTCTGAATAGCGACATGTATTTGCGTATCAACGGTGAAAACTTGTGAACCGGTGGTTGCACTCCCCGTATTTCCCACTGCATCGGTTGTTTGTATTGTTGCTTCAATAGAGTGTATTGGGGCAGCCTGGCCACTTGCATAACTAGTATGAATATTAGCATGCTCCAACACTCTGCCATCAACTGGAATTGAGAAGTGTCCGCTAGCGTCAACAGTGCCCGTGAGAGACAGAATATTCACCCCGTTTATTTTCAGGCTTACTGTATCACCTGCGTGATAATCACTAGTCACCGTCCCTGTTATCGGAATGCTTTGACCCGATTCAAGGGCATTAAGTACGTTATCTTGTGTAACTGAATCGACGGTTATATGTGGAATAGGGTTCTGTGTATCGATTAATAATTGAGTTGAAATACGAGGTGTTGAATTGCCAGCAGTATCTACGGTACCCACTTGTATTGGGTAGTCGTGATCGGACGCCAGAATGTTTTGGTGAACAGATGCACTAAGGGTCAATGACCATGAACCATCCGATTTTACGGTCGCGTCATAAAAATGATTATTACCAACGACAACATACACGACATCACCAGGGTCGATGTTAGAGGTGGTTCCTGTTATTACCAACGGCTGATTATTCTCAGCAGCATTTAGTGCATTATCTTGCGATATCGGGTTCACTGTCACTGTGCCGGGGGTTGTATCTAAGGTGAAGCTAAAGTGAGTCACTGGAGATAAGTTGCCTGCGATATCAGTTTGTCTTACCTGCAGGTTGTTTACACCTTCTACTGGATTAAATACTGAACTCCAACTGTGTCCGCCATCATTTGAATATTCTACTTTTGCGCCTGCTTCCGTTTGAATTGAAAGCTGAGAGTCTTTAGTGATTAAGTCCGGAGTATTCGTAGAGTGTCGACCTGTGTCGTGGGCCAATGACACTGTTGGTGGTGCAATTGAATTATCAAGGGTGAAGTTTAATGACGTGTTGGCCGACACATTACCTGCGGTGTCAGTTTGTCTTAGGTTAACGTTGTTTGAACCTTGTTGTGGTGTAAAACTCGACGTCCATGTGTGTCCGTTGTCTGTTGAGTATTCAACGGTTGCACCTACTTCTTGCCCTCCAATAGTTAGGGCGCCATCGTGAGTGACTAAGTCAGAATTACTACTACCAGTGTCGTGAGTCAGTGCTATGGTCAGTGGTGCAATCACAGTGTCGACGTGAACTGAAAGTAGTGAAGATGTTGCAGGTATAGATGAAGACGGAGCAAGCGCTTTAGCCGATAGGTTATGATCGCCATCTGTTAAGTTGCTTACCACTGCACTGTATTGACCAGATGCGTCAGATACTGCGTGTCCAATTGGTGTGGAGCCATCGTAAATAGTGACCTGCGAATAGGGAATATCAGTGTGTCCCGTTATTGTTGGCGTTGTCTCTTTGGTGACGTTATCCGTATTTGATTTACCTGTATCACTCGGTGTTATTAAATCTACTGTAACTCCATTGTTTGGTGGCGTATTTGTTCCAGTAGGTAAGCTTGGTTGAATTGCCGTGATTAATGGATTAGTAAGTACACTTGTTGAAATTGTTGGTTGTTGTCCAGGTACAACTGAAATATGACCATTGGTATCAAAAGTTATGAACGTCGATGATTCGCCACCATGATTGTCTGCCACCTTTACTTCAAAAACATCGGTTCCGTGATAGGTGTGCGTTGCTTTGTTATAAGCCATCCCTGCAACCGAAGAGTTTGCAGTGTACACATAGGCACCTGAATCCGGATCGACAGAGATTGAACCAAATTGCCCTGTTGAACTGACGACAGAGAAAGTATATGTATCTTTAACGTCAACATCGGTTTCAGTGAGGGTTCCCGTTGTCGGGGTGGTTTGGGTAACGGATAGGATAGGGTCATCATTGGTACCAACGACGGTTATGACTATTTGGTGTTTATCTCCTCCGCGAGAAACCACTTCATATGTGACTTGATGTTTTTCGCCTTCAGCAAGCCTATTTAAATTGTTGTTCGAAACCGAGTAAGTCCAGTCGCCGGCTCGGCCAATACTTAAATCACCTCCAAATGGGTCACTCACCGCATGTACATTTCGGTTGGCAACGAATTCACTTTCCCCTGCGTCAGGGTCGGAAACAATTAACACTCCTGATACTGCCACGGTATGTTGAGAGTCACCTTGAACGTGGACATCTTCTTTTACTGAGCCTGTATCGTCTACTGAAAATAAAGCGGCATCATTGACTGCTGCTAATGTGGTAGTGGCCCCAGTATGAGTAATACCACCATGAGCATCTTTCACGTCATAAGTGAAATGTACTTGTCCGTTATAGTCTTTGTCTGGATTGAATGTAAAAGTCCCGTCTTTATTATCAATAACAACACCATGATCTGATACTAAATTAGCAATGCTTAATTGACTGGCATCATTGGCGTCAACATCGACGGTATTAGCAAGTAGATCTGCAGTGGTTAGCGTTTGCGCGGTATCTTCTTTACCTGAGTGAAGCTGTACTTCTGATGAGCAATATGGGCGGTCGTTACTACCATGAATTGTAATGACAATATCATGGGTTGTTCCATCTTTCGCGCGTATAGTTATGGTATCGGTAAGCGATTCTCCATCGCCTAATTTATCAATTGCAGTACCTACAGTACCTGGCATTGCGCCATTGTTTTGACTGCCAGCATTTACATTATAATGCCAACCGCCATCCGCGTTTAATATAAGCTGGCCATAACTGCCATGATAAGTGTAGCCCTGAGACCCGACTTGGTTGGTATCGAATTCGTTTTCTCCCGCATCCGGATCTGAAATGGAAAGTTTGCCATCAGCATATAACATCGCCCCCGTTAAATGGCTCATTCCAGGCTGGGCATGATCAGGCGACATATCTTTGCCTGCCGTGTTTTCAGTCACACTGCCGGTATCAACACCACTAATAATTGCATTGTCTTGTACCGCAACGAGTGTCGTTGTTGCCCCTGTATGCGTAACACCACCATGGGCATCTTTGACATCATAACTAAAATGAACAGCACCGTTGTAGTCTTTCTCTGGTGTGAAAGTGAAAGTACCGTCTTTGTTATCTAAGAGTGACCCATGATCTGAAACTAAATTTTCAATGCTAAGTTTGCCGACATCATTGGCATCTACATCAACAGTATTAGTAAGTAAATCGGCAGTGGTTAACGTTTGCGCGGTATCTTCTGTTCCAGTGGCAAGTGTGACTTCAGAACTGATATAAGGTCTATCATTATCGCCATGAATGGTAATTACTATGTCGTGAGCTGTACCATCTTTAGAATATACGGTGATGGTGTCGGTCAGTGTTTGATTCTCACCTAGTTCATCAATGGTAGTGCCGACGGTTGTTTTGCGATTACCAACCCAATCAACGTTGCCAACGGTCACGTCGTAATGCCAAGTACCATCAGTGTTTAACAATAAGTGTCCGTATTGTCCATGATAGGAGTTATTCCAAGCTCCGCCTTTAGAGCTAAATTGAGATTCCCCCGTATCTGGGTCAACAATATCCAACTTACCATCAGCCGTTAATGCAGATTGTCCGAGTTTCGCCATGCCAAGATGTGCGTAATCTGGTGACATATCACCAAAACTACCATGCCCTTCATCGACATCGCCAGTTGTCGTTCCAGTGATTACTGCTACGTCCCCAACGGGATCAAAATGAAGAGTATTTGTAGCCTCTGTAGAGTCGGTATGCCCATCGTTAACAGTATATTTAAACTGAACATCACCATTAAAATCTTGTGCAGGGACGAACTGAAGATTACTGATGTCAGCTGTAGGGATGTGCTGCCCCGCAGTAATATCGTGGCCATCGAGTACAAACTTACCTTGTGTTGCTGGTGGTAGATCTGTGATTGCGATGGAATGTAGCGTGTCGCCGGTATCAACATCCGTAAACCCAAACTGACTCGCTTGCATTTGATAATGCGTGTCTTCAGTGCCGTTACTTAGCGCAACTTGGGTAACGGTTGGCGCGTCATTGGTGCCAACAACGTCTATGTGCAACTCGTATGCCGTTCCATCATAACTATGAACACGGTAGACAACGGTTTCAGTTTGCCCTTGAGCAAGGTGTTGCAAATTGGCATTATTAACGCTGTACCCCCAATTGCCCATGCTATCAATACGTAACATGCCACCAAACGGATCGTGAACTGCTGATTCACCAAACTGGCTGTACTGGAATTTATTCTCCCCGCTATCTGGATCCACAACTTGTAGTCTTCCATTCGCGAGCTCAGTTGTAACCCCTGCATTGTGGCTGCTGTGTGCCCCATCTTCAGTGACGTGGTCAGTTGTCACTTCTGAAATGATGGCGCTGTCTGGGGTAGCCGTGAGTGTGGTAGACGCCCCTGTATGAGTCGTTCCGCCATGCGCATCTGTCACGTCATAGCTAAAATGAACCTGACCGTTATAGTCTTTGGTTGGGGTAAAAGTGTATGTGCCGTCTTGATTATCTAGAATAGAACCATGATCAGCGTGAAGATTCGCAACGGTGAGTTTGCCTAGGTCGTTGCTATCCACGTCTATAGTGTTTGCTAAGAGTTCGGTGGCTGTGATGGTTTGCGCGAGGTCTTCTTTACCGCTGTTGAGCTGCACTTTTGAAGAGCAGTATGGACGGTCGTTGTCGCCATGAATGGTGATAACAATATCGTGTGTGGTGCCATCAGCTGATTTAACGGTGACTGTATCGGTTAGTGTTTCACTTTTTCCTAAGTGATCAATTGTTCTGCCGGTTGCATCTTGGCCGATGGAAGCATAGTAGGTCCAGTCTCCGTTAGTTTGAAGTATGATACGACCATGTGAACCATAATAAACACCTGTTTGGGCATAGCTTTCACCAGTATCAGCATCAACTATCGATAGGTGGCCATCTGTATGGATTTCATCGTTCCATAATTTTCCTATATTCCCATGCATGTGATCAGGTGAACGATCATCGACACTGCCACCAGTCATACTACCGTCTAGTGCAGTGAAAGTGTGTCCTTCATGAACATCACCTGTCGATGTTCCCATGATCACTGCAGCATCATTGGTACCATTCACCATAATCGTCACCTGATGAGGCGTGCCATCGGCTGAATGAACGATGATAGTATCCGTTGCTGTCGAGCCTTTACCTAACGCTTGAACGGTTGGATTGGTGTTATCTAAATCGTACGTCCACGCACCTGAATCAGTTAGATGTAACGTGCCTAGTGAGCCAATAATATCTGTGCTTGAGAAATGCGCTTCGCCAGTATCGACATCAGTCACACTCAGTATTCCTGAAGTCTGAAGTTGAGATTCTTCCGTCACCGCACCAGTATTCGAGCCACCAATTACCGCTTTATCGTTAGTGCCATTAACCGTAATTGTTACTTGATGAGGCGTGCCATCGGCTGAATGAACGGTGATGGTATCGGTAGCTGTCGAGCCTTTACCTAACGCCTGAACGGTTGGGTTAGTGTTATCAAGATCGTATGTCCACGGGCCTTTGTCTGTAAGGTGTAGGGTACCGAGTGTGCCGATAATATCTGTGTTGGAGAAATGCGCTTCGCCGGTATC
>NZ_MAJU01000030.1:0-347 GCF_001691055.1 Aliivibrio logei
AAGAACACAATACAGCTTTCCAGATACTCTTTATTATATAAAGAGAAAGAATTTGCTTGGCGACCATAGCGTTATGGACCCACCTGATCCCATGCCGAACTCAGAAGTGAAACGTAATAGCGCCGATGGTAGTGTGGGGTCTCCCCATGTGAGAGTAGGACATCGCCAGGCTTGAATTAAGTTTTTATCTTTTTTAGAAGATGAAGACAAAGAATAAAACGCTGACACGTTTTATTTAAGTAATAGCATAATGCTGAATAGACACTGCGGAGTGGTAGTTCAGTTGGTTAGAATACCGGCCTGTCACGCCGGGGGTCGCGGGTTCGAGTCCCGTCCACTCCGCCACT
>NZ_MAJU01000031.1:0-241488 GCF_001691055.1 Aliivibrio logei
AGAATTTGCTTGGCGACCATAGCGTTATGGACCCACCTGATCCCATGCCGAACTCAGAAGTGAAACGTAATAGCGCCGATGGTAGTGTGGGGTCTCCCCATGTGAGAGTAGGACATCGCCAGGCTTGAATTTATTTACTTTTAATAAAAAGTAAATTAGACAGAATTAAGTCTTTAAAATAATTTTAGGGGTGTAGCTCCAACTGGCAGAGCAGCGGATTCCAAATCCGCGTGTTGGGAGTTCGAATCTCTCCACCCCTGCCATATTAAAATTGAATAGGTTTGGAAATTACCTATTCAAGCTCCAAGGAACAGGAACAGGAAAAAGCCACTCAGGATGAGTGGCTTTTTTTGGTTTCTACTAAATTAATTTGATGAAAAGTGCAGTTTTTTGGCTGAATCAGTAAATTAATTGGCTATTTCTGTAAATTTAAGCTGCTTGCTGTACTTACATAAATATTCCGCTCTGACTCTCTCCTAATTGAAATTAAACAGTTGTTATTACCATAAGAGTTATTGACTTAATTGTTAATAGTACACCGTTCTATTATTAAAAAGTTTTTTAATTTATACTCCACCGTAATGAGCATATACGAATCAGATTCGTATAATTAAATGTTATATTTTTTTAGGAGAGTTCGGTGGGAATTGGTTCAAACTATATGGTTGAGCTCATGGAATCACAATATGAAGAAGCGAAAGCTGAGTGGATTCGTGAGCAATTAGATGATGAGGATGCAGATGAATATACTTCAGGTTGGGATGACTTGTCTGATGCTTATGATGAACTAAACGTTCATGATGAACCATATTATGAAGATTGGGATAATAATTGGGTAGCGCCTAAACAAACAAGAAAAGGAATATTTCAAGAATCAGTTGATACTGCATCTGAGTTGATGGAACTATCACTGTTTCCTTCAGTGGAAGATAATGTGTTAATTATGTTGCATGGGCACATAGTTGCGGCACTAGAGGGTTATTTATCAGCAACTTTTATTTCGGCGACTTTGTCTTCAAATGATTTCATCCGTAAGCTCGTTGAAACGGATCCTGAGTTTGCAGATAGAAAGTTAACGATAAAGGAAATATTTTCAAAACATGAGTCGTTAAAAAGCGATATTGCGAAGTATTTACAAGACTTAATCTTCCATAAGATCGATAAAGTGCGTCCAATGTATAAGAGCGTTTTAGGGATTGATTTAGGTAAAACCCCTTGGTTGTTCAAGGCGGTTGCGTTGAGACATCATTGTGTACATAGAGCTGGTTATGATCATGAGGGCAATAAAGTTAGTGTGTCTAAAGATGATATCCAACTATTGATTAAGCGTTGTTCTGACTTAGTCGATAAAATTGATAATGATGTTGTGGATATGCTTAAACCAAAACCACAAAAAATATAACAAATGCATCAACACGATTTACTACACTCGGCAATCTCAGTTTGCCGAGTGTTTCTCGTTTTAAGGCGTCAATATTAAGTATAATTGCATAGTAGTAAACGTGTTATGCAGGCGTTATGTGATTAAAATAATAATGAGGAAATATGAATAAGGTTGTAATTGGCTTACTTGTGAGTCTTATCTTAGTTGGTTGTTCAAATTTGGGAACTATCCGAGCTGTTAATGGTAATAAAGTCCAAAATATTGAAGACCCAAATGATTATGGATCAATTGCCTATGTTGATTATTTTGATGTTGAGACATTAAAGAAAAATGAGATTAAAAGAGCTGACTTAGCATTTGAAAAAGCAAACATATCAGATATTCCCAAATACGGTTATGTTATCGCTCATGTTAAAACACCTACGATTGAATCCGCTGATACAAAATGGTGGAAAGTGGTAATTGTTGATGAGGCTGGAAAAGTAATCATAAGTAAAAAAGGACAGGGTGATATAGCTAATTACGAGACTTCCAATGGTGTGACAGTTTGGAAAAATTCAATTTTAGTTGAACTTCCAAAGATTAGCCCTCCTTTTAATGTTTATATTGTCAGTGAATTACAAAATAAACGTTGGGGTTATAAAGTACTAGGTCAATAATCATCACATAACAAATGCATCAACACGATTTGCTACATTCGGCATTCTAGGTTTCTTTAGGTTTACCGTGTTAAGTGGTAAATTTAAGGTTAATCTGCATGGTAGCAAACGTGTTATGCAGGCGTTATACAGTTTTTTGAGAATTATAATGAAATCAGAAAAATTGAAATTATATAAATATTTACCTGATAGTGAAGGTTCGCTAAAGGTACTTTTAGACGGAACATTAAAATTTTCTTCATATGATGAATTTAATGATCCATTTGATTGTATTGTTGATTATGATGTTAAGTCTTCAATTGCGTACATAAAATCCAGACCTGAACTTTTTAAAGCTGCGGGCGACCAAAATAATTTAAGTCCCGCTAAACGTCTTCAAATGAAAAATGTGATGCTTAAAGCAATTGAAAAGTCACTTATTTCAGGAAAATTGAATGATGATATATCTTCTAAATGGGGTGTTTGCTGCTTATCTTCTATTTGTGACAATATTTTAATGTGGTCACATTACGCTGATAATCATAGAGGTTTTATAGTTGAATTTTCAACGGAACAACAAAATTCAGGTATTGTTAATAATCCTGAATACTATTTAGCATCATGGCCAATTAAATATTCTAAAGAAATGCCTCACCGATCACTTTCAACTAGAGACTTTGACGGTGTCCAAGAGCAATTTTTAACAAAATCGCTAGACTGGGAATATGAAAATGAATACCGATGTATTAATCATATCAAGGGATCTGGTGTTTATAAATTCGATATTTCAATGATCACTGCGGTTGTTGTCGGTGTTAAAATGTCGAAAGAAAGAGCTTTAGAAATTGAAAAAATCGTTGATGAATTAAGTCTTAAAATAGGTAAAAAAATAATATTTAAGCGAGCTTCTATGGTTAAGGGAAGCTATGAGCTGAATGTTTTGTAGATAAACTGTATAACAAATGCATCAACACGATTTACTACATTCGGCGTTGTCAGTTTGTCTTTAGTTTCAGTGATTAAGGCAGTAAAATTCAGTTAAGTCTGTATCGTAGCAAACGTGTTATGCAGGCGTTATGTGTTCTAAGGAATGGCAGGGTTGAAGTAATAATGAATAAAATAAAAAGTATGTTAAAGAATATTATTTTTATTTCTACAGTTTTTGGAGTCTATTTTTTTACTATGTTTGTTGTGGTTGAAAAAATCCCTTTCCCACTCGAAATTGAAGGCTTACCTTCTCTATTAATCACGGTAGGGTTACTAGGTTTTCTGTTCTCAGTTGTGGGGTCTCTATATATTTTCATGGCTGCAATAATATCTTATGACCCAAATGAGATAAATTATTATGATTACTTTTATAAAGTATCTAATTTAATTAAAAATAAATATCTTTCGAGTGTTGTAGGTTTTGTTATATACTTCTTAATCGTCCCTGTTACTTTATGGGTTTGTCTACTTTTAGAGTACAGTTTGTATTTGCCAATCACTTGGTTTTTTGTAATACCATTAGCATATTCATTTTACTTAATGACACCTAATAAATCTTTGAGAGATTGTGATTTTACATTGTTATTAACGTCAAGATACTTTATTTTAATATTGACTTATTATTTTGTTAGTTTAATTTCAAACTTATCGTTCTTCTTATATATGGGTTTTTTAGGTTTCACAGGAATTGTAGCTACAGATCCAGAGTTCTATTTATCAGCTATGATTTTTGTAATATTGAGCTATATATCTCTAATTCCGAATAAGCCTCTTAATGAGTTTGAACTAATATCTAAAAAATTCGGAAATGAAAATTTATTTTCTAAATTTTATAAAAGTCCTGCAGCTATTATTTGTTTGTTTGCTATTATGTTCTGTTTATATCCTCCTGTATCTGCAAAAATAACGAGTAGGACACTCTATATATTAGGTTTAGGTGGAGGGGTAGAGCGAGTATATTATTATACTCCAGAGTCTAGAGTTAGACTTCCAAATAAAATAATTGATCAATGTACAGAAAATAAATATTGTGAAACTAAACCTTTACGAGTTATCTTGGGTGTAGGAGGGGTGCTATATGTGCGGTTAATTAGTGATAATAATGAGCCTTTAATTGGGTTACCTAGTAAAAACATGTATCCCATTATTTCCGAAAAAGACACATAACAAGGTATTAAGGCGTCAAGATAAATGGAATTTATTACCGCATTATTTTTTCTACCCAAAGCGTGTTAGTTCTGGTTAGGATGTAGCATCTAGATTGTTTTTATGACACTCGGCAATTTCAGTTTGCCGAGTGTTTTTTTGTTTTTAAGGTTAATTATTTAGGTTATTTACTGTTACACTGTAAGTCTCTTCTTCCATCTCTATTCCAATGAATTTTCGATTTAACGTTAAGCACGCCTTGCCTGTTGAACCTGAACCCATAAACGCATCAAGTACCACAGCATTTTCTCGACTGCTGCTTGAGATAATATGCTCCAGTAAATCCGCAGGTTTTTCGCATGGGTGTTTTCCTTGGTAATATTGAACGGGTGCAAACGTCCACACATCGGTATAAGGCACTTCATCAGTCACATAAAAAGGTCTTCTCAGGCTTTCATATTCTGCTTTTAGTTCATCATATTCTTTGACGAGGTTTCCGTATTCACTGTGCAATGCTTGGTATTCGTTAGTGAGTTCCGTGTGCGTTTTGGATAGTTGGCCACTCTTTGATGCAAACAGTTCTTGCAGTTGTTTGTATTGTGTTTCTGTTGGTAACTTCCATTGGCTCGATGAGAACCAATGCGAGCACATTTGTGTACCAGTGGCTTGGTTGATTTCTTTTGCTGAAATATTAAGTGCATCTTTCGCGTTCTTGAAGTAATCCATTAACGGTTTAAACACGGTCTTCTTTAATTCCGTACATTTCGTGGCGTACTGACTGCATCCTTTCGCAAACCCTTCCGAATCATAATGCCCCGCAAAGATAATGCGCTCAGTTGCCGGAAAGAACGAACGCAAGTGAGGCTTGTGCGCTCGTCGCCATACGCCTGATGGTTTGGCCCATACGATATGATTAAACACATCAAAGCGCGCACGGATAAGTAATTCTGTATCAGCCGCTAACTTTGAACCACAGAACAGATATAAATTGCCAGAGGGTTTCAATACACGCCAGAACTCAACCAATACCTCGTCAAGCCATGCAAGGAATGTTTCGACGTTTGACCACTGGTTGTCCCATGCGTTTTTCTTTACTTGAAAGTAGGGTGGGTCAGTTAAAATTAAATCAATGGAATTATCAGGTAAGGTTTTAAGGTAATGCAGACAGTCGGCATGAATAAGTTGCAGTTGTCCATTATGTAGGGTGGTAGTGTGCATTTGTTACTCCAATTAAATAAGAGCCTTGAATGCAAAGAAACGCAGCCACATGAAGTGGCTGAGTGGGTTGATATGCTTCCTCTCCAAATATTCATCTGGGTCTCAGGTACTCAAGGCATAAAAACTAGAATGATTATATCAACTTAAAAGATAGCTGTATATCTACACAGTGTATTTATGCGCGAGTATATTCGCCATTCTCTAATCGTCGAAGATGACCAAAAAAAGCGAGTTGTTCAAAGATAAGGGCAATGTGGCTGCTGCTTTGATTTGGAAGTTTGATATTTTCAGGGGTTATTGAGTAACGTGACGCGGCGAGCATAATGTATTTAACCGTGGACTCTTGGCCTTTTTTAATGGGTAACATGTTATGCCTCCCCATTGTAAATGTTATCTAGGCAAGTAAGGCGACCATGTAACTCAGAGGCGGTACGAATGCTTGGGGCTATCATTTCACTGAGTAACATTTCTTCGGTTGCAGATAGGCTTTCTTTTTCTTTGCGGGTCATTTCTTCACAAGCGGCGCTGTTTATCTCAAGCATTATCTTGCGTAATTGGTCTGCAAGTTCTGTCGCTTGGTTTATTTTTTCTTTTATTATTTGGGTTGTCATGGCTTTTGCCTTGTTAATTGGTGTGCAATGACAGTAGCTCTGCACACCAATAGCAGCGAGTGGTGTTTTATCAAGAAGAGGTCTTGAACGCACTCTTTAATTTTACCAAAAAATAAGACTCGCCTTTGGTTCAACGTTAGGGCTGTCTTGGTTTAATAACTCATCATCATATTGCCCACATCGACACTCAGGTTTGTGCCGTTGTCACTATTCACCTTATCAACGGTGATTGGTTTCTCGGACTTAATCGTTAACGCAACTTCGGCCTGACTTTTTACGGTGTAGGTTGTTAATGGCGTTATCTTTTGCCCTGAAATAACACTTGAGTCTTTTTGTGTTGTGCCGGTGCGTTTTGAGTTTGTATTTTTATTTAGGGTTTCATTGGTGGTAATGCCTAACTCAATGTTTTTGTCTTTTACGTTCTTCACTTTACCTGCAAGGTTGTCTATCTCATCTCCCGCCTCTTTTGCAGGTTTTGCCCAATCTGGAACAATAGAGTCGGGGAGTAAGTTGATGAGCTTTTTAAGTCCTTCCCACAAAAAGCTATAGTAAGCCCCAATGGCTTTTAATATCACATCAAAGCCGATGAACTTATCAATCAGGTAACCAATAGCAATAACTGCCGCCGCGATCCCCACAACCATTAAGCTGATGGGATTGCCGAGCATGATGGCATTCAAGACAATAAAGGCCACTTTAAGTACGGCCAGTGTGGCGAGCATCCCTCTAAAGTTCTCACTCAAAAAAAGAACACCACTACCAAGGGCTTTAAATGCAGTAAATACACCACTCACGGTTTTTCTTAGTTTTTCAATGGCGTCCTCTCGCCATTCCATGTTCTTCATGTTTTCAGCGAACTCACCAAAGATGATGGACAGCTCTTCCATGATAGGAGTGAGCGCGCTGATTTTAAGGGAATCAACAATGGCACTCAGTGTTTTAAGTGTTGAGCCAAACTTGGCTGCTGCCTCTACTGATTCACTACTTATTGGCCCACCTGTATCATTTAACTCTTGCTTGGCTTTATTGAGTCCGTCAGTACCGGCTTTTAATACCGACAGCATTTTTTCACTGTCACCCCCAAAGAACTCATCCGCCATGAAGTTCTGCTTGGACGCATCCGTCTCTTTTGCAATTTCACGGAGTAATACTTGGTAGGCTTCCATTGAGTTTTTGGCATTCATCAAATCTTTGTAAGCCTGACCATTACCTGTGTCTTTAAAGTAATCATTCATTGCGCCAGACTTTAGGGTTTTCATTTCACCCCAACGTAAATTCATCTCCTTGATTGCGGCATCCATATCCTCAGCTTCTGCGCCTGCGCCCTTGGCTTGCATTCGCATTGCTTGCAGTGCATCGACTGGCATTGCCACGTCTTTCGCGGCTCTTGATAATTCATTCACTTGCTCTGCGGTATCGGCAATGATGGCTCCAAACCCTACCATTGAACCCAATACTGCACCGCCCACCATTCCGCCTCTCTTGGCTGTTTTCAGGCTAGGTAATGTGATCACCT
Organism: Aliivibrio logei; assembly: GCF_001691055.1. Lineage (NCBI taxonomy): Bacteria > Pseudomonadati > Pseudomonadota > Gammaproteobacteria > Vibrionales > Vibrionaceae > Aliivibrio > Aliivibrio logei. The sequence goes on from NZ_MAJU01000031.1 coordinate 7,501, forward strand.
TGTTCATCTTCTGAAAAGGCATCATGATGGTTTGGAGTTTCTTGTACCTCTTGCTGACCTTATCAATTTTCGCGGCATGACTGTTATAGTTAGTCGATAGACGAGCAAATTCATCATCGAGCTTACTCGCATCGATACCGGCTTTTTTCATGCCCTTACCAACTTGAGTTAACCGTTGGTTATGATCACCACTGACTCTCGTAAGACTTGCCACTTTCTCTGCTTGTTTGGCCAATTGATTGGTGAGGATGGCATTGGGTCTGTTGGCGGCCGCGGCCTCTGCTCTTAATGTTTTAAGGGCTCTGGATTGGTCAAGGATCAACTTATTTAATTTTTTATTCGAGCCTCCCGCCGCTTCCGAGTGCGTTTTAAGTTTGGCCAGTCTTTCTATTTGCTTATTAAGCTCTGTGTTTAACGCTTTTTTTGCATTCGCCGCTGAGGTTTCTTTTGCTTGCAGGGCCGTCAGTTTGTCTTTGGCCTCATTTAGACTGAGCGCGCTCTTATCGACTTCTTTGCTTATTGCTTTGTAGGTATCAATAAGATGCAGGGCGGCGCTGTCATCCGATTGCGCTTTCTTTATCGCGGTGATTTTCTTGGCGTAATGGTCCGAATCACTCGCCATGCCTTTTAATGGACCTCTGACTTTATCAACAATGCCCATTACAACCGATAAATTCATTTTCATGTCACTTTCCTTTTTACAAAAAAAGGGAGAGCAATCAGCTCTCCCCTTGGTGGCGAACGCGCGCCATTTCTCGAAACAAAATCAAATCATCAATACTGAACTTATCCACTTCACTCGGTGACCAGTGAAACACAATAGCAAGATCCGCATAGAACTCTTCGACCTGATTGAACTGCTCGATTATTGTTTCGTATTCACGAAAAAACTGGCAATTTCCACCATTAATGGCGTGAGGTTTTCCACTTCAATATCAAGCAAGTCGCGATCATTTAATATCGAGATACGAGGCAGCAAGGTATACGCCGCCGTAAAGTCCATTTCACAGACCTCTTTAAGATTCAAACCACGTAAATCACCGGCGCATGGCTTTCGCAGCTCAATGGTGGTGATTTTTTTATCATCTTTCATAATCGGCGTTGGCAGTTTTACTTTGACGGTTTTATTCTTGCTCATGATTTAACTCTTCGCTCAGGTCTTTTACGCGTTTTTTACGACCGCCTTTGTTTGGGTCCATTTGCATGACCGCTTCAAACAAAGAAAGGGCTTCTTTTTTGTGACCAGACTCATCCAATAAGTCACCTGCAAGTCGGAACATTTTCACTTTAAGTGGGGCGTTGATGGCAATTTTACCTTCCACAATGTCCGCGATAGCACTGGATAAATACTGAGTATTGAACAACGATTTTTCAGCGTGTGCCTTGTGCGAGTATTTGAAAATAATATCGCAATAGGCGGTCGTGGCGTTTGTGTTCCACTTCTGCGGGGTATTTAAACCCCGCATTACTGCCGCCTTAAAGTCATCATGAACCAATGGCAATAAGCCACAATCAATCTGCCATAGGTAGAACCACCAAATTAACTCCAGTCCTTCCAAATTTTTATGGGAGGAAAGTAAGTGCTCAACTTGGGCTTTGTATTTTTTAATCAGCTCTTTTCTGAACGCATTCTTTTCTTCAAAACTGGCCAGTGTGCGCACAAGCTCTAAATCCACAGCAAGAATGCGCTGTATTTCATCCCACGGTTTACCTGCGAGGGGATCGGAAGGTGATGTACTTGGTACTATTGTTGATCCATCCGCTACCTGATCCTGTATTTCTTCGGTTGGATTTTCTAACGCCGCTTTTGCGGCAGCGCGGTCTTGACGTTTTTTTAATAGAGTAAGCATAACAACCCCTTTATTGATTAGAGCGGAATTAATTCCGTACCCACAAACAGAACATCCAATTGGCCATCTTTAATAGATACTTCAAGCGGATCACTTGTCCATGCACCCATTAATGTGTATTTCTTACCGCTGTTTAGACTGAGCGTTAAGTTTTCACCCACAAAATTTTGAATGTTTTTTTCATCGGTGCTGTTTGAATGAGTAATGGTCACTTTAATGCTTGGTGCCGACTCGAAGATTTCTGTATAACCAAGCACGCCATTATCACCAATTACCGCTTCACGCTTGTAACCACCAAAGTGAATAGTGCCACCTTCCTTGGTTGGCAATCGACCAAGAGAGCCTGCATCTAAAGAGCCGCTACTCGTTATTTTTGTACTCATGAATTACTCCAGTACGTTATTTGCGAAATTGAATTTTACCCGCAACGATAATCAAACCGTTGACGAACTGTGGGCTGTCTTGATAGTTAAGACGAACTTTATTGTCATTATCGAGATCAACAATGAGGGATTTTTTGTACCCATCAAAATCCTGAACAATGCCTTTGTATTCCAGTGATTTGTACAGCGTGAGTAATTCACCCTTAATCATGCTTGGCGTTGCAATGGCTTGACCTTGAGCAAAATTGGTTCCATCTTTTGCGAGCTTGTGGCGACCGTACTTACTCAAAATTAATGAGCGTTGTTTTTCTCGAAAGTACATGGCCGTGGCAGGGGTCATGACATCCAAATAACTGTCATCCGCAACGCCCGATGCATTTTCAGTGTACGCGGTCACCGCACGCTCAACTTGCACTGAGCCTGTGGCCGTTACCGTGTAGGTACTCATGCCTTCATGCAGCAGCAGATTGCGCTCAGACCAATCAAACTCACTGGCCACAATCGAATACACGCCATTCAGCGTTAAGGTTTGCAGCGGGCGACACGGGTCGTTTGCAAGGGATTGTGCGATTTGTCCCGCCCATGCTGCCAGTGCTTCGGCATCGTCTAGTGGTTCATTGGCTGAGTTGCCAAGATTATTGATGGACATAAAGCTAATGAGCGGGCAATTGGATTTACTGCCAAAGGTCACCAATTCTGGGTGCGTGCCTTTTTTTGGTAAATACGCGAGTGCCGGTATCATTTGCAGTGCGTCATAACGCGCTTCTAAAAACTCACCCAAATCACGGATGGAGGTTTCATCGTTCAATGCACAGAGTATGTGATGGTATTGCGTATCACCAAGCGCCGCTAATGCCATCATTAAATCTGCATCTGCCACGCTAATTGCATAAATCGGCAGCGTGATGTTTTGTTTATCAAGGTACGCCATCATTTTTGCAATTTCTGAGTTTGCACCAAACTGCGTTGTGGCCACCTCTTCATTCATGCAAAGAATGGCTTTGTTTGCAGGGGTCGCGGGAGTTACCCCTTCAACAACCAGTGCATTCCCGATCACAAGTACAGATTGTTGTTGCTCGGCATTGTTGGCCAAGCTGTTATCAATCTCAATGTACACACCCGGAACTCGAGCATTGCCTGGTACTTCGTTAAAACTGATACTCATGATTTAGTGACTCCCTTTTGTTTGTCATCCATCAATACAACCGACGCATCTTGAACTCGACGCAACCAGTAAGTGTTGCGGGGTTTCATTTCCCCATTGGCCTTTAGCGGCTCGCGTGTTATTGGATCGCGAACCAATACCCCTTTAACTTTGGGTTTGATTTTTATTTCACGCATTTACGGCTCCATATTCATTAGTAATTCAGCACTCATCATGGCCATCAATTCGCGCTCGAGAGAGGGAGTCCAGCCGATGAACGTTCGTTTAGGCATTCGGTAGTTATTCTTGGTTTTAACGCCACCCATCCATTGATTGGTTCTTGAGTCATAAAACCCATTAAGTCGGGTCGTAAACGACATCGTTTGACCTTCATTATGTTGACGGCCAATTTTTGCAGGAACGCCAGTTAAGCCCACTTCAAATGACTCGTTATCTACTTGCGTTTTTAGAGAGCGACTTAATCCCATCAACATGTTCTTATTGCTTTTTGTTGAGAGAATGACGTTATCGTTTAGCTGCTTTCGCGTTCGTCGCGTTCGCTCTTGATATGGCGTGTTATCAATATCTCGCTGTTGACGAATTTGCGCCCGAAAGAATTGTCGAGAGCGATTGGCCAGTTTTCGATTCAGCTCGAACTTTTGCGCAGGACTTAACGCCATGCTTTCTAGCATCGAGGTTAATTGCTCAGGGTTAGTTAGCTGCATTCAGGTAAATCCCCGACAGGGCCAGTAAACTCAAGAGCCGGAAGTTCACCTTCAATAACAGCGATAGTAAAGTCACTGACACAATCAAAGCGTCCACCGCCTTGCTTCCATATGCCTTTTGCGCTTTCTTCTAGCGAATAGGCTTCTTTAATGTCAATTTTCAGCTTGATGTCAAACTTGCCGTTATCCAAACGTTGGGTGGCAAATGTCGGCGCCTCTAGTCCTTTTGTTGAGCGGTCTACATCGTATTGATTTAGCCAAACCACTAAGTGCATCATTAAAGTTTCAGGCTGAACATCGACATCACTCATGTTGATATTTACCGTGTAAGCAATATCAAACCCATCAACCGACAAGCCTTGAGTACAATCAATCTGGCCATCTTCTGCCCAGAGCTCGACGTTCTTTGCATCCGTTACGGATTGGGTAAACAGATCCGTTAAACTTTGTAAGGCTTTCATTGGCTACACGACCTCGAAGGTATAGGTTTCTTTTCCATGAAGCAGTAAATCAACCGCTCTGCGATATTGAACCAGACAGTTGTCCGCTTTTTGTTGTAAGGCTTCTTGCCTGTCCGCCGCTTCTGCAGTGGCGTCCGTGCTGAGTTTATTGCCTACGATGTGATTGGCTGCCAGAGAGAACACCGCTTGCTTATAAAGAGCCAAGCCTGATAGGTCGTCACCAAACCAATGCACGGAAACATGATCAAGTGTTCCGTGTAACGTCATCATGCCCAACAGCTCAGTGTGAACCGTCAAACGAGCAACAGTGAGATGATGCAAAATGCCCACCTCTGTTTCATTACTTAAAAAATGAAACACAGCTTGAAACTCTGCAACGGTCAGCTCGGGGTAGTGTGTTGTGGCGGGTAATACTCCTGTGTAAATGTCATCTTTGTTACCCACAAACTCCATGCGACTCATGTCACGCTCCTTTAAAACACAGGCTAAGCGCGTAGCAATAACAAGAAACGTATTTTCTTGATAACGCAAGCGCAAGCCTGTGAGGGGGTTGTTTAATTAAGCGGGTGGGTTAGACCCACTTTTCATCAATCCATAACTTCACGTTATCGAACTCAATAGCAGCTGCTTTTTCTAGTTGTTCAATAACATACGCGATGTTCATTGATTCAAAGTTTTCAACCTGATCACGCTCATCGTTTTGTTTACCCACAGAGCGACGAATTGAACCTTCTTGAATGTAGAGGGATAGGTTCTTGTAGCTTGTTACCAAAATACCGCTTGGCGGAAATCCTGGTACTGACACTGCAGGTAGGCCGCCATAAGTGCCAATGACCTGCATCTCTTCAATTTTGGATTTTTCGCTTGGGGTATTGCCGTTCTTCGCATAGAACTTGGATTTTTCGTAAGCCAGTAAGTCTGAGCCGATGATCGCAATCAAATCGGTATCGTTTTCACAGGCATCATGAAGTAGGCCTCTGACATTCATTACCGCTAAGTCAAGATTAATAAAGTCACCACCTTCACCAATGCGAATTTCATTGGCGGTTTTACCTTGTTTTAGCATGGCGTCAGGATTGTGCTCGCGAAGTGCTTGGAACCATCCTTTACACACATCTTCACCGCTTGGATTTGCGGCTGCATCTGTGTTTACTTCACAGGATGTACCATAAAAGCCAATGGTGATCTTGTTTGCATCAATCTGCTCACGGGTTTGATTTGAGATGATGGTGTTGAAGTTTTTCATATGTGCGAAGGCATCGATTTGGCTGTAGCGAGTGTGCGTATCAAAGTTAACCTGCTCACATAAGTACGGCATGAGTTTCATGTTGTACACGCGCTTAGTTTTACGTGTTTTGCCTGTTGATGTATCAGTGCGACTCGCGATCATGCCAGAAACACCCAAGCCTAACGCTTCGCCTTTTTGGTTGATAACAGTAATGATATTGATTCTTTTCAAAAACCAATTGCTCTCACGAATTTGAGCAATAAGACGCTGAGTTGCTGCAGGGTTTACGTTAAATTTTTGAGTCGCATCCGCAACCCCATTTTGCTGCGCAACGGCTTTTGTGTAGGCATTTAATACGACCTTTGTTGCTTCTTGCATAAACTAATACTCAATTAAAAATAAGATAATGGAAAATGAATAACCTGCTTAGTTACAGATAAGGTGTTTCGCCACCTGAACCTGCCAGTGTGCGTTGATCTTCATCTGTCATTGCGCTTAGCTTGGTGGTAAATTCAGTCATCTGAGCGGATAACGCTTCGACTTTTGCTGACAATTCAACATTAACGTCCGGCACTGTCGCGGCATCAACTGGCAGAACAACCGCAGCATCAACAGGCGGCGTTGCCTCTGCACTGCCTGCGGATAGTTTTTCTAACGCAGTGACGACTGAGCTTAATGCGGTCGCTACCGCTTCATTTTGCTCTGTGTTTTTAGTAAGTAACGCTTCAAGCTCTTTGCTCATTTCCGCTTCCTCTTCTTCACTTTCTTTCTTTGAAAGTGATGTGGGTTGGTTTCCACTAAGTAGATCGATGAATCTATTTAGTAATGTTCTTGTTTCTTGATCGCTATGCTCTTTACCTGAAAGCAACTCAAGACTGACCGTGGCACCGCTTGATACACTTTCTTGACCCTTGTTCTTATCGCTAGAAAGATGCACTTGCGTCGTACCAAGTGAGGCGGGATCGTCCGTCATGGCCAAGCCTGTTAAATACGCTTTGCCTGTTTTTGCAAAATCAGCGATGTATTCACATGATGTATGTAGAAATTGATCGCGTTCAACATTACTCAGCAACCTTGAGTTGGGTTTAATTACTGCCCATAACTCATCACCACGCTTTTCTACTGACAATACAGAGCCTAATTTTTCACCCCATTGCCAGTGATCTTCATTGATGCGTGCTGTGTAGAGTTTTGGGGTGTACGTCTCCGCAAGATCATCAATGACTTGTTGGTCAGTATGACGACCATCAATGGTTGGCCCTGCTTTTAAAATACAAATTGGCTCTGACTGAAACATTCACATTCTCTCCTGTGTTTTCTCATTTCAATTTAGCGAACTAGCCCTCTCTTTTAAAGCGCCTGTTTTCCTTTATACGCCATAGAGGACAAGCAGTTACTGAGTGATCTATGTATTTATAGCACCATGAGATTAATCACTCTCAAAGACAACACGACATGAAAAAAGAAACAGAACATAGGGATGAAAAGCCGATGTATAGCCAAGAGCAAACCCATGCCCTTGGTTTGTATTTACGTCAGCATGAAACCAAAGAAATTGCCGACGAGCTGGGCGTTAATCCACGAACGGTTCAGCAATGGATATCTAAGTTTGGTTGGAAGAAGATGCGTGATGATTCGCCAGTGGAGTTAATGCTTCGTCAGCGCATTGCCTATTTGTTGTGGATTGACAGAAAGCACGCGTCACAATTAACTGAACTCGAGATGCTGCTTGAGCAAAAATACAAACGAGATAAAGCCGCTGAGCGCAAAAAAAGAAAAGCCAGTCAGGGTGATGGCGGTGATGCACCGGTTCGTGGCCGTCCGAGCAATAAAGTCAAAAACGACATTTCAGGTATCACCGCTGAGATGCTTGCTGAGTTTCGTGAGAAAACATTCTTTCAATACCAGAAAGACATTCACGATCATAAGTGCAATAACGACATTAACGAGTTTCGTTTTTACCTAAAATCTCGCCAGATAGGGTTGACGTATTACTTTGCGTTTGAAGCCTTTGAAGATGCGATTTTAAATGGCGACAACCAAGTGTTCTTGTCGGCCTCGCGTAAGCAGAGTGAGATATTTAAAAACTACATTCGTCGTTTCGCCTTGGAGATTGGGGATGTTGAACTCAAAGGCAAGGATGAACTGTGGCTCAGTAATGGCGCGTGCTTAAACTTCTTATCGACGAACTCGCGCACCAGTCAGGGCTTTAATGGCCACTTGTATTTTGATGAAACGTTCTGGATACCAAAATTCCAAGAGTTGGATGATTTAGCGGGTGGCATGTCCATTCAGGCGAAGTATCGAACCACTTACTTATCAACCCCATCAAGCACGGCGCATGAAGCCTATCCAAAATGGTCCGGCCCAAAAGAGAAAGGCATTGATATTTCGCACAAAGCCCTTAAAAAAGGCGCAATGGGTGTGGATGGTATTTTCCGTCAGATCATTACTGTGGACGATGCCATCAAGGGTGGGGCTAACTTTTTCGATATGGATAAGTTACGCCGTAAATACCCAATCAAAAGTATTTTTGACAATCTACTTCGCTGTGTGTTCTTGGATGATTCTGCGTCATTCTTTGGTATCAACGCGTTGCTTGCGTGTAAGACGGACACCTCAAAATGGAAAGATGTCGACATGGATAAGATTCGCCCTGTAGGCGTTCTGGAAGTGTTGGTGGGTTACGATCCAAGAGGGGGCGGTGAGGCCGAAGGCTCCGATGATGCAGGCTTGATTGTCTCCTTAAAGCCCATTAAAAAAGGTGGGGTGTTTCGATTCTTGGAGCGCATTCGATTAAAGGGCTCAAGCTATGAAGCACAAGCCTTAGCCATTAAAGGCATCACTGAAAAGTACAACGTAGTGCATTTAGAAATGGACGTGGGTGGTGTTGGCTCTGCGGTTGCTGAGCTTGTGCGAAAGTTCTACCCAAGTTTAACCGAGGTGGACTACAGCCCAGAGGTGAAACGCATGATGGCGTATAAAGCGCGTGAAATCATTAATGCGGGTCGCCTTCAGTTTGATGATACTTGGGATGATGTGGTGCATTCCTTTTTAATGATACGGCAGCACACCACCAAGGCGAGCAATCAGATCACAATGGTTTCCAATCGAACGAAAAAGGGCTCACACGCGGATTTAGCGTGGGCGGGCATGCACGTTCTGCATTGGGAGCCGATAGATATTTTAAACGACAACACAACCACGATTTCATTCTCATAAGGAGCGTATTTTGATCACGTTTGACACACCAGAAAGCGTCATGAGCTGTGACATACTCAGCTACATGGAAGTAGCGCTTGTTAATGGCTTATATGAAACGCCTATTCCACTTGATACGCTTGCCAAGGCAGTGCGAGCGAATCCTATGCACGGCTCAGCATTGTATGTAAAAGGCAACATGGCCAGCAGCTCGGTTGAGTTGACCCCTTTACTCAAAAAGCGCGATTTTAAGCGTTTTATGGCGGATTTTCTAACCTTTGGTAATGGCTATCTTCAGGTGGTTCGCAATGGGTTTCGTGAGGTCGTCGCCATTAAGCATTTGCCTGCGCTGTTCATGCGCCGCAAGGAAAAGATAGATGAGTATTGCTATAAGCCAAAAGCGTTCAGTGATGAGGGACAAATTGATTACCGTGCAGGGCAGGTCTTTCATTTAACAGAATACGATGTATCTCAAGAGCTGTATGGTTTGCCGCAATACATCGGCGCATTAAGCTCTATCTGGCTAAATGAAGATGCGACCTTGTTTCGTCGCAAGTACTACATTAACGGCTCGCACGCAGGGTACATTCTTTATATGAACGACCCAAATCTTACTAGCGACCAAGAGAAAGAAATCAAACAAAAACTTTCAAAGGGTGGCGCATTTAAAAACATCTACGTTAACGCAAAAGGTAAAGATGGCAAAAAGCCAGAATTAACCCCAATTGGTCAAGTGGAAGCGAAAGATGCCTTTAAGGACATCAAGAGCATGACGACCAATGACGTTCTGGCCAGTCATCGTATTCCGTTGGAGTTGATGAGCATTGTACGTGAGGGGTTTAACTCAAGCAGTGATTTAAACAAAGTAGATCGCGTATTTCATAAAAACGAGCTAGTGCCGTTACTGGAGTCTGTGTGTGAGCTTAATGAATTTGTTGGGATGGATATTATTACGATTAAAGAATATGAAGGGTTAGATAACCCTTCTAAGGCTGCATAGTATCAAGTAACGCTCGGTGCTTTGCGCGGCACTTTTGATACAAGATTATGACTGCCTTCTTCCATTGGAAGTGGGCGGTTTTATCAATACTATCTGGCATCGGAAGAAGTGCGCAAGGCGTGGACAGCGCGCTATCAATGCGTCGCTCAATGGGCGTTGGCACTGTGGGTGAGACGCTGTAACTCGCGCAACTCGTCATCATCAATACCAACAATACGCTCAACAGGCTTTTGCTCATACTTCACTTCCTTTTTTATGATCTTATTTTGTACCGGCTTTATTGTGTCGGCTACGGTAACGCTCTTGATAAATTCAGCTTGGTTCGCAAGAAACGCATTAACGACTTTCTCATCCTTAACCACCGCGTCATTGGCTTCTTTAATCATAGCCTCCGCTTGCTTTAGGTTTTGGGTTTGCATTTGGCCTATGGCAATCGTAAAGCCTTTGTCGTAGCCCTCACGATAAACAAAAAATAAAACGCCAAACAAACAGAACAGGGTAAGTAGGATGGTTTTAATCTGCATTGAGTCGTTTTCCTGTGTCCATATAAAACTTACAAAATCCAACGAATACGCCGGTGATGGCGGCGTATTGCACTAACGCAAACTCATTGTGCTCGTTAACAGGGATAGAGAAAAAATAAGTATTAAATTCCATCCACATATAACCGACAAAGAGGCTCATTAATCGTGGCCATACCCGCCACGCATCAAACTGCTTGGGATTCATCAGCGCAACTCAAAATGCACCAAGTCATCAAAGTTGTTGTCTTTAAGATCGAAGTCACTATCCCAATCACCGCCCCAACGAATAGCAATACCCATTGATGCACCAATCCCTATCACTACGCCTGCAAAGTAACTGAATTGTTCGCGGTCATTCCAATCAATAGGATAAGGAGCCACATCGACAGCACGGCTTGGTAGTGTGTTGTGTTTGCCATTTGGGTATTGAAGTTGACTTTTACCTTCTGCAAATAATGCATTTTGCTCTTCTTTGCTTCGATGCCCGCAGATAATAGAGCAATCACATACCTCAAGAGCTTTAGTGATCACCTTTTGTAAATCAGGATGGCAAGTTGCCAATCGCGCTGCACTTGTTCTACTGAATTTATTCATTACATCGCCTTAATTGCGGTGATTGCCGCAATAATAAATGAGGATAGGATTAATCGAACCAACCATGTTTTATCTGATTCCAACTTACCAATGCGCTCAGCATGGAATTCTTGTGTAGTACGGGTTTCGGTTAAGGTTTCGAGAACTTTGTGGAGAGTGGTGTTTTGCTCGCGGGTTAATTCCACCAAGTTTTTCATGGTGGCATCGATGCGAGCGATGTCTTTTTCTGGCATGACAATCTCAAGTAGTTAATTTACATTGAGGATACATCGCGCGCGGGGAGGAATGAATGAGCGCCTTTCCTGTATGGCGCATAAAGGAAAACCCAATCAAAGGATTGGGTTTTGGTGTGATTAAATTAACGACTCAGGCCAAGGGTGATCCACTTGAATACGAGCCCTCGCGGCCAAGGCTTGAGTTTCCATATCAAGCGCTTCTTGATCATGCCCTTGCAATCGCTTGATGTTTGCTTCTGCAATGAGTGGATCGCAAGCGTAACTATACAAACCACGACGAGTCTCATCAACGTCATTAAAATCAGCGATGTACTTATTCCGCAGATTGGTTACCCATTGGTTATTTATCCATTCATCATAGAGAGTACTTGGCTCATCATAAGTAAATCCTTCTTTGATGCTGCCTAGCTTTTCTACGGTTTCTGATTGAGTGCAATCTTCACAGTTATAAATGGTTTTATCTCGATTATCTTCAATCTGTTGCCACTGTCCATCAACCAAGCGAACTACAAACCCTTTATCCTTTTCTGGTGGCTCGATGAAGGTGTGTTTTTCAGGTAACGTGAAATTGAAATCCGAGATAATAAACTCGTTGGTTTCACGGTCCCAATACGATTTACCTAGTTCAATATCAAATACTGTCCAATCCCCATCGTCATAAAACACGGTTTGTTTTTCATTGTTATATTCGGGTGGTTTCTCTTTTATTGCGCCTTCTGGGTAATCGCCATCAGGCTCACCAATCACAAACTCACGGCCATAAACATCAAAGAACGGTTTCCATGTCATGTCTTCGATTTCATCAGACCATTGCTTTTCTTCTCTATCAAATTGCGCAATCATTCCATCGCTTGAGGGCGTATAAATGAGTTGGGTAAAATCCGCACCAAGCGCAGTGCCTTTCACAACATGCTCAGTGCAATTCTCTAACCACCAACCCTCATTAGAAAGGCGCGACACCTCGACGCTTTGAGATTGTTTAAAAAATGTATTCATTAGGCCATTCTCACTATCCAGTTAACTTTACGGTGGTTGATGGTGTTTTTCAGCGCACCAAACAGAGCAATCATAACGGCATGGGCATGAGAGCCAATAGCTACCGTGTGATAATGACTATCTGAACTTGTATTTTTTGTTTCGGTTCCATACGTAGTCCATGGATTCTGACCGTGTTGATTCGAATGTGCTGCTCTCATTTTTTGATACGTATGATAATGCGTGTCTGTATTAGTGGTTTTAGTTCCTAGATCTGTAGAGCTAACAATAGAACCAGGGTGACCATGCTCTTTGACCTGCCCCTCTTCATAAGCTCCGACGGTTTCACCTTCTTCTTTGCCAATCACGCCACGGCCGCGCATGTCAGGGATGATGCCATCAGGCCAAATTTTGGCGAGCTCTGGATTGGCGATTAAATCAAAAGCTTGGTTTTTCATGATACCAAACCCATCAGGCGCAATGTCCGTGAACCAAGGAATGGCCGCGCCCACAGGAAAGATTTTGGCCGCGAGTTTCAACCACAGATTATTGACCAATTTGTTGATGAGATAAGGCGCATCAAAAGCGCGTATCATCTTTTTAATGGTTAAAAATGCACTGTCATCAATACCCGCATCCACTTGATCATTGGTAATGATGTTAGCTATCCCTGCAACGCGCTCAGTGGCATTTGCAGCACCAATAATTTCAACGGTAATGGTCTCTATTTCAGAGCCTGAAAGCGTTAAATCAAACACTTCAGTAATGACCGTATCCGATCTTTTTATTGAGATGATGTCACCATCTCGACTGTCCACAGCAAATAAAGTACCGTCTTCCAAGAAGTAACCAATTTCACGCGCTTCGTACTCTATATCCCCATCAAACAACACTTCAAAGTGCAAGTGGCCCAAGGTAGGCACCGAGCCTTGAGTAATGGCTTTTCGGGCTATCTCATCGCGCAGCGTGGTTTGATTATGAGTGGGGACATACCCTGTGGCTCCCATCGCGATGTGCGTTATCTTGTAACTCACGCCAAGCTCTGCGGCTTGAATGGAGGCGGCAATGCCCGCGTCCGTAATTAGTAAACTCATAAAACCGCCTCGTGTGTATGCGTGTGCCTGATGTATCTGGCGTTGCCCAATTGCATGTGCACCGTGGTTGATGCGTTGTATACCCATTGAATACGAGTGTGGGGCAGGCGAACTTCCTCAAAGTCATGCCATGCTTTTTCACTGCGTAAATTTGGCTCCAGTGAAACAAAAATTAGGTTAGGCTGATTGATGTCATCGTAAACCGTGCCTTTTGCGCCATCTTGAATAAGCAGGGCTTGATAATCACTTAATCGCCACCCAAATAGATTGCCTTTAAATTCGGTTAGCAGTGCCAGTTGCACCTCATCGTGAGTGACTTTGAAGTCTGCCCCCATGCCTGCGATGAGATTGGATAAATCCACATTGTCACTGTCTTGCCAATAGTTGCCTTTTGGTAGTAATTGACGAACGGCATGAGCAAAGTCTTCATTGCTGTATTCAATGATTAAGCCTGTGGTGTCCATATCACCTCCCCAAGAACGTGAACGTCACTACCTGTGATAAATTGCTCTTCGGTGGGTTGCTTCACGATGTAATTGTTGGTGATGGGCGCAATGGCCAATACAATTTCCGTTGGTGATAGTGAGATGGGTTTTGGTGGTGAAACTGACTCATCACGTTTACCCATTTTACTTTTAAATAACTCTTCTAAGGCAACGATGATGCTTGCTTGAATGTGCTCATCGTGTACGTTTTGAATTTCAATATTGATTGGCTTTTGAGTGGGTAAATTCACGATGGGATGACAACCTGCCAGACGCACCGACTCAATGTACGTTTGCACCGTATCAACCACACTTTGTGGCAGAGTTGGGTTGTTTTCTCGCGCACCAATAAACACTTGAACCATGCCAAGCTCTGGCGTGTTATCCAGAGCCCAGGCGAAATCCACGTCCGAGTGAGCCGATAAAGCCCAGGCTTCATAATCACTTCGACGACCGACAAGCGCGCCTTTATTGTATGAGGTGCAGATGCGTTGACGCCAATGTTCGATGTCTTCAATGTCCGCGCCGCCATCGATACCGAGACTGAGTACGTTGTTTGGGTTAATACCACTGATGGCCTTTGATAAAGTAAGAACAATACCATTGGCTAGATTACTCGATACTCCTGAATTAAGTGCAATAACCGCCACCTCAGCATTGCTAGATTGCGCTTCAATCGTTACAAACTCAGAGCCCAGCGCGCCAGTCATTAATGTGCCTTTAGGTACCAGTACAACACCATCCAGTTGTTCAAATCTAACCAATCCGTGAGCAAAACTCGGCAGCAGTCGTTCCGCATCGTGACGTTTAGCATGAAGATATAACCAAGGCTCGGAAGCCGTCTCTGGTGATAGCTCCCGAAAGAGTTGGTCCTGATAACCATATTGGCCATAACTCACCCCTGCAATCGCACAGGCGATGGCATCTATCGCAGGGTTGTTTTGTCCTGTTTTGGCGACGAGGGTTGATTTTGCTCGTTCAACCAAGGAGATTAAACTGCGTTGCGCACTCATAAAGGTACCTCCAATGTTGAGCCGTCTTTAGTGGTGATCGTCACTTTTCGGCCTATGGTCGTCGGGGAGAGGCGAGTTGCGTTGACATTAACGGCATTGACGTAACCGTCATTGACTAACCATGCCAGAGCATCTTCATAAAACCGTTGGGTACGAATAAGCGTTTGCTGTGTTGATTTCTCTCGAATTAATGTCCAATCCCGAGAGCCAACCCCACGAATAAACTCATCACTCCAACATCCACCGCGTTCATCATTCTCCATACGAGCACGGTCATTCTGTGTTGACTCTGAATGGTTCAACACACTTTGCAGTACCGCATGAGTCAGTCCATCAACACTGGTTAATGGGGCGGTTAATGCGGATAAATTAAAATGGCTCATGAGACTTTATAACTCCCTGCAGAGCTGCCTTTATCAACCACAACCAATGCATTGGCGGTGATCTCATCCACGACGGCATTGGCAATGGCTTCAGCTAAATTACCCGCTTTAGCGAAAGGCCCCTCAGTGACCATGCCTTGTGCGTTCATTTCTTTAATGATTTTGTTTTTTAAAGCGTCTTTACTGAGTGCCATTACTTCTTTCCTATTGTGACTATTTCTGAGCCATCAACATGAGGCTGCCCCATAAACGGACAAATACTTTCACAAGTGATTGCTCCCGTTCCATTATTCAGTTTGATGATCTTACCTTTGGCAAGAATGTCGCCCCCCGCCGTAACACTGATGTCTTTTTTGGCGTTCACGTCGACTTTCTCATTGGTGGTAATGACGATCCCATTCTTGGTGAAATGCACCAGATTGCCCTTGTCATCGAGCATGGCCACTTCTCCTGGTTCGAGTTCCATTTCATGACGTTCGTCTTCAACACAGAACGACACGCCCCGACTGCGAACGCCACCTAAAAACAATAAGTATGAACGTGCGCCAACTTTAGGACGGCTCATGAAACCGTAGTTATGCAATCGCTTAATGCGATCATTTATTCGGCCTGTTGAGGTCTTTATCTGCAACACCTTGGTCTCAACGCCCGTCACTTCACCAATGGCAAAGAGATTCTTAATGCGATTCATGACTCGATTAAACATCGGCTTGCTCCTCAAAGGGTCTGAACAGTTCAACACTGGTGCTTGCACTCGAATCATTGACCGACAAGGTTAATGATTTAATCAACATCATTTCATTGAACCCTTGATGAACATCAACCACTGGAACGGTGCGATTAATCGCGCTTCCTGTCAGTTCATAAAATAAAGCCGGTATCGAGGTGGAGACACTCAGACCTTGAGCGATGGCCAAGTCACGCTCGTACTCTGCGCGAGACAGGCAAGAGGCCGCACTTTGCAATTGGTCGGACACAATTACCGTCTTGCGCTGTGTGTTGGCAGGGGCGTAGGTTACCACCGCGTGCGCGTCATCCCACTGGCCTTGTACTTCAATGTGATAAAACTGTTTAGTGAAGTTGCGAGCAATCGATAGGGATTCAATGTTCTTACCCACTTCAAGGCGAACACCTTGAAGTGCAGCGTGTGCAGGGTTTTCTAGGGTAAGAACGCCATTGCGCTCAATCAGTATCACGCCTTGCTCTTTGGCTAATTGTGCGAAATTATCCACCGGTGATTCTGCATTGATTTGAAACTCATCAATGATGCTAAGGGTGGATGCATCAACAAGTGATCGCGTGGTTAAACCAAAATCACTGGCAATACTGCCAAGCAGGGCGTCCAACGTTTGATCGTAAACGGCATCCATTGTGATTTTTGAATCAATCATATTGGCACTCAATGAGCGACCAGACAGACTCATGGCAAATTCACTGCTTGCGGTGTTGGTTCCTACCGTATCAATGGTGCCAATGAAGATGCGCTTACCATCGAGTTTGAACTCAACAGGCAACGGTTTTGTGATCACCATAGGAACAATACTGCAGGTAAAGGTGTGCGCGAGTTGTTCAATAGCAAACCCAACCTCTGCACTTAAAAATCGCACGCGCTGACCGTTAATAAACAAAGATAATTGACTCATGGACTCACCGCCATTGCGACAGCATCACGCAAGAACAAAGGATGCTGAGTGGAATTCAAAGCGATAATCAATCGGGGATCGGCATGATGATGGTACGCAAGAGCTAATGCAGGTACTGGGCGTGGTAACGTTTTGTGTCGGGTTGGTAAACTTCCTTTGGTTACTTTACCAATTTGCACGCCAACGCCATCTTTTAGTACCACGAGTGCATTGAATAACAGCAGACTCTCAAGAGTAGAGACGTTTGTTGCTTGTCCAATACGCGCTTCTATTTCCGTAGTAATACGTTGTAGATCGTTAAGAATAAATAAGGGCTGTGTGGTTGATTGCACCACATCAAAGTCATCGCGTGGCGTAATATCGGCAATGTCTCTGCTCATCAATACGGCGGCAACAACCAATTGCACATTGAAATGAGGACTTGGCACGTTAGGATCGATTAACTCAAGCATGGAGGTTTGTGCCAGGCGTGCATTGTCGACGGCTTCATTGGTAGGGCGCTTCTCTGAGCGTACCGCTTTAGTGAGGCCATTAACCGTCTTGCTGAGTTGTTCGGCGAACTGCATCGGTGCATTGGCAATGCTTGAGATGGCCACCAATGCGCTGTTTAGCTCTTGGTTTAACTGAGAAAGGATCTGACTTGGTATACTCAGCTTGCTCGCAATGCTTTGCAGTTTGGTGACTAACCCTGTAAAGCGGGCACGTAACTCATTCATGTCTGAGATGCTTGCCCCGTCAACGTCGTCCACGAACGTGGCGGATGAAACACTCATCACTTCGTCTGCTTGTGTTACGGCATTGAACACGATACCAGACGCGGCGACCACTGAGCTTAATGTTGGTAATTCGCCGCCACGAACAAAGGCAAGGGATAGAGTGACCAGACCGAGCTTGGTATCAATCTTTAATGAGTGCGTTTGAAAGACGAGAGGCAACTCACCCAGCCACGGATGCTCAAGCTCTCCCTTGGGCGTTTTGTCTAGGTTAGCGAGTAGGGCGTTCGCCTCTACCAACGAATTTGAACCAACCAGAACAACCTCAAGCGATAGATTGCTGGCCGCGCTACCCATGACCTTAATGACAGGTAATTCAGCGTAAGGGATCTCGCTGATGTGCAGCCGCTTACCACCATCAATGGCAGTGCTTAATATGTTGAGTTCAAGCCCATTCCATCGTCCTTGTTCGTACTTTCTTTCCCACATTGCGCTCTAATTCTCTGGTCGTATGCATGGTTGTGCATAGTTATGACGAGTGGAGCGCGCGCAGGCCTTGCGTCGGCACTCCCCCCCCTCCGCACCGAAATTCAGCGCGGTTAAAAAACGAAAAATAGGAGCTGCATGACTATGCAAAAGAAGTGCGCGTAACGCATTGATAAGAAAAGAAAATCTTTGTTATTATGGCAGTTATCGCGCAGACCTTCAAGATCGCAATCGTTCGTTTCAGGGTTTATTCAACCCTATTTAATTGTGAAATATCACGTTAATTAATGTCACTCATATTTTTACTCGAAAGAGTAGAATACGGAGTGATATTTTATGTCCGCCGTCCATGCCGAAACTAACTTGTGAATATAAGAAAAATTGGTCTCATCAAAGCAATTAATGGCGTAAGCATGGCCAGACCATCCACCCATCGTTTCGCTATTGGTGAGTAAGAAAACTAACATGGCTCCGTTTGGTAAAACGATCGGATTGCCTTTAACGGTGAGCCCTTGTGAGCTCGCTAAATGAAGAACATGCTTTCGGATCATTTCACTTTGAAGAGGCGTTGCTGATAGGAAGATGTGGTTATCTCCGGTCAACATGGCATCGTTCAGGGCTTTTTCTCCGAAATGGTATAGCATTTCATTTTTATTCATCAAACATATCTACTTGGTCATCGCCAGAGCACAGCTCTGGTTGCAATTCGGGGTCGGGTTTTCCGCCAGTGCGTTTTCGTAAATGAGAGAACGACAAGTGCAAGACGAACACTTCGGCGCAATTTAGATTCACGCACTGACAATATAATTCTCGCAGTCCATCACTCACTCGTCTTGATGTTGTAACTTTTCCTTTTGAATGACACTGCGGACATTCAATAAGAAGAATGCGAGTCATATTTTTTTATCCAATCATTTTGCGCTTAGTGCGCGTAACCATCGGTTGGTTTTCCGAAGAACTCAGCGTCGGTCATACAACCAATATAAGAGATGGCTTGAATGCTTGCGCTTTCGGCTAGTTCTGTCTCATTGATTATTTGCTGTCTACAACGTTCAATAACAGGCTTTGAGACATAGGGATTCGTGGAGTTTATTTGAGCTTCGCGGCTAAAGGTTGTGCCATCAGAGCAATAAACTAATAAAGAAACATGATGCCAATGAAGGCGATTTTTATTATCTACACTCACGTTATTTACCAACATTAATAGGGATAAAACTGCCTTGGAAATAGAGTTAATTTCCAAAGCAAATCAATGTTTTATTATAACATTTACGATCTGCTAATGCTTCATTTATCAATAAAAAATACGATGTTTATACGTTCAATACACGTTGGGTATAGGCAAGTTCTAGGGTATTTCGTATACCACAAAAGCCTTCAACGCCCCTGCAAGGGGCTTATTGCTCCAACTTCTAACACTGACTCCACTTTATTAAAGAAAACCCCACAGTAAGCCGTAGGGCTTCAAATAACCCCGCAATCTAGATCTTGCCTTTCTTTTAATGCCAAAACCATCGCGTAGCGATAAGAACTACCCCTTAACAAGCAGAGTGTGGCCAACTTACCTGTCGAATGACAAAAAGCACGTTCAGCGCAGCCAACGAAGACAGGGAAGCCTGCGTTCTTGTGATGTGGTCAATGTTGGCTGTGGGGCCCGCTAATTTTTCCCACGGTGGTTTCTGTTTTCGTATGAGTACATTAAAAATTAATGGGAGGTACTTTTATCAACAAGCATTGTTGGAGTCAGATATTTTTGAAATATATAAATAAAAGAATATTAGCAGGACTCACAAGGGGGCTATACCTCACTAGAAAGGGGGCTATTCCGACATAAGTGGATAACTTATAGAATACGATCCAAAAAGGATCTCGATGTGGCCATAATGGATCGAGTTATCGGTGTTCATAGCTTACTTATTAACCAACAATAAACAGCCGGCATAGCAAGGCCCACTCAATCAAGAGCGTGACAAGGTAACTATATTAGGGTGTTGAGGGTGAGAGCTCGCTCTGCTTAACAGAGAGCCCCATGCGACTTAGTAGGTTATTGGCCATCTTGGTGATGTTAGGTATGTCTGTGCTGACCGCCCAGCCTTTGGCTTTAATGCGCTCAACTAACTTGCGAGAGATGTAGGTAAGACGATCAACAGCTTTCATGTCCGCCAGTTTGATGGTGTAGCTAGAGGTTGCTTGTGCGTGCCTGTACTCCCACACGCGGAGGATATTGCTCTGGCAGTATGTCTTTAAGGCTATGTCTGCATCGTATTGCTCATAGCGTTTGGCGGCTTCTATTTTGCGGCGTTGGATCTCGATTGAACGTAAGTGTTCAAGCTCTTCATTTTTAACACCCAGTAGTTCGTAGTACAGAGGCGTTGCACACAGTGTTCTTGGCAGCCTGCCATCATGCATAATATCTTGAATGGCTTGGCCGCTGTGTTCGGGTTCGTACAAGATCCCCATAATAACAAGCTCTTTCATTATCCATGAGATAGTCGAGCTTGATACATTGATCTCTTTACCAATCTCAATACACAGGCGAGCCACGTTAATGCAGCCTGTTACCGCATCTGAGTTGTAGGCGATCCAACGTAGGGTGTTTTCGATATTTTGTTTATGATCAGATCTAAACGATAGGTTACGTTTACGCAAACCAACTTCGATTAGCTTATGTACCAGACATGGCCATTTTGCACTGACCCATGCGCCGTGTTTTTCAATCGTGTTGAACACTTTGCGGTTCAGTGTCGGTATGTGTTTCTTCTTGCGCTTCGCATAAGGGACAACATCGAGTTCAGCGTCCAGTGATTCCTGTGGATGCCAGACTGGTGCAATAGCCCATCTGCGAGAGTGGTTTGTTTTTAACTCAAGAGGTGTTGTGTCGTTACTTTCCGAGCGCATACGACTAAGCGCAGCGAGCGGTTGCTCACTGTGCTTATTTGTGTCGTTAATGTGCTTGGGTGTATTCATTAATGTATCTCTTCGATTACTTAACTACGGCGATGCTGTAGCCGTTGTTCATTTTTTGATGCTTGTAGCATCTCAGCCTCAGTTCTAAATCAAATCTAATGGTGGCGATGTTTTCATTACGCATACGGTCTATGCAGGCTACGATTTTACGTGAGGTAAAACGGTCGCTTTTCTTTTCCGCCTCGTAGACAGCGAGTAATAGCTCAAGCAATCCACCGCCTCGACTTGCAGAGTGGATCTCTTTGTAGAGCTGTTTAATTGTTACTGTCTTATTTGTTGTTTTCATTTAGCGATCCTTAAATTACTTAACGGCATGGAAGTTGTAAGTATGCGTATGTGGGTAACTTAATTGCTTTTGGCGTTTATATCTCACCACTCGCTCAGCCAATGACTCATAGCGTCTTATTTCTGTTTCTTTATGAAAGATCTTGTGTGCTTTTTCTGATAGATCACAAGCCACCATCACACCATGTTTACGTTTCGTATTAGCTAGGGCGGCAATAAGGGCCGTAACTCGCTCGGTGCGAACTGCTGCATATAGCTTTTGGTAGCTTGTTTTTATTAATGATTTCTTTTTCATTGTTGAACTCATTCAGATAACTCCAAGTGATTAACGCAAAACGCACCGGCATGGCCATATAGCGAAACGACAACCTCACCTAAAAAAATTCTAGGCGCGCTAGAAACTACGCCTTCGTGGAAATCTTTCTTGTTAGAAAGAGAGAGAAAGAACTTAACTTTCGCATCAATGGGGAGTGCTTTTGCCGCTTCCGGTACTGTCCAAACTTTCATATTCAATTACCTTTGTGGTTAATGTTATGGGTACTTATCGCCACAAAAAGGGCAATAACTCATGATTGGCCTGTGTAACTTTTATGTAATTCAGTCCAACCATCAATCTGTGATGCTACTGGTGCACAACCGTGATTTTCCGCATACGCCATGATCATCTTTATTAAAAAGTCTTCTCTGCTCATCACTTACTCTTTTAACTTAATTGAGCCACGTTATTTGTGGCGCGCCATAAATCTGCCCAATCTTTTAAATGCTCAGTCGATGGTGTGTGTCCATGATTTTGCATATATGCGATCGCCATTTTTGCGATAAATTCTTGTTGTTGCATCATTACGTTGCCCTCAGTCGGTAGCCACCGTTATTCCACGGCTCTAAAATTGATTGTTGGTGCAGTAGGTTTAATATGTGCTTGCTTTGCTCTTGTGGCATTCCAAAGGCCGCTTTTAACCCTCGATAACTGGGCTTTACCGCGCCACTTAAGATTGCTGTTTTTACATCATCCATAACACTTGCAACAAAGTGCATCTCAAGTGTTTTATCTGTGCTTACACTTGGCAATACACTTTGAATTTGTTGACATACACTTGGTGGTATAACCGTTGTGTTTACTGGGCTTGATACACTTTTTACACTTGTCTCAAGTGTATTTAACGAATGCAAAGTGAGAGCCATTACGAAAGAAACCACTTCGATAGAAACCGCAATGAACAGGGTGATTTTTGAGTCATACTGACTAAGTAATGAAGAGTCTTTTGTGTTTGATTGTGCGTGATAAAGCGCATTCAGCTCGTCAGTTACACGAGAAACAGTGATTGCCGTTCTATCTGCTTTTGATATTTGGTTTGCGCTGAGTTGCGTCTTAGAAAGTAACTGTAAGTTATCTAACTCCAGTTTCTTGTATTTGATTTGTTCGGTTATGGCCACGTTCTGTTTGGTGGCTACCGTCATTTGATTTGCGCCTTTCTCAATGGCTGAGATAGAAGCAATGGTGCTTATCACCATAAGTGCGCCTGTTAAAGCAACAAGAAGTAGGGCAATAAGTGAATTCTGTTTAGCGACAGTGGGTATAAAAGTGGGTGAAATAGTTTTTACTAAATCTAGAGTGATCCCAATGATCGCAAATATGATCGCCACACCAATGGCTGAGCCTAATTCATACATGAATAAATACGTTAAATACGCAGACGTAATTGCGCATGAGAGCAATACGAGCGTGCAGAATGCTTTAGCTAGGGAAATATTCATAATACAACCCGCAATCAAAGAGGCAGTGCAGGAACGGCGTCAGAGCCTAGATTTCTTGCGGTATCCATAAAAAACGCCGCTGAATCATGATCTCCAATATCGTAAGCCATTGTGGATAGCTCTGCGATTTGATTGGTTAGCCTTTCTCGCATATTTTCAGAGCGTACGCGACGAGAGTTGTCAGGCAGATTATTTTCAATCATTTCATACTGTTTATGTTGATAACCTTGCAGTATGCCGTTATAGATAACAGTAAGGGCTTCAGTGTTCATCATGATCTGCACTCTCTCGAATAACAACCTGTTGGTCGTTGTTTAGCGTAATAATGGCTATTTTTTCATGGGGAAATATAATCATTTCCTCAGCGAATTTGTTGTGTTTTATTTCCATCTCAACGATGGCGCGGTAGAAGTTCGACGAATATTCACAATAAGGAACAATGCTGATTAATTGGTGCTTTGTTACTGAGAATATTTGTACTGAAATCACCGTAAACCTCTGCCAATGAAATGGTTATGCGTTGCTTTTATCTGATTTCTTTTTATCTTTTGATAACTTAGATAGGTCAGACAAAATAAACTGCCCAGAAGCTACGCGCTCCTTAAACTCAATCATGTCTATATATCTAGTACCTTTAGCGTTTTCTCTTGGGACTTCAGGAATATCGCCTGCATTCATACGAAGAATTACAGAATGTCTAGACATTCCGGTTTCCTCACAGAACTTCCCTATCGCCTGAACATAAGCTGCCATTTGTGATACCCTTTAACGTTTCGTGTTATTTCGTGTTATTTCGTATTATTTCGATTACATCGTTTGATGTACTAGAACAATTTACATCAAACGATGTAAGGGGTCAAGAATGAATTTAGGTAAAAGATTAAAAGCAATGAGATTGTCTGAAATGCTAGAGCGTGAAGAAATGGCTCAATTGGTTGATATACCAAGAGGAACCATTAGAAATTACGAACAAGAAGTAAGGGAACCTAGAGGTGATAATCTTACAAAGATTACAAATCACGAGCGTTTTGAGAAGTACACATTCTGGTTGATGACAGGCAAAACCCTACCCGAGTCGGGTCAGGTCTGTCCCGATTTTTCTATTCTATTGCAATGCGGAATTATCGACGCAGAGACGATGGAAAAGCGTGCGTAATTACCTGCATTAAAAAATATTATTCGTGGGGTGTTTTATGATTGAGAGTAGTGAGAAGGGTTACTATTCAACGCTTGAACCTGCGCGTTTTTTTCACATAGAAAAAGACGCTAAAAATTATGAAATTAGATTGGCATTACAGGCGCAGCGCAATAACCCAAACAAGGATATGCGCACACTGGATGAGTTAATAATGATCTGGTATCGAATGCACGGTAAGACATTGCGTGATCATATTAGATTAAGAAAATTGTTATACCGAGTATCGGAACGCTTAGGTAATCCGATCGGTAGTGATTTTAAAACTGAGCAATTTGCTAAATACCGAGAAATGAGAACAGTAGAGGTTAGTACTGCAACTATTAACCGCGAGCACTCTTACTTGCGAGCAATGTTTAATGAACTTGATAGATTAGGAGTGATTAAGTATGAAAATCCACTTCTTAAGATTAGGCAATTTAAAGAAAGAGAAGGGGAGTTGCGCTATTTAAGTCATAACGAAATTGGGCGATTACTTGAAGTGTGCAAGACGTTTCGCAATCGTTCGTTAGTTCACATAGTAAAAATATGCTTGGCTACTGGTTCGAGATGGGGAGAGGCTGAAAATTTAAAGCCCTCGCAAATTCGAGATCACAAGGTGACGTTCTTGAATACGAAGTCTAGTAAGAACCGAACGGTGCCAGTTAACTCGATACTATTTGATGAACTAACTAAATTAAAACCAGTTAACGATAATCGAATGTTTTTGAACAGCTTAACAAGCTTCAGAAAAGCAGTGGCAAAGGCCGAGATTAACCTACCAAAGGGGCAGATGACTCATGTCTTACGCCATACGTTTGCGAGTCATTATGTAATGAATGGCGGAAATATAGTAAAACTGCGTGATACGTTAGGCCATAGCGAAATAACTACAACAATGAGGTATGCGCATTTGGCTCCTGAACATTTAGAGGAAGCATTGGTGCTAAATCCTTTGAATGATCACCAGTAGATTTATTTGAATAAATAAAAAAGGCAGTTACCTCGCTCGCTCGAATGAGGCAACTGCCTTTTGCATTAATCATGAAAGCTAACTTGGCTCATAGATTATAATATTCCCTTGCATAACCTTGATGGCTATTTTGTGCATTTTTAAAATTCGATTCAAAGCCAGTGATTGCCTTTGTCGAATTCAAGTTTGTCTCTATGTTTTTGTTCTTTTTCGTGAAAATTTTCTTCATGATTAAAGTCATATAAGTGTGCGTGAGCTATTTCTCTCAACGGGAGGGCTACTGTGAATGTTTTTAAGTCAACATCTTTTTGGTTGTTATTTTTTATTTCATCCATAACATCCTGATAAGGAGTTACAGTTTTTAGTTCCAACGTGTCTTTGTCTCGATAACCACTAACATAAGGAATTATATGGATATCATTAAAATCATTTGAATAAATCTCCGTGACAAATCCTATGTACACTTTTCTGTCCGACATGGTAAATAAAATGGGCATTTCATGATAATGTGACATAAAGAAAAGCCTTGTAAACTCAGGGCTTTTAGGGTCTTCGGCAAACTGATTGAAAAATAGAGCCTTTTTATTTCCTTTTATAAAGTAATATAATGCAGGAATGACCCAAGCTAAAAGCATAGATATTAGTGCAATATCGAATACAATCACCTCTGAGGCTGATTGCCCTCCTTTAAATACATCAATTAAAATATAGCGCCCAAAAGATACATCAAGACCAGTAGCGTTACCGATTTGCAATCCGGCTATGTATACGATGGTGGCGATTGAGAATAAAATAGCCCCCAAAACAGCTGACATAAGGAAGGTATGGTACCCACTACTACGCTTTAAATTATAGTGTGTTTTATGGTAATTTTTTGCAAAAGAATAACCTGCTATGCAGAGGATCAAGACAAAAAAAACGGAAGGTTTAATCATTTAAGTTTAACTCATAAAAAAAGGGCTAATAAATATTAGCCCTTTGATAAAAAATTATTAAGCTTGTGCTTTTGGTCGAGCGCTAAAGTTTTCACTAGCTGCTTTTGCTTGGCTCCGAATCCCTTTATTTCTTCTAAATGCTTCAAAATCCATTTTTACCACATCAGGACTGATCATTTTAAGAGTAGGGTATTCTTTGCTCGGTTGTTGAGTGCTTTCTCGCTGAAATAGCTTTTTGAAAAACTTCATAATCCAACTCATTATGGCATCTCCTTTTAAATTACGTATAGTTTTAAATTAGAGGTAGCATATCTGTTATATGACAATAACGTTAGCTTATTACTTGATATAAAGTCAATGTATTTATCGTCAATTTTCGACGCTGAAGTATGTAATTTAATCAACGCAACATCATTTATAGTGCTCTTAACTTTTGAGAGTAATGTGTAAATAGAATGCGTGTTGGTAATTAAATCCCCTTATGGTTTTTAGCCAGTACAATCACTAATTTGTAATAATTTCAATGATATGCATTTAATATTCACTTTAATGAATGGTGGTATGTTGTTGATTTTGACAATTTAGGTAATATTTAAATGACTGAATGTGTGAAATAATACGAAATAGCATGAAATAACACGAAACGTATTAATGCACTAAAATAACTCATTGTTTTTATAGGTATATTGTTCGTTTTCCAAATCCGCGTGTTGGGAGTTCGAATCTCTCCACCCCTGCCATATTAAGGCCTTAGCAGAAATGCTAAGGCCTTTTTTTGTTTTTTAATAAATCTTAAATTAAAAAATCATATCTAACAAGAAGGTTTATGAGATAAAAAAAACGCACCTTAGGTAGGTGCGTGTAGGAATGTTTATCTACAAGGATGAATGTTACAAGCTTATTCTACATTAAACATAGCCCACACTAATTGGCACTTAATAATTCATTGTAATTAATATGCCTATTTTAGTATTTTTAAAGTGGTGATTAACGTATGTATTCATTATTGGCATCATAGATAGTTTCAGTTCTATTGATACTTTCTGTGTTCAAATGCC
This sequence comes from Aliivibrio logei, assembly GCF_001691055.1. NCBI lineage: Bacteria > Pseudomonadati > Pseudomonadota > Gammaproteobacteria > Vibrionales > Vibrionaceae > Aliivibrio > Aliivibrio logei. Next base: position 34,786 of record NZ_MAJU01000031.1, read on the forward strand.
CCTAATTTGGTAGAATAACGGCATATTTAAAGGAGAGTAATACAATGTCAATGTATGTAGTGGGTCATAAAATTCCAGATTCAGATTCAATTTGTGGTGCAATCGCACTTGCTTATTTAAAAAATCAAATTGGCGAAGCAGCTATTCCTGCTCGCTTAGGTGAACTTTCTCCTGAAACAGCATTCATCCTTGATAAGTTTGGTTTAGAGTCTCCAGAGTTTAAAACTAGCTATGCTGGTGAAGAAGTTTATATTGTCGATCATTCAGAATTAACTCAAGCACCTGATGATATTGCAGAAGCAACCATTGTAGGTATTGTTGATCATCATAAATTAGGAGATTTAACAACATCTACACCTTTAGAGTGTTGGATTCGTCCTGTTGGTTGTAGTAATACAATTATCAAGATGATGTATGATTTTTATCAAGTTGAGATCCCTCAGAATATTGCTGGCATTATGTTGTGTGCAATCTTGAGTGATACTGTTATTTTTAAATCACCAACATGCACAACCGCTGATATTAAATGTGTTGAAGCATTAGCTGAAATCGCTGGTATTGACGATTTTAAAGCATTAGGCATGGAAATGTTTAAGGTGAAATCGGCAGTTGAAGGTACACCTGTACGTGATCTTGTTATGCGAGACTTTAAAGATTTCAATATGAATGGTGAGCTTGTTGGTATTGGTCAACTTGAAGTTATCGATCTTTCAGTATTTGATGATATTAAAGAAGAATTAGAAGCGGATATTGCAGTGATGAAAGTTGAGGGTAATCGTCATACGATGATTCTACTTTTGACCGATATCATGAAAGAAGGTTCTGAATTATTAGTAATCAGTGATAATGAAGAACTAACAGCAAAAGCTTACGGTAAAGTTACTGAAAATGGACGAGTATGGCTTGATGGTGTTCTTAGCCGTAAGAAGCAAATTGTTCCTCAATTGCAAGAAGTTTTCGCATAATAACTATAAACATGGTTAATAAGTAAAAAAGCCCATACATATTATATGTATGGGCTTTTTTGTTAAGAAGCTTCTAATATTTCTATTTCTTGTGGCGAGTTATTCGGTATTCCTATTTCAATTCCTTCTTTTTTTATAACTCCGCACTCTGAACAAATGATGGTTTGAGCATTGTCAGAAATGAGTAACTCGTGAGAGTAACATTTTGGGCATTCGTCAATATGATCCATTTCTTTATCCTATTTCAAGCAAATAAGGCTGTGTTTCTATTTTTATAATGGTTGTTCTGTAAGATTATTCTTACTTATAGAACATCTTCCTTTAATGGGATAGTACTTGAAATCATTATTTTAAATATGATCCATTTGTGAGATTGAGTTCAAATTTACTGTTACAAAAAGTAAGTCGATCGCTTGAGGATTTATAAAATAAAAATATGTGAACTGACAGCAAATATTTGCTGTCAGTATTAGGAGGTTAGAAAGGAAAAGAGATAAATTGTCTAACGATTAATATTTAAGCGTCGAGTACGTTTGTTCCAGCTACGAACGACAGAATAACGCCACAGACCACGAATACCAAAGTAGCCGATTAACGAAGATAATATGGCACACACAGCACAACCTAATAGGAATGGAGGTCCTATTGTTGACATTTGTGACCCAATAAACTCCCAAGACAGTTCGAAATGAAAGTTTTGTGGAGGAGTAGATAGTAACCATGCGCCAATTTTATACGCGCCATAGAATAATACTGGCATGGTCACTGGATTACTTACCCAAACTAATGCGATCGAGAGTGGTAAATTTACACTGCATATAATAGCGAGTCCTGCTGCCATAATCATTTGACTAGGAAGAGGAACAAAGGCCATAAATAGTCCAACAGCAAAAGCGCCAGCAGCAGAGCGACGATTTAAACACCATAAATTGGGGTTATATAAAACATTACCAAATATTTTTAATGCTTTTTGGCGCTTAATGGTTTCATGGTTTGGTAAAAAACGTTTGATAAATTTTCTTGGCATAAGTTTATGCTTCTATTAAATGACGTACGTCTAAAAGGCGTTGTCGTGATTCTTATTCTTTTGTCGTCAGCCTATTGGCCGACAAACATGCCCTTTACTTTAGTTGTTATATGTTACTTTGGCTATATAGTTACTTTTCGCATGTCTAAAATGAGAATCATTCAAGGTGTACTGCTCGGTCTTGTAATATCGGCATTACATATAGAGCGTTACAAAAGTGCAAATAAGGAAATATATAGCCTAGGGCATGATATTACCATCAAAGGTGAAATTCAAAGTCTAATTGCGTTTAAAGAACCAACTTCTTCTATTTTAGTTCAAGTGAAAGAAATTAACGGTAAATCTCTATCTAATATGAGGACTCATTTACTTCGCTTATCAATCCGCGATTATAAAAAGAAGATGCTTAACAGAGATGAAGCGGTTTTATTTCAACAAGGAGATGTGTGGCTTTTTGATATTAGACTTCGACCTCCAATAGGGCGTCATAACGAAACGGGATATAAACTAGAAAATTACGCGTTATCGAAAGGGATCCATGCTTACGGAAAAATCAAGAATGCCACTTTATTCGAAGAAAATAAAAGTTACCGCTCTCAATGGTTTTTGCAAGTATATGAACAAACAATCGAAGCACAGTTTCAACCGTTGCTACTTGCTTTGTCCTTTGGATATAAAGGTAATATATCCGCTGATGATTGGACAGTGTTACGTAATTCTGGATTAGCTCATTTACTTGCTATATCTGGTTTACATATTGGTTTTGTTTACGGGTTAGGTTGGTGGTTAGGAAAACTGGGACGGTACATTCTTCAACGACGCTTAACGCAATGGCTACCTCTTTTTAGTGGTTGTGCATTAGCCATTTTTTATGGTTGGTTAGCCGGCTTTTCTTTACCTACGGTTAGAGCTCTGATTGCCTGTTTATTTGTTTCTAGTTTATTAATGACTCGAACGGTATGGCCTAAGCATCAGATTTTATTGTGGTGCGTGTTACTTTGTTTAGTTATAAATCCTTTTTCCGCACTCTCTATGAGTTTCTGGCTTTCTTTTACTGCGGTATTAACGGTACTTACGACACTGCATATTTATCAAATATACATAAAAAATACGGAATCTCCTCGCTTAACTAAAATATTACAGATACTTGCCGTGCAATTTGGTTTGTTTGTTTTTTTACTTCCGGTGCAAAGTTATTTTTTTGGAGGGGTAAGCCTTTTGTCTCCATTAATCAACTTGATTGCCGTTCCTTGGGTCAGTATGGTCACTGTACCTATAACTTTGTTTGCTGTTGTTGTCAGCTTTGCTGATAGCGAGTGGCTTAAAGGATTGTGGCAGTTAAGTGATCTCTCTCTTTTGCCTGTATGGCACTTAGCTGAATCAGTTGAAGGGTCATGGATATCATTATCAAGTAACATAAGTTTATTTATTATTAGTCTTATTATTTTCCTAGGATTAATGGTCTTTTTCTCTTTTAAAATTATATTGCCAATATTTGTTCTATTGATGATCTTAATGGCGGTAACTAAATCAAAACCTGAATGGCAAGTTGATTTTTTAGATGTTGGGCACGGATTAGCTATTCTTATAGAATCAAAGGATAAGACCATACTCTATGATACGGGAATGAAGTGGAATAATGGAAGTATCGCAGAGAGTGTAATTGAACCAATTTTACACAAAAGAGGGATTTCAACCTTAGATGGCTTGATCTTGAGTCATTCTGATGGTGATCACTCTGGAGGGAAAGATTACCTTTTAACTCATTTTTCACCTAGGTGGGTAAGGCGCAGTGAAGTTGATTCAAAGGCTTTACCTTGCGTAAAGGGAACTGAGTGGAAAGAGGGCATGATGGAGTTTGAAGTATTGTGGCCGCCAACATTAGTTAAAAGGGCTTACAATCCTCATTCTTGTGTTGTTAAACTTACCGTTGATAAATGGGTGTTTTTATTTACTGGCGATATTGATTCAATTTCAGAAATGTTGATCTTAAATCAAAATGAATTTAATAAGGTAGATGTTTTTCTTGTTCCTCACCACGGTTCTAATTCATCGTCGACTGAGCGCTGGGTAAAAGAGATGGGGGGAAAGATTGCAGTGGTCTCTAGTGGCTTGTTTACCCCTTGGGATCTGCCGAGTAAAAAGATTAAAGAAAGACATAAAGTAAAGAATATTGATTGGTTAGATACTGCACAACTAGGACAGATACGAATAACGGCTTCTGATGAAAAACTACTCATTAAAGGTTATTCAACCGTTAATAGCCACGTTTGGTACAGAAAGCTATTTGGCGATAACTTAAATACAGAGTAGAATAAAGGTAATTGTATATGAAGAATAAGTACTTATGACTATTGAAAAAGACGAATCTACATGGGCAACGTTTAAACGATTATGGCCTCATATCTCACTGTATAAAGCGGGGCTAGGGGTTGCAGTTTTTGCCCTTGTCATTAATGCATTAAGTGATACTTATATGATCTCATTACTAAAACCACTTTTAGACGAAGGTTTTGGTAACGCGGATTCAGATTTCTTGAAAAAAATGCCATTTATCATCTTAGCTATGATGTTTATTCGTGGTTTCAGTGGCTTTGTTTCTGGTTATTGCATGAGTTGGGTTGCGAGTAATGTCGTAATGCGAATTCGCCGTGATATTTTTAATCATTTTATGCATATGCCTGTAAGTTATTTTGATCAAGAATCTACAGGTCGATTATTATCTCGTATTACCTATGATTCAGAGCAGGTGGCTTCTGCAACCAGTAAAGCTTTGGTTAATATTGTGCGAGAATCGGCAAGCATACTTGGTTTACTTGGCTTGATGTTTTGGAACAGTTGGCAGTTGTCTTTAGTACTTGTTGTTGTTGCACCTGTTGTGGCTTTCGCTATTGGTAATGTCTCAAAACGTTTTAGAAAAATCAGTAAGAACATGCAAACAGCCATGGGTTCATTAACTGCGACTTCAGAGCAAATGCTTAAAGGTCATAAAGTGGTATTAAGCTATGGTGGTCAAAAAGTTGAATCTGAACGTTTTGATACGATCAGTAACCATATGCGTCAACAAAATATGAAAATGGTTGTTGCTCAAGGTTTAGCGAATCCTATTATTCAAATGATTGCTTCTTTTGCTTTAGTTACGGTTTTATATCTAGCAAGTGTTGATTCAATTAAAGAAACGCTAACTCCTGGTACCTTTACGGTTGTGTTCTCTGCAATGTTCGGCTTATTACGTCCACTAAAAGGATTAACAAGCGTAACGTCTGATTTCCAACGAGGTATGGCGGCATGTCAAACGTTGTTTGAACTGATGGATATGGATAAAGAGAAAGATGACGGTGTGGTTGTTAAAGATAAAGTGAATGGTGATATTAAAGTTGAAGATGTCACGTTTACTTATCCTACGTCTGAAGGACCAGCATTACGTAGTGTTAGTTTTGATTTACCAGCCGGAAAAACAGTTGCATTAGTTGGACGTTCAGGTTCCGGTAAAAGTACGATTGCTAATTTATTCACACGTTTTTATGATGTAGATTCGGGTACTATTTCGTTAGATGGCGATGGACTTGAAGATTATAAATTAACGAATCTTCGTAAGCATTTTGCGTTAGTTTCTCAAAATGTGCATTTATTTAATGATAGTGTTGCGAATAATATTGCGTATGCGTCCGAAGGTAAATTTACTCGAGCTGAGATAGAGAAAGCGGCAGAGCTTGCTTATGCGTCTGACTTCATTAATAAGATGGAAGATGGTTTTGATACGATGATTGGTGAAAATGGCGCGAGTCTATCCGGTGGACAACGTCAACGTATCGCCATTGCTCGAGCTCTATTACAAAATGCATCCGTACTAATTCTTGATGAAGCGACATCTGCATTGGATACTGAATCAGAAAAAGCGATTCAATCTGCGTTAGACGAGCTTCAAAAAGACAAAACAGTTCTTGTGATTGCGCACCGTTTATCGACGATTGAAAGTGCAGATCAGATCCTTGTTATTGATGAAGGTGAAGTTGTTGAGCGTGGTACTCATGCAGAATTGATTGCTCACGATGGTGCTTATGCCCAATTGCATCGAATCCAATTTGGTGATTAATGATTGAGAAAATTTGGTTTGATAACCATATTTTAGGTAAATTGATGTGGCCGCTATTGTGGCCACTGAGTTGTTTATTTAAATATGTAGCAAACAAGAAAAAACTGGATTATTTTACTGGAAAAAAAACGGCTTATAAATCGTCAGTTCCTGTTGTTGTTGTTGGTAATATAACGGCTGGTGGTAATGGTAAGACGCCTGTTGTCGTTTGGTTAGTTGAACAGCTTCAATTACAAGGAATGAAGGTTGGTGTTGCTTCTCGTGGTTATGGTGGGAAAGCACCGCATTATCCTTACCTATTATCAAATACGACAACCCCCGATATTTCTGGCGATGAACCAGTATTAATAAAACAACGGACTAAAGCCCATGTTGCTGTCGCTCCAGTTCGGAGTGAAGCCGTTAAAATGCTGGAAGAGCAGGGGGTGGATATCGTTATTACTGATGATGGTTTACAACATTATGCGTTACAACGTGATGTCGAGTTTATTGTTATAGATGGAAAGCGTCGATTTGGAAATCAAGCATTTATTCCTTTAGGTCCACTCAGAGAAGGTCTCGAACGATTAGCTAGTGTCGATTTCTTGATTTGTAACGGCGAACAACCAAAGACAAATGAAATAGCGATGACATTAGAGCCAAGTAAAGCGGTTAATTTAGTTACTGGTGAAAAAAAATCAGTGTCAAATTTAGGTGAGCTTGTTGCTTTTGCTGGAATAGGTCACCCGCCCCGTTTTTTTGATACGTTAGCATCACTTAATGCTGATGTTGTACATACGCAAGGCTTTGTGGATCATAAAGCGTTCGAACCAGAAGAAATTAAAAATTTAATGCAATATGGTGAGCAATTGATAATGACGGAAAAAGATGCCGTTAAGTGTCAATCTTTTGCAGAATCATCGTGGTGGTATTTACCTGTTGATGCCTCGTTTCCAGAAGAAAAAGCACAACAGATATTAAATAAAATTATAGAGGTAAAAGAACAATATGGATTATCGTCTTCTTGAAATCGTAGCTTGTCCTGTGTGTAAAGGTAAATTGAATTACGATAAAGATAAGCAAGAGCTTATTTGTAAAATTGATCGTCTTGCTTATCCGATTAAAGAAGGCATTCCAGTGATGATCGAACCAGAAGCTCGTCGTATGACAATGGAAGAGGTTGAGTCATGTCGTTCACAGTCATAATCCCTGCTCGCTATCAATCGACTCGTTTACCAGGTAAACCTCTTGCTGATATTTGTGGCAAGCCAATGATTCAATGGGTATATGAACAAGCATCGAAAGCGGGTGCTGATCGTGTGATTATCGCAACAGATGATTCTCGTATTGAAGCAGTAGTGAAAGGGTTTGGTGGCGATGTATGCATGACGTCTCCGAATCATGAATCAGGTACTGAGCGTTTAGCTGAAGTCATTGATAAATGTGGTATAGCCTCTGATGAAATCGTAGTGAATGTACAAGGGGATGAACCGCTTATTCCACCAAGTATCATTCGACAAGTAGCTAAAAATTTAGCTGACTCAATTGCACCAATGGCAACATTAGCCGTGACAATTGATGAAGAAGAGGATGTATTTAACCCTAATGCAGTGAAAGTCGTTACCGATGCAGAAGGGTATGCGTTGTACTTTAGTCGTGCTGCAATCCCTTGGGACCGTGATGCTTTTGCAAAAGGAGAGGCGTTAACGGCGAATCCATTGTTGCGTCATATCGGCATTTATGCGTACCGTGCAGGATTTATTAATACTTACATTAATTGGCAGCCAAGTGTACTTGAAAAAATAGAATGCTTAGAGCAATTACGTGTACTTTGGTACGGTGAAAAAATTCATGTCGCGGTGGCAAAAGAAGCGCCAGCGGCAGGTGTTGATACACAAGAAGATCTAGATAAAGTCCGAGCTATTTTAGCGTTATAGTGATCTATCTTTAGAGATAAAAAAAGCACGAACCTTTTTAAATAAAGGGCGTGCTTTTTTATTATCTAATGGAGGTTATTTATCGTTTGATAAGGGCAATGAATTTTTAATGTCATCGACTTTATTTATAACATCTTCAAGTCCAATTTTATCAGAGGCTTGTGCTTGTTCTTCTTTTGCAATCAAAAGGTTCTTAAGATCCATAAACCAACGACCCATTTGTTCATACCAGAAACGCTCGGATTGCTCTAGGTATTTGGCTTTAGGGGCGTATTTCTCCCAAGGTTGTTTTATTTCTGAATGCGCTAAATAGTTCGTTGGAGCAGGTGTCGGCTTTAGGCCTAAATTATGGAACTCTTCCATTGCTCGTGGCATATGGCTTGCTGAGGTAACAAGAACAAGATTACTGTTCCCTACCGAATTAAGTGTTTGAATGGCTTCCTCATGAGTATCTCGAGCATTTTCTAATAGAAGAATATCAGATTTGTTCACTCCTAATGAGAGTGCAACACGAGCCATCATACGAGCATGGCTGACGGTCGTTCCGCCACTATAGCCGGAAAGAATTAATTTTGCGCCAGGATACATACGATAGATGCGGATCCCTTCAGTTAATCGCATGACTGCAGCACGAGATAATTCAGAGATAGGTGATATTTCATCATCTACAACATGGCCATTACCAAGAACAAGAACATATTCAACAGGCACATCCGGTGCGATGAAAGAGGGATACATACGTTCTGTTGATTTTAATAATGGCGTAGTGACTGGCTGAAAAGACAGCAAGAAGATCCCAACGAGAGACAGAGTCAGTAAAAAAGAGGCAAATCCTTTCCTTTTTGAAAACCATAAAATGAATAAGCCGATGAACCCAATTAGGAGAAGTCCAGGTAGGGGCATAAGCATTGATGATACAAACTTCTTTAACTCAAACATATTTTTGACTATTACCGCTTATATAGAATGAAAAATCACCACTTGAGAGCAAAAAACCGCGTCATGCTGTTACTTCCATGAGCTCTTATGCGACAATGCTTGTTTCCAATAGATAGTACCATAACTTAACCACTGTGAATAAAGACCGTAACTTCGATGATATCGCCCATAAATTTGCAAAGAACATTTATGGTTCTGACAAAGGCGAGATCCGTCAAACTATTGTATGGCAAGATATGGAAACCATCTTAGCTGAAACTAAAGCAAATTCTAAGCCACTTATGGTTTTAGATGCTGGTGGAGGAATAGGCCAAATATCGCAATTAATAGCGAAGCAGGGTCATACAGTGACTTTGTGTGATATATCTTCAGAAATGCTAACATTAGCGAAAGAGTCGGTCGAAGATAATGGTTTATCGTCTCAGTATCAATTTATTCATTCGGCAGTACAAGAAATTGAACAGCATAAAGTCGGTAAGGTTGATATTCTACTCTTCCATGCCGTGATGGAATGGCTAGATGATCCGAAAACAGCATTGGATATTTTATTGAAACAAGTTAAATCTGGTGGGTATGCTTCTATTATGTTTTATAATCACCATGGTTTAGTATTGAAAAATGTGATTTGTGGCAATATTCCTCATGTTTTAGATGGCATGCCACATCGAAAACGGTTTAAGTTACAACCACAAAAAGGGTTGATGCCACATGATGTTTATCAGTGGATTGAAGATTCTGGGTATGAAATAAAGGGAAAATCGGGTATTCGCTCTTTTCATGATTACATCGGTAACATGGAATACATGGGGAATTACCAAATCGAAGACGTGCTGAAGCTAGAAAAACAGTTATGCCGTCAAGAACCTTATCTGTCTCTTGGTCGTTATATTCACGTATGGGCGAAGAGAAAATAATAATGATGTACACAAAGGATACACAATGAGTGAGTTTTCTAATGCTGTTACAGACCAAACCGTTGATGAACTGGTTGGCTGGGTAAAGCAGCACGATTTCTCATTGAACTTGCCGACCGAGCGTTTGGCATTTTTGTTGGCCATTGCTGTTCTCAGTAATGAAAGATTTGATGATGAACTGGGTGAAGGTGAACTTCACGATGCGTTTGGAATCATTAGTGGGTTATTTGGACAATCCAATGACACCATTGCTTTTCGTGCGAACAATGCAATCAATGAATTAGTAAAACAACGTTTAATTAGCCGTTTTAGTGGTGAAAGTACGGATGGAATGAACATCTACCGTCTCACGCCATTAGCGATTGGTATTACCGACTATTACGTTCGTCATCGTCAATTCTCTAAATTGAAGCTTTCTATTCAATTGGCGATGGTAGCGGAAGAAATTCAAAAAGCATCACAAGCCGCAGAAAAAGGCGGAGAAGCAAAACATTGGCGTAAAAATGTTTTTGGTGTTTTGAAATACTCTGTTGGTGAAATTTTTGATCGTATCGATCTAAACCAACGAGTAATGGATGAACAACAGCAATCAGTAAAAGAAGAAATCGCTGAGCTGTTAAATCAAAATTGGCGTGAAGCGATTTCAAGTTGTGAAAAGCTATTGGATGAAACATCCGGTAACCTACGTGAATTACAAGATTCACTGCAAGCGGCGGGCGATCAACTTCAAACTGAATTACTGAATATTCAAGAAATTGTTTATGGTAATGAAGAGTTAGAGTTTATCGACGCCTTATTGTATTCATTACAAATGAAGTTGGATCGTATTGTGAGTTGGGGACAACAAGCTATCGATCTATGGATTGGCTACGATAGACACGTACATAAATTTATCCGTACTGCAATTGATATGGATAAAAACCGTGCCTTTAGTCAGCGTCTGCGTGATTCTGTAAAAGGGTATTTTGATGCGCCATGGTTATTAACGTACGCAGATACAGAGCGTTTACATGATATGCGTGATGAAGCTCTTATGCTACGTGATGACGAAGTAACAGGCATTGTTCCTGAAGAAATGGAATTTGAAGAGCTGACCGTTATTGCGGATCTCTTAGCTGAACAGGTCAGTGAAATGCTACAACGTCATAAAGACACTGGTGAAGCGATTGAGTTAGGTACGATACTTAAAGATTATCTAGCGATTCATCCTCATTCTCAGCACTTTGATCTTGCCCGTTTAGTGGTAGATCAAGCGGTGCGTCTCGGTTATTCAGAAGCCGATTTCCAAGCCGTTCAACCTGACTGGCAGTCTATTAACGAATTCGGTGCGAAGGTACAAGCAAATGTCATTGACAAATATTGAAGAATTTATGCCTGAGAAGTTAGCAAAAGCGATTGCTAATCCATTATTCCCAGCATTAGACAGTTTATTGCGTTCTGGCCGCCATATTGCCAGCGAAGATTTAGATAATCATGCGTTGTTACGTGAATTTGAACATGAGTTAGGTATGTTCTACCAACGTTATCATGCTGAATTAGTAAAAGCACCGGAAGGCTTCTTTTACTTGCGTCCACGTTCAACGTCTTTAATTGCTCGTAGTGTATTAGCTGAAGTTGATATGCTTGTTGGTAAAGTATTGTGTTTCTTATACCTAAGTCCTGAGCGTTTGGCTCATGAAGGTATCTTTACTAACCAAGAGCTGTTTGATGAGCTATTAGTGTTAGCTGATGAACAAAAGCTAATGAAATTAGTAACAAACCGTGCATCAGGTTCAGATTTAGATAAAGAAAAGCTATTTGATAAAGTTCGTACTTCACTGCGTCGTTTAAAGCGCCTTGGTATGATCATTCAAGTTGGCGAGCAAGGTAAATTCCGTATCAGTGAAGCCGTATTCCGCTTTGGTGCTGATGTTCGTTCTAATGATGATATGAAAGAAGCACAATTACGCTTGATCCGCGATGGTGAAGCCGTTGTGATTCACAATGAAGAATCGAGTCAATCTAGCTTCGATCTTGATGAAAATGAAAAATTAAGTGAAACATCTGCAGAAGAGCAGCATGAATTAGAATTGGAAGGTGATGCATGAGCATGATTGAACGTGGTAAATATCAATCACTCACCATGGTTAACTGGAACGGCTTTTTTGCGCGTACCTTTGATATTGATAATCTAGTAACGACGCTTTCTGGTGGTAACGGTGCCGGTAAATCGACCACAATGGCCGCGTTTATTACGACTCTAATTCCAGATCAATCATTACTTCATTTCCGTAATACAACGGAAGCGGGTAGCTCACAAGCGTCTCGTGATAAAGGTTTACACGGTAAATTAAAGCCGGGTGCATGTTATGCCGCACTAGACGTTGTAAACTCACGCAATCAACGTGTTCTTTTTGCGGTTAAATTACAGCAGGTTGCTGGCCGTGATAAGAAAGTAGACATCAAACCGTTCATTATTGTTGGTTTGCCAAGTCATGTAAAACCAACCGATTTAATGATCGAGGCAGTGTCTGATAATCAAGCTCGTGTTCGTCAAATCAATGAAGTAAAAGACATTGTAGCTGGTTATGAAGGTGTTCAGTTCAAAGCGTTTAATTCAGTGACGGATTACCACGCACAAATGTTTGATTACGGTGTTTTACCTAAAAAACTTCGTAATACCAGTGATCGTTCTAAGTTCTATCGTTTACTTGAAGCGTCTTTATACGGCGGTATCTCAAGTGCAATCACGCGTTCTCTACGTGATTATCTACTGCCTCAGAATGGTGGTGTGAAAAAAGCGTTCCAAGACATGGAAGCGGCACTGCGTGAAAACCGCATGACGTTAGAAGCGATTAAAACCACGCAGACTGATCGTGATTTATTTAAGCACTTAATTACTGAATCAACCAACTATGTTGCGTCTGATTACATGCGTCATGCAAATGATCGCCGTAAGAAAGTAGAGCAAACATTAACGCACCGTGTTGAGTTAATGAACGCACAAAGTAGCTTGGTGGGTTTATCTTCTGTATTGAATAATATGCAGGGTGAATTAGGCTTATTAACGGATTCTGAATCAGGCTTAGAGCAAGATTATCAAGCTGCATCTGATCATCTTCAATTAGTGCAAACAGCCGTTCGCCAACAAGAGAAGATTGAGCGTTATTCTGAAGATCTAGAAGAGCTGACAGAGCGTTTAGAAGAGCAAGTAATGGTGGTGGAAGAAGCCGCTGAACAACTTGCAATGTCAGAAGAGCAAGCGCAATTAACAGAAGAAGAAGTTGATAGCCTTAAAACACAACTTGCCGATTACCAACAAGCGTTGGATATGCAGCAGACTCGTGCGCTTCAATATCAACAAGCGGTTAAAGCCCTTGAAAAAGCACAACAGCTGACAGCTAATGATGAACTAACGCAAAACAATGCGATAGATCTTCAATCTGAGTTAAAAGCAAAAGAAGAGCGACAAACAACCGCACTTCTTGCGATTAAACATAAGTTGGATTTGTCTTCTGCGGCGGTTCAACAATTTGAACGTGGCTTGGCATTAGTTACCTCAATTGCAGGTCATGTTGAGCGCAGCGAAGCGTCAGATAAAGCAAAAGCGTTAATTGAACAAGCTCGCCAGTTCAGCAATATTGCAGAGCGTGCTGAGCAACTTAAAGCACAGTACAAAGATTTAGAGCGTGCGGTTCGTTTACAACGCCAAGCTCAAGAATTAGCGGCTGAATACGCAAAACGCTTTAACATCACGGTTGATTCTGAAATCATACTTGAAGAAGAACAAGCTCGTCATGAAGAGATGCTTGAGACGGTTCAAGAGCAACAAGAAAACATTATAGATAAACGCTCAGAGCTAAAACGTCAAGAACAGCAACTTCGTTCTGAAACTCAGCGCTTAGAATCCATTGCGCCAAAATGGATCGCAGGTAATGATGCGTTGCATAAACTGAATGACCAATGCGGTGTTGAGTTAGAAGATAGCCACATGGTTATCAGCCAAATGCAAGAAACGCTAGAAAACGAACGTGTACTTTCAACCAATAAAGATCGTCTTGCTACTCGTAAAGAAGAGTTAGATGGTGAAATTGAACGCTTAGCTGCCCCTGGTGGTAGTGGTGATGCTCGTCTTAAAGGTCTTGCAGATACATTAGGTGGCGTACTGCTTTCTGAAATTTATGATGATATTACGTTAAGTGATGCACCGTATTTCAGCTCGCTTTACGGTCCAGCTCGTCATGCTATTGTTGTTTCTGACTTATCTGGTATTAAAGAGAAATTGGTTGATCTTGATGATTGCCCAGATGACCTTTACATCATTGAAGGCGATATTGACGCGTTTGATGACAGTGTATTTGATGCTGATGAAATGGAAAATGCTGTTTGTGTTCATCTAAATGATCGTCAAATGCGTTATTCTCGTTTCCCTGAGCTGCCATTGTTTGGTCGTGCCGCTCGTGAGCAGCGTTTAGACACATTACGTGAAGAGCGTGAAATTGCCGTTGAAGAGCACGCGAAAGCCGCGTTTGATTCACAAAAACTGCAACGTCTATACCAAAGCTTTAATGGTTTTGTATCGACACACCTTGCTGTGGCGTTTGATGCCGATCCAGAAGTTGAATTGAAAAAAGCACGTGAGCAATTATCACAAGCAAGTCGTCAATTAAATGAGCTTGTAGCGACTGAACAACAACATAAATCGCAAATGGTAACGTCTAAAGAAGCACTGTCTCAATTAGCGAAAATAGCACCACACATCAACGTACTTGAAGATGAAACCATCACTGAGCGCTTTGAAGAGATCAGCGCGCAAGTTGAGCAAGTATCAGAAGCAGAAAGTTTCCTACGTCAAAATGGCAAAGCGATTGCAGAATTAGAAAACCTGCAACGTGCTCTAGAAGTGGATCCTGAGCAGTTTGATGCATTAAAAGCTGAACATGAGCAAATTGATGCACAATTGCAAAGTATTAAAGCTCAACTGTTTGCTATTTCTGATTTAGTTGAGCGTCGTCATCATTTTGGTTATGAAGATGCAGTCGCATTGCTTAATAAGAGCAGTGAACTAAATGAACAACTTAAAGCTAAATTAGTACAAGCAGAACAAGCGCGAACTAAAGCGAAAGGGCAACAAAAACAATCACAAGCTCAAGCAAACCAATACAACCAAGTAATGGCGTCGCTTAAGAGCTCACATCAAGCGAAACAAGAAACGGTTCAAGAATTTAAGCGTGAACTGCAAGAGTTTGGTGTTCATGCAGACCAAAGTGCGCTAGAACGTGCTGAAGTTCGTAAGGGCGAATTAAACGAGCGTCTACACAGTTCTCGTGGTCGTAAGAGTGAGCTTGAAAAAGGAATCACATCAAACGAACTTGAGATTAAAGGCTTAGTTAAACAATCTCGTAAAGTTGAAAAACTGTACCGAGATTTACGTACCTTTGTGGTTAATGCAAAAGCGGGTTGGTGTTCAGTTCTACGTTTAGCTCGTGAAAATGATGTAGAGCGTCGTCTGCATAAACGTGAATTGGCGTATTTAAGTGCGGAAGAACTGCGTTCAATGTCGGATAAATCATTGGGTGCGCTTCGTCTAGCTGTCGCTGATAATGAAGACTTGCGTGATTCATTACGAGCGTCTGAAGACACAAGTAAGCCAGAGCGTAAAGTTCTGTTCTACATTGCTGTTTATCAACATCTTCGTGAGCGTATTCGCCAAGATATCATTCATACGGATGATCCAGTTGAAGCAATTGAAGAGATGGAAACAGAGCTTGGTCGTTTGACTGAAGAACTAACGTCTCGTGAAAATCGCTTAGCATTAAGCTCTGAAAGTGTGGCGAGTATTATTCGTAAAACGATTCAACGTGAGCAAAACCGTATTCGCATGCTAAACCAAGGCTTATCTCAAATTGGTTTTGGTCAAGTTAAGGGGGTTCGTCTAAACGTAGGTATCCGTGAAACCCACGCGATGCTACTTGCTGGTCTGTCTGAGCATCAAGCACAGCACCAAGACTTATTTGGTAACCCCCGCTTTACGTTCTCAGAAGCGATTGCAAAATTATTCCAACGTATCAACCCACACATCGATGTTGGTCAACGTTCACCACAGACATTGGGTGAAGAGTTACTGGATTACCGTAACTACTTAGAACTAAACATTGAAGTAAATCGCGGTACTGATGGTTGGTTACAAGCAGAGTCGGGTGCATTATCAACAGGTGAAGCGATTGGTACAGGTCAAGCGATCCTACTGATGGTTATCCAAAGTTGGGAAGATGAATCTCGTCGTCTTCGTAGTAAAGACATTATGCCTTGTCGTCTATTGTTCTTGGATGAAGCGGCGCGTCTAGATGGTAAATCTATCGCGACCCTATTCGAGTTATGTGAGCGCCTGGATATGCAATTATTAATCGCGGCACCAGAAAACATTAGCCCAGAAAAAGGGACGACTTATAAGCTGGTTCGTAAGATCTTCAAAGATCGCGAGCACGTTCATGTGGTTGGCTTGAAAGGCTTTGGACAAGAAACAGCGGCAAGTCGAACTCAACAAACACTGGAAGAAGCAGAGATTGCTGAGTAACAGTGAGTTAAGTTTGTAAATAAAATGGCAGTCAGAAATGACTGCCATTTTTTATGACTAATTCCTAAGCAGGTATGAGCTCGAAAAGGTATAATCCGAACTTGTATTTTAGTAAACAAA
This sequence comes from Aliivibrio logei, assembly GCF_001691055.1. Lineage (NCBI taxonomy): Bacteria > Pseudomonadati > Pseudomonadota > Gammaproteobacteria > Vibrionales > Vibrionaceae > Aliivibrio > Aliivibrio logei. Next base: position 51,319 of record NZ_MAJU01000031.1, read on the forward strand.
CCAAGAAATAGAGGATTATCATCAATGTGGCGAACAATGATTGTATTTTTAGCGTATTGGATAATGGCTGCTCACTTTTTACGAGAAGGGAATGTGATTGTTGTTTCTGTGCTTTTTTTACTTCCTTTTACTCTGTTTTTTAATAAAGAATTTGTATTTAGAATGCTACAAGCAGGCCTTGTTATTGGGGTCTTTGCGGTGTGGCTTCCTACTATTTATCACATAGCAGACTATCGTTTAGCGACTGAGCAACCTTGGATCAGAATGGCGCTGATCATGAGTGGTGTTATTATATTTACTCTATATTGCGTTTGGATCATGAATCACTTAATTAAACAGATAAAACATAACAAATAATGGTGTTTATCTAAGTAAATAATCAATGTTGATATTGATTAAGCGTCTGATAATTAGATTAAAGGGGATATAAAATGACAGACAATAAAAGCGTAGAACAAAATGAAGGTCAGTTTGAAAATCCCCTTGTATGGCCTTTATTTGAGGTTTTACAAGAATTGAATCAGGCGTGGAAGGTACACACACTTTCTGCTTATTTAATCGAGAAAGGTTTATTAAAACAACTGGATGAGAGTATAGATAAAGATTTGTTTAAGCGTAATTTCTTAATCATGAATGCGCTTTATCAGTTGCAAACAGAGTTATATCCAGAGCAATGGCTACAAGTTGAAGCGATGAACATTCAATTGTTCTCTGAGCTGGAAACCAAAAACAACCAACAGACGATTGATGCGGCACACCCCTTACGTGAATATTATTTAGATTGGATTAATTATCAAGTCGAAGAGGGAGAAGTACAGCGCTTATTAAACGAATTTTGGAATAATTATCGCCGGTATTTGGGTGGGACGAATGCATCATCAATGGATCGTATTCAAGCATTAAAACGGTTTGGATTATCAGAAAGTGCAACTGAAAAAGAAATCCGTAAACAATGGCGAAAATTAGCCATGCAGCACCACCCAGATAGAGAGTCGGGCAATGCTGAACAGTTTAGGGTGATGTGTGAAGCATGGAATGTGCTGCGTTAATTATCTGATGCCTGTTTATTTAATGTGTCATCAAATAATAAACGAGCGCGTAAACCAGGGTAATTATCACTTAAACTGATTTTGCCATTGTGTATTTTCATGACAGTTTTAACCAAGGCTAATCCTAAACCAAACCCATGCTCAGTTCGACTTGGATCTAAACGAACTAATTGGTCTAATGCTCTTTCTCTGTCTTCTGGCTTTATGCCCACACCGTTATCAGCCACTACCACACCAAAGCAATCGACAATCACCTCAATGACCCCACCTTCATGAGTGTATTTAATTGCGTTATCAATGATATTAAATATGGCTCTAAAAAGTAGACTAGGGTTTGCATATAATGGGCAGGGCATCTCTACCGTTAAATACAGCTTTTGTTGTTTATCATGTGCCATTGGTTCTGCAAATTCCATCGCATCACGAACAATTTTACTTAAGTCACAAGATTGTTTATTTATCGGGGTACCGACGTGTTCTAAATGATAAAGCTCCATCATTCCATTGAACGTATCCAAGAGTAATGAAAAATCAGATTGAATGTTATCTAGCTGTATTTGATGGTTATTTGATAGGTTTTTATCGTTTAATAGGTCTTCAATTCTTAGTTTTATACGACTCATTGGGGTTCTAAGATCGTGAGCAATATCGACGGTTAATGATTTTAATTTGGATTCACTGCTTTCCATTTGTTCTAACATATTATTTAAATGCAGAGCCAGTAAATCAAATTCATTCATATCAGGCCCAACTTTTAAACGAACATTTCGTTCGCCTAACATGACTCGATTCATGGTTTGGTTAACAAGGTTTAATCGTTTAAGAATGTAAACGGCAATAAGAATCGCGATCAAGCATAACGCAATAAAAGGAAAAAATGTCCCCCAGATCACGGATGAATCTAATTGGTTTTTAAAATGTAAATATCGTTCTTGGTCAATACCTATGGTTAATTCAGAACCGTCAGAAAGCTCAATTTTTGTTGCTCTCATTTCTGGTAGGTTATTTTGAGCTTGATACTGCTTTATTTGGGCAATGATAGGGTAAGTGGTCGCCGAAGTGTCTGTCGGTGCGGGATACGCATGATTAACCAGTTGGTAAATATATCTGCTGTTATTAACATTGCTAATACTTTGATGAAGCGCTTCTATGCCTTCGGTTTTTGCAATCGTTTGAAGTTGCGATGTTTCTGCTTGTAGCCATTCATCTAGATTTTTATTATATAAATTTACAGAGGTTGAATACAGTTGATACAGTAATAGTGCCATCATTGAAAATAGGCCGATAGCGAACCAGATCAGCAGTTTTAGAATAGAAGAACGATAAAGTTCATCACGCTTGTCTAATAACATAACCCGCTCCACGAACGGTTTCGATTAAATTGATCGCTCCGCCTTGCTCTAGTTTCTTACGTAATTTAGCAATATGCACATCAATAACGTTAGTTTTAGGATCAAAGTGATAATCCCATGCCGCTTCAAATAAACGCATGCGAGAGACAACTTCGTTCACGTGCTCTGCTAAGTAACGTAATAAGATAAACTCTTTATTTTGTAGAGAGATGGCGTTGTTATTTATGGTGACTTTTTGAGACCGCAAATTAATGAGGAGATTATTGATTTTTATCTCATTAGAGAAACTTTCGATTGGTCGATTACGACGGAGAATGATATTAATTCGGGCTAATAATTCCGCTAAGGCAAAAGGCTTAGTTAGATAATCATCACTGCCTGCAATTAAGCCTTCAACTCGCTGGTCTACGCTGTCTAACGCGCTAAGTATCAGTACAGGCGTATTATTTCCTGTTGCTCGAATCGCAGAGAGAATTTTTAAACCATCAATATTGGGTAACATACGATCCAATACGATTAATTGGTATTCACAGCTGATGGCCATCATTAAGCCTTCTTTTCCATCTCCTGAGTTATCAACGATAAACCCTTCTTGTTCAAGCGCTTTTGCGATAAATTCGCGAGTGGTTTGATCGTCTTCTATAACCAGTATTTTCATTTGTTTATCTCTATGTTAAGTCGGCTTATTGTAACAATAAATAAGTTTGAATTCATAAAAGTTAAAACGTAAATGAAAGAGAGCTTGTGTGCCTTAAAATCAAATTAACGTGTTTTTCTGAATTCTGTGGAAAGAAGGGCAAAGTTTACATTTGGTATCTAGTGAAATGGCAACTATTTTAATATAACTACATCACTGAATTTTACTGATGGATTAAATATAGTGAGTCGTTATTTTGATGATTATCCTAAAGAGAACCCAAATAATGGGGTAGGAAAGCAATTCAATTTTGAATTAACCCAATATTTTAGGGAGCAACAAGAACAAAAAGCACTTAAACGTGAATTTTTAGAGAAAGTGGTAGATTGCCCTGAATGTGGGAATAAAGAGTTAAATTGCTACCATTTTACTGCTGAAATATACCAATGTGAATGTCAGCATTGTGGCGCTTATGGCTCAGGAATGAATGAGCAAGAAGCCTACTCAGCAATCGAGTGTGTATCAGATAAAGAATAGATAACTAATGAGTAACAATGCTTCGTGTATAAATACATCATAAAGAGCCTTAAAGAGGGAATAATTAAGACTCTTGAGTTGCACTTACATAATATCTGGTACGAACATTATGAAGTTAGGCTTTTAAAATCACTTTCATTTCTGCAGCGACTCTATCCACTTTTCCTAAGCCTATAATAACTTGCAGACCACCTTTACCCATTGGAACCACTGCAATGGCACCAAGAGATTTAAGTTTGTCGCTATCAGCAAGGCTTGAATCTTTCACGGTTAAACGTAGACGTGTAATACAGTTATCTACTTCTAGGATATTTTCTGAACCACCAATTGCTTCGATATACGCAGTGGCAACATCAGTAATGTTTTCTTCTACAGAATCATCTTTATTCATGTCTTCACCACGACCCGGAGTTAGGAAGTTGAACTTCTTAATCGCAAATCTAAATATAGTGTAGTAAAGAACAAAGAATACAAGACCTTGTGGAATAAGCATGTACCACTTAACCGCCAATGGATTCTGAGTTGATAAAGCGAAATCAACAAGACCTGCTGAGAAACCAAAACCTGCCATCCAATGCATACTTGCAGCGATGTATAAAGAAATACCCGTTAAGATTGCATGAATTAAATATAACCATGGAGCAAGGAACATAAAGCTGAATTCTAGAGGTTCTGTAATACCGGTAAAGAATGACGCCATTGCTGCTGCAAGCATGATAGAGAAAACAGCGGCTTTATTGCGTTCTTCTGCACAATGGTAAATAGCCAGAGCTGCACCTGGCAGACCAAACATCATGATAGGGAAGAAACCCGCTTGGTACATACCCGTTTGACCGATAACCGCAGTACCATCAGCAATAGACTGTGCACCACCTAAGAAATTTGGAATGTCGTTAATACCAACAACATCAAACCAAAATACAGGGTAAAGGGCATGGTGCATACCAACTGTAAGCATTAAACGGTTAAAGAAACCGAACAGACCAGCACCAACTGCACCCATTGATTGAAGTTGAGTACCGAAAGAGATTAGGGCGTCAAAAATGGCAGGCCATACGTATAAAAGAACGAATGATAATGCCATACCAGCAATCGATGTCAGGATAGGAACAAGACGTTTACCACTAAAGAAAGCTAATGCTTTTGGTAGTTCAACCGTTGAGTATTTGTTGTAAATTTCAGCAGAAATAATACCGACAATAATACCAACAAATTGGTTGTTGATTTTTGCGAATGCAGAAGGAACTTGATCCAATGGAATGCTTTCAAGTTGAGCAACAACCGCTGGAGATAAAAGGGTAGTAACAACAGTAAAGCAAATAAAACCCGCAAGTGCCGCTGAACCATTTTTGTCTTTACTTAAACCAAACGCAACACCAATCGCAAATAGCATTGGCATTACATCGATAATAGCGCCACCTGATTTAATTAGAAATGCAGCAAGTACGCTATTTGCGCCCCAGCCTGTTGGGTCCATCCAGTAACCAACACCCATTAAGATTGCAGCAGCAGGTAGCGTAGCGACGGGAACCATCAGCGCCTTACCTACTTTCTGCATATAACCAAGTACATTCATATTGTATTCCTTAAAGTAAAATTTCGTATTTTTTAATTTAAGGTAAGAATACAGAGGGCAAGATTAAGGAAAGGTTGTGTCAACATTAACTATTGTTAATGTTGACAGTAAGTTCTGCAATGTGTGAGTTAGATCTTGTTTATTTGCGCTGTAAATTAACCGGGGTGACCATCAACTCGTTTTTTACATAACATCGGGGCAAAGTGCCAAACAAAGAGACCAAATGCAAAGGCCCATAATACGGCTGCAATATTGATCATGTTCATCATATATTCAGGGAAAACAATTACACCAACAGATCGAATAACAGCAGCAAGGACAATAGCTGAGAAGGCCGGCCACATAACAGGACCTTTATATATTTCACGGCCAGTATGACCCATTGTCACACGTGCGATCATAGCTAAAATAACGCCTCCTAGTGCCCCAATAGCAAATAAATGAATGGCGGTATGAGAAATAAATCCATCGTCTGCGAACCCACGGATCAGTAGGCTTACAGGAATGCATAAATACCCCGCATGAAGTGACCATACTAACGGTTCACTGAGTGTTTTATTACTCTTCCAACGACCCATTCTAATTAACTGTGCAAAACCGGCTACAATCATTAAATAAGGACTGATCTCTTCCGCTGTTAATGGGAAAAAACTAAGGATAAATAGCATTGCAAGCGGGATATTACATAATGCTTCTAACCATAAAATAGGTTGTGCTTTTTCAAACTGAAAGCGACGTGCAGTAAAGAAAGGGATAACACGTGCCCCCATTACCGAAATCAGTAAGGTAAACCACCACAACATAGATTCCCAAACGGCCGCAGAAGTAAACGGCGGTAATCCTTTAATCGTGGCATAGCTAGCAAAATTGGCAGCAATAGCGACAATAAATAAAGGAATAAAGAAGAAATTACGAACGCCTTTTGTTTTAATAACACGGAATCCAACTTCATACGCGATAGCAGCAAGGAATAAGGCTTCAATACTAGAAATGATCCAAAGTGGTGTTGGTGTCCAAAAAAGAATTCTTGGTAATAACCATAACAACACAATAAAACCGAGTCGTTTATCAGAGGTTCCTTTAACACCAGTCCAGTTTTGAACTGCGCTCAACACGAACCCTGCAACAATTGCCATTGAAAACCCAAATAGCATTTCATGGACATGCCACCATAAAGCAGGAACGGTTAGCTGGCTCGGTTGACCTGTCTGAAATGCCCATACCCATACAGATACCGCAATAATTGCGTAAATGCTACCCAGTAAAAAGAAAGGGCGAAAGCCTAAACGTAAGAGTGGTGGGATTTTTTCTTCAACGGCTTTATCAGTAATATTCATGATTAATGATTCCAAAATTAGGGATACAGAAGAAGTATAACGTAAAGGGCAATTAATAACATGTATTTTTTATGCATGTTATGTTTTTAGTGACAGTCTATATGTGGTTACTTTCTTGTTTGTGACTTAATTGTTAAAAAATAGAACCTTTACTCGACAATTTAACCATCTTAGTTAAGATAACGGCATAAAATGATAAATTGGATAAAATATGAGTCAGGAAATTTATTTTGGAACAGAGAAAAAGTTCAGCTTTAAACGCAGTGCTTTGAATGCTGTTACGCGCTTACATCATATGCTTATTCCAGATCATGCAAAGAAAATGGGACGAAAATTACTATTAACACCAGTAAGAACAAAACCTAAAAATGCAGAACCTTCAGGGCTAATAAAAAGTAAGTTGAACTCACCAGAAGGAGAGCTTAGCTTGTATCAGTTGGGGTCAGGTCCTGTATGGGTGTTAGCTCATGGTTGGTCTGGTAATTCAAGTCAATATTACCCATTGATGGAGTACATTGCCTCTAAAGGTTTTACTGCCGTAGCTTTTGACCACTCTGCTCACGGTCAAAGTGAAGGCAAACATGCGCATTTACCAGCCTTTATTGAAGGACTAAATGCGGTACTTGATGAGCAATATGAAGTCGCGGGTGTTATCTCTCACAGTATGGGCACCGCTGCTGTTTTAGAGTGTCACCATATTAAATTAGATGACACACCTTTGCTTTTGATCGCTCCAGTATTGAATTACACCGAAAACTTATTCAACAGTATTGAACGTTCGGGCTATTCAATTAAGTTATTTAAAGCGATTGTTGGTGATATTGAACATCAATATCAACGAACTATCGACAGTTTTAATCCATACCAGCGATTACAACAACGCACAAGCCAGACTATTATTGTGCATGATAAAGAAGATCGATTTACGAGCTTTGATTTATCAAAATCTGCTTCTGAGCACATTGAAAATGTCACGTTATACCCAACAGAAAATCAAGGGCATGGACGAGTGATGGCAAGTGATGCGGTTATGAAAGCGTTCGATGTTTTAAATCGTATTTAATTAATACATTAAAGGCGATGCATAGAAAGTACCGTGCATCGCCGTATTTTTATCTAAATAACCATCTTTTAAGAAAAATTCTATCTACAATAAGAACGAATGAAGTAGATAGTACAACCGTCCCAAAAACTATCAAAAAATCTTTTGCTGCTAATGTTATGCCCATCATCCCTGTAATATTCAACATCACTACTACACACAATAAATGGCACACATAAATACTAAGTACATGTCTACTTAATTTAAACGTCAGCGGGTGGTTCCCTATATTAGGTCTAGATAACAACAATAAAAATAGACCGATACCTATCAATGGTGTGCCTGTTAAGAAATCATGTTGATTAAAAGGAACATGATAAGTGGTTAGCCAATACGCCTCACTAAAATGAATAACTATACCTGCCAGCAAGAGTAGTAAGGACTTTGTTGAAGATAAAGTGACATTACGCTTTCTCAGCTCAAAGCCAATCACTACCATCAACGTACTAAAGAAAGGGCCATTACGAGTAAAAAAGGGCGTCCATACCTCAGTTAATGTTTGATAACTTCCGCCCATAACGCCATAAGTATACAAGATAACCGCAACCGGAATAAGCAAAGACGATTTATTCAAATGAATGAATAATGCGATAATCGCAACCGCGATAACCAATGCAGGGATAAACCACAAATGTACCATACCGCCTTCCATTAAGGCATTTAGAGGGTTTTGAGTTAACCAATTCCAGTAACCCGTACGCTCAGCTAAGTACCCATCTGTTGCTACCCGTTGCCAATTAAATGGCATTGCTAGACATAATAGGCTCCAAACTAGCCAGATTTTGATTAATGGTGATGAGTATTTCTTAAGTGTATTGAACGGTGATATTGATAACTTAGGTTGGATCAAGTAACCAGACAGAATAAAAAAGAAGGGAACAGCAAAACGGGTCAGTTGATTAAAAGCATAACCAAAAACGGGAACATCATCGACTAATAAATAGGTCATGAAGATTTGAGAGTGCAGAGCAATAATTGCGAATAGAGCAAATAACCTTCCAAGTTCTAAGCTCGCGATTTTATGAGAGTTTTTCATTAAAAGAACATCCTTGAATTTTTGCGTAATCTACCAAGTACTTTTAACTAAATATATGCGTTAGATTAATTCGTTGAGATTTTGATACTGGTTGTTTTCATAAATGAGAGAGCTTTCACATAAAACCGTTGACCTTCCCCCTAGTGGAAGCCTTATTATCTGACTAATTCATTATTGTTGGATGTTATTTGTGTTTACTTCTTTTTCTAAATGGTTAGTAACAAGCGTTACACTGATGGCATTAGTGCTATCTAGTGTTGCTTACAGCTATCCAATGAAAATGGAAGGAATGACGATGAATACGCAGATGAATACAGCTCAAGATTCTGATGCTATGTATGACTGCATGCCTGAGCACCATTCAACGCAAAGCAATACATCAGACAATGACCCAAACAATTATATACAATGTGATACGTCATCAATGTCGATGGATAGCGGCTACCCTTGCTCTGAACAAGGCGATAGCTGTTGTAAAACCATTTGTGTTGTGTCTGTTTATGCTTTACCTATCGGGCTTACGGCCCATACTAATGCAACTGCATCCGTGATTGTATATGCTCAATATAATGAGCAAACACGTTCATTTACCTCTTCTTCGCTTTACCGCCCTCCAATCGCGTAATTTCAATTAAATCAATTCTCTAAATAAGATATTTAACGCTTATTTATCGGTTTAATCATGGCTGTGATCCGTCTTCATGCATCACGTCATTATTGGAATAATTCCATGAAAAATACATTACGTACACGCTCTAAAAAGGTGTGGTTAGCTTCAATGATCTCGCTAGTACTTTCAGGTCAAGCCTTGGCAGAAAGTCAATTGACGCAGCTTATCGAACAAGCGTTGTCTTCAGATGCAAGTCGAGATCAAATATACGCGCAATCACAAGCATTACGCTCCATTGGTATTGCAAGTTCAACGCTTGCTGATCCTACTCTTAAAGTCGGATTTGGTGGGCTACCAGTAGACAGTTTTAAGTTTGATGACGATCCAATGACCAATATTTCTGTCGGATTAATGCAGAAGTTTGGGCGAGGCTCAAGTTTAGATTTACAACAAAAGCAAACTGGGCAGCAAGCGGATGTATTGGCGATGCAAATTCAAGTTCGTGAACTCGATGTAGCAAATACAATCACCCAACTGTGGATAGAGCTAGGCTTCTTACAAAAAGCAGAGGCGATTTTGCATGAAAACCGTCAGCTATTGTCTGAAATGGAAAGATACATTAATACCAATTACGCCATTGGTAAAAGCGAAAGTCAGGATCTTCTTCAAGCACAGCTTCAGCTAACTCGACTCGATGAGAAGTTGCAAACAAATCGTCAATTACAAGGACGAATTTATGCGCAGCTTAGCGAATGGCTACCTAACTTAGCGGATCAAAAATCAAAAGAAATAACACCACTAGAGTGGTCTACCTTAGAGCGACTATTAGCGAGTAAATCACCTCAAGAAACTGAATTTTATGACTTATTAAATTCAAACCCAACCGTAAAAATGAGTGAACTCACGATCACAGCAACAAAAACAAAAGTAGATATTGCCAATGAATCTTACTCTCCTCAATTTGGTGTTGAGGTTATGTACGGTTATCGTCAAGCGAATGGAATGGGGGGGCAACCCGCCTCTGATTTAGTCAGCGCTTATTTAACGATGGACATCCCTCTGTTTACCGATAAACGTCAAGATCAAAATTATGCGGCTGCACAATATCAAGTGGGTTCTGCGAAGTCACAACGTGATGTGCTATTACGACAATTGAACGCCAAAGTGAATTCATTGTTGGTGGATAAAGTTAATTTTGAACAACGTCTTTCTCGTTACAACAATACGTTATTGCCTCAAGCAAAAGAAAGAACCAAAGCGGTAGAACGAGGTTATGAAAATAATACGGCACAATTTAATGATGTGATTTCCGCAGCCAATGATGAGCTGAGTATTGAGTTAGAGAAACAGCGTTTATTCAGTGATTTAAGTAAAACATACAGTAACTTAGCTTTTTATTTAAATGGCTTTGATTATGCCGTATCTGCACCAAAAATAACCCCGTCTGAGCATTAAGGAAGAGAATATGAAACCAGTTAAAATAGCATTACTTTCAGTTGTTATTGGCGGTGTTGTTGGTGCAGCGAGCATGAATTTATACTCGGGGCATACGATGAGCGCAATGGCGATGACGGCTCAAGAAAATAGCGCATCATCAAGCAGTGAGCCTTTGTATTGGGTTGCCCCTATGGATGCCAATTATCGCAGAGATCAGCCGGGTAAATCACCTATGGGTATGGATTTAGTGCCTGTTTATGCCGACGATGCACAAGGTGAGAAGTCACCAGCGGGCACCGTAACAATAGATCCAAGCGTGGTGAACAATTTAGGCGTAAAAAGTGCTTTTGTTGAGAAAACGATCCTGTCTCCAAATATAGATACTGTGGGTTATATCGCGTTTGATGAAAGTAAGTTGTGGCAAGTAAACGTACGTGTAGCAGGCTGGGTTGAAAAGCTAAATATCAATGCCATAGGTGAAAAGGTAAATAAGGGCGATGTGTTATTTACTCTTTACTCTCCTGAATTGGTGAAAGCACAAGAAGAGCTACTAAACGCGTATCGAACAGGTCGAAAAGGACTGGTCAAAGGCGCAAGAGAACGTTTGCAGTCATTGGGTGTGGATAAAGCTCAAGTTAATTCTATTGTTAGAAGCGGTAAAGCAAATAAAAACATAGAGATAAAAGCGATTTCAAGCGGTGTCATTGCGAGTTTAAATATTCGAGAAGGTGGCTATTTATCACCCTCTCAAATCGTTATTAGTGCAGGACCTTTAGAAAATGTATGGGTAGATGCTGAAGTTTTTGAACGTCAGGCTCACTGGTTATCTTCTGGTAATAAAGCGGTGATGACGTTAGATGCGGTCCCTGGGAAACGATGGGAAGGTGAAGTGGATTACGTTTATCCGATTTTGGATCCAAAAACACGAACCATGCGCATGCGTTTAAAATTCGATAACCAAGATGGTGTATTGAAACCAAATATGTTCGCTAATATAACCATTCACCCTAAAACAAAAGAAGAAGTATTAACGATACCTCGTCAAGCGGTCATCCGTTCAAATGGCATGGCCCGAGTGGTATTGGATGAAGGAAATGGGAAGTATCGCTCAGCCCGAGTTATTGCCGGTCGTGAAGCAGGCAATAAAGTAGAAATAGTTAAGGGATTGAAAGAAAACGATAAAGTAGTCACGTCAGCGCAATTCTTATTGGATTCTGAATCAAGCAAGACGGCAGAATTAAGCCGAATTAATGGTCCCGAAAACAGTGTTTGGATTTCTGGCAATATTACTATGCTAATGGCTGATTTTGGCATGGTTACCTTTGATCATAAAGCCGTCTCACAATGGGATTGGAAAGCGGGTGAAATTAATTTTTCGGTTGAGAAAGAGATTGATTTGGCTTCTTTTCGTGAAGGTGAAGCGGTTCAGTTTTTAGTTCAAAAAGTGAATGATGAATATCAATTGATTGAGATTGAAAAAGAAGGGGCGTTATTATGATCCCCGCCATTATTCGTTGGTCGATTAAAAATCGATTTTTAGTTCTCGTTGCGACTTTTGCTTTAGTTGTTGCAGGAATTTACAGTGTAAAGAATACACCAGTCGATGCTTTGCCTGATCTTTCAGATGTTCAAGTGATCATTAAAACCAGCTACCCAGGTCAAGCGCCTCAAGTGGTGGAAGATCAGGTGACTTACCCGTTAACTACCGCAATGCTTGCGGTTCCGGGGGCTGAAACGGTTCGTGGTTTTTCATTCTTTGGTGATTCCTATGTTTATATCATTTTTAATGATGATACCGACATGTACTGGGCGCGTTCGAGGGTGTTGGAGTATTTAAGCCAAGTTGCGCCTAGATTACCCGCAGAGGCAAAACCCACATTAGGGCCCGATGCGACAGGGGTTGGTTGGGTATACAGTTATGTATTACAAGATAAAACCGGTAAGCACGATTTAGCCGAATTACGCAGCTTGCAAGATTGGTTTTTAAAATATGAACTGCAAACGGTCGATGGCGTATCAGAAGTTGCTACGGTAGGTGGAATGGTGAAGCAATATCAGGTGGAAATTGATCCTGATAAATTGCGAGCTTATAACCTAACACTACAACAAATTAATAAAGCCATTAAAGAGGGGAATCAAGAGGCGGGCGCTTCGGTTATCGAAGTCGCGGAAGCTGAACACATGGTTCGTACATCGGGTTACTTAAGCAGTATTGAAGACATAAAATCATTGCCGCTAAAAGTAACCGATAAGGGAACGCCTTTATTGCTTGGTGATATTGCTGATATTAATCTTGGACCACAAATGCGCCGTGGTATCTCTGAATTTAATGGAGAAGGCGAAGCGGTTGGTGGCGTGATTGTCATGCGCTTTGGTGAAAATGCCAGTAACGTCATTTCGAATGTAAAAGAAAAATTGGCTCAATTACAAAAAGGCTTACCAGAAGGCGTTGAAATTAAAGCAACTTATGACCGCTCTAAACTTATTGACCATGCAGTAACAAATTTATGGGAGAAATTGGCTGAAGAGTTTATCGTCGTTGCCATTGTTTGTGCTTTATTCTTATTTCATATTCGTTCTTCGTTGGTTATTGCATTAAGTCTGCCTGTTGGGATCCTTTGTGCGTTCATTGTTATGCATTGGCAAGGAATTAATGCCAACATCATGTCATTAGGTGGTATCGCAATTGCCATTGGTGCAATGGTTGATGGTGCTATCGTAATGATAGAAAACGTTCATAAACACATAGAAAAAACACCATTAACGGACGAAAACCGTTGGCAGGTAATAGGTAAAGCGGCAGAAGAAGTTGGACCTCCACTCTTTTTCTCATTACTTATCATTACCTTAAGCTTTGTTCCTGTATTTGCATTAGAAGGCCAAGAAGGGAAGATGTTCTCCCCATTAGCCTTCACAAAAACCTTTGCAATGGCGGCTTCTGCTGGCCTAGCAATTACCTTAGTACCTGTATTAATGGGCTATTTTGTTCGAGGTAAAATATTGCCTGAGAACAAAAATCCAATAAACAAAACGCTAGTGGCACTTTACCGACCATTACTGAATTTGAGTTTACGCTTTCCAAAAACGATACTTTTGGTTGCCGTGGTCTTAATGGGATCGTCATATTATCCAATCTCTAAAATGGGCAGTGAGTTTATCCCACCATTGGATGAGGGCGACTTAATGTACATGCCAACAACCTATCCAGGAATCTCAATTGGTAAGGCGCGAGAGTTACTACAGCAAACCAATAAACTGATTAAAACCGTTCCAGAAGTCGATACCGTGTGGGGAAAAGTGGGGCGAGCAGAAACAGCAACCGATCCAGCACCATTAACAATGATAGAGACGGTTATTCAGTTCAAGCCTAAAGATGAATGGCGTGACGGTGTAACTACTGAGTCAATTAAAAAAGAGCTAGACCAATTGATTCAATTCCCTGGAATAACGAATGCGTGGGTGATGCCAATCAAAACGCGTATCGATATGCTAGCAACAGGAATTAAAACCCCAATAGGGATAAAGATAGCAGGGCCAGATCTTAACGTAATAGAAAAGATCGGCGCAGAGTTAGAACCTATTTTAAATAACGTTAAAGGAACCACCTCGGTTTATGCAGAGCGAGTCGCTGGTGGGCGTTATATAAATATCGATATAAAACGTCGCCAAGCCGCTAGATATGGCTTAAATATTAAAGACATTCAACAAGTTATATCAACAGCTGTGGGTGGAATGAATGTAGGAGAAACCATTGAAGGGTTGGAGCGTTACCCAATTAATGTTCGTTATCCACAATCGTATCGTGATTCTGTTGTTAAGTTGCAGAACTTGCCATTGATAACGGCGAACGGTGCTCGAATTGCTTTAGCTGATGTCGCTGATATTCGTTATGAAGATGGTCCACCAATGATAAAAACAGAAAATGCACGACCTAATGGTTGGGTGTTTGTAGATATTGATGGTCGAGATCTAGGCTCTTATGTGCATGAGGCTCAACAAGCTGTGCATGATCAATTGGATTTACCCGCGGGCTATTCCCTTGGTTGGTCTGGTCAATACGAATACATGGAACGAGCAAAAGAGAAATTAACGACGGTTATTCCTGTAACCATCGCGATTATTATGCTGCTTTTGTATTTAAGTTTTAAACGAGTTGGTGAAGTGTTAATCATCATGGGGACATTGCCGTTAGCTATGGTTGGCGGTCTGTGGCTAATGCACATCTTAAACTTTAATTTCTCGATTGCCGTTGGTGTTGGGTTTATTGCTTTATCCGGTGTTGCGGTTGAGATAGGTGTGATCATGTTGGTGTATTTGAATCAAGCATGGGATGAAAAACAAGCCACAGCAAAAGAAAACCACAATTCGGTAACGCAACAAGATTTAACGTTAGCCATTGGTGAGGGCGCAGGGTTACGTGTTCGTCCTGTCATGATGACAGTACTGACAGTGATTATCGGTTTAATTCCAATTATGTATGGCTCGGGTACGGGATCAGAAGTAATGCAGCGTATTGCAGCCCCAATGATTGGCGGGATGGCGTCGGCATTATTATTGACCCTAGTCGTTATCCCTGCGGTATTCAAATTATGGAAACAGCGTTTGTGTAAAGATTTTTCAGAATGAAATTTATATATAAATACGTTAAATAAATAAGAATATTAGTGATTTATGCCTGTAGTGGAATAAGTCACGTAATAAATAATTAAACAAAAAAGGAAATAAAAATGAAAAAAACAGTATTAGCAATAGCACTATCATTGGTAGCGAGTTCTGCAATGGCAGAAATGGACCACAGTAAAATGGATCACGGTTCAATGGATATGAAAGGAATGGACATGAGTAAGATGGATCATTCCAAAATGAATATGAAAGACATGGATATGAGCAAGATGGAAGGCATGTCTATGGACGATATGAATGCGGTAGGAATGCCAGCAACCGGCATGAAAGCAAATAAAGTCGTTCATGTCATTTTATCTGATGATATGAAAATTACCTTTAAAAAAGAAGTCGATATTGAACCTAATGATATCGTTCAATTTGTGATTATGAATACAGGTAAAATCGATCATGAGTTCTCAATTGGTAATGAAACCGAGCAATTAGAACACCGTGAAATGATGAAGAAAATGACATCAGGTCATGCACATGACAGTGGTAGCACAGTCACAGTTCAACCAGGTAAGGCAAAGCAAATTACGTGGCATTTCCATGGTGATAATAACGTAGAGTTTGCGTGTAATATTCCAGGGCATGCAGAAGCAGGGATGGTGAAGAAAATAACGTTATAAAAGACTGTTTTTAAGATAACAAAGCGGTAAGGTGGGTGGCCTTACCGCTTTTTTTATTGTGCCATCAAATTATAATTTGAAGAATGACAATTGTTGTTTTTGTTCTTCTGCTAATCTTGATAACTCAGAGCTTGCACTTGCACTTTGGCTAATGCCCGTGACGTTTTGATTCACAAGCTCAGACATATTAACGACATTGCGGTTAATATCTTGAGTTACTTGAGATTGCTCTTCAGCCGCAGTTGCAACTTGAGTGTTCATATCATTAATCGCATTGATAGATTCGGTAATACCAACAAGAGCATCACCTGCTTTTGCTGTTAGCTCTTTATTTAGCTCTAACATATCAAGGCTTGATTGCATGCTGTCGTTAGCTAAACCTGATTGCTCTTGAAGCGCTTCAATGATCGTTTGAATTTCTTGAGTTGATGATTGAGTACGAGCAGCAAGTAAGCGTACTTCATCAGCAACGACGGCAAAACCACGACCAGATTCACCCGCACGAGCAGCTTCGATAGCCGCATTGAGTGCAAGCAAGTTAGTTTGGTCTGAAACCCCACGAATCACTTCAACGACATTATTGATTTGTTCTGATTGCTCTTTTAGGCGATTAACAACAACAGCAGCATCAGTCAATGCTGAAGCCATTTTTTCGCTTGCTTCAGTACTTTGAGCAAAGATATCTAAACCTGCATGCGCTAATTCATTGGTTTCACGAGCTGTTTTATCAGCGGCAAGCGCATTATCACTTACGTTATCAGCAGTGCTTGATAGTTCATTGACTGCTGAAGCAACTTGTTCTATTTCGCTTAATTCTTTTTGCGAGTTTGATTCCGCTTCACTCATTACAGCGGCAAGTTCAGTAGACGCTGAAGCTACGCTTTCATTAATGTTACTTAACTCTTCAATGGTTGCTTGAAGCTGACGAGCCGTTGTATTGATGTCGTTACTCAGTTGAGCAATTTCATTATCACCATCGGCATCAGCTTGAACGGTTAAATCGCCTTCAGCTAAACGACGGATCAGTGATTGCAGCTTTTGGATAGGGTTTACGATTAACCCAGATAACCACCAAGCTGTAAGCAGTGAAATAATAAATACTGAAATGATAGTAATTGCTGCCGTATTTTTTACTTGAATGTTTCTTTCGTAGCTTTCATTCATTAGAACGTCAGAAAACTTATTTACCTGCTGAGATAGGTCATTAATGGTTTCTACCATATGGTTGCCTGTCTTGCGGTATTCAGCAATCATCGAGTCTTGAGTTACGTTGTTTGAAAGACCTTGTTCTTTACGTGTACTGAAATCGATCATTTTTTTTGTGAAATCAACGTAGGCAGAAACGCTAGCACGTACTTTTTTTGCATCACTACTGAATGTTTTTTTATCTTCGATTTCATTAAGTAATTTATCAATCGATTTTACTTCATTTTGCATTTGTACATAGTAGTTTTCTCGACGTGCCGAGTCATAAATCGCGTATACGGCACCAATACGTAATGGATACACTTGGTCATCAATTTTTGCTAGTTGATCTTTATAGAAAACAAATGAGGTTGTGTTATCTGCAATTGTGTCTTGTTCTTTTTCTAAAGTCGTTGCCGTATACCATAAAGAAGCAAAAAGAGCTAAAGCAGTAAACAGAACAGGGAGTAATATTTGTATACGAATAGATGTATTTTTAAGCGAAAATTGCATTTTCAACCTCTGGGATTTTGAGAAAAGTATAGTTAAGAACAACATCTCAATTAATATTTTGTCGAAATATAGACCTTTGTCACACTTCTGTCTAGGTCTGGTGCCTTTTTATTAAGAAATGTCAACTTTGTGGTTGATAAATGTACGATATTGATTAGTTTATCCTTGGTGGTCTTATTGTTGAAACAAATTTCTTGGTTTTTGGTGTAAAGTTGGAAAGTTTTTATTCATATGTAGGAAAGAAAGTGAAATCCAATAATGTTTTTTGTATGAGCAGGGTAAGTACATTGGAAGTGAATATCATAAATCATGAAATAAATGCTTTTCTAGCGAGTTATCGACTATTGAAAACCTTATTATTTGGATGAGAGATTTACATGAAAATACAGCAGGATTATGAAGACGTTTTTCTTATGATAATAGTTATTGAATGACTTGCTGTAAATGAAACTAAACAGGCCGAGTTTTTCATTCGTTTGAGGTGAGAAAGAAGAAATCCTCCCTAAACCAGTATAAATACGTAATGAGCGAAAGTGTGCAGTTCATTGTTATAAGTGTTTAAAAGGACAAGAGATTGACTGAAGTGTCTTTACTTTTTGTAATCATGACGACGTTCAGTTCTTTACGAAGGGATTTGTACGGTTGTCTAACTTGTGTACAGAAATGATTCCAATGTAAATCATCCGTCTTAGAACCGCATTTTTGTTCGGCCGCCATCTTTGATACAATCACGCGCTTGATTTTAGAAGGAGGGTTAAATGAAATTATTGTATTGGTTAGACGAGTGGTTGACTCACTCACGTTCAGAGCAACAAGCGCAACTACCGATGTCTGGGGGCGACTTACTTGATGATGTTTTTGTTAAGTATGAGTTTGTTGATTTGGATAAGCCATTACTGTTCACCTTTTCTCCTGCAGGGACCAATGTTCAGGAACAAGATATCAATGCTGATTTTGCCCCTTGGGGTTACCATTTAGCGCAAAAACAGCAGGTTAACATAATATCTTTCCAGCACTTGGGAAAAAGTAATTGGTTCCGCAACCGCAATTTAATCTTCTTTCTCGAACAATTAACCACTTTACTTGACCCCTTTACGTATCGTTTAGGATACGGATTGAGTCGTGGTGGTTTTGCTGTTGGTGCTTTTGCAAACTTACTAGAACTTGATCAAGTGTTGTTTTTCCACCCTGTTAGTACTAAAAATCAAGAGATTGCGCCTTGGGATGACAGATCAAGTACTGAGTTAGCACAGAAGTTTGATTGGTTAGGGGATTATCACGATCTTAATTTGGGTAAGGCAAAAGGCTACATTATTTATGACCCAACAAATAGGATAGATCGCTTACACGCCAAACGTTATCCTGAACTGACTCATCTAAGGGTCTTTGGTATGGGTCATGGTACCCACAGTACGTATTTGAATAAGTTTGGTTTTTACAAACAAGTTGCCGTGGATTTCATTCGTCACCAGAAAATTGATATTGCCCAATTTCGCCAACAAACGAAGACATTACGTTTTAAAGAAGATTATTATCAAAGGCTTAATAAGGCGAACTCTAGCTCTGAGCATCGTTTGGGATTGTTGAGTAAGGCACATAATATTCTTATCGATGAGAAGGAAGCACATGTGCAGGAACATCAGGCACAATTGGATGTACAGCCTCTTATCGATATTGCGCTTAAACATCAGGATGAACATCCACAGGATGCAATTCAACTGTTAGAAATGGCTTTGAAATTGGTTCCAGATGATCCTTTGGTAGAGCGTAAACTTAAGCAGCTGATTTAGGTTTTCACTGAGATTTCAATAATAATGGGTACCACTGTATTTGGTGGTGCCCTTATAGTTTTATTACTCAAGACTCAATTTTTACTGCTTCTGTTTTATTCTGAATTAATTTAACTCTTCAGCCATCTCTATTTCGTATATTTCATCAGCAATATCTTGTGTTTTACGCTCGATAATTGTTTGAGCATCCGCTAAGCCTTGATTATAAAACACAGGGCCAGTTTGTTTGATAATAAAATCTAACAAAAACTCACCATCAAACTGACCTAATTCCATATCGAGTTCTTGTTCAAAATAGCCTTGAAATTTGTGAATTAATTCATCTCGTTTATTTTTTGGTATCGTAATGGTGGTCATTCTCTGTCCTTAGTGGTTATGTTTTTTTTGAAGGTTATGAACGGCTTTATTGTACATTATCCACGCCATTATCCCTGCCATCGTATTACCCACTAATGCACCCATGAATACACCATGTAACCCAAACAAGGTTGAACCTAGCCATATCATCGGTAAGAAACAGGCAAAAAGTCGCAGTATAGAAATGGTTAACGCTCGCATTGAAACCCCAAGCGCATTACAAACAGACACCATCAACATACAGATACCCAAAGAACTGAGGCTGATCGGAACCCACATAAGATAGGCCTGAATAACGCTGATTACATTACTGTCAGTGCTTAATAGGTTTGCTAAGGGTTTGGCTACAATGAATAACAAGATAGCAAGGCCGATCTGCCACGTTAATACAAACTTAGCGGCAATACGGATCAGCTTTTGAATATCATCGAACTGTTTAGCGCCTAGCATCTTTCCGACCATTGGTGGAATCGACATGGTTAACGCAAGTACAACAACAATAGCAAAAAATTCGATACGAGAAGCCATTGCCCAACCAGCAACCGCCGCTGCGCCAAATCCTGCAATGATTTTAGTCGCCATCATTGAAGAGAGTGGTGGCAATAATTGGCTCATCATCGCGGGTGACATAACAGCATTCAATTCTTTAATCGATTGAGCGATTGGCAGATCATGCCAAGAAAAAGAAATCCAATGACGTTTGAAAATAGAAGGAAGAATAATACAAAAGCCAATACTGAAAGAAAGGATCGTTGCCCACGCCGCGCCGTTTAACCCGAGATCAAAATGAAAAATAAAAATAGGGTCTAAAATCATGTTTAATATACTGGTGATTACCATCATTAAACCGGGTAACTTGGTGTCTCCGTTTGCTCTACACACACTGTAAGCAAAGTAAATCATAGCACCAGTCCAACAGCTTGCTAACCAAACCGGCCAGTAGCTATCAATAACGGGGAAAACATCGGCTTGTGCTCCCAGCAACGAGAGAATAGGCCCACGAGAAAACCAAATAATCAAGCACATAGTGAATACCATTACGGCACCCAAAATTATGACTAATCCACCTAATTGTTTTGCTTTTTGAGGTTGTTGGGCGCCAAGAACTCGCGCAATAACGGCTGTCGTTGCTATGCCTAACCCAACTTGCAGACCAATAATTACCATTTGTAATGGCATGGTAAACCCTTGAGCGGCAAGAGGAAGAATACCTAGTTGTCCAATGAAGGCACTGTCGACTAATTGAAAGCTCATTAAAGAAAGTACACCAAACATCATTGGCCATGTCATTTGAAAAAGCTGTTTTGAAAGAGATGGGGTTGGCATGATTATGAGGTGCTCAGTAAGTATTGATTGGTCATTGTACTGATTATAGAGCAAGACACAAATTCAGAAAGAAGATAGTAGAAAAAAGCCCTTATTAGCGAATCGACTTCGGTTTAAATAAGGGCTAAGTTTATCTGTTATTTATAAAATCAAATACTTGGCAATAATGATTCAGGCATTAGTTGATTGTATGTAGCCTCTAGCAATAGGGCGTTTGCTTTGGCAATGTCTGGTGCGAAATAACGGTCTTTGTCATAAAAATCGACACGTTCACGCAGCATAGCTTTTGCTTGTTCTATTTTTTCTGAGCTTTTGTTTGGAGCTCTGAAATCTAACCCTTGAGCCGAAGCGAGCAGTTCGACGGCTAATATCCCGCGTGTATTTTCGGCCATATCCCCTAAACGACGGGCTGCAAAGGTTGCCATTGATACGTGATCTTCTTGGTTTGCAGACGTTGGTAAACTATCAACAGAAGCCGGGTGAGCAAGGCTTTTGTTTTCACTGGCTAATGCCGCTGCGGTGACTTGCGCGATCATGAAACCTGAGTTTACTCCGCCGTTATCCACTAAAAATGGCGGTAATTTACTTAACCCACTGTCAATGAGGAGTGCCATTCGACGTTCAGACAAACTGCCAATTTCTGCAATGGCTAACGCTAGATTATCCGCAGCCATTGCGACAGGCTCTGCATGAAAGTTACCGCCAGAGATAATGTCGCCATCTTCTGCGAAGACTAAAGGATTATCCGATACAGAGTTTGATTCTATCTCTAATGTATCGGCAGAGTTTCTGATCTGTTGTAAACACGCGCCCATCACTTGAGGCTGACAACGCAGTGAATAGGGGTCTTGTACTCGTTCACAGCATTGATGTGATAAACCAATCTCACTATTTTGTGCTAACAAATGACGATAGCCTAATGCAGCGTCCATTTGACTACGATGCCCACGAACACGGTGAATTCTTGGGTCAAACGGTTTACGGCTGCCTAATGCGGCCTCAACCGTCATTGCTCCACAGACCGTTGCGGCGGCATATAAATCTTCGGCAGCGAATAAGCCTTCTAGAGCAAACGCAGTAGAGGCTTGAGTTCCGTTCAGTAGTGCTAATCCTTCTTTTGGTGCGAGTGTTATTGGATCTAACTTTGCGATTTCTAAGGCTCTTTTACCTGAAATCACTTCGCCTTTATAACGGGCTTCACCTTCGCCCAATAAAACAGTACTCATGTGAGCTAAAGGGGCGAGATCGCCAGAGGCACCAACAGACCCCTTTTTAGGAATGCAGGGATAGACTTCAGAGTTAACTAATTGAATTAATGCATTTACCACCAGTGGGCGAATGCCTGAGTATCCGCGAGAAAGGCTGTTTACTTTCAGGGCAATCATTAACCGAACGGTTGCGTCGTCCATGAATTGACCAATACCCGCAGCATGCGACAGAACAATACTGCGTTGCAGTGTTTCTAGATCTTCTTCTGCAATACAGGTATTGGCGAGCAACCCAAACCCGGTATTAATGCCATAAACGGTTTTACCGTCTCGGATCACTTGAGCCACCACCTCGGCACTGGTGATCATATCGGGTAAAGCGTCTGGATGAAGTGAAAGTTGAGTAGGGTGACGGCTAACTTCACGTAACTGTTTTAGAGATAACTTGCCTGGAATAATTTCTAATGAATACATAGTTCGTTTCTCGTTATGGTTGTGATACCAACTCGTGCAGCTAGGTTGGTATTCTTTATAATTATTTTTAATGTAGGGTTTATTGCTACTTATTTTGGTTCAGATAGCATAGGTAAATCTAAGTTTTGTTCTTTAGCACAATTGATTGCGATGTCATAACCCGCATCCGCATGGCGCATAACCCCTGTTGCTGGGTCATTATGTAGGACTCGGTTAACTCGTTCTGCTGCATCATCGGTACCATCACAAACAATAACCATGCCTGAATGTTGAGAGAACCCCATGCCAACGCCACCCCCATGATGAAGTGATACCCAAGTCGCACCCGATGCGGTGTTAAGTAGGGCGTTTAGCAGTGGCCAATCGGATACGGCATCAGAGCCATCCATCATACCTTCTGTTTCACGGTTTGGACTGGCAACAGAACCTGAGTCAAGATGATCTCGACCAATGACAATCGGTGCTTTTAATTCTCCATTTTTTACCATTTCGTTGAAAGCTTTACCGAGACGAGCACGATCTTTTAAGCCAACCCAACAAATACGAGCCGGTAATCCTTGGAACTGGATACGTTCACGCGCCATATCAAGCCAATTGTGCAAATGCGGATTGTCAGGAATAAGCTCTTTTACTTTTTGATCGGTTTTGTAGATGTCTTCTGGATCGCCAGAAAGTGCCGCCCAACGGAAAGGCCCGATGCCTTCACAAAAAAGCGGACGAATATAAGCAGGCACAAATCCTGGGAAATCAAACGCATTAGCCACGCCTTCTTCTAATGCCATTTGACGAATGTTGTTACCATAATCTACCGTTGCTGATCCTGATTTCTGTAAATCAAGCATAGCTTGGACTTGAATCGCCATGGATTTTTTAGCTGCGATAACGACTGCAGGTTCGTCTTTTAAGCGCATTTCTGCCGCCTGTTCCATTGACCAACCTTGCGGTAAGTAGCCATTGAGGGGATCATGAGCGGACGTTTGGTCGGTGGTAATATCAGGTACAATACCGCGTTGAACGATATCGGCATACACATCGGCGGCATTACCTAATAAGCCAACAGACACGGGTGTACCAGACTGTTTTGATTCTTCTATTATTGCCAATGCTTCGTCTAATGTGGTGGCTTTGCGATCCACATAACCTGTGCGTAAGCGATAATCGATACGTGATTCATCACACTCAACAGCAAGCATTGAAAATCCAGCCATGGTTGCAGCGAGAGGTTGCGCGCCACCCATACCACCAAGGCCGCCAGTTAATACCCACCGACCTGCGGCTTTACCATCAAAGTGCTGACGAGCCATAGCAATGAACGTTTCGTAAGTGCCTTGAACAATGCCTTGAGAGCCAATGTAGATCCAACTGCCTGCCGTCATTTGGCCATACATCATCAAGCCTTGTTTATCGAGCTCGTTAAAGTGCTCCCAATTGGCCCAGTGAGGAACTAAATTGGAATTTGCAATGAGTACACGGGGCGCATTGGTGTGAGTTTTAAATACACCGACAGGTTTTCCTGATTGCACAAGCAAGGTTTCATCGTCTTCAAGGCGGGTTAGCACTTCTACAATTTTGTCGTAACATTGCCAATTTCTCGCTGCACGACCAATACCACCATATACCACTAACGCATGAGGGTGCTCAGCGACGTCTGGGTGTAAGTTATTCATTAACATACGAAGTGGGGCTTCGGTTAACCAAGACTTCGCCGTTAATGCAGTGCCTGTTGGTGCGATAATAGTCCGAGATTCATCTAGTCGAGGATTAGACGATGAGGTGTGTGTCATTGTTGCTCTCCTTGCTGTGATAGGCCGAGGCCATTATTTGTGGTTTTCATGCCACGGGCGATAGTCCAAGCTAACCTTGCGGCTAAGCGTGCGGTTTGATTATCAATGTCAAAGTTTGGGTTGTATTCGGCCAGTTCAGCCAAACGTAATTTAGATCGGCCTTTATGAGTTGAAGCCGATAAAATATCGACAATAAGCGATTCTATAATCTCGAATGGCACACCTCTTACCGCCGGCGCACTAACCCCTGGGGCGACTGAGGCAGGAAAAACATCAATGTCGATAGTGAGATAGAGGTAATCGTTGTTCGCGATAAAGTCAGTTAACGCCTGCTTAACGTGAGATAAATTAGAATGGGTTAATTCGGTATCATCAAAATAAAGCACACCAAGCTCGTCTGCTTTTTGATAAAGGGCTTGTGTATTACTGCCACGATTTAGCCCTAAACAGGCATAATTAAATGGCCAATCGTTAGCGTCACAATATTGAGCGATTTGATGAAATGGAGTACCAGAGCTACCAATACGTTGATGCGATAATTGATCTGACTTGTCATTCGATGTTGGCGGATTTCTTAGATCAAAATGGGCATCAAAATTAATGATCCCAATGCGTGGAGGGTTATCCTTTTCAGGCGTTCTCTTCTGTTTTAAATGACGTGCAAGCCCTTGGAATGATCCCCATGCCACTTCATGACCACCGCCAAAAACAATGACTTGCTGTTGATTGGACAGGGCGTGTTCAACCGAGTCACCAAGTTGTTGCTGCGCTAACTCAAGATTGTCGTCATCACAATATACGTCACCGCCATCAAAAACAGAGCCTTGATGGTGCCAAGCGAGATTCGCTAATGCACGGCGGATCGCTTGCGGTGCAAAATAAGCACCAACACGACCTTTGTTGCGAGAAACACCTTCGTCACACGCAAAGCCAATAAGAGTGATCCCATCGTGAGATGAGTGAGTTAAAGGGGTTATTTTTTGATGCCAACGTAAACCGAGTTCGCCATCTTCAAGGTCAACTCTGCCATGCCAAACGGACATATCAATCGTATGATTATCTTTCATGAGTTCCCTTAATTATAAAAAATGTC
Organism: Aliivibrio logei; assembly: GCF_001691055.1. Taxonomy (NCBI): domain Bacteria; kingdom Pseudomonadati; phylum Pseudomonadota; class Gammaproteobacteria; order Vibrionales; family Vibrionaceae; genus Aliivibrio; species Aliivibrio logei. Next base: position 77,016 of record NZ_MAJU01000031.1, read on the forward strand.
ACCATTAACCACTCTGGCAATAAGATCAGGAACGCCTAAGCGATAAGAGAGCTCGGCGGGTGAATCCAATTGCCACAATGCAAAGTCAGCCTCCATGCCGACAGATATTTGTCCACGAGAGCTTTGTAAGCCAAGGGCTTGAGCTGCATTACAGGTAACACCGCGCAGAGCTTCTTCTGGGGTTAATCTGAACAAGGTGCAGGCCATGTTCATCATCATCCGTAAAGAGGCGATTGGAGACGTGCCGGGGTTAAAGTCTGTCGAAATCGCCATTGGTACATGGTGTTTACGTAATAAGTCGATGGGTGGCAGCTGTGTTTCTCGCAAAAAATAAAATGCACCGGGAAGAAGTGTGGCAACGGTACGATGTTTAGCTAAAGACTTAACCCCATCGTCATCAAGGTATTCAATATGGTCAACAGAGTCTGCGCCCATTGAGGCGGCTAAGGCGCTGCCACCTAGGTTTGATAATTGTTCAGTGTGCCCTTTTATGCCTAATCCATGTGTTAACGCAGCATCGAAAACACGTTGACATTGTTCTACTGAAAACCCAATCCCTTCACAAAATACATCAACGTGATCCGCTAACTTTTGTTCGGCTACCGTAGGAATGATTGAGTCACAAATTAAGGTGATGTAATCGTCAGGCTTGTCTTTGTATTCAGGAGGAAGAGCGTGCGCTGCCAATAAGGTAGAGGAGACTTTCATATCTGGTAATTTAGCAATACGTTGGGCGACTCGGAGAATTTTTAGTTCATCATCAAGTGTTAAGCCATAACCCGATTTAATTTCGACAGTAGTGACGCCGTCACGTTTAAGTCCTTCTAAGCGTTGAACGGCCAAATGGTACAATTCATCTTCACTGGCCTGTCGAGTCGCGTTAACGGTCGATAAAATACCACCGCCTTGCCGTGCGATTGCTTCGTAAGGGATACCTTGTAAGCGTTGCTCAAATTCATGAGATCGGTTGCCTGCAAAAATAAGATGAGTGTGACAATCAATGAAACCCGGAGTGATTAAGGCATTACCACAATCAATAACATCAGGATGACCATGAAATATCTCGGGGCAGGAGTGGCCAACGTATTCAACTTTTCCATTCGTTACGCCTACCATTGCATCTTGGATAATTTGATAGCCATCATTTGGCGTAGACAGATCGGTTTTCATTGTGACTAGGTTAAGATTCGTAAAAATTCTATCCATGAGTATCTGCCTATGTAAATTAACGGATAAGTTAATATGTATATACAAATAAATAGACGTTTTTAATCGATAAGGCAAGATGGGTTGTAATGGAATTGTGATCAAAAGAGTAATTGTTGACCATTTTAAATCTAAATTTGAGAAGATACTCCGGTCAGTATCTTCGAGTTTTTTATACTTTAGTACGAGAGGTTAACTTGTATCTGTCTCCGGGATGGTACAAAAGAGCGACGCTAATAAGGTTATGTTCGCTCCACGTTCTGCGGTTAAGTAATAAACAAGGGATATAAGCATCCATGTCTAGTAACTCAACAATATGAGGAGAAGCAATGATGGCTTCAACAGAATGCTCAATGTCGCTTAAAGGGCAAGTTTGGACTAAATACTCGTTAGGTGTTTGTTTAGTAAAGTCTTGTTCTATATAGCTTGGTGCAAAGTTTGGATTCACCCAACGCTCTTCAATTTGAATCGGTCGATTATTCTCGTAATGAACGATTTGGGTAAAGTAAACAATGGTATTGTTTCTAACACCAATTTGAAGCGCGATGTTGCCATTGGCTTCAATTGATTGCTGAACAATTATTTTATTGGTGTAATGATTACCTCGATTACGAATTTCTGTCGCTATATTACGGATCTCCATCAACGGTGATTCGGCTTTTTTATGGCAAACAAATGTGCCTAAACGAGGAGTACGTTGTAATAAGCCTTCTGTAACTAATTCTTTTATCGCTTTATTTGCTGTCATACGACTGACTGAAAATTCATCGGCCAATTCGATCTCTGTCGGTATTTTAAAACCGACAGGCCAATCTCTGGTTTGAATTTTTTCATTCAAGTATTGTTTGATCTGTTGGTACCGAGGAAGTTGGTTCATCAGGTTCACTTATTAAATTGACTATACAAATAAAAGCAGGTTTTGAAACGACTTACAAGAAAATAATCATTCATTATTAATTTATACGGTGTAGGTAACGTTAAGCGGATGAAAAGCAAAGCCGGGAAGAGTACACTCTCTGAACATAAAGACAGAGCAGGTAACAACGTGCATTTATTAGATAGACTGACGATTCGCCTTTTTCATGATGAAAGACAAAAGCAATTTTCAGGTGATCATGCGAGGAGTTTAGGTTGGAATTCAACTGAGTCTCAGTTTTTGCGTTTTAAAACGATAGCGAATGCATTGAGCTTTGAGAATAAGCGCGTACTCGATTTAGGTTGTGGCTATGGTGATCTTAAAACCTTTTTAGACATGAGTTGCTGTGTTAAGTCGTATGTTGGGGTTGATCAACAATCAAGTTTTATTAAACAAGCTAAGAAACAGTTTGAGCTGCAAGATAATTGTGAATTTATTAAAGGGGATTTTTCTTCTAAAAAATTACCGGTAGCCGATATTGTTGTGGCGAGTGGTTCGTTAAATTATCGTGCGAGAAACAAAACCTATCATGCTAAAGTTATACGCGATATGTATGAAAAAGCGGAAGAGGCTGCCATTTTTAACTTGTTAGATAGCAAATACTTTAAAAAAAGTCGGTTATTAGAAGCTCATGATCCTAAGCAAGTGTTTAATTACTGTTTAAGTTTATGCCCAAACAGTCAGTTAATTACGGGTTATGCCGATGAGGACTTTACGATAGTCATGCGTAAGTAAATTTAGACGGCTTAGATATAAAAATGGCTAATCAAAGGATTAGCCATTGTATAATTTCAGCTTAGAAATGATTATTTAAAATCTAATAATTCCACTTCAAAAATCAGAACTGAACCCGGTTGGATAGAGCCTGCAGAGCGATTACCATAAGCTAAGTTACTTGGGATAAAGAAACGCATCTTTTGGCCAACAACCATCAATTGAACACCTTCCGTCCAACCTTTGATTACTTGTCCTAAGCCAAATTCAATTGGCTCACCACGCTCTACTGAGCTATCAAATACATTACCGTCAATTGTTGTACCGTGGTAATGCACTTTTACTTTGCTTTTTGCTGTAGGGTGCTCAGTGCCCGTACCTTCTTCAAGTACTAGGTATTGAAGTCCAGATTCTGTCGTCTTCACGCCTTCTTTAGTGGCATTTTCAGCTAAAAACGCTTCACCAATTTTGATGTTTTCTTGGGCAAGTTTTGGGTTGCTTGCAAAACGTTGAAACAGCATATAACCAAGTACGATAAGCGCAATAGTGATGATGATTTTAGACACGTTATTTCCTTATGTTTAAATAAATTACTTTTCTAATAGGTAACGGATAGTTTCAGCGATTTTCTTAGGGTCGTCATGACCACCAATTAATACGTTGTATTTACCATTAACCACAAAAGTAGGGACTGAACTGATACCTGATTGCTCAGACAGCATTTTTGCATTATCTACTTTTTGGATAAGAATATCACGTTGCTCGTCATTAAAATCGTAAGGACTTGTTAGGCCACGAGAGGTGAATGCTTTCGAGTACGCTTCTTGTTGTTGAGTTAGCGTTGTACCTTCACCCATTTGCGTTGCTGCAAATAAGTCTTCCATGAATGCATGATCTGGTGTGCCTTCAACTTGCATGTCTGCCGCGTAGTAGAACATTGCTGCTACATGCGCTGATTGGTTAAAGGTAATGTGCATTTTATAAATGTCAGTACCGGCTTCTTGGCTAATTACTGGCAAGAAATTTTCCATGTTACGGCAGTGGCCACAAGATAATGCGAAAACTTCCGTTACTGGAGCCATATTTGCACCCGCTAATTCAGCAGGAAGCACTTCGTATTGAACGCCTTCTTTTGGTTCATTACTGTCGCTACAAGCGGTTAAAAAAAGTGCAGAAGAAAGGATAAGTAGCAGTGGTTTAATGATAGATTTCATGTGAATTCTCATAGGTAATTATTTCGAATGAAAATAGCATGAATTGAGATAAGTAGAAATAAAATAGGACAACAAATGTCGTCCTATTGAGTAAATTATTGTAAAGATTTTACAGAGTTACACTTTACGTACCTGAATGATCATTCCCATTAGAGGGTGGTCAATATAGTGTGTTTCGCCACTGCGCATTTGACGCTTTTCTTTCATGCGGTATGACTTTAAAAATTCTTTTACTTCAGTTTCTGGGGTAACACTCTCTAAATGACCCAGTTGAACATCTGCGTTTGGATCTTCTTTAATCGCTAGTGAAGAGTTTTCATCGATAATGTTTGTGTCTTCGTTTACTTCAACGTCAGTGATTTCTTTTTCTTCGATTGGCGTGTTAACGATAAACTCATGCTGACCAGGGACTTTTAAGTCTAACGTTGTTTTTACATACAAATAATGTTGAACATAGACTTGCATTGTGCCATCTAACTCAAGAAGTGAGCCTGACGTGTCCGCTACTGGCTCTGTGACTTCAGTTTCAGTAATCGCCGTTTCTGATGTGTCGACTTTCTTTTCAATAGCAATGGGTGCGTTTAAAGGGGTTAAAGCTAAATCAGCCTTAGCATCTGCAATCGTACGTCCATCCGCCACAAAACGGTCTGAGAAATCTTGACCAGCTTGAATATGGAAAATAGGAGAGCGAGATGAACCACGGTCACCTTGTCGCCATGCCACATGAACCAGAGGTTTAAAACCTGCGTGGTTTTGCAGTTTGGTGTAAACATTATTTAACTTATATTGAGATAAAGACAATAGACGAGCCCCATTTTGGCTCATCATAGCACTATCGCGGTATGAGAATGCGCGCTCTAAGTTGATTGGGTCTAAAACATCAGGCCATGATTCTTGATAAGACGATGGCTCTACATTTCGCTTGAAAATGATGACTTCAACATCAAATTGGCGAGCAAATGAAGGCCAGCTTGCCAGTAAAATCAACGCGTAAATTATTTTTTTCATTCATACTCCAGTGAAGAATGCTTTTTTGTACGCCATGCGATCTGTGATCGCCATGGCTTGATTATTTTTATTTTATGTAACTATTTACTAGATTCTATTTTCGTTAAACAAATTGAGCAAGTCCATTACGTATTTAATTCGCACTTGTCTCTCTGTTAAGTCTTTTATAAATTTAATTTTAGTCGGTCCATCTAAAGCAAACCCGGTTGGGTCTTTTTGCAGTAATCCAACTAAGAACATTGGATTAATGTCTGCCGTTGGTTCAAATTCGATGTAACCGCCATTGCCGTGAGCTTCCAATTTCTTCACTTTTATCGATGCAGCAAGCATTTTAACTTCTGCGCTGATTAATAATGTTTGTGCCGCTTCAGGTAAAGAACCAAAACGGTCAATGATTTCAACTTTAAGCTCATCTAATTCGCCATTGCTTGAAACACTAGCAATACGCTTATAGAGAGACAGTCGAGTATTGACATCTGGGATGTACTCTTCTGGAATTAACGCGGGTAAACGTAATTCGACCTCGGTTTGTTCTCGTAATAAATCATCTAAAGAGGGCTCTTTGCCTTCTTTTAATGCTTCAACGGCTTGTTCTAGCATTTCCATGTAAAGCGTAAAGCCAACGGATTGGATTTGTCCACTTTGTCCATCACCCAGTAATTCACCCGCACCACGGATTTCTAAATCGTGTGTTGCTAGAGTAAAACCGGCTCCTAAGTCTTCAAGAGACGCGATAGCATCTAAACGCTTAACGGCATCTTTGCTTAGTGCTTTTGGATGAGGCGTTAGTAAATACGCATACGCTTGGTGGTGAGAACGACCAACACGCCCACGCAGTTGGTGTAATTGCGCTAGACCCAGTTTATCGGCACGTTCCATAATAATGGTATTGGCCGTTGGAACATCGATACCGGTTTCGATAATGGTCGTACAGACTAAAACATTAAAACGTTGATGATAAAAATCACCCATGATGCGCTCTAATTCACGCTCACGCATTTGACCGTGAGCCAAAGTAACTCGCGCTTCAGGGATCAGGTTTTCAATGTCTTTCGCCGCGCTTTCAATGGTCTCTACATTATTATGTAAGACATAGACTTGGCCACCACGTTTGATTTCACGAAGAATCGCTTCTTTAATGACATCATCGGCTTTTTCTCGCACGAAGGTTTTGATCGCTAAACGACGAGCTGGAGGCGTTGCGATGATAGATAAATCACGCATGCCACTCATTGCCATGTTCAAGGTTCTTGGAATTGGCGTCGCGGTTAGGGTCAGAATATCAACATCCGAACGCATTGCTTTTACTTTTTCTTTTTGACGAACGCCAAAGCGGTGTTCTTCATCCACAACCAATAAACCAAGATCATCAAATTTAATACTGTCTTGTAATAATTTGTGCGTACCGATCAGAATATCAACTTTACCTTCAGCAGTTGCCGCTAAAATTTCTTTTTGTTCTTTGGCTGATTTGAATCGAGATAATACTTCCACACGAATAGGAAAGTTAGCGAAACGGTCTCGGAAATTTTCAAAATGCTGTTGAGCAAGTAGGGTCGTAGGAACTAATACAGCCACTTGTTTTTCATTGTTTGTTGCTAAGAACGCGGCACGCATTGCGACTTCTGTTTTACCAAAGCCAACATCACCACAAACTAGACGATCCATTGCTTTTGCTTGGCACATATCAGATAAAACGTCGTTAATCGCAATTTCTTGGTCGTGCGTTTCTTCAAACGGAAAGCTTGATCTGAAATCAGCGTAAGCTTCTTTATCTTGTTTAAAGGCAAATCCAAGTTTAATGGCGCGCTTGGCGTAAACATCCAATAGCTCTGCGGCTACATCGCGGACTTTCTCTGCGGCTTTACGACGAGCTTTGCCCCATGCATCACTGCCTAGCTTACTGATTGGTGCAGAATCATCTGCGCCGGCTGAGTAACGGCTAATGAGATTAAGTGAAGACACGGGAACATACAGTTTCGTTTCGTTTAGGTACTCTAACATCATGTATTCAGCTGGCATATCACCAACATCTAATGTTTGAAGCCCCATATAACGACCAATACCGTGATCTAAGTGAACGACAGGTTGACCGACTTTTAGTTCAGCAAGGTTACGAATGATGGTATTGCTATTAACGGCTTTGTTATCACCACGTCGACGACGCTGTATTACGCGCTCACCCAGTAGGTCACTTTCACAAATAAAGGCAACACATGGGTTTTGAAGAATGAAACCACGCTCAGCAGAACCGATCACTAATGTCGCTTTGTTCTTATGCGTTACGGCGTCTTTTAAGGAATCACAAATAGAAGGTTTTAGCTTAATACGTGCTAATAATTCTAATAATGCTTCTCGGCGACCTTCTGATTCAACAGAGAAGATGACTTGGCCACTGAATTTTTCGTAGAACTGACGGAATTGAGCAAACGGTTCTTTATTCTGATGTTGAATAGCAATTTCAGGCAATTCTAATAAATCAGGATTAAAACGACCGGCTTTTTCAATCTCAGGTTCTTTCGCTAATTTGACTCGTGGATAGTGTTTGAAGAAGCCAAACATATCGGTCGTTCTTAACCACAATTCATTCACAGGAAGAAGAGGGCGAAGAGGATCAACACGACGTTGCTCGTAACGATATTCAGCATCCGCTAAGAAATCATCTGCGGCTTTTTCAATATCACCAATCGTCACTAATAACGTATTGTCTGGTAGATAATCAAATAGGGTTTCTGTTTCATCAAAAAACAGAGGTTGCCAGTATTCGATACCAGCAGGCCAAGCCCCTTTACTGATTTGTTGATAAACCGATTCTGGTTCACGGCGCGCATCAAAACGCTGACGCCAACGAATACGGAAATCTTCAATCGCTACGTCATCCGTTGGGAATTCGTGAGCAGGGAGTAGATTGATTGATTTTACTTCTTCAATCGTGCGTTGATTATCAGGGTCAAACTGACGGATGGTATCAATTTCATCATCAAAAAAGTCGATACGATAAGGCAGAGAATTTCCCATTGGGAATAAATCTAATATGGATCCTCGGCTTGCGTATTCACCATGACTCATGACTTGATCAACGTGCAAGTAGCCTGATTTTTCTAATTGCAGCTTGAGTTTATCAAACGACAGATGGTCACCTACTTTTACGACTAAGGCGTGCTTGTGCAGAAAAGATTGTGGTGATTGTCGCTGCAATAAGGTACTTACCGGAACGATTAGCGTGCCATTCTTCTGCTTAGGCAAATGATATAAGCGCGATAAGCGATCTGAAATAATGTCCTGATGCGGTGAGAAACTGTCATAAGGAAGTGTTTCCCAATCAGGAAAAACCTCGACAGACTGTTGGCTAAATTGGTTAATTTCATTTTGTAAACGAAAGGCCAATTGTGGCTCGGTAACCGCAACCACGATAGGACCAGTGTGTTGTTGCTCTATCTCTGCAATAGCAAGTGCAAGAGATGAGCCCGTTAGATTACCAACAGAGCGGGTATCATTGGCTTTTGTTGGTAATGATAATGACAGTAAATTAGTAATAGGCATCAGGATATTCAATAATTAAGTTAAGTTGCGTTCTTGAGCGCGAAGTTTTAGGATTTTTTGTTGTTGAAAGAGCGCCGCTTTTATTAGCAAATCTTGATCAATATCGCGTAGGCGATCGTAGCTCATTTCAATCATAAATCCAGAGTCTGTTTCTTGGCATAGTGTCACACTTGCATAGCAATAAATTGCCGCTGGTGGGTGCTCTAAAAACAATTTCACACGTGTGTGTTGGCCTTGAATTAGTGGTGTTTTACTTTCAAAAGTAAACTTACTTGCGCCAAACGAGGTGGTTTTATAACGATAATCTTTGTTGTCTTGTTGAATTAACAAGTAAGACAGAAGAAGGTTTAGTTTTTTGTCTTGGTTGTTCAGGTAGCTAGCAAGGCGCTTTCCATCATCTTGTTTTAAGAAAGAAAGTTCGCGTTCTGAAACATCATCAAGTGCACTGCATTCTTGTGCGACTCGAAAGGGCGCAGGGATTTCACGTTCAAACGTGTCCATGTTTGGTAATGAATCATCTACAGCAAGAGGTTCTACATTGATCGTTAGATCATAGTGAACCGAAAAGTATTCATTGTGTGACATAAACGACCCTCTATTTATTATTCTCTGATTATGGCGAAGTCAATGCGCATCAGCAAGTGTTTAATCTTAGGTAAGATAGTAAAAAAAGGAATAAATACCAGTATTTTACGTGATAGACTGTGCCCCTAAGTTGCTTGGGTATACCCATTATTATCACTATTCTAAGTGTGATTGAGAGAATTTATGTTTCATCCAGTATCAGTATTTATAGGATTACGATATTTAAGAGGACGTTCTGGCGATAGGTTCAGTCGTTTTATCTCTTATATGTCAACCGCAGGTATCACGATTGGCGTGTTATCTTTGGTGACCGTATTGTCGGTTATGAATGGGTTTGAAGGACAACTTAAAGATCGTATTTTAGGGGTGTTACCTCAAGCGGTTATTTCAAGTGAAAGCGATCAAGTTATCCCATCGGATGATGACCGAAATTACGTGGCAAGTTTGCCCCATGTGACTCAAGTTACGCCAGTCGTTCGAGGGGAAGCGATTATTCAAAGTGCGAAAGGTTTAAGCGCCGGCATGCTTGTTGGTATTGACCCAGATGAATATGATCCTATTGCCTATGAATTAATTTCTGGCAATATCCGTCAATTGGCGGCAGGAGAATACGGTATATTTCTTGGCTCGAAGCTGGCTCGTGAATTAAATGTTCGTTACGGTGATACGGTGCGAATAATGGTAACTAACGCCAGTCAATATACACCTTTAGGTCGAATTCCTAGCCAGCGCAATTTTAAAGTGGTGGGTGTATTTAATACGGGCTCGGATGTTGATGGTCAGTTAATGGTCGCAAATATTCAAGACACTGCGCGTTTAATGAAGCTTAAAAAAGGCAATATTACTGGATGGCGTTTATTTTTCGATGACCCCTTCCAAGTCACTGAATTGGCTAAATTGCCTCTAAAAAACGAGATGACATGGAGTGATTGGCGCGATCAACGCGGTGAATTATTTCAAGCGGTAAAAATGGAAAAAAATATGATGGGCTTAATGCTTGGTCTGATTGTTGCCATTGCCGCGTTTAATATCATCTCCGCTCTTATTATGGTGGTGATGGAGAAACAAGCGGAAGTCGCAATTTTAAAAACCCAAGGAATGACAAGTAACCAAGTGCTGTCTATTTTTATGGTGCAAGGAGCAAGTAGTGGTGTGATTGGATCGATTGTTGGTGGTGCATTAGGTGCATTATTTGCCAGTAACATAAATGTTATCCTTTCTACATTTGGGTTATCTTTATTTACTGTTGGTGGTTCTTTACCAGCAGAGGTTGAACCATTGCAAGTGTGTGTAGTCATTATTCTAGCCATTTTATTAAGTTTATTAGCGACCGTATTCCCATCTTATCGAGCGGCAGTCGTACAACCAGCAGAGGCATTAAGATATGAGTAACCCATTATTAGTTTGTCAGGGTATTCGTAAGGTTTACCAAGAAGGCACGATGGAAACGGAAGTGCTTAAAGGCGTTGATTTTCAAATTAATGAAAGCGAATTAGTTGCGATTGTTGGTTCGTCAGGTTCCGGTAAAAGTACATTACTTCACATTCTTGGTGCGCTTGATGATCCTACTGCGGGTACGGTGTATTTCCAAGGCAATGAATTAACGAAATTGAGTGCAAATAAGCAAGCAAAAATCCGTAACCAACATATTGGGTTTGTGTATCAATTTCATCACCTTCTTTCTGATTTCAGTGCACTAGAGAATGTAGCGATGCCGTTATTAATCGGTGGTATTAATAAGAAAGAAGCAACGAAAAGAGCGACAAAATTGCTTGAAAAAGTGGGTCTTGCTCATCGTATTGAGCACCGTCCATCTGAACTTTCTGGAGGTGAACGCCAACGTGTTGCGATTGCACGTGCCTTAGTGAATAAACCTGCTCTGGTATTAGCTGATGAACCTACCGGTAACTTGGACCATCAAACGGCATTGGATATTTATAATCTCATGCGTGAGTTGAATCAAGAGTCAGGCACTGCATTTTTAGTGGTTACTCATGATACGGCTTTGGCTGCTAAATTGGATAAGCAATTAAGCATGCAAGATGGACGTTTTATTACTGAAACGGTTCGCTCTAATCTAGTTCAAGACCAGGAGGCGTAATGTTCTCTCCGCTTTCTCTCTTTATTGGAGGTCGTTTTGCTCGAGCAAAGCAACGCAATAAAATGGTGTCGTTCATTTCAATCTCTTCAACGCTAGGCATTGCGATTGGCGTGGCGGTGATCATTATTGGTCTTTCTGCCATGAATGGATTTGAACGAGAGTTGCAGAATCGAGTGTTGTCGGTTATTCCTCATGCTGAGCTTGAAGGGGTAAAAAAACCGATCACAGATTGGCAAACTATGATGCAGCAAGCCAAGCGGCACCCTAAAGTGACAGGGGCCGCACCTTATGTTCGTTTTACTGCGTTATTAGAAAGAGGCAGTAAATTAAAAGCGGTTGAAGTGAGAGGGGTTGATCCTGTCTTGGAAACTTCAGTATCTAAGTTACCTGAATACATTAATAAAGGGGCTTGGGAGTCGTTTTCCGCGCATAAGCAAAGTGTGATTTTAGGGAAAGGCGTTGCTGATACCTTAAACGTTAATGTTGGAGATTGGATCACGGCGTTGATCCCTGACGAGAACAGCGATAAGCAATTGCGTTCACCAAAGCGTCAACGTTTGCAAGTTGTGGGATTATTGTCACTTGGTGGGCAAGTTGATCACGGTTTAGCGATTATTCCTCTGCAAGATGCACAACAATACATTAATTTAGGTAAAGCCGTTTCTGGTGTTTCTTTGCAGGTGAATGATGTATTAGAAGCACAAGACATAGTAAGAGAAGTGGGCGGAACACTAACCGAATATGTGTATTTACGTAGCTGGATTCAAAAATATGGTTATCTATACCGAGATATTCAACTTGTACGCTCAATCATGTACCTTGTGATGGTTTTAGTTATTGGGGTAGCTTGTTTTAATATCGTCTCGACGTTAATGATGGCAGTAAAAGATCGCTCTGGCGACATCGCTATTTTAAGAACAATGGGAGCAACCGATGGGTTAATTAAACGCATCTTTGTCTGCCAAGGTATCTTCTCTGGTGTGACGGGGAGTATTGCGGGCTCCTTGTTGGGATCATTAGTTGCATTGAATTTAACGCCAATGATTAAAGGGCTTGAATCTTTAGTTGGTCATCAATTCTTATCGGGTGATATCTATTTTGTTGATTTCTTACCTTCTCAATTAGTGTGGAGCGATGTGGCTATTGTAACTTGTACCGCGATTCTATTAAGTTCAATTGCGACATGGTATCCAGCCAGAAAAGCAAGTCAATTGCACCCAGCAGCGGTACTCAGCGCAAAGTAAGGCCGTTTGATTTATACAAAGGCTCCTAATTATTAGGGGCCTTTTTTATGTGAAAAGAGAAAGTGTAGCTATAATTAAACGATGAATGGTAAAGGGATTACCTACATATTGTCTTATTTTATGAGGTAATAGTATGAGTTCAAAAGTTAATAATGAAGCACTTATTTATGTTGTCGGTAACGATATTCCGATCAATAAAAATGAGATTAACTTTGTTTATGTTAATAGCATTGAAGAATTGGCACTAGAAACCCCTGCGATTTGCATCCTATCGTTATCTCCTAAAGATCAAAATAACGCCTTACTGTATTTACATACTCATTTACCGATTTGGAATGGACTTTTGTATGTATTGCAAGAGAGTTTATTGAGTCCATATTTATCTGATGGTATTTGGAATCCGTTTAATTACCAAGATCGTTGGGTATTACATCAAGAGAAGCTCGCCTTAATTCAAAAGGAACCTGCGGATAAATTACTTGCGTGGTTGTGGTTAGCTCCTCATCGCCGTTTATCTCCAATATGCCAAAGTGATCAACAAGCGATTTATAACTATCCTTTATTTAATTGTTATTCAAAAGTAGAGGACAGTCCTTATCATTATTTTCAATTAGCAGACAAAATGGGGTATCTAGAGAAAGAAAAAACACTCGATAAAATTAGATTATGTCCGTCATGCAATAGTGGGCATTTGAATTACATTGAGACTTGTCCCGCATGCAAAAGCACAAATATTGATGAAATCATTTCTCTGCATTGTTTTACATGTGGTCATATCGATAAGGAAGAAAGTTTCACCAAAAAAGAGAAACTAGAATGTTCTAATTGTTTCACTAAATTACGTCATATTGGCGTGGATTACGATAGACCATTAGAGCGCTATCATTGTGGTGATTGTCATTTATCTTTCTCTGAATCTGTCGTGAGAGTTCGTTGTTTATCTTGCTTTGTTGTCAATGAAGTTAATGACTTAGTGGTTCGTCCAATTCACGAATTTAAAATAGGAGAGCAAGTGAGTAATTTAATGATGTATGGAAGACGAGCTGTAGAACAAGAGTTAACACTCAATGGTTTGATCGATAAAACATCATTTCATAACTTACTTGTTTGGATTAATAAATTAGCGCTTAGGCATGAACAAAGTCATGTTTTACTCGGCGTGAAAGTGTCAGGGATAGAAAACTATACTCATCAATTTGGTGAAATTAAACGGTTGCAATTGATTGATACAATATCAAATAATTTTAATGGGATTTTAAGAGATACCGACATTTGTTGCCAGTATGACAATGAGATATTGTTACTTCTCATGCCAATGACACCGACAGATTCCAGTCCGATTATTGAACATAAAATTAAAGGTATTGCGGATAGCATTGAGTCGGATCTGATTGATCTTAATGTGTATATCTGGTCTTTGCCTGACAAGCAATTACATAACAATGCTTCAGGATGGTTAGCCACGCATTTTGAGGCCATAGCTCATGGGTGAGTTTCAATATGTGCTTCATACCATTACGGGGACACTTGGCGCGTATTGGGAACTTATTCTTACGTTTATACCCATCATGTTGGTTGTTGAAGTTCCGTTAATGTTGTTTGTTTTTATTGGTGTTTTACGCTGGTCTTGGCGTGATAATCATTCGGTAGCTAATGTGTCGCCATCCATAAGCTTTGTGATCACTTGTTATAGCGAAGGTGATGGGATTACCCAAACGATTGATACACTTGCTGAACAAATATACCCCGGTGAAATTGAAATATTGATCGTTGTTGATGGGGCGAAACAGAACCCAAAGACTTATCATGCGGCGTTAAATGGGGTTTACAGACATCAATCGAGAGAAAACAGAACATTAAAAGTATTGCCTAAATGGCAAAGGGGAGGACGAGTCTCAACCTTAAATGCAGGATTAGCAGAAGCAAAAAACGATCTTGTGATTAATGTCGATGGTGATACGTCGTTTGATAATGATGTTGCACTGCGGTTTGCAAAATCGTTTTCAAATCCTAATGTGATTGCGTGTGGTGGCGCATTACGAGTTCGTAATCGTGATGAGAGTTTTTGGACTAAGATGCAAGCATTAGAATACATGATGTCGATGCAAACCAGTAAAACAGGAATGGCGACATGGGGATTACTTAATAATATATCGGGCGCGTTTGGGGCATTTCGTCGCTCTATTATCAAACAAGTTGGAGGGTGGGATACGCATACCGCAGAAGATCTGGATCTGACGATGAGGTTAAAACAATATAAAGGTCGTTATCGCAATATTGAATTGGATTTTTCTCCCAAAGCGATTGGTCATACCGATGTTCCGGAAACATTCACAGGATTAATGTCACAACGACTACGTTGGGATGGTGACTTACTCTTTATTTATCTTCGTAAGCATAAACAAGGGCTTACTCCTAAATTACTTGGATGGGGCAGTTTTTTATATACGTTGGTTTATGGAGTGCTTCAAGCTGTTCTTCTGCCTTTATTGATCACATTATTTAATTTTTATCTTTTTCTTTCTTTTCCAAATACCGTTGTATTCGCTGTTTTCAGTTGTTTATACGTTATCTATTTATTTTTTATCGCGCTCACTTTTCTTGTTTATCTTTGTCTTATTTCTGAAAGAGTAAAAGAAGACAGAGAAATGCTGTTGTGGTTAATGATCTATCCTTTTTATGCATTATTTATGAGATTTGTTACTGCATTTTCAATGGTTAATGAAATTGTTAGACGGAGTCACGAAGAGTCGAGTATGGCTCCGTGGTGGGTACTTAAACGAGGTAAAAGGTTTTAATTATCATGAAAGTTAAATTTCACTTAGATAAAAACAAAAAACCGACCACCGACAATGGCATGAAAGTAATGTATGGCGGAGCAAAGCGTGGTGGCTACCGTATTCGATGGTATTTTATTTTAGCTGTTATCTTAAGTCCAATTTTCATCATGGGGTATACGTTTTTAAAGCCGTATTTATTTATCGTCGCTCCAGGGATTATCACAACGGGTCCCGTAACGTTAACCGCAGCTCAAGATGGCATCGTAAAAATGATAGAAGTTGAAGACAGTGAATTTGTACTCTTTGATCAAACACTTATGCAATTGGACGATCCAATATTAGAAAAAGACATCTTTTTTATAAAAGAAGAGTTGATGCAATTGAATGCCTTTCAAAGTGAGAACACAGAAGAGGACTTATCTCCTTATTTTACGGCAATTAAAGCCGCAAAATATAATCTGAAAAAAATAACGAAGATAAAATTGAATTATGACCAGTACGCTAACGAGGGAAAAGTGTCTCAGGTTGATTATGCCGCTATTATTGGTATATATAATGCGTCTCAAACTTCATTAACTAGTGCCTATATTGCTCTAAATCAAGCTAAAATTGCGGATAAGCAAAGACAGTTAGCCGGTGGCGTTGCTCAGGTAACTCGTGCATTAAATCAAAATTTGACCACGAAACTAAATCAATTAGATACGCTTACCGTAAAAGCACCTTATATGGGATTAGTGATTGATATTAATACGTTGGTAGGGCAAAGAGTGAGCATAGGAGATCCCTTAGTCACGATTTCACCTGATGTCGCCCCATTTGTTATTAGCTATTTAGATCCAAAGCATATTGATAAGGCAAAGCTCGGAACCGAAGTGATGGTGACACTACCTAATGGAAAGAAGGTGAAAGCAAGGGTGTCTTTTTCTATTGGGTTAACCTCAAAAGTTCCGCCTCAATTAGCAAAACCTTTTGAAGGAGCTAAAGCATTATTAAAAGTGAAGATAACCTTTTTAGGCGGATTACTTGAAGGAGAGTGGGTTGAAGGGATGCCCGTTGAAGTGTCTTTTTAGATCAAATTATACTCTTGAGCGAATAAGAATGATGATGATTTGATTTCACATCGGTTTTACCTATTAATAAAATAGTTAGAAATGATTAGCATTCTTAAGATATACTTTTTACTATACTTGCTCACTTGATTTGTATCGGATAGTAAAATAATGGCAATCTCAGACTACAATACAATCGTAATTTTTGGTGCTTCTGGTGATCTTACTTATCGTAAGCTTATTCCTGCCTTGTATCACCTGTATGCTAGCAATCAATTACCAGCGTCGTTTTCTATTCTTGGTGTAAGTCGTACTCAGTATGATGACGATTCATATCGAGAGAAGTTGAAACAATCATTGCAAGAAATGGAAAAAACCGATCCTGCAACGTTAACGGCATTCTGTGAACACCTTCATTACCAAGCAATTAATACTTCTGATAAAGCAGACTATGGCCTGTTGGTAACCAAATTAGATGAAATTGCAGATAAATATCAAATAAAAGAACGAAATACGCTTTTCTATTTAGCAACGCCTCCAAGCTTGTACGGTGTTATCCCTGCATGTTTAGCGGCTCATGGCCTTAATGATGAATCAAATGGTTGGAAACGTCTTATCATTGAAAAGCCGTTTGGTTATGATTTGGAATCTGCGTTACAGCTGGGTAAAGAAATTCATAAGCATTTTGAAGAGCATCAAATTTACCGTATCGATCATTACTTAGGCAAAGAAACCGTACAGAACTTATTAGTATTGCGTTTTTCAAACATTATGTTTGAGCCATTATGGAACCGAAATTTCATTGAGTATGTTGAGATCACGGGCGCAGAATCTCTTGGTGTTGAAGAGCGTGGTGGTTATTACGATGGCTCTGGTGCAATGCGTGATATGTTCCAAAACCATTTGCTACAAGTGCTTGCAATGGTTGGTATGGAATCGCCTTCAGCTATTAACGCCGATTCTATGCGTGATGAAATAGCGAAAGTGCTGCAAAGTTTACAACCAATTTCTGAAGATGACTTACGAAACAACCTCGTTTTAGGTCAGTACACTGAATCAGAAGTTCGAGGGAATTTATTACCAAGCTACCGTGATGAACATGGGGTTGATGATAATTCTCGTACTGAAACGTATGTTGGTTTGAAAATGTTTATTAATAATTGGCGTTGGAATGGGGTTCCATTCTATGTCCGTACCGGTAAACGTCTTCCTACTCGTGTGACTGAAGTTGTTATACATTTCAAGAAAACACCACACCCTGTTTTTTCTAAAGATGCACCTGAAAACAAATTGGTTATTCGTATTCAACCAGATGAAGGCATTCAAATGCGTTTCGGCTTAAAAGAGCCGGGTTCTGGTTTTAAAGTAAAAGATGTTTCGATGGATTTTCATTATCAATCGCTAGCAGAAACAAACATGCTGACAGCGTATGAACGTTTGCTGATGGATGCACTAAATGGTGACGCGACTTTGTTTGCTCGCAGTGACGCCGTTAATGCATGTTGGAAGTTTGTACAGCCAATTCTTGATTTTAAGGAAGACCCCCAATCTTTATTTGGTTACGCTTGTGGTACGTGGGGACCAAAAGAAGCTGATCAGCTGCTAGAGCGCGATGATCGAGCGTGGCGTTTTCCTTGTAAAAATTTAACCGATACGGATTATTGCGAATTATGATAAATCATCAAATTTTAGAAACACCAGAACAAGTGGTTATTAGCCTAGCTGATGAGCTAAAGAGACTGAGTGAACAAGGTAAACCTGTACATGTCTCCCTCTCTGGTGGAAGCACGCCTAAAATGTTGTTTATGTTACTTGCTACTGATAAATATGCACAAAGCATTGAGTGGCAAAACCTGAACTTTTGGTGGGGAGATGAGCGTTGTGTTTCTCCTGATGATGCCGAAAGTAACTATGGTGAAGCGAATGAACTGTTGTTTTCTCACATTGTTATCCCTAGTGAAAATATTCACCGTATCCGTGGTGAAAATACACCAGAAGAAGAAGTGATTCGTTTTTCAAAAGAAATGGCAGAGTGCATCCCAACAGAAAATGGCATTCCAGTGTTTGACTGGATTCTATTAGGTGTTGGTGCTGATGGGCATACAGCTTCTCTTTTCCCACATGTGACTGATTATAATGATTCGAATCTTGCCATTGTTGCTGTTCATCCAGAATCAGGTCAGCGTCGAGTATCTAAAACAGCCAAAGTACTAGAGGCGGCAAAACGCATCAGCTACCTTGTATTAGGCAAAGGAAAAGCAGAAATCGTACACGAAATTCACACAACACCAGCAAGTCAGCTGCCTTATCCCGCAGCAAATATCCAATCAACGTTGGGTACGACTGAGTGGTTTTTAGATTTGGACGCAGCAGCTCAAATTACTAATAAATAATGAATGCTGGAATAAACAAAGTTTAGGAGAGAAACATGAAAGGTGATATTGGTGTAATTGGTCTTGCTGTAATGGGACAAAATCTAATTCTTAATATGAATGATCACGGTTTTAAAGTGGTTGCTCATAACCGTACAGCGACAAAAGTAGACGAATTCCTAGAAGGACCAGCAAAAGACACAAATATTGTTGGTGCTTATTCATTGGAAGAACTTGTTGAGAAACTAGAAACACCACGCAAAATCATGTTAATGGTACGTGCTGGTGACGTTGTTGATACATTTATTGATAACCTTGTTCCTTTACTAGATAAAGGCGACATCATTATTGATGGTGGTAACACAAACTTCCCTGATACAAACCGCCGAGTAGCTGCACTTAAAGAAAAAGGCATTTACTTTATTGGTACAGGTGTTTCTGGTGGTGAAGAAGGTGCTCGTTTTGGTCCTTCAATTATGCCTGGTGGCTCACCAGAAGCATGGCCATTTGTTAAGCCAATCTTCCAAGCTATCTCTGCAAAAACAGATGATAATGAACCATGTTGTGATTGGGTTGGTAACGATGGTGCAGGTCACTTTGTTAAAATGGTACACAATGGCATCGAATACGGTGACATGCAGCTAATCACCGAAGCATACCAATTCATGAAAGATGGTTTAGGTATGAATCATGATGAAATGCAATCTGTGTTTACTGATTGGAACGAGACTGAGTTAAATAGCTATTTAGTCGAAATTACAGCGGATATTCTTGGTTATAAAGACGAAGATGGCGAGCCGTTAGTTGAAAAAATCCTTGATACAGCTGGCCAAAAAGGTACGGGTAAATGGACTGGTATCAATGCACTTGATATGGGCATTCCACTGACGCTGATCACTGAATCTGTCTTCGCTCGTTGCCTATCTGCACTAAAAGATCAACGTGTTGAAGCAGAGCAATTGTTTGCTAAAACAACCGTTGCAGTTGAAGGCGATAAGCAAGTATGGATTGATGCGTTACGCCAAGCGTTACTTGCATCTAAGATTATTTCTTATGCTCAAGGTTTCATGTTAATGCGTGAAGCGTCAAATGAAAATGGCTGGGATCTAAATTACGGTAATGTCGCGTTAATGTGGCGTGGCGGTTGTATTATCCGTTCTGCTTTCTTGGGCAATATTCGTGATGCATACGATACGGATGCTGAACTGTCGTTCTTAGGTTCAGATGTTTACTTTAAGACTATTTTAGAAAACAGCCTAACTGCATGGCGTAAAGTTGCTTCTAAATCCATGGAAGTGGGAATCCCAATGCCTTGTATGACATCGGCATTAACGTTCTTAGATGGCTATACAACAGCCCGCTTACCAGCTAACTTGCTGCAAGCACAGCGTGATTATTTTGGTGCTCATACTTATGAACGCTTAGATAAACCAAGAGGCGAGTTCTTCCATACTAATTGGACTGGTAAAGGTGGCGATGTTTCGTCAACAACTTATAACTCTTAGTCTGTATTATGTATAAATGAAAAAGCCCTTAACTTGTGATGAGTTAAGGGCTTTTTTTTAATAGAGGCGTTTTCGGTATTTTTTAATAAAATAGCTACTTAAAAAACTGCCGATAGCAAGAGCGAGAGTAATTACTGGTGCGGCCATTAATACCATTGTTACGATTTTTGAAATGCGCTCAGGTAAGAAAGATAATGAATATCCAAAGCCTGTTAGCAGTAAAATCCAAATGATGGCACTAATCCACGCAAAATAATGAAAGCGTCGTACTTGCTTCATCCGTAAGCCCATCATTAATGGAAGCAGAGGGCGAACAACCGGAATAAAGCGCGCAATAAATAATGCTAATAATCCGTGTTTTGATAATAAATTATCAACGGTTTGTAGTCGATTTTCTGGCACTGCGTTTATCCATGTTTGAATCATTGGAAACTTATGCAACCAACGACCTTGAATAAAAGCCAATTGACTGCCAATGGCTGCTGCCATGATAAGTCCAGTGACGATGACAGGGTAGCTAATTACATTTGCTGCAGCAAGAGATCCAGCAAGGATGACGACACTATCACAAGGGAGTGGGGCAGCAGGGATAAATGCGCTTTCTAGCCAAATGAATAAAATAAGGCAGAAGTAAATCATTGCAGCACTACTTGGATTTTGTAGTATTGCAAAATCTTGTTGCCAAAGGGCGGTTAAAATAGAAAGAAATGAATCAAACATCGCCATTCTCCAGACGAAATTCAAGTAGTTAGCTTGTTGGGTAAGAAAGATCGAGAGTAAGGTAAGTGGTTGATAAAGTCACTATAAATTTTCACTGTCATAAAAAGTTCACATAAATATGTGATTTATGTTTGTTATCTCAAAAAAATCAAATCGCGACACGATATTTTGGCTAGATTTAGTTATCAATAGGTTTGATTTTTTTATGTGAGTGTTAAAAATGCCATGATCTTAAAAATGTACTTACTAGACGAAGTTTAAATACAAAGTGGGATTAATAATTAATGTAATTATGTTGTTTTATTTGAAAATAAATATATATATGACAGTTTGCAATTAAATAAACGCTTGTTTTTTGTGCTTAATCTTGAGTCTAAGTATTATAAATATAATTTACATTGTAATTTATGTAATAAACTATTGATTTAACTATAATTTGATTGGTGTTTTAATTAAGGTATATTTATAAACAAAGATGGTTCTATATTCAAGATCTAGTTAAGTACAAATAAAAGCACAGTAAATAGTAATGAATAAATAACAACCACTATAATGTTATTCTTAGGGTCGTATTTATGAATAAAGTACATGTTACGACGTTGCTGATCAGTATTTTTCTCCCTGCATCAGCCAAAATAACACTTTTTATTGATAGCATGAGCTATTTTCAAGAATCAGAGAGACTTGCGTGAAATCTTAACTCAGCAACTTCATGTTACCTCTCGACATTTTTCTTTACTGAGAGGATATCTGGTGATGATCTTACCTCATTAACTTATTCATTAAGCAGTGATCAATTATCTGATCGTGCGGGGGGGAGCTTTGTGAGTACGATGTATATTGGTCTTGGTTATTCATTTTAAGTTGCTTACTGTGTTGTGATTTTTCAGTTACAACCTTTTGTATAATGTCAGTCGTTTAAATAATTAAATTATGGTTATGTATGAGAAAAAACATTAGATTCTATGACGATCTTCACTTCCCTAAAGGGTTTAATAGAAAAGGATTTACAGTGAAAGAAGCTGAAGTCCTAAACTACCATGGAGTCACGATGAAAGGGCTTTTAAATGGCTCTTTAATACCGAATAGTAGTGTAGAAAAACAATTTATTGATGATGTTAAAGGTGGGAATAAAGAGGCATCACTGTTTGTAAAATGCTGGTTGAAATATATAGACTTAAGTACAACGAAAACCAAGTTACATACATTATGTGGCAACCCATACGAAAATTAGGTTGGTTCCATTCTTAATTCGTTTATTGTTTATATATTGTTATAAACGAAGTTAAATAGAGTGGTATTTAATAAAGTAAGACATAATGATCTTATGTAAGATATATTCCCACACAAAACTGTTACGGTGTAACTTGAGTCTGAATTATTGCAGTAGTGTTACTAAATATCGTTCTTTTTAAGGCAAAAGACTTAACGGTTTTTATTTTAATTTCATTGAATGGTTAATATAATTAAATATGTTTTAATTTATTCTATTATCCTTATTTTTTACTAGTAAGTTATTGACATTAAACGTAAATAGGTTTATTTATGTTGAGTATATATTAGGTGATTATTAAGTGAGTAATATATGATTGTTAAACTTAATGAAATCTATTGGAATCCGATATCAAAAAAATTATACGATTCTTTAGATGATGCTGTTAGTTGTAAAAATGAATACGGTTCAACGACACCTCTAGTTTCGTCAATTTTGAATTTATTGATTCAAGAATACCCTTTAGTTTGTAAAAATGAAAATATAAAAAATATTTTATGGGGTACACAATGGATATCAAATGAAAGTATCCCTCAATTAATTAAACGAACTAGAGTTGCGATTAAAGATATAGATAGAGATGTTATAGAGAATATTAAAGGAAATGGATACAAAATAAATAAAGTAGAGAAAATTTCGTTACAGGTAGATATTCAAGAAGATGATATAGATGTATTAGTAGAAGAAGAGCCTAAAAAATTAGTAGAACCATTAAGAATAACTAAAGATATTAATGAAAGAAAAAGCATCATCATACTTGGTTTTTCAATACTTATGTTCTCATTATCTAGTATTTCTTTAATTTATTGTATTGAGAAGCATGTCTTTTTTGATTTAGTACCATTAAGTGAAATCACAAAGATGAAGGATTTTAGCTTTACTCCATTGTCGGAAGACAAATTCATACTAAAATCAAAGAAACAAGAGTGTGAACTTGATATAACTAATAAAATAGCTCGGTGTACGATATAAACTATGAAAATAAGAATTTCAAAAATATTACTATTAATTAGTATTATTAATCTATTGATAATCGTTGTATGGCATCAATTCTATAAAGTAGAGCTTATTGGTACTATTGCGATTAATGAAAACAATGTTAAATACGTTAAATACGTTAAATATCTAGATTCTGTTGATATTTTAAATACTCATTATAGTGATGATGCTTCTGTGTCATCGATAAGTGATGCCAGTAAATTTATTGTTGACTATGATTTATCTCAGGGACAACTTTATGCATATGACGGCACGAATTACTATATATTAAATATATACTCATTAGGTGATTCTTGCTTTGTTACCCTACCAACAGCGAGTAAAAACCTGAAAAAAATAGGATTTTTTTGTACATATAATAATTAATTTTACCATAACTCATTCATTTCATTAGTTTTATGGTCTAATAATTAATTACAAACGATTGTAATTAATTATAATTTGAGTTTTACCTTAATTCCTGTAAATTCCGGCTTATTGGTGATGAGCTAAATATAACTTTAGTATCATCTCGTAAGAGTCTTTTTATCTAAGGTATTTACTTGATTTCTAATTGTTCATTTTTATATCAGCCAAAAATCCAGTGTGGAAATATAATTGGCGTAGAAGCTTTGTTACGAGTCCCTGGGACCTCAAATATAGAGAACTATGTCTCTATGATTACTAATAAGCCTTTATTTGATTTATCTGTTATTACAAAAGTGCTTGAAGACAGAAGACTCTATCATTCTAATGTAGGGCTTAGTTTTCCTGTATCCATTAATATTTCTATCCAAAGTTTAGAATCTGATTTTTTTATTCATGAGATGTTTAAAATTTTAGAAAATGAAGAGGATATTACGTTAGAGATTACAGAAAATGATGATTATTTATCTTTAATCAAAGTTAAAGAGTCAATGGATTTACTCAAGTCACTCGGCATTAAATTTTCTTTAGATGATTTTGGTAAAGGTTTTTCTGATATAGAACATGTATTATCATTAGAGTTTAATGAAATAAAAATCGATGGTTCATTAATAAAAAATATAGAGAACGATTTTTATAATTATAGACACCTAAAATATATTCTTGATGAACTTGAAGATATAAATAATTTTCATTTAGTGGTAGAGCGGGTTGAAAACAAACAACAATTTGATTTAATTGAATCATTTGGTAAGAAAGTAACATATCAAGGGTTCTTTTTTTCTAAACCATTACCGTTACTAGATATAAAAATAACGAATAAACAACAGGTTAATACATGCTTTGTTAATGATAAACTTGTTTTAGAAAAACGGTTATATGATTTAATAAAATGTAGTGATGCAACCGAATGTGAAATATTAATCAATGACATTCATGAGATTGATAATTTTAATAATTTAGGATCTCGAGTTTCGGAGTGTTTAAGTGTACCTGAAATAAAAGAAAATTTGATTAAAAAATACAATAAATTATCGATCAGTTCAAGCAGCCCAGAAATATTATTTTTCAAATCGTACTTAAACTGTATGAGCCGACTGGTTATTATTCGAGATTCAGAAGGTAATGCGTTATTTAATAACCAAGCACATATTGATTTTATGGGAACGGACTTGGTTGGTATGCCGTTATCTGATGTATATGAAACTTTTGGTCAATATAAAGGCTGTATTACTCTTGATAAGAATTTGATTGAATCGAAATCAAATTTTTTTACGGTAAGAGAATCGGTTGATTTTAATGGTAAAGTGAAATCGTACTATACATTTAGACAGAAAATTAACCATTACGGTAAAATATTAGTAATCACGATTGTTTATGATGAAGATGATAGGGATACATTCCCTCAAGACACTTTAACCGGTTGTTTTGATAGAACAATTTTAAATAGTTATTATATGAACAATTTTAATATGGTTGCTTTTATTGATTTAGATGGTTTTAAGAAAATTAATGATAATTTTAGCCATCAGTTTGGAGATGATTGTTTAAGCCAATTTGTAATGTATTTAAAAAATGAGCTAAGAGAAGAAGATCTAATTATTCGTTATGGTGGTGATGAGTTTTTAATTTTCACCAAATGGGATGATATTGATATGTTTGAAAGCAGACTTAATTTAATTAGACACAAAATAGAGCGGTTATTTAAATTTAATGATATCGATGTTTCTTTTTCTTATGGAATAGATAATTTATCTAAAGGGATTGAATCTGCTATAAATTGTGCAGACAAAAAAATGTACATTAATAAAAGTAGAAATAATTTGAATAAATCTCTTTAAAATAAATTAAGTAGTATATATGTTATTTAAATGGAAAAATGTTGTAATCATTCCTTTAAGTATGGTTTATCTTTATATAGGTTATGTTTTATTTACTTTCAGTAATTCTATTACTGAAAGTGAAAATAAGCATAATATGGCTTATCTTTTAGGTAAGTATGAAAGTGAAATCTTAATAAAAGTTAATGAATATCTGACTCTGTCTCAAGTATACAAGTATTTGATATATTCAGACAATGAAAGTATATCCGAAGATAATTTTAATATTATAGCAAATAATTTAATAACAGATTTTTGTGCTATAAAAAGTTTGCAATTAGCCCCAGGTGGTTTTGTCCAGTATGCTTACCCTAAAAAAGGGAATGAAAAGGTATACATAGATTTATTTTCGGATGAAAAAAGAAGAGAAGATGCTATTTTCTCTAGAGATAATCGTATCAGTATGATGTCAGAACCCCTTGAACTCTTTCAAGGCGGATCTGGGCTGATTATAAGAACGCCTGTTTTTATTGGAAATGAATTTAATGATTTTTGGGGGTTTAGCATTGTTATATTAGACCTAAATAAATTCATTAACACTCTATCTTTAAATGATTTGTCTCGTGATGGATTTAATTATAAATTAAGTTTTTTAGATAAAAATAAAAATACAGTCGAAGTTATTAGTGAATCAACAAGAGATACGTTAAATAATAGTATTAATCATCAATTTTCTGTTTTAAATCAAAAATGGATACTATCAGTAAGTTCGAATGACGGTTGGATTGATCCTATTGAATATAGATATAAGGTGTATTTGATTTTTTTCTTTGTATTCGCATTATCTATAATAAGTTATATGCTTATTAATTTATTAGAACAAAAGAAAAAAATGTATCGACTTTCTTATATTGACCCTCTTACTGGTCTCTACAATAGACGATCTTTTGATGAAAATGCAAATAACTTATTTAAAGACTCTATATTATATTTTTCTGATCTTAATGGATTTAAAAGCATCAATGATTCTTATGGGCATGAAGTCGGCGATCTTTTACTTGTTGAAGTATCCAAAAGAATGTCATTACTTATAAAGGACAAAGGATGTGCTTTTCGCTTAGGTGGTGATGAATTTGCCATATTTATAAAAAAAAAAGAAGTAGAGGATATTTCTTTTTTTAAAGATAAAATATTACGTTCGATCTGTGAACCTATGATAATCAATGGGTTGAGTGTAATTATAGGTATTAGTATTGGTTATAGTATTTTTCCTTATGATGGCGAAAATAAGGATGAATTAATACGAATCGCCGACGAAAGAATGTATGAAATGAAATTTAAAGAAAAATAATAATTATCACATTGGTTAGGGTGTTAATGCTATGAGTATAGAAATTGAAAATATAGTTCCTGTTTATGTTATTGGTGACTCCAAATTGATATATGGAAGCGGTATTGATGTTATTCATATTGAAAATATAGAAGAATTGTTTGTTCACAAACCGGCTATTTGTGTTTTGTCATTACCAGTAGAAGAGCAAGATAAAGCGTTAGAATATTTACACTCGAAATTACTAATATGGAATTGGTATGTATACGTTTTAGATACCAGTTCATTAAGTGATTCTTTATCCGATGGTCTTTGGATACCGACAAATGTTATCGAGAAATGGAAATTACATCAAGCTAAGTTATCTCTTATAAAAGAAGAACCTATAGATAAATTATTAGCTTGGCTTTGGTTAGGTAATAATCGACGCCTAACGCCTTTTTGCGATAGTCGTAGACAAGAATTATATTATTATCCTTTAGTCAGTTGTTATGCGGGAGATGAGAGTAATTCGAATCATTATCTTCAGCTAGAGACGAAAAGAGGGTATTTAAATAAAGAATTAACGATCGATAGAATTCGATTATGTCCTACATGTCATAGTGGTCATCAAAATTATATTGAAACGTGCCCTTCATGCAAAAGCGTTGATATTGAAGAGGTCGTTTCATTACATTGTTTCACTTGTGGGCATGTAGGAAAACAAGATCAATTCACGCATCGTGGCAAATTAGAGTGTCCTACGTGCCTAACGCAATTACGCCATATTGGTGTCGACTATGACCGCCCACTAGAAAATTACAAATGCTTAGATTGTGACCACACATTCTCTGAATCTATCGCTAGAGTACGGTGTTTATCTTGTTCTGATAGTAATGAAATTGATGATCTGATAACTCGTCATATCAGTACATTTAAAGCGGGTGAACAAGTTAAAAATTTAATGATGTACGGTCATCACTCTCTTAACCAAGAGTTATCTCTGAATGGATTAATCGATGGTGATTCATTCCATAACTTATTAGTGTGGATAAATAAATTAGCGATTAGGCATAAACATACTCATATTTTATTAGGCATCAAATTATCTGGGATTGAGCTGTATTCAAATAAATTTGGTGAAATTAAGTTATTACAATTGATTAACCAAATATCTAATGACCTAAATGATATTTTACGAGATACGGATATTTGCTGCCAATATCGCTCAGACATGATTTTGTTATTGATACCAATGACTCCTATTGATTCTTTATCTGTTTTACAGAAAAAAGTGGAGATGATTGCAAATAAAATAGAGTCTGAATTAGTTATTCTAAATGTACATATCTGGCCTTTACCTGATATGTCATTGAATAATGAGGCTTCTTTATGGCTAATTGATAAACTCGGTGTCATTGAGTAATGAGTGAATTTGAATACGTTTTCCGTTCTATTTTTGGGATGCTTAGTCATAATTTGGAGTTGTTTTTTGTCTTTTTTCCAATGATGATCATGATTGAATTGCCGTTATTTATTTTGGTTGCTTCTGGTGTCTTTCGTTGGTCATGGAGTGCTGATAACAGTGAACCAACAGTCTTTCCCTCAATAAGTTTTATCATTACTTGTTATGGTGAAGGTGATGCGATTAGGCAAACGATTGATACGCTAGTTGAGCAAATATACCCCAACAATATTGAAATATTAATTGTGGTTGATGGTGCAAAACAGAATCAAGACACTTACCAAGCCGCTTTAGAGGGAGAACATAGACACCATTCTCATAAAATGAGGTTGGTAAGGGTTGTGCCAAAATGGCAAAGAGGCGGACGGGTTTCTACCTTAAATGCGGGTTTATCTGAAGCTAAAAACGAATTAGTTATTAACGTTGATGGTGATACTTCGTTTGATAATGATATGGCATGGAAAATGGCCAAGCAATTTTCAGATCCAAATGTACTCGCATCTGGTGGGGCACTCCGTGTACGCAACTGGGATGCTAATTTTTTGACTCGAATGCAATCTCTTGAATACATGATGTCAATGCAAACTGGAAAAACGGGAATGAGTAATTGGGGCGTATTAAATAACATCTCAGGTGCTTTTGGGGCATTTCGAATTAATGTAATTAAGCAAGTGGGAGGCTGGGATACTCACACCGCTGAAGATCTTGATTTGACCATGCGCTTAAAACAATACAAAGGGCGTCACCCAAACAGTCGATTAGCATTTACGCCTCATGCTGTTGGACATACCGATGCTCCTGATACATTGAAAATATTAATAATGCAGCGTTTGCGTTGGGATGGAGATCTACTTTTTTTATTTTTGAGAAAGCATAAACAAGGATTAAACCCAAGATTATTAGGTTGGGGTAATTTTATTTATACGCTAGTGTATGGGATATTACAAAATGTGGTATTACCGTTATTAATGATTATCTTTAGCCTATATATGGTGATCACTTATCCCATGAGCGTCGTATTATCAATGTTAATGTGTATATATCTGGTTTATATAACATTCATTTTTTTTACTTTTATGATTTATATTGGTTTAGTCTCAGAACGAACTAAAGACGATATTAAGTTGGCTATTTGGTTACCAATATATCCGTTGTATGCATTATTTATGAGAATGATTACTGCATTTTCAATGATTAATGAGATAACGAGAAGAAGTCATGAAGAGTCAAGTATGGCCCCATGGTGGGTTCTTAAACGTGGAAAACGGTTTTAGACATTATGAAAGTTCAATTTCACTTAGAAAAAAATAAACAACCAACAACGGATAATGGGATGAAGGTATTATATGGTAATGCAAAAAGAAGTGGTTATCGTATACGTTGGTATGCCATTTTAGCATTGGTATTAAGTCCAATATTGGCGATGTTATATTACTTTTTTCAACAATATGTATTAACTATTGCACCTGGTATCATCACGACAGAACCTGTGATATTAACTGCATCTCAAGATGCAGTCGTTGAATCCATTAATATAAAAGAAGGTGATGAGGTTTCAAGTAATCAATTTTTAATGGAGTTAAAAGATTCTGCTTTAGATAATGACATCATTTTTTTAAGACATGAATTGAAAAAAATAAATGTTAATAACAAAATTAAAAAAGATAACTTAACATCTTATACTCTAGCAATAGATAATGCTAAGTCTAGTTTTGTTAATATAAATAGAATAAAAATTAATTATGATAAATATATAAAAGAAGGAAAAGTATCTCAGGTTGATTACGCTGCTATTCTTGGGATGTATAGTAATGCTCAGAATTTAATAACAAATGCTAATATAATGTATACGAAAGCTAAAATTGATGATAATCAAAGGGATATTGCAGGTGCCATCGCTGGAGTAATTCGAAATTTAAATAAAGAATTAGTGACTAAATTAAGTCAATATGATTCTCTTTTTATACGTTCACCTTACATTGGTAATATTGTTGAAATTAATGCAGTCATAGGGCAAAGAGTTAAAGAGGGGGATTATTTAGCAACAGTTTCATCAAAAGTCCCCCCATTTGTCATTGCGTATTTAAACCCAAAATACATCGATAAAGCAAAAGAGGGCTCATTCGTCACCATTATTTTACCAAGTGGAGTTCGCCTAAAAGGAGAAGTATCTCTGGCGATTAAAACGGCATCGAAATTACCAACCCAGTTAGCTAAACCTTTTGAAGGCACTAAGGCTCTACTTAAAGTAAAGGTTAATATTATCAATGATTTGAGTAGTAGTTCTTGGGTTGAGGGGATGCCGGTTAATGTCTCGTTTTAGTTAATTATAATAATATAATTAAGCGGTAATCCTCTGTAATTAATTATAATTGGTAATGTAAAGTATTGATCATTAACATTACTCTTGTTGATTAACACGCTTGTGTATTTTTATACTCTACCTAAGAGTAGGCTTATGCCATTAAAATAATAATAATTATGGAATAATAAAATAATGAAAATAGATTATGATTTTCTAATAAATAAAATATCAGATTCATGTGAAGTATTAGAGTTTGCAGTTAAAAAAGATCCTTTACTTATGATAAAGAATGAAAGTTCAATCATTAAATTAACTGAATTGAATGAGTGGTTAATCAATGAATTGACTCATTCTAAATTTAGAAATGAAAATAATGAAAGAATAATCACAGAATGTATTAAGTTTAAAAATATACTTAATAATTTGAAGGTTAGTTAAATATATAAATAACATAATTGTTTAATTTACGGGTTTTACGTAGCATGACCAATTTAATTTAAGTAAGGTAAAAGGTTTAGTAAATGAAAAACATTTCATTAAGAAGTAAAATATTATTCTTAGTCGCATTTAATGCAACTGGTCTATTTGTGGCATTAAATATAATTTATATGAATTATGTTGATAATGATAAGACCGAGCAATTTTTATTTAGACAAGTGATTGAATCATCAGAAATATTTAACTCATTTGAAAAGAAGTTAATTTCTTTAAGAAGAGCAGACTTAGCGCTTATATCTATTAGATTTGAAAACGATAATGATATCAAAGAACGTGATCAATTAATTTATGACATGAACTCTCTTTTAGATTCATATCGAACTTTTGATTTAGATGTAATAAGAAAAGAAAAATCAAGATTAGATACGTTAAATAATGAAATTAACACTTATATTAAATACATTAACGAAATAAAAAGTAATAGAACATCTGAACCAAGAAATAAATTAGTGAGTGACAGCCTTGTCGTTTTTAGTGAAATAAACAATAATATTAATGAATTATCCACTAAGATTGATGTTTTCTTAGAAGACTATAGACAAAATTCAAAACAAGAACGTTTAGATACATTATATTTTGCTATGTTTATTATTATCACCATAATATTCATTTCTATCGTGAGTGGGTTCTATATATCGAGAGACCTAAATCGTCGTATTGCTCTCATTAATACTTCGTTGGAGCGATTTATTACTTTAGACCTTCGTAACGGAAAAGTGTGTGATTTTATTGATAGTAAAGATTTTGTGAATGATGAAATCGGTAGCATCATGATATCTATACGATCTTTCCGATTAAAAATAGTTACTGTGATTAATGCTGTTAAAGAGAGTATTGAGGTAAGTAATGACGCTTTTGAGTTAATGAACAAACAATCGATAGAAAATGAGAAGGCAATAACACAGCAGCTTAATTCTGTCGATATGTTAGCGACAGCTATTAACGAAATGCAGTGTGCATCAAATGAGATTGCTAATAATATTAGTAATTCTGCTAACTTTACAACGGATGCATCTAAAGAATGTAACCAAACTAAGCAAATAGTTTCGGATACCTCTGAGTTTATTAGTGTCGCATCGACCGAAATTGATGAATGTAATGTGCTGATTTCTGAGTTACGTAACGACAGTAATAAAATCACCAGTGTGTTAGATATGATCAGTAACATTGCAGATCAAACAAACTTGCTCGCATTAAATGCGGCTATCGAAGCAGCAAGAGCTGGTGAGCAGGGAAGAGGCTTTGCAGTCGTTGCTGATGAGGTAAGGGTGTTAGCTCAAAAGACACAACATTCTACGATTGAAATTAATCAAATTATTTCTAACTTACAATCTAAAACACTCGATGTAAGTGAGAAAATGGAATTAAGTCAGAATACAATTAAAGAATGTGTTGATAAGTCTGTGGTATCGAGAAGAAATATTGAAATTGTAGATAATAACCTAAATTCTATTTCAGATATGAGTCATCAGATTTCAACAGCAAGTGAAGAGCAAACTTGTGTCATTGAAGAAATTAACGGGAATGCGGTAAACGTAAGAGATATGTCTCAAGTTTGTATGGAGATTTCAAATGTGATTTCTGAGCAAGTTGAAAGCATGAACGAGAGTATTTCTTCGTTATCAAAAAACATAGACCAGTTTACTTTGTAGATTAACCAATAAGAGCTTAGAGTGAATCTAAGCTCTTATTCATTTATTATGATGAACTGTCAATAATTAACCGTCACTTATCCAATAAAGCTAATGTACGCTTGCAGAATGATTAAGTTAGTTATATCAATGAAGAAGGCTCCGACAATTGGAACCACCATAAAGGCTTGAGGGGAAGGGCCGAATCGAGACACTAATGATCCCATATTCATAACCGCTGTTGGTGTTGCTCCTAATCCAAATCCACAATGACCACCTACCATTACCGCTGCATCATAGTTTGATCCCATCACCCTGAAGGTTACAAAGTAAGAGAAAAGCGCTAAGACCACCGTTTGAACGGATAAGATAATCAAGAAAGGAATGGCAAGGTCAAAAATATTCCACAATTTTAAGCTCATTAATGCCATTGCTAAGAAAAGTGATAAACAAACCGTACCCAAAATATCTACGGTTATCGTATCAATTTTGTGGATTTTAGTCACTTCCGTTAGGTTCGTGATGAAAACACCGATAAATAAAGCGTAAACAAAATCAGGAATTTTAAGCCAAGAAATACCAAAACTATCCACAAAATTACTGAGGTGCTCAGAACCGACAACACAAAGGAGTAATATGAATAACGTCTCGATGACTTTTTTAGAGGTTACTTTATCTTCTTCTCTTTCATTATAAGTGACTAATTCAGGAAAACGAGCATGAGTATCTGTACCTACGCCGTATTCAGACTCTAATTTGTGTTTATGAATTAATTTTTGAGCGATTGGACTCCCGATCAAACCCCCCATAATCAAACCAAAAGTCGCTGATGCCATAGCAAGCTCTAAGGTGTTTAAATTATACGTGTCAGCAAAGGTCTGAGACCAAGCTGCACCGGTTCCATGGCCGCCTGATAATGTGATTGAACCAGCAATAAGTCCCATCAGAGGGTCCAACCCCATTGCGGTTGCTAAACTAACACCAACGGCATTTTGAATTAAAATATAGAAAGACGCGACGGCTAAGAATAAGAAGACTTTAGATCCCCCCTTAAGCAGTTGTGTGTAATTGGCTGCCAATCCTACGGTACTAAAAAACATAAGCATGAATATGTTTTGCAATGGTAATGAGAACTCAAGACTTATCCCTTGAAAATGCAAAAGGGTAATAGCAAAAGCAACAATTAATCCACCGACGATAGGTTCTGGTATGTTGTATTTCTTAAATAAGTTAATTTTTGAATTAATGAAATGACCAAGAAAAAGCACAGCGATAGCAATCAAGAACGATTCTAAAGCGCCAATAGATAAAGTGTTTGTCATAGTGTCTCGAGGTATGGTTATTAACCAATAGGTGTTGGGTATGAACGATCGAGATTATGATAAGTTATTGATAAAGTCACTATAAATTTTCACTGTCATAAAAAGTTCATATATCTAATTTGAGTTATGATTAAGAGGAGGATTTATTCTGCTCGATATGAAAGTAAAGAGGGGGGGGCTGAGTAATAAATAAAAAGGCTGAATGAGAAAATCATTCAGCCTTTCTTGTAAGCACATTATAGTGCGAATATTTTAATTACGTTGTAACTTAACCAATAAAGCTAATGTAAGTTTGTAGAATAATTAAGTTCACTATATCAATAAAGAAAGCGCCAACAATTGGAACCACCATAAAGGCTTGTGGCGATGGACCAAAGCGAGACACTAAAGAGCCCATATTCATCACTGCTGTTGGTGTTGCTCCTAATCCAAAGCCACAATGGCCACCAGCCATAACAGCGGCGTCATAGTTTGACCCCATGACTCTGAAAGTGACAAAGTAAGAGAAGAAAGCAAGAACAACGGTTTGAACTGATAAAATAATAAGAAGTGGAATCGCAAGATCAAAGATGTTCCACAATTTTAAACTCATTAATGCCATTGCTAAGAACAGAGCCAACGAAACAGTGCCTAGGATATCAACGGTTTCAGTATCAATCTTATGGATTTTTGTTACTTCAGTAATATTAGTGATGAAAACACCAATAAATAAAGCGTAAACAAAATCAGGGATTTTAAGCCAAGCAATATCAAAGCTGCCTACAAAATCACTTAAATGGCCGGCACCTACAACACAAATGAGTAGAATGAATAAGGTTTCGGTCACTTTTTTTGCGGTCACTTTTTCTTCTTCTCGTTCATTGTAAGTGACGAGTTCAGGAAAGCGGGTATGGGTATCCACACCGGTGCCATATTCTGATTCTAATTTATGTTTATGAATCAATTTTTGTGCAATCGGGCTACCGATTAAGCCACCCATGACCAAACCAAAGGTCGCAGATGCCATTGCTAGCTCTAGCGTGTTTAGATGATAAGTTTCAGCAAACGTTTGGGACCAAGCAGCACCCGTACCGTGACCACCAGATAACGTGATCGAACCAGCAATAAGACCCATTAATGGATTTAAGCCCATAGCACTTGCTAAGCTAACACCAACTGCATTTTGAATAATGATATAGAAAGAGGCAACAGCAAGGAATAAGAATACCTTTGTTCCGCCTTTTATCAGTTGTGTATAGTTCGCTGCTAAACCGACAGTACTGAAGAACATCAACATGAATGTACTTTGTAGCGGCAATGAAAACTCAAGATTAATCCCTTGAAAATGCAAAGCGGTAATAGCAAAAGCGACGATTAATCCGCCAACAATGGGTTCTGGAATGTTGTATTTCTTAAAAAACACAACTTTAGAGTTGATTAGGTGGCCTAGAAAAAGTACGGCGATGGCAATTAAAAAAGATTCTAGTGCGCCGATAGATAGAGTGTTTGTCATAGTACCTCGAAGTTCAAATATCAAACCAATAGGCTGTCCTAGTAATACGAAAGTACGAGAATAAATTAAAAATTTATGTATTTAAATTCACTTACTGGATTGATATTGTTTAATTTCAGGAGCGGATAGTAGCACTTTTTTGCTGTGGTTTGGGTTGCCTTAATGTAAAAAATATAAGAATACTGTTAAGGGCTGATGAAATTAGGTGTATATACTTGATTATTCATCATAAAAAAGAACAATACTGCCACCACGAAGAGCACTCCCGACATTAAAAGTAAACCCAATGCCTACATTATCTACTAAATCGATCCATTTACGCGTATCGATTAACCATGCAATATTGAACTCATAGTAATAATCGGTTCCGAGTGGCTTATTTACATCGCCGCCAAGATCAACACGTTTGGCTTTTAGGTACAATACTTGAGCAAACTGGTTCCATCTGGTCATGTTGTAACGTAATTGTACGCTATTTACAAAACGCCACACCTCAGGATGAACCTCTGAGCTGTAGTTTGATGAACCACCAAAACCTTGTCCGTTAGCATAATGATAACTGTTGTTAAAACGCCATTCTCCCCATGGCGCGACTTTTTTATATTCGAAGCTCATTTTAGGTTCAATCATAAATACATTCGTGGATACGTTATAAAAGATACCATCTAAAGCGGGAGAAAACTTTTGACTGTACACACTATTGTAGCTGTGTGAATTACGGTAATGCATCAAGTGTAGTGCAGTACCAAATGAGATGGTCCAATTTTCTGCAAAAATATAATTTTGTGCGTATTCGGAATACAGTCCGAACACTTCATCAACATCTGAATCAGGGATCGCTTTATTTTGAAACTTGACATCAATGTCCGTATTGACGTAAGAGGCTCTTACCGTTACCTCATGAGACCATAAAGAATCTGCATCATCATTTAATGTGAAGGTGTACGGCAACGAATAAACCGTCATTTGATTTCGTAATTGAACGGAGTCTGAACTTCCTAATCCGTTATCTGGATTTTCATCTTTAGAAATATATCGATTGGGATTAAAATCTGCAATCCCAAAGGTGATCATGTTGCTGTCGGAGAGAACAAGAGCCGTGGCAAAAGACTCTTCAAACTGTTGTGCAGGCGTGAATTCACGAGCTGAGGCTTTATTTATTGTTTGAATAAACAGAAAAGCAATAAGTAAAGAAAATAGGCCTCGCGTCATTCGTGTACCCTTTAAAAAATCATCTCTATAATTTAGTCTAAAATAATGCTTTATTCCACTAAAAATCAGAGTGTTATTCCCTATTTTCCTAAAACTGATAAGACAATGTATAAATAAAAAAGCACGCCATTACATTTGCGTAAAGTAGCGTGCTTTAAGGTGACGTATTTATAACCTATTGCTTATTTTATAAAGCCACCAGTTTGATGGGTCCATAATTGGGCATAAATACCGCCGAACTCAACGAGTTCTTTATGAGTTCCTTGCTCAACAACTTGACCTTGGTCCATGACAATTAAGCGATCCATTGCGGCAATCGTTGATAGACGATGAGCAATAGCAATAACGGTTTTTCCTTCCATTAATTCATCTAGGCTGTCTTGAATAGCCGATTCTACTTCAGAATCAAGTGCAGAGGTTGCCTCATCTAAAATCAATAGGGGGGCATCTTTTAACAACACGCGAGATATAGCAACTCGTTGGCGTTGACCACCAGAGAGTTTCACACCTCGTTCACCAACTTGTGCATCATAGCCAGTACTGCCATAAGAATCCGTTAAGGTTTCTATAAACTCATGAGCTTGTGCTTGTCTGGTTGCTGCAAACAACTCTTCATCAGACGCATCAGGACGACCATATTTGATATTGTCACGAATAGAGCGATGAAGTAGGGAAGTATCTTGGCTCACCATGCCTATCTGACTACGTAGTGAATCTTGAGAAACATCGCGAATATCATGGCCATCAATAGAGATAGACCCTGATTCAATATCATGGAAACGAAGTAGCAAGTTCACTAATGTTGATTTACCCGCACCAGAACGTCCCACCAACCCTATTTTTTCTCCTGGTTTGATATCAAGGTTTAGATTATTGATGACTCCCTTGTTCTCGCCATAATGGAAGTTAACATTCTTAAATTGAATATTTCCATGCTTAACAGAAAGTTCTGTAGCGTCAGGTTTATCATTGATGGTAATTGGTTTGGATAAGGTATTCATTCCATCAGTCACTGTGCCTAGGTTTTCAAATAGGGAGCTTATTTCCCACATGATCCAATGAGACATACCATTGATACGTAACGCTAAACTGATCGCAATCGCGATAGCACCAACAGATAGTTCATTATCAATCCACAGCATGATAGAAACCGCGGTAATTGAGAAGACTAATAAGTAGTTAATGATCTCTACAGAGATATTAATGCCAGTAGCTAAGCGCATTTGTTTATGAACAGTCACTAAGAAATCGTCCATGCCTTCTTTCGCGTATTCAGTTTCGCGCTTACTATGACTGAACAATTTGATCGTATTGATGTTGGTGTAACTGTCAACAATGCGTCCTGTCATTGTAGAACGAGCATCGGCCTGCTTCTCTGAAACAGCTTTCATTCTCGGGACAAAGTAAAACTGAATCGCAATGTATGCCGCAAGCCAAATAAGCATAGGCAGCATAAGACGCCAATCTGCCTTTCCTACCATCACAATCATGGAGGTAAAATAAACAGAAATATAGATAAGCACATCAAGTAGCTTCATTACGGTTTCACGGACCGATAATGAGGTTTGCATGACCTTTGTTGCAATACGACCAGCAAAATCATCTGAATAAAAAGAAACACTTTGTTTTAAAAGGTATCGATGCGCTTGCCAGCGAATAGCCATTGGATAATTACCCAATAACGTTTGATGTGTAATGAATGAATGAATCAAGATTAAAATTGGCATCCCAATAACAACAAGAATACCTAACCACATTAAGGTTTGTCCTTCCTGTGCTAAAAAGGTGTCTCTGTTATGAGTGGATAGCCAATCAACTAATTGCCCCATAAACCCAAAAAGAGACACTTCAACCATGGCGATGATAGCACTAAGTACTGACATGCCGATTAAAGGAACTCCGAACCCTTTGGTGTAATGGCGACAAAAAGCATACAACCCTTTTGGTGGTTGTTCTGGTTCTTGTTCTGGGAAAGCGGTAGTGATCCGCTCAAAGAATTTAAACATACTTTAAGCCTATAATTATAAAGAAATTGTTTGTTTAATTTAATGAATAATTAAATCAGGAATACGTGTGCAGATTTTGCTTTCTACATGCCGTTAACATAACCTAAATAGCGTATTTATGTAATCAATTTTGTAAATTAAATCAACGTGTTTAGATAAATAAGTGGTCGCAAGGGATGTGAGAGAGGTATGATAAAAGAAATACAAATTATGATGGTTAAACCAATGAAAAAGATCCCAACAAATATTATCACCGGTTTCTTAGGGGTAGGGAAAACAACCACTATCTTGCAGTTATTGAAGAACAAACCTGAAGGAGAATCTTGGGCTGTTTTAGTCAATGAATTTGGTGAGGTGGGTATTGATGGTGCTTTCTTATCTGAAGCAGGGGCATTAATAAAAGAAGTGCCTGGCGGTTGTATGTGCTGTACTGCTGGTTTACCTATGTCAGTTGGGATTAATGCGCTATTGCGTCAAAAACCAGATCGTTTAATCATTGAGCCAACAGGCTTAGGCCATCCTAAAAAGATCATTGCGATTCTCCAATCTGAAAACTATGAAAAGTACATTGATTTAAAATCAACCATCGGGCTTGTAGATCCTCGAAATTTATCGGATGAGAAGTACATCAGTAATCAAAATTTTAATGACCAACTCGGTATCTCTGATGTGATCGTGGCAACGAAAATGGACATGGCTTCAGACTACGATAAATGTTTATTTTCTTCATGGGCAAAATCGTTACCTCACCAACCAAAGACCGCGACGATCAATCATGGTGAACTACCTTTGCACTGGTTAGATGAAGACAGAACGGTTGAATTGACGATAGAAGAGCATCATCACCATCATGCAGAGCAAGATATTGTGGAAATGATACTGGAACCTGGGCAAAAATTTCTTCGTAAAGAAAATAAGGGTCAAGGCTATGTTAGCTGTGGTTGGTTCTTTGGTGCGGAATCGGTATTTGATTTTGATGAGCTGTTTTCGATGTTGTCGGATTTAAATGCAGAGCGAATTAAAGCGGTAATGAACACGAACAAAGGCTTTTATGCTTTTAATGTGGCAAATCGTGTGGTGTCAGTCAATCAGTTAAGTCTTGATGGCATGGAATCAAAACTAGAAGTGATTGATACTCAATTATTGCCTTGGGACACGTTAGAAGAAGTATTACTGAGTTTATTGATTAACGATAAAAAGTAAAAATGTTGTTTTTATTAATATAAATGCATAAAAAAAGAGACCTATGATTGGTCTCTTTTTTATTGGATTTAAAAGAATTAACGCTTGTTTTTTAAGTAACGCTTACGACGTTCTTCTTTTTTCTTAATTTGTTGTTCAACTTTAAGCGCTGCTGCAATTTCAACTGCTTCAAGTTCTGCAGGGATCATTTCAGGAAGTTCTAGTGTTAATTGGCCTAATGTACCCGAGCGAAGTTCATGAAGTAGAATTTCAGACGCTTTATAGATATTAATTCGTCCACCAGCTTGTAAGCAACCACGGCTACGACCAATGGCTTCCATTAGTTCTACATCGTTATCAGGTAATTCATCCAAGTTATAACGCTCTTTTAAACGCTCTGGGTACTGTTTTGCCAAATACTCAACCGTATAGAAAGCAACTTCATCGTAATCCATTGCTGTATCTTTAACAGCACCTGTAGCAGCAAGACGGAAACCACTGTGTGGGTTTTCTACTTTAGGCCATAAAATCCCAGGAGTATCAGAAAGAACAACCCCATTTTGCAAATTAATACGTTGTTGACGACGCGTTACTGCTGGTTGGTTGCCGGTTACCGCAATCATTCGTCCTGCTAGTGTATTTATGATGGTTGATTTACCCACATTCGGAATACCCATAATCATGGTACGAACGTTTTTTCCCATCGCTTC
This sequence comes from Aliivibrio logei, assembly GCF_001691055.1. Taxonomy (NCBI): domain Bacteria; kingdom Pseudomonadati; phylum Pseudomonadota; class Gammaproteobacteria; order Vibrionales; family Vibrionaceae; genus Aliivibrio; species Aliivibrio logei. The sequence continues at coordinate 117,602 of NZ_MAJU01000031.1, forward strand.
ACGGTGCGGAACTAATTTACGGCATCTTTCCATGATTTTATGGATTTCATCGGGATTACTGGTTGTCACTGCCATTGCTGTGACACCTTGCTCTTTCTCAAGATGTTCAATCCAAAGTTTAGTCACTTCTGGATCGGCTAAATCACGCTTGTTCAATACTTTAATACAAGGCTTATCTTGACGTAGAGAGGCGATCATTGGATTCTCACTACTGAAAGGGATACGAGCATCAAGTACTTCAATGATCACATCCATTTTAGGGATCACCTCGGCGATCTCTTTTTGAGCTTTGTGCATGTGACCCGGATACCATTGGATGGACATAGCGTGAATCCTTTAAAAATCAAAAACGCTATTTTAACGGCAAAGTAGCAAGAGTAAAGGGAAGTTACGCTGTGTGGTGGTTTTGTTGTTGTAATGACGCTAATTTGATTAAGTAATAACCTTGAAAATCAAAAATGGTAAAAATAAGGTGGCTGGTTAATCAAACGTTACTTATATTTCTGTAAGTGTCGCAATTAATGACTTAAATTATTAGTAAGTTATTGAAATGATGACATACAACTGGTTTACTTGTTACAAGTAACATTGATTGAGAGTTTTATGAGTAATTTACATACACAACGTAAAACGCGACCGACATTACAAGACATAGCTGACCGTGTTGGCGTGACAAAAATGACGGTTTCTAGGTTTATTCGTGATCCGAATTCGGTCGCAGAAAAAACGCGCGAAAAAATATCCGCGATGATTAATGAGCTTGGCTATATTCAAAACCGCGCTCCAGCAATGTTATCTAAATCTTCCAGTAAAGCAATTGGCATTATTCTCCCATCTTTATCTAACCAAGTCTTTGCCAATTTAGTTCAAGGTATTGAACAAGTAACGAAAGAACGTGGTTATCAAACACTGATTGCGCATTGTAATTATGATGAATTAGAAGAAGAGGAACAAATTGCATTTCTACTTTCATATCAAGTGGATGGTTTAATCTTAACAGAAACGAAACACACCGATAGAACTCGTCAAATGCTTAAGTCCGCAGGCGTTCCTGTTGTTGAAACGATGGAATTACCAGAAAACCCAATAGACATGGCGGTAGGGTTGGATCATATGGAGGCTGCATACCATGTAGTGACCCAAATGATAGCCAGTGGCAAACGTCATATTATGTATTTTGGGGCTCGTTTAGATACTCGAACCAAGCTGCGCCGACAAGGGTATGATAAAGCAATGATCGAAGCGGGTTTGCTTACTCGTCATATTTTGACTGATGAACATTCAAGTTTTACGTTAGGTGGAGCCTTGTTAATTGAAGGGCTTGAGCTTATGCCAGAGCTTGATGGTATCTTTTGTACTAATGATGATATCGCTATTGGTGCAATGATGGAATGTGCGCATAGAGGTATTTCGGTTCCTAATGACATCAGTATTGTAGGTTATAATGCGTTAGATATTGGTCAAGCTATCTCGCCAAGACTGGTTAGTGTTGATACGCCTCGTTTTGACATTGGTAAAAAAAGTGCAGAATTATTATTAGATGCTTTAGCGAATAAAAGACAAGATCAGAAAGTGGTCGATATGGGCTTTTCATTGACCGAAGGTGATAGTCTGTAATCAATGACAACGTAAGATAATCATAGATATAAAAGAGGGCTTATTATGAATAAGCCCTCTTTTATTTATTGGTGTTTTTTATTTAGAGACTCATTTAGCTATACAAGAATGAGGCGCCTTCATCAGCACCAGAGACGTTATCTCTAAATACTTTAAAAATGTCTCTTCCCCATGTTTGTTGGCTTAGTTCTGTATCACAGTGCTCAATTGCTCTAAGGTTCGTATCTGAAAGATTATTAACGGTACCTTGCGTTGCATCTAGACGGATAATATCACCTTCTTGAATTAAGCTGATTGCACCACCACGAAGAGCTTCTGGAGACATGTGAATTGCTGCTGGGATTTTCCCTGATGCACCAGAAAGGCGACCGTCAGTCACTAAGGCAACTTGGTAACCTGATTTTTGAATATTACCTAAAATTGGCATCAGTTTGTGAAGCTCTGGCATCCCATTCGCTGCTGGGCCATTGAAACGGACAACTACGATACAATCTTGATTTAGTTCTCCACGTTTATAGGCGGCTTCGACCTCATGCTGGCAATGAAATATTTTCGCTGGGGCTTCAATAATGCGATGTTGTTCAGCAACGGCAGAAACTTTGATAACAGATTTACCAAGGTTTCCTGATAGCATTTTGATGCCACCAGAACGTTGGAATACAGAACCTGATGAGGCGATGACCGCAGGATTGGTTGTTTCTCCACAGTCATGCCATTCTAGCTTATTATCAATTAAGCTTGGACGTTTCATGTAGTCAGAAAAATCACCAAAAGCGGGCAGTGCATCGGTATTTAGTAATCCATTTTCATTCAAGCGCTTCATTAGCATTGGTACGCCACCAGCACATTCAAATTCATTAATATCAGCGGAACCATTTGGATAAACATTAACAAGCAGTGGAACAATATCCGATAAATCGCTGAAATCTTGCCATGTAAGATGAATGCCCGCCGCGCGAGCCATCGCCACAAGATGAATAGTGTGGTTTGTACTGCCACCAGATGCGAGTAAAGCAACGACACCATTAACAACGCTTTTTTCTGTAATGACATCACAAAGAGGGCGATAATTTGATGAATCAGCGGTCATTGATGCAATACGTATTGCTGCGTGTTCTGTTAATGCGTCACGTAATTCGGTATGAGGAGCAACAAAAGCGGAGCCGGGAAGCATTAATCCCATCGCTTCAAAAACGAGTTGATTTGTATTTGCTGTACCATAAAATGTACAAGTCCCCGGGGAATGATAAGAACCGCATTCCATTTCTAATAAAGCATCACGTCCGATTTTACCTGCTGCATATTTTTGACGAACATCTACTTTCTCATCATTAGTGACGCCGGTAGACATAGGGCCCGCAGGTATAAAAGCGGTAGGTAAATGAGCATACGTTAATGCGCCCATGACCTGTCCAGGTGCTATTTTGTCACAAATACCGAGTAATAACGTGCCATCAAACATGTTATGGCTTAATGAGAATGCCGTTGCTTGTGCAATTAAATCACGAGAGAAAAGAGACATATCCATGCCTGCTTGTCCTTGTGTTACACCGTCACACATAGCAGGGACACCTCCTGCTATTTGAGCTGTGTGTCCATACTGCGCCAAGATTTGTTTAATTTGGTCAGGGTAAGTTTTGTAAACTTGGTGTGCGCTAAGCATGTCGTTATAAGCGGTAATGATCGCTAAATTCATGCTTGTTAAATTCAGAATGTTTGCTTTTTCAGTAGAACAAGACGCGGCAACGGCGTGAGCTAAATTACCGCAAGAGAGTGACGCTTTTCCTTTCCCACTTAGTTTTTGTTCTTCTGTTTTTTTCATGAAAGCAGCGCGAAGGGTTTGGCTACGCTCTGTAATTCGTTGAGTTACCGAAATAATCGTTTTATGAATCATAGTGCTACCTTTATGCTGTTGTTTTTTCTTCTTTTAGATCATTTAGCGCCACAATAGAATGCTTAACGATGGTATCAATGTCAGTGTCTATATCGACAACGGCTACTTGATCTTCATTATCAGGGCGCTCTAATGTATTAAATTGGCTTTCTACCATATTAGATTTCATAAAATGGCCCTTACGTGCGGTCATTCGACTCATGATCAGATCAAAACTGCCATCAAGAAAAAGGAAGGTTACATTTTGGTTTCCATCGCGGATTTGATCTCGGTAACTTTTTTTCAACGCTGAACACACAATAATGCCTTGTTCATTCTTACTTTCTAAACTGAATGCAGCGTCACGGATACGCTCTAACCAAGGCTTACGATCATCGTCATTAAGTGGCTCGCCACGTGACATTTTTTGTATGTTAGCTTTTGGATGTAGGTCATCGCCGTCAATAAATTTTGCGCCAAGGTGCTGTGCTATTTTTTCGCCAATCGTACTTTTACCACTTGCACACACACCCATTACTATAATGCTGTTACCACTCATACTGACTCCTGTTTAGTAATCTGAGCGAGATCTCATTTTTGATAGATACTGATAAATTTAACTTTATATTATTTAAGTTACGGGTAACATGTTACCCGTAACTCTTAGGGCTGTAAACTAAAAATAACCAATAATAAATACAATATTTAGGTGGATAAAATGGAATTGATTAGTCAAAGTAGTGATCCTGTTTACTTGTTATCAATCGCGGTATGTTCAATTATCGCGTTGCTAATATTAATAATGAAGTTAAGAATTCATGCGTTCGCAGCATTGACATTAGTTAGCTTGGGTACCGCTCTGGCAGCGGGTGTTTCTGTTGATAATGTTGTACCAACAATGATGTCTGGTTTTGGTGGCACTCTTGCTTCTGTAGCTCTGCTTGTTGGTCTTGGGGCGATGATTGGTAAAATATTAGAGGTGACTGGCGGGGCGAAAGTGCTGGCAGATACACTGATTAATCGTTTTGGTGAAGATAAAGCGCCACTGGCGTTAGGGGTTGCCTCTTTACTGTTTGGTTTTCCAATTTTCTTTGATGCAGGCTTAATCGTAATGATGCCTATCATCTTTAGTGTTGCCAAACGCTTTGATGATTCTCCAATAAAATACGCATTGCCTTCTGCGGGTGCATTCGCGGTTATGCATGCGTTTGTTCCCCCTCATCCTGGTCCTGTTGCTGCATCTGAATTATTGGGCGCGGATCTTGGCTTACTATTAATGGTTGGTATTCTTGTTGCGATTCCAACATGGTATTTTGGGGCGTACTTATTTGGTCTATACGCAGGTAAAAAATTCAATATTCCATTGTCGAAAGGAATATTCGGATCAGACGTTATTATAGATGAAGATAAATTACCTAAATTTACGACAGTACTTGCGATTCTAGTGATGCCAGTATTGCTTATTTTTATGGATACCGGATTAAGCACGCTTGCCGTTGCTGGTGTTATTGATGGTAAAGCACCATTAGTTGAATTCTTGCGTATGCTAGGTAAAACCCCGGTAGCACTTCTTATTACTCTATTAACTTGTTTGGCTGTATTTGCAAAAGATTACGGTATGAAGCAATTAGAGAAATTATGCGGTGATTCTTTAGCTCCAATCTGTGCTGTTATTTTAGTCACTGGCGCTGGTGGTATGTTTGGTGGGGTTCTACGTGCAAGTGGTATTGGTGAGGCGCTTGCGGGTGTTTTATCTGACACAGGAATGCCAATTATTCTTGCTGCATTTTTAATATCTACTTGTTTACGAGTGGCTCAAGGCTCTGCAACTGTTGCTCTTACGACAACGGCAGCTCTTATTGCACCTATTGTTGCTCAAACGGCGGGCTTAAGTGAATTTGACTTATGTTTCATTGTCATCGCGATTGCTGGTGGTGCAACGGTGTTGTCTCACTTTAATGATTCAGGTTTCTGGTTGGTTTCTCGTTTGCTTGATATGGATGAGAAAACAACACTTAAAACATGGACAGTAATGGAAACATTACTTGGAACGATTGCATTTGCGATTGTGGCTGTCCTAAGCGTTATCTTATAAGGTTAAAAAATGAAAACTATTGAACAACGATTGAAAGAAATAAAAATTGTCCCAGTTATTGCGATTAACAGTGCAGAACAAGCCTTGCCATTAGCTAAAGTGCTTATGGAAAATGGATTACCTTGTGCTGAAGTGACGTTTAGAACAGAAGCCGCAGTTGAATCAATTCGTTTAATGCGTGAAGCGTATCCTGATATGTTGATTGGCGCAGGTACAGTATTAACCGCTGCACAAGTTGATCAAGCAATTGAAGCTGGCGTTGATTTTGTTGTGAGCCCAGGGTTCAATCCAACAACGGTAAAATATTGTCAACAACGTAATATGCCGATCATCCCTGGAGTAAATAATCCAAGCTTAGTCGAGCAAGCAATGGGAATGGGACTAAAGACATTAAAATTCTTCCCAGCAGAACCATCTGGTGGCATTCCAATGCTAAAAGCATTAACAGCGGTTTATCCTGTTAACTTTATGCCTACTGGCGGAGTGAGCCCAAGTAATGTAAATGATTATTTGGATATTAAATCGGTTGTTGCTTGCGGTGGTACATGGATGGTACCGACAGATTTAATGGATAAGGGTGATTGGGATAGTATTGCCGAATTAATTAAATCTCTATAAGTAATAATGCTAAAACTCACGATACATTTTATCGTGAGTTTTGTTCCATCTGTCCGCTATCAAATAATGATTAAATATTTATTTGAATGTATATTCATTATTTGATGAGTTGTAATGCACCCATCCTCTATTTCTTTTCTATTGTTCATTAAGTGTTTTTATGTTTATGAAATCTCGACCTGAACCGATCTTAATCATCACCACCTTTTTAGCCGCTGCTGGTTGGGTTTTTTCAAAAGAAGCGATTCAAGGATTACCTCCGTTTGGTTTTATTGGTATTCGCTTTATATTCGCTTCATTATGCCTTTTACCTTTTTGCTTTAGTGCACTAAAAAAAGCCGATGGACAAGATTGTTTTCGTTCAATGGGGGTGGGAGTATTACTTGCGGGTTCCATTTTTTGTTGGATCTACGCTATCTCTATCAGCGATACGTTAGGTGAGGGCGCGTTTATAATGAGCCTCTCCATGCTGTTTGTTCCTTTATTGGCGTGGCCATTGTTTGGTTCTAAACCACCACGTGCATTTTGGTATTCATTACCGATTGCATTTGTTGGTTTGTTTCTACTGTCATGGAGTGATGGATGGAATATTGCAACGAGTCAACTTTGGTTTATTGCCGCCGCTGTTGGGCTTGCTACGCACTTTAATTTTAACAGTAAATATTCGGCCAGTTTACCGACGATATTACTCACTACATTACAGCTATTTACTGTTGGTTGCTTGGGCGTAGTCTTGTCGTTTTTCTTGGAAACCTGGCCGGAAGAGGTAAGTTTAATTACCTGGAAGTGGGTATTATTAAGTGTCTTACTTGCTACAAGTTTACGTTACTTAATGCAAACTGTAGGTCAAAAGTTAGTCAACCCAACGAATGCCGCTATATTGATGTTACTTGAACCTATTTGGACAATGATGTTAAGTGTATGGGTATATAATGAATCGATGCCTCTTAATAAAATCCTCGGATGTGTATTGTTATTGCTGTCTTTATTTTTCTACCGCTTTAGTCAGGTTAGACCAAAATTCCGTCTTTGAGGCTATGCGGCTTTATGTGTTTGCTGCTGTAGTGGCAGAGGCTTGCCCAAATGAAAACCTTGAAAATAATCAATGTTCAAGGTTTTCATCTGTGTGTATTGGGCTAGTGTTTCTACGCCTTCAATCACAATTAATGCATTCTCTTTTTTGGCGAGTTGGATAGCAGATAACAAGGGTAATGTATTTCCTTCCTCATATTGTATCAAAAGCGTTCGGTCGATTTTTAAAATACTTGGTTTTAAAAGAGAAACTCGATGCTCACAAGAAGCTTCTGAACCAAAGTCGTCAATAGCGACATTAAATCCGTGCGATTTTATGTTTTCTATTGCGGAACGTAATTTTTCTTCATCATTATAATGAAACTCGAGTAACTCAAGAGTGACTTGTTGTGGGGAAAGTCCTAAATGTTTAATTCGATATTCAAGTAAAGAGGTGTTCATGTTTGGTATCTTATCAGCATGAAAATGGATTGCTGATTCGGGCAGTATATTAAGAAAAAGTAAGCTATTGCTTTGGGAGAAGAGGGCAAAATTACGAATATGAATAATACGACTAAGGCGTTCGATGTTTAGTTTTTGCTCGATAGTTTTAGTGGTGTCCTTAAAAAATAAATCAGGTCTTATAGAGAGCATGTTTACATCATAAATACGTAATAAAGCTTCATAACCAATCGCTTGTTGGTTAACATTAAAAATAGGCTGAAATACGCTTTGCAATAAATAGCCTTCATATTTTGAATAGAATGAACCATCCTCGTCCAAAAATAAATACCCTTCAAATTGCTCCTGAGTGACTAATAACATGCTTTACTCCATAAAATAGCATCTGTTATTGATATATTAATCACCCTTGCTTATCAAGTTATGGTTTGTTATTTACGAGATGAATCACAGAATGAATATTCTGTAAGTAGCTTATTTCTATGATTAATTAATTATTTTTATACAGTTTAATATCCATATAGAAATGGATTCATTAAACAATGATTTAGCATTTCTATATGTTATTAATTACATACTGCCTACAACTGCTTGATTTTATCAACTAAGCTGAAGAGTGGTTTAGATTTCATGATGTTTCATTGAGAGACATCATGATTATTCATAATATAGAGTGGACAAATTTTTTATAATGAAACGATTTTCTCATTTATCATCTCTGATGTTTAACTTATTTGTATTAGTAGTCAGTACTTTTAGTAGCAGTTATGTTTCTGCTGCTGATATTACTATTGATATTACTTCCGATGAAACGGTCTATGAGAATAATACGAATGTTACGTATCAAATTACGGTAACAAATATTAGCCCGAACACAATTAATGATATATCAGTTCAATCTAATTTTATGTCCGTAAAATCAGGGACTGAAAATGCTTTCGAGTCAACTTCTATTTTAGGAACGTCTACTTTTTTATCTAACGAAGGTGATTATAATTCAGCTGGGGATTTAAACGTTAGTAATGCGAGATTAAGAAGTGGAGGGGTGTTAACTTACACAATAAAAGCATTAACCTCCAATATAATAACGGGCGATATTTCGGTTATCGCAACAGTGACTACACCAACAGAAACGGTGAATACCCCTCCAATTACCGTAACGCCTGCACCTTATGCGTACACTCTTGATTTATCTGTTAATAAAACAAATTACATTATTAATAATACGTTGACCTATACATTAAAAGTGGAAAATATTGGTAGTTACAAAGTTCAAAATCTTTCTATTAATCAATTATTTTCATCTCTGACTGGTGAATCGATAAGTGGAATGGTTATTCCTAATTTTTCTAGTGTTGTTATTAATGCTACGACGAGCGGGGTTGAAACTAATGCTGGTTTATTTTTACCTTCTGGTGATTTAGCGGTAACTGAGGCCACAATAGATATCGGTGGCAATATAACTTATACCATTCAAACCGTTGTTTCAGACAGTCTTGTCAGTGACATTGTCACTTCTGCGGCGGCGCTGACTAAAGACGGAAGTGTAAATAGTAATGAATTAATAACGCCTCCAGCTATTGGGGAGTTAGATATCACATTACATGAATTTGAAAGCACCAATAGTTATCTTGTAAACAATGAAATGAGAATTGAGTTAACCGTTAAAAATACTGGTTCAGGCATTGTTAGCGATTATGTGGTTCAACATAATATTAACGCTCTGATTTCTGATTTAGGCAACGATTTAGATCAAGCTCGATACGATAGCTCAGATGTGAGATCTAATCCTTATATTTCTTGGACGAGCAAAGTTACGTCGATAGGAAATAAATCCATCTCGACGTTAAATACAAGTGGAGAAGTGGCGAATCAAATCTTTGATGATACGGTTTCTGTATATCCAGATGAAGATATTAGTTATTTAATTACGGCTAAATTAACCCCTGTTACTATCGGTGAAATAGAAAATTTAACGGCAAGAGTACTTAAAAATGATGGTTCTTTGGCTGACCCAATTAATACTATTTCTGGAGTTATTAAGCCTGAATATGTTTTAAATTTAAGTGATCCTGAAATTAGAATATCAAAAACAACAGCGGAAAGTGAGTATATTCCCGGAGGAGAGGTTGTTTATGACATTACGGTTGATAATACGTCGAACAAATATTTTGCGAACAATCTGATTATTGTTGATAAATTATCTTGTATTCAAACAGAACAGGCAGGAGGTGTTGGTAAAGGTAGCGCCTTTAGTTCGTGGAAGTTAGATGTTGTTAATGGATTTGATTCAGAAGGTACTGATGCAGGTGACTTCAACTATGGCGCAACTAAAACAGGTGATTTAACCATATCACCTGATATTGCGCCTGGTAAACAAGTACATTATAAATTAACCGCGACAGTTAGTGACACCAGTATCGGACCGATTATTGATAATAATCTGACTTGTAATGATGATATTTCAGAGACGGGAACTGGGGTTCAAATGCCAGATGACAGCTTGTCAGTTACCAAGGATGTCGATGATTACTATTATTCTTCAGGGCAACGATTAACTTATACTATTAAAGTCACTAATAATGGTGATGGTTTCGCGGATCAAATATCGGTAATAGATGATCTAGCATCAATAATGGTAACGGATATTTATGGTCATAGTGTGCCTGCTTATTCCTCTTGGAGCATCACGGCCAGCGCGAAACATATTGATGGTACCGCCGCAAGTTCAACAGATACAGGGTTTTCAGGAGTCATTACCTCGCCAACGATTTTAGATGTGAAAGCAACCATTGAACCAAAAACAATAATAACTTACACGATAAGAGCGAGAACGATACCAACAGCTAACGGTGAAATTAATAACCTCGTTACTATTGATGAGAGAATAATTGCTGACAGAGCATCTGTGCCTAAAGATTTTGCAGTTTCAATTGAAAAATTTGTAAAGGTTGATGGTGCTTCTGCGTTTAGTCGTGAGCAAACGTATTACTCTAAACCAGAAAATACGGTGACTTATCAACTCGTGGTTAAAAATGATAAATCTAATGGCTATGCGACTAATGTAAATATTACTGATGAAATATCGAGTATTGAAGCAGATATGTTAGAACCCGATAATACGCCTATGACGGTGTTCAGTAGTTGGACGATTGAGAATGAAGTTAATATTATAGATACATCGGATCTTTCTGCTCAAGAGCAAGCAAACTTAATTGCAGCTACCGATACAGAGGTTGCTGTTGATAATCAAAACTTAGATACGACAGCTCAAATCCCGCCTAACGTTGAAATTATTTATACTATTACCGCTAATATTGATCGCTCTGATGAAAATAGAATAGTTTGGGGTCGATTTAATAATATTGCGACTGTAGCAACACCAGATAACGGCCGATCCAATTCAGAGAATGCTTGGGTTATACCTAAAGATCCTGATGTGTTTGTCACAAAAACAACCAGTAACGATAATTTTGAAATTGGTAAAGAAGTTGTTTTTAATATTTATGTATTTAATAAAGGCGCAGGGTTTGCTAACGATGTAGATGTTTTTGATGATATTGATGGAATGGGAGTATTTAACTCTGGTTGGACAATTGAGGCACTAACAGACTCTCATTTGAAATCGGGAAGCTATGCCGATAATAAATCGACATGGCCAGACGGAGGCAATATTCAATCAAAAGTGGATATTGATCCTAAAGAGTCATCAGGTAGTTTTGATGGCATGGGCTATGTTGCTTACAAAGTTACTGGAATAGTTAAAAATGACTATTCTCCTTCTGAAATATCTAATACCGCTGAAATTCATGATCCTGCAACAGGTACCGACCACTCTTCGACTGCCGAAGTGGGTAAAGATATTGTACTTAGCCGATTTAATGTTTCCATATTGAAAACGTCGGATAAAGTAAAAGTTACCCCAGGGGAAGACATTACTTACAGCATTACGTTATACAACAATAGTAAAACGGTTACGGCTAATAATTTAACCATAGTTGATTATATGGCGGATATTAAAGCGGTATTAGCGAATGATAAAGATGATCATTTTGAAGATGATAAAGAGCAATCTCCATTTGAATATTGGTCTATTAAATTAGATGGTGAAGCAACCTTTGGTGCACAAAATAACGATAATTTTATTTACCCTGAAATTGGGTCGTCAACGACACTTAATTTAAACCCTCAAGAATCAAAAACATTTCAAATTAAAGCCAGAGTAAAAGATAATTTTGTGGGATCTGATAACCTTTCTGGGACACGAACTAATTTATTACCTAATGATGCGTATGTTTATCGTGATATTGGTGAAGTAACTGAAGCTTCACATGTTTCACATCATGAAAATGAGCGAGTGTGGCAAGGCTCTGATACGATTCGAGAGCTTTATGTTAATGGCAGCATTGAACAATACTACACCCCAGGTGACACATTAACTTATACGATTAAAGTACTTTCAACGACCGGATATTTAAATGATCATAATGTTGATGAGAATATAAAAGGACTTAGTGTTCAGTTAATGGATGGAACCTATGCCAATCCATTCTCTGATATTTTTAGTGTAAAGGTTGAAAAAGAAGACAGTGATGGTGGTGCAGGAACAACAGACGGCACATTAGATGGTGTAGTTGAAGATGATAAAAATATAGACACAACGATAGATGTTGCTGGTGGTGATTATGTTTTATATACGGTTGAAGGTATTGTTAGGGATGATGCTGTTGGAAATATTATTATTGGCGGAACAACATTAAGACCGAATGAATTCCATTTAACGTTTTCTAAAGAAGTGGATGAAATTAATTATGAGCCAGGTGAGACATTAACCTATCATTTGATTATTACGAATAATGGGAAAGGTAATGCTTATGATATTCCTGTACTAGATGAAATATCAAAAGTAGAGGTTGAATTAATAGATGGCTCTTTTGGACCTGCATTTGAGCCTAATTGGACGATAGTAACTCAAGTCAGTGGTGGTGCGGTTGGAGGTAACGCCCAAGTTGGTACAGTTGAAGATGGAAAAGACATAGATACCAATGCATCGATACCAATGGGAGCTACGATTGATTATGTTGTTACCACAACTGTAAACCCTGCTGCTGTCGGAGATATAACTAATATTCTGACAGTTAATGGGGATCATGTAAGTGTATTGTCAAAACCAAATGCTCAGAAATTTGATGATGAAAAAACGATCCTTGCTTATTATGATACTGATGGAGCAACGATATTGCCAAGTGGATTAGATGGTTATAAGCCTGATGGGTTTATCGAGTATCAAATTGAAATTCGTAATGATAATAATGTGCATTTGAATGATATTTCTATTGTTGATGAAATCAGCAAGATAAAGACTCAGTGTTACGATTTAAGTAATGGTACAACCGTTAGCTGTAGTGCTTTTGACCGTTGGACCATAAGTTCAGAATCAGATGGAAGTTCAATTTCTAATCCCGGTATTGTCGAGAATAATAAAGACATAAATACAGAATTTGATTTAGCTTCAACAGGCTCAACATTACTTCAACCATTTGTACGTTATACAATTAAAGCACATATCAGAAAAGAAGCGGTTGGCAGTTTTTATAATTCAGCTAAGATCGACAACAAATACAAAATAACTTCTGATCGTTCAATTATGTTACCTGTGAATCTAATTAAAACTCACTTAGGTTATACCGATAGCTCTTTATCAACGAGAAAAACAACTTATAACCATACCGTCAATGGTGAACAAGCGGTTTATCATTTACGTTTAGAAAACACAGGTAATGGTCTCGAATATGGTAAATCTCTGATTGAGAAGTTTTCTGATTTACAAGTTAAGTTAGCTCAAACGCTAACAAGCCAAGCTGATAATCAGCAGGGACCAGTGTATGAACCGAATGGTTGGAAGGTAACCGCGACAACCTCTAATGAATCAATGACATCAATTGGAAACTTTATTGGAGGGAATAATGTTGATATTGATTTACCATTTATATCTATTGCTCCAGGTGGATGGATTGATTTTGTTATGGAATCTCGAATCCGTGAGGAGACTTTAAATGACTTTAGAGTGGTTCCAACTTATGGTTCGAGTGATCTACAAGCGGTTCGTTTTAATGTTGAGCCATCAAATTTAGTGGTATCTAAAAAGATCATTTCTATTGATGGTAATCCTTATAGCAGTGGTGATTTTTATAAACCGGGAGATACCGTAGAGTACCAATTTATAGTAAATAATGATCAACCAGTCTGGAATGATAACACTGTTATTCAAGATTTAATTTCTAACATAAAAGTAGAAGTGATTGGTGGGTCAATAGAATCAGCATTAATGAATACGAATATTAGTCATGTAATAACAAGAGGCTTAGACTTAAATGTTGATACGAAGCCATTGAGTTACGATCCGAGTAGCAATCTAGATATCCAAGAAGCGGACGGTCTTGATATTGGCCCAATGGAAGAAATAACATTTACGATAACCGGTGAAGTTCGTAAAGATGCGGTTGGTATTATTGACGGAAATACTGCCATTGGTGGAACCGACAGTGTCACCACCAGTACTATTCCACCAGCAGAGCCTATATTGGTCTTTGAAAAAGTCGTTACGAATACAACCGCAGATGGAGGTTCATGTTCATTTCCTTCAAATACAGGCAGTGGGTGTGAGTATAACCCTAATGGTCAGGTTACTTATCAAATAACCGTAACAAATGAAGGAGAAGGTATTGCTAACGATGTTCTGATTAAGGATCTTATTAGCACGATAAATACGTCGGATGGTGTGACTGCATTTTCTTCAAACAGTGTGAATTTGATTGATAGTCCGAGACCCTCTCGTTTTTCTATTAGTGGAAATTACAACGGTAACGGTGATTTAAATGCGACCTTTGATCTCATGCCAACAGATACTGTTGTATTCGAGATTAATGCGCTAGTTACAGGGGTAGCCACTGGTTCAATAACAAATACAGCAACCATTAATAGCGATACGACTAATAGCGTTATATTAAACGCGGGTACTGCAAAAATAATAGCGACAAAACAATCAGATATTGCCACCTATACACCGGGACAAACTATTAATTATACGATAGGGATTCTGAACAATTCGGATACTAACTCTGAAGTTGCCATTATCGACGAAATTTCCAGTTTTTTAGTGGAGACAGCAGACGGTTCAATGCAGCCCGCATTAGATTCATGGTCAATTTCTTCTCGTGTTGTTACTGATGGCGATCATGATTCTGTTCCTAGTTATACCGATATCAGTAGTTTATCGACCTCGGGAAATATTAACTCAACGATCAAAATGGCCGGAGAAAATGCCGACTCAACAAGAACGTTAGTTGAAATTATAATCACTGGTACCATTCGTAAAGACGCTATCGGCCAGTTTACGAACATTGTTTCAATTAATGGTAGTAATTATCGCGTTAATGTGGGGTACGTTGTTCCTGAAAAAGGAGAACTGTCGGTAACCAAAAGTACGACGAAAATGCCAGCAACCTACATTCCGGGAGAATCCATTGGGTTTGATGTCGCCGTTGAAAATACGGGGTTGGGTTATTTAGCCGATGTAAATATTTCTGATTTAGTGAGCAATATTACCACTGATTTTGCGGCTCAATCACGATTAGGTAACGTATTTGAGCAATGGGACGTTACCGATATAGTTATAACGGGTGTAGACCCAGCATTATCTCAACCTATTTCAGGCACTGAGATCACGGGTACGAACGGATATGCTATTGATTACAATATTGCCCCAATGCAAACGGTCAACTTACATTTAGAAGGTAAGGTTAATGACAAAGCAATGGGTGACATTACTAATGAAGTGGTTGTCACAGACAGTGATGGAAATAAAAAAACAGCACAAGCAACGTATACACCAGAGAAGGCCGCGTTAGTCGTAACAAAAGTCGTAGATAAACCAATATATGAGGCTGGCGATACACTGACTTATACGATTGAAATAACAAACACGACGGCAGCTTGGGCAAAAGACGTAAAAGTAACCGACTTCTTATCAACGATAGAAAGTACAACTATTGATGGTTCAGTCGTCACTGCATTTGTTCCTAATTCAATTGATATTATAGGGACGTCTTCAACGGGAAATTCGGTAATACCGATCATTAATAATCATGATATTAATGGCACGATTGAAATTGCGCCTAATGATACCGTGACTATTATTGCGAGTGGTCAATTGTTGGATAATCTTCATGGTGAAGTTAAGAACATTGTTACCGTTGAATTAGATGGCATCGTAAGTATAGCAGAAGCGATAAGCATTCCTATTATACCAACGGTTACTTTAACAAAAGAAGCACCTATTGAGTTCTATGTCCCAGGAGAAACGTCTGATTATGTTGTTACGGTAACAAATGAAACTAATGGTTTTGCTGATGACATAAAGCTACAAGACATTATTTCTGGCCTTACGGTTGAAACGGTTGATGGAACCATTGAATCTGCCTTTGATTTTTGGACTCTTGATGTTGAAGTGTTGGACCCAAATACCGTCATCACAAGAACGCGTTCGACTTTTAATGAAGACATCGATGTCAATATCGACCTGGCACCGTTAGATACAGTGACATTTACTATTAGTGGCGATGTTAATAAAAACGCAGTTGGAGTGATTAAAAACACCGCAACGATGGCGTTTAATGGTATTTCCGTTGATAAAGGAGCTGAACTTAAACCTGAAGAACAGAAAGTGACTTTTAATAAGACACTTAAAGACGGTTCAAAAGAAGGTGCATATAAAGCCGGTGAAGAATCAGAGTTTCATATTACGTTAATAAATGATGCTGCGAGTTTTGCACAAAACATTCAAATAACCGATTTAATCACGGATCTACAAGTCGAGACTGTTTTTGGTGCTACAGAACAAGCCTTTAACTCATGGAGCATTGATTACCGTATTTATAATGACAAATACGATACGACAACGATTAGTTCATTACCTATTGGGGATGATATCGATGTTATTGTCGATTTAGCACCAAGTGCAACGATTGAATTTATTGTTAAGGGGATCGTAAACCCGAAAGCATTAGGAGAAATCAGCAATACGGCCACAATGAATGACGGAATTTCAAATATTGATTCAACAGCGTTATTGCAACCAGAAAGTGTTGTTTTGGTCGTGAAAAAAATCGCAGATAAAAACGAATACACGAACGATGACAATGAAATTACCTATACGTTGGCGGTGACCAATAGAGGTTCATCAGATGTGTCTGGTGTTCAATTAGTTGATGAAATTTCGACGCTTCAAGGGGCAAATGGAAACCCTTTATTTACTGAATGGACAACCACGATTAAAGAAGTTCCGGGCTTTTCTGTGGTGGCGACTGAAAGCTCTATTGACCTTAATTCTACTCAAACTTTAAAAGCGTATGAAGGTAACGGATTTATTATCACCGTTGTAGGAAAAATAGGTAAAGGGCTTGATGATGATATTACAAATACGTTTATCGCAACAGCGCTTGGTGGAGAAACGGCTCAAGATAGTGTGACCGTTCATGTGAAAAAATTTGCAGATAATGAAGGTCAACTAGAGGTAACAAAACAAGCACTTAAAGACTCCATTCAGGTAGGAGATGTCGTTGAGTATGAAGTGGTTATCGAAAATAATAATGAAGCTGAATTTAAAAGTGTCAAATTGGAAGATCGATATCCATCAGGCTTTCAGTATGTAGAGAATTCAACGGAGGTTACAAACAGTGGCCCTGACGGTGTTTTTGATACCGCAGATGACGTGTTTACTAATCAAGAGCCAGCAGTAACTCAAGTTTTATCATTTTCTATCGGCGATATGCTTGCGTATGGCGCGAGTGGTTCAACCGTGCAAGAAAATGTCAGAGTCCGTTATCTATTACGAGCCACGGTAGGTACTACATTTGGTCAATATGTCAATACCGCTTATGCAATGACCCCTGCGGAAGGAATGACAACAGGACCGTTAGAGATCAAATCGAACATGAGCAGTGCGACTGTTGAAATTACACCCGATAAAGTATTCGATACAGCATCGATTATTGGCAAAGTTTTTGAAGATAATAATGGAGATGGATATCAAGCTGATGCAACCGCTTTTGATATTAAATTAACCGCTAATATCGCTCATAGTAATTACGTCACAGGTTCTACGACGATAGAAATTGAGGGTGAAGAAGAAAGCCTAAAAGAAAAAGGCATTGTTCCTATTAATCAAAGCATTGTAATTGATCATCTATTTGGGTTATCGAGAAATAGAACGCTACCAGAAGGGAATATAGCGGTTGTCCAATTTGCGACAAAAAACAAAGATAAATTCGATTTTACCGTAACAACGGTTGACGGTTCTCATATCTCATTCAGTAAAGAGGGTGTGATAAACATAGAGCATTTAGGAAACAAAAAAGATCAGCTTGCTGCAGAAAATCTGAAAATAACCCGTAATCTATACAAGGATAATAACCAGTATTTATGGGAAATTGTCATTGAAAATATGGGGATCTATGAGGACGGTATACCAGGTGTAAGATTGCTTACGGTTGAAGGTATCGTTATTGAAACCGATGAATATGGGCGTTATCACGTGCCAGATCAATGGGTTCTCAATAAGAAGGGAAAACAATTCTTAGTTAAAGTTGACACTGATTCATTACCGACAGGAATGAAAGTAATCAGTGAAAACCCGAGAGTATTAAGAATTTCACCAAATCAATTAACGAAATTTAATTTTAGTGTTCAAAAATAAATAACTCAAAACTATAAAAATAAAGAAGTTATTAGGAGAAGTATGAAGTTATTCAATAAGAGTCATGCAACGTTATATGCACTGTATGTATTCCCATTAATGACGCTAGCAAAAGAAACAGATGACTTACAACAGCTGGATTCCAACGCGATGGATATTTCAGTGGATGTTAGTGAGCAAACAGACAGTTCTCGTATTTATTTAGATGAGGGGGCAATCTGGGCGAGTCGTGATATTACCAAGTTTAATCCTGTTTTAGATTTAAGTGCGACGGATGAAGTTGAAGTCGACGACGGGAAACTTATTAATCCATTAAACTTTTCCGTTGACACTAATTACAGCTATTACATTAGCTCTTGGCAGCTTGAAGTATATCGTGGTGCTGATCGCCACCTGTCTCAGCCTTTATCTGTGATGAAAGGTGAAAAGCTTGCCAACAGTACCGATATTGAATGGGACGGCTCAACAGATATTAATTACAGATTTAAACTTGGGCAGCAATTGTTATTCCGATTAAAAGTGTGGGACAAAGATGGAAATATGGATGTGACAACCATAGGGGTTGTCGATACCGTGCGTCCGGATAAAGAATTGTCTATCGATAAAAACAGTAATGAATCAGAAAATGGTCGTCACTTTGGTCGCTCTACATTAATGCGTCACAATATACCGACGTCTTCCGGTTTAGCTAAGTTTATTGGAACGGGGCTAAACGGGGTAGATAAAGTTATTATTGGAGAAGATGAGTTTGATGTTGTCGAAGGAGGTTTATACGCTGAAATATTCCTTCCAACAGATGCATATCGTTTTCCTACGACCGTTGTTTTTGATTCAGGAGAAGAACGTCGTTTCTCTCTTTATGCTCGTATTCCAGACACTTATTATGCACAAGCGGGTCTAGCGGATTTTTATGTTGGGAGAAACCGTGTTGGAGGCAGTACAGGTGCTCTTGAGGTAAATGATCAGTACGTAAAGGATATTTATAATCAAGGTCGAATTGCGTATTTTGGACAAGGTAAATTTGGTGATAAATTGCGTGTTGTTGCCCATGTCGATACTCAAGAAAATACAGTGAAAGATATGTTTAAAAACCCTTTCGCGGCAAATGATACCTCAACTGTTTTTGATATCGTCGATGGCGATGATGAAATGATGTATGGGAATTATGGCGATGGCGCTAACATTCAGAAAATTGTTAATACCAAAGGCAAAGTGTATTTAGATGTTCAATACGATAAATCTCAATATTTATGGGGTAATTTCAATACAGGAATAACAGGGACGGATAACGGGGATTACAACCGAAGCTTATATGGTTTTAAAGGCGACTATCGTACACGGGAAACCACGAAATTTGGTGAAGACCGTTTAAATCTCGTAGGCTTCGCTTCTCAATCTGATTCACTTTACTCTCACGATGAATTTTTAGGTACAGGTGGGTCTTTATACTTCCTTCAACACGGTGAAGTTATCCCAGGTAGTGATAAAGTGTTAATCAAAGTGATGAATAAAGACAGTGGGATCGTTGAAAATGAAATCCCATTACAATCTGGTCGAGATTATGAAATTGATGAATATCAAGGCCGTATTATCTTAACAAGGCCGCTGTCTGATATTGTGTCTGATAGCTTTGGTTCTGTTATTGATGATTCCCCTCGTGGTGGCTATGAAAACTATCTTGCTGTTGATTATGAATATGTCCCTAAAGGTAAAGATGCCCGTGATGCGCTGGTTTATGGTGGACGAGTAAAAGGGTGGTTAAATGATTACATTGGTATTGGTGCCACTTACGCATCAGAAGAAAAAGACACGCAAAATTATGAGCTATATTCAACAGATTTAATCTTGCGAGCGACTGAAGGAACATACTTAAAAACGGAATTTGGTCGAACAAAAGGAACCCAAGTAGATAGTAACTTTGTGTCTTTTGATGGTGGTTTAACTTTTACTCCTATTTCATCTGGCATGGCTGATGATCGTGAAGGCGATAATATTCAAGTTCTTGGTGTCGCAAGTCTTTATGATTTAGCCCCTGATCTTTTCGGTGCCGTTGGTAATGATGTGAAAGCTTGGTACAAATCAAAAGATGCGGGTTATTCATACGCAAGCCAAAGTGACGATCTTGAACAAGAATCTTATGGAACAGAAGTTCGCTTACAAGTTAGTGATAGAGTTCAAGTGTCTACCCGATTTACATCAATGGAAGAGACTGAAATTGATGGAACGTTAGAAACCGACACAGAGCAAGTTGAAGTTGAAACTCAAATTTTAGTGACTGAAAATATTAAAATTTCGCTTGCTGGGAAACATATAAAAGAATTGAATCAAAACAATGAATCAGGCACTGGTAACCTTGCTGGTGCAAAAGTTGAATACCTTTGGGATAACGAAAACAGCGTTTATATTAAAGGTCAAAAAACGGTTGATGCCACTGAAACTTATGATGATAACGACAGTGTCACTGTTGGTGCAGAAACTCGCGTATTAGATGACTTGAGTCTTGGTGGTGCCTATACCGTCGGGAGCCGAGGAGATGCAGCAGAAGCAACCGTTACTTATGATGTAACTGACGATTACTCAACTTATGTTACTTATGTTGATGATAATTATGAAGACCAAAACAACGTCATTTTAGGTCAACGAGCAACATTGACGGATTCTGTTGATTTCTATCAAGAAAATCAGTTTGTTAATGAAAATAACGGAAAAGGCCGAGTTGATTCTTTTGGCTTTGATAATGAAGTTACTGATGATATTGATATTGGAATTGCTTATCAACAGGGGGAGATTGATTATAGCGATAATCCTGAAAACACCATTACAGGTATCGTGAATCGAAGAGCTGTTAGTTTTAATATTGGTTTGGATCTCGATGACATCGTTCTAAAGCATAAAATTGAGTATCGAGTAGATAAAACTGAAGAGACAAATGAGAAAATTGAACAATGGGTAACTACCAATAGTTATACACACCATTTAACGGAAGAATATACCTTATTTGGTAAATTTAATTATTCTAAAGCGATGAATGATACGAATAACGAATTGCTTGAGCGTTTTATTGAATCAAGCATTGGTCTTGCTTATCGACCTATTTATAATGATAAATTAAACCTATTAGCTCGTTATACCTACTTGGTTGATTTTGATAATTTAAACCGCGATGTCGAATACTCTGATACTGAAAGCCATATTGTAGAAACAGAAGCGATTTACTCATGGGATGCAAATTTAGATTTTGGTACTAAGTTCGCATATAAAGATAAATTTGAACGATTTGATAGAGCATCAGGTGTCGGTGTTGATGTAAATAGCCAAATTTACCTTACTGGTCTTAGCGCTTCTTACAGAATAATGAAAAACTGGGATGTAACGGGTGAATATCATTGGAAAGTCGATACTCAAAATGATGAGTTAGAAGAAGGGGCTTTACTCTCTTTTAATAAATACGTTACCGAGAACTTTAAAATCGGGGTTGGTTATAACTTTTCCAATTTTGACGATAATTTAACGAATGATGATGACTATAACGCGAGTGGGGTCTTCATTAACCTCATCGGTAAGATTTAGGGACGATGACGATGACGATGAAATCATTACTGCTAGGGTTTAGTTTTTTTTCTCTCTTTGGGTGCAGTACAGATACTTATGTAAGTAAAGAGAACATAGACAAATACGACGAAAGAGTTCAAAAGTTTTTGATTGCAGAATGCTTAGTCCCTCAACGAGAAATACAAATGGCAGTGGCGGAACACTTTGAATTTGATAAGTCAGAACTAAAAGAAACAGATTATGCCTCTTTAAATCAATTTGTTAATAATATTAAACGATTTAAAGGTCGAATTGCTATTGTTGGGCATACGGATTATCAAGGCTCTGTTAGCTACAATGAAGAGTTGTCTCGTCAACGTGCAGAATCGATTAAAGCGTATTTGTCAGAGAAACTCGTTGTAAATAATTATGAGTGGGAAGTCAAATATTATGGAGAAAAACGCCCTTTTATTAAAGGACGAAGCTTAGAAGCAAATGCCGCCAACAGACGTGCTTATTTAGTTTTTGAGCAAACTATTGATAAAGAGTTGAACCCGGCTTGTTTGCCTCCAGAACCTAAAAGAAAAGTATATGTAACAATGGCATCTCATTTTGATTTTGATAAAGATGAACTACAGAACACTGATAAAGTAGAGTTGGATGAACTAGCATTGAAGCTCACCGGATTAACGGGGCGAATTTTAATTGCAGGGCATACGGATTACCAAGGCTCACAAAGTTATAATGAGCAATTAGCAAAAGAACGTTCCATTGCTGTTCAAAACTATTTGAAGAAGAAGGTCGACCCATCTCAATTTATCTGGGAAATAAAATCGTTTGGTGAAGATTCTCCTATTATTGAAGAGCGTTCATTAAAAGCCAATGCCGCTAATCGACGTGCGTTTGTCGTTTTTAAAGAAGGCCCATTACCAAAAGAAAAGATCGAGTCACTAACAGAGAAGTAATTATTGATTAGTTGATAAAAGAGGAAAGGGCGTTCATTAATTATAATAAACGCCGTTTTAGTTACGCTGTCACTGTTACTTCGTAAGAACCAAATTTACGGATATTAATGACACCCGTATCAAACAGAAGATATTGACCTTTAATGCCATTTAAGATACCGGTTACTTCAGGATTCTTATCAAAATTATGACTGATGATTTTGACCGGGAACTCGTTAACAGGAAAGTGAATATTTAAGATATTTTCATCCAATAACTCCACTGAATCGTCACCATGTTCAGCTTGAATTTTTGCGATGGCTTCTTCAACTTGAGGTAATAGCTCTAATGCGGCTTCTTTTAAAGCAAGGGGGTTATTGTTACCTTTTAATAACGTGCGCCAATTTGTTTTATCGGCAATCAATTTAGCTAATTCAATTTCGACTAAACCTGAAATCAATCGATTCTTTGCTTTCGCAATTGGTAACCCTTGTGTTGCACCTTGATCAATCCAACGAGTTGGAATTTGAGTATGACGCGTGATCCCAACTTTTAGACTAGAGGTATTGGATAGATAAACATAATGGTCAACAAAACAGTTTTCTTCGCCCCATTGAGGTTGACGGCAAGTTCCCTCCGCGAAATGACATGTTTCTGGTTTCATAATACACATGTCGCAGCTTGCCAATTTCTTCATACAAAGAAAACAGTGGCCTTGAGAGTAACTTTTTTTCGTTTTCTTACCGCACGAACAACAAAAAATATTGCCTGTATGTGTCAGAGTTAATGTTTGGCCGATGAAGGCATTAAGCTCTATTTCCTCATTACCAACAGGAAGTCGATATTGAACCGCACCATCAAGTAATGACGCGCGCATTTTTGCTAGTGTTCCAGTGATTTGAATGCTCATAAACTTTCTACTTTCTTCTTATTAGGTTAAAACCATTGTAACAAAGTCATGAGAGACTGTAAGAGCTCAAATGAAGATTTATGTGCAAGGATAAACGACACTTATGCTATAATCCGCCGCATTAGACCAGATTGACTGGTTATTCATCAATAATACTCGAAATTGGAGTGGCAGCTTTTGCAATTTAAAGATTTAGGTTTAGATAATCGCCTATTAAAAAATCTCGCTCATCAAAACATTAAGAAACCAACTGAAATTCAACGTAAAGCCGTACCTGTTGCCATGGCAGGGAAGGATGTTCTTGCGTCGTCTAAAACTGGTTCTGGTAAAACATTAGCATTCGTATTACCGATGCTTCATAAATCACTTAAATCGAAATCATTCTCTAAGAATGACCCTCGTGCTGTGATTTTAGCACCAACACGTGAACTAGCAAAACAAGTGTATATGCACTTGCGTGCAATGTTAGGTGGTTTAACTTACGATGCTGCATTGATCACTGGTGGTGAAAACTTTAACGACCAAGTGAACGCATTACGTAAATTCCCTAAATTTATTGTCGCGACACCAGGACGCTTAGCGGATCATCTTGAGCATCAATCTCTGTTCTTGAATGGTTTAGAAATGCTTATTCTTGACGAAGCTGACCGTATGCTTGATTTAGGTTTTGCTGAGCATTTACAAAAAATTCATGCGGCAGCAAATCACCGTCGACGTCAAACGCTTATGTTCTCTGCAACATTAGACCATGAAGCCGTGACTAAATTTGCAGGCAACATGCTAGATAATCCTAAAGTTGTTTCTGTTGGTTTATCAACAGATCAGCATGCAGATATCACGCAAAGTTTCTACTTGTGTGATCATTTAGATCATAAACAAGCGTTGTTAGATAAAATCATTGAAACGGAAAAATACTTCCAAATCATGATATTCACAGCAACACGAGCAGATACCGATCGCTTAACTGATTTACTTAACGAACGTAAATTAAAAGCGGTAGCATTAAGTGGTGATATGAACCAAACCGCTCGTAATAATATTATGAGCCAGTTTGAACGTCGTGCACATAAAATCCTAGTAACGACTGATGTTGCTTCTCGTGGTTTAGATTTAACCAGTGTAACTCACGTTATCAACTTTGATATGCCAAAGCATATGGAAGAGTATGTTCACCGCGTTGGTCGTACTGGTCGTGCTGGTAAGAAAGGGACAGCAATTTCTCTTGTCGGACCAAAAGATTGGGAAAGCTTTAAGCGTATAGAGACATTTTTACAACAAGACTTGGCCTTCTCTGAATTCGAAGACTTGAAAGGTAAATTCAAAGGTCTTAAGCCAAAACATAAACGTGAGTTTGTGAAAAAAGGCGATGATAAGAAAACGGCTGCAAAACGTGGTTCTTATACTCCTAAAAAATCGAAAAAACGCGATAACACATTCCACACTAATGTGGCAGTGGGTGAGCAAGTATTTATGCCAAAGAAAAAACCAAAGCAAATTGTTGTTGATGATGAATAATCATTAAATGATTTGATAAAAAAGGCACAAGTAACTAATTACTTGTGCCTTTTTTTATTTCTAAATAAAGCATCATTGATCAGCACAAGATGCTTTACGTTTTATATTATAAATATTCGCAAAGGTAAGCAGTTTCAATTTCAACATTAACATCGAAAGAAGAACTTCCTTCAACAGAGAAGAATTCACCCGACGAAAAGGTAACCCAATCTGTATCAGAGCTACGCTTAATTGTAAGTGACCCTGTCACTACAGTCATTTTCTCTGCGGTATTTGTACCAAACGTATACGAGCCTGGTAACATAACACCAACAGAGATGGCGTTTTTATTTTGCTCAAAACCAATGGATTTTACACTTTCATCAAAATAACTATTAACGGTTAACATGTTACATCCTTGTTATTAAATTCATCCAGACAATATGATATATAAGTGATTTTTTCAACTGTTAGTTTTATTATTTTACGTAACCTAACGCTTGAATTTTTTGACTTGTTCCAATCGTTTGCATGTATTCCATAAAGTCATTTGCTTCTTTAGAAATAGTATTGGTTTTATATACAAACAAGAATGGGCGAGATAAAGGGTACTTGTTCTTTATAATCGACTCCGGTGTAGGTAAAATACCATCAATCTTAACGATATTAAGCTGGGCAAGATCGCCAATAGAACCGGCAGAAACATAACCAATGGCATGAGGGTTACGTGATACGATGCTTTTTACCATGCTTGTGCTGTTAACAACAATAACATGGTCACTAATATCAGATACCGTAAATGAATTCACTTCTTGTGTTAGGCCTAAATGGTTTTCAAAAGAAAAACGAGAACCAGATGCGATTTCTCTAGTAATCACGGCAATTTTCTTATCCTCACCTCCTAATTCTTTCCAATTAGCAATATCACCATGATAAATTTTCCAAATGTTGTCTGCAGAAAGTGTTGTAATTGGATTATCAGGATGAACGACGATAGCGATAGCATCATAAGCGATTATTTTTGAAGACAGTGTACTTTTCTCTGAACTTGATAACTGTCGAGAACTAATAGCAAGATCTACGGTATTGTTTACTAACATATTAATACCAGCACTAGAACCGATACTTTGAAGATCTATCTCATGAGATGACGTTTGATTGTATTGCTCAATAAAAGGTTCAAGTAAGGTAGAGACAGAAGTAGAACCTGCAATTGTGGTATTCGTATTGGCGGCAAATGAACTTGAGCTAAGAAGTATACCTGCCACAAGTGAGGTGTAAGAGAGCGCTTTCAACATATTTTTATCCATTTAGAAAAAAGAGCATAATAAAACGGCAGTGTTACACCATTGTGACAAAAAAGAGTTAAGCTTGTATTTGTTCTCTGAACTCTTTAGGGGTAGAACCATTAACTGCCTTAAAAGTAGTACTGAAATGAGCGGCGGTTTTAAATCCTGTTTCGTAAGCAATTTCTGTGATCGTTTTCTTTGTCACCCTAAGCTGAGTTGCCGCATAATTAATTCGTTTTACTTTGACTAGATTGGCAAAAGACAATTTATCGGATTGTAGTTTTCTTTTTAATGTTGATGCCGACATACCTAATTTAGGAGCTACTGCATCAATGGTTAAATCTGAAGCGATATTTTGTTCGACATAACGGATTAGCTGTTGAGATATGGTTAAAACAGAAATTCGGTGTATGAAATCTAACAGCTCTTGATGTTGGTTGACCATTTCGCTTAAGACTGCCAACGTCATAAATTCAATCGTTTCAGGAGAGGGTTGCCCTTCGAGTTGTTCTCTTAATAAAGAAAGCAGTTTAACAATAAAGGTATTTTCTTGTGTGAAGATGAAGGACTCACGAGTGGAGCGAAAATGGTCGTCAGTATTAATATAACTAATAAATTTTTGGAAAACAGACACATCAATAACAAGAGACTCTGCCTGGAAATTCCCCGATGATGTTGAAAGGTCAATTTTGGATATATCACCAGAGCTGTATAATAAGAAATCGCCACTTTTTAAAATGATAGATTCACCAACTTTATCTTGATAGGTGAGTTCTCCAGATTTAATCATAAAAATGCCATTACGAACAACTGGATAACGATCTGATTTTCGTCTCGTTTGAGAATTGAATTCATGTAATTGAACTGGAACCATCTTGAATTTCCTCTTATATGCTCGATATTTAGTGTAAACTTACTTATTGAAAAATCAAGATTATTAGCCATCAGTATCGATAATTGATTGAATTATCGTGATTAAGTCTACATTAACAATCGGTGTATTATGAGCAGTCCTCGTTTACGGAAACAATTTGATAAATTATACGATCGCTATATTAATAATACGTCTGGTACACAGATTGATGAGATAGCTGATTTGCTTTGCTGTACGCGACGTAATACCCGTATGGTATTAAATAAAATGAGTGACGAAGGTTGGATCTCATGGACTCCAGCGGTTGGACGAGGAAAAAGTTCAGCATTAGCGTTCTTTTCTTCTCCTGAATCAGTAAATTATGGGCTTGCGAAGAGATACATTAATGAAGGTAAGCTAGATGTTGCTCTTGATATTTTAGAAGGCAATCAAGATGTATTGCTTGAATTGATCCATGGTGCTTTAGGGGTTTCTCATGAGAAAGGAAAGCAAGTTGTTAAGCTTCCTTATTATCGTCAGTTACAAACCTTAATGCCATCTCTTGCAATTCGTCGTTCAGAGCAGCATTTAATGCAGCAACTATTTAATGGATTAACTCAATTAAATAAACGTGGTGATATTGAGGGTGATATTGCCCATCATTGGGATATGTTAACACCAACACATTGGCGATTTTTCTTAAGACCAAGTATTGCTTTTCATGATGGAAAACCATTAACGTTTCAGGATATTAAAGATACATTTTTCGCATTGTCGTCTAATTTCGTGTTTAGTCACATACAAGAGGTTACGAATCCAAATCTTAATGTGGTTGATTTCATTCTGACGACTGATGATTATTACTTTGATAGTAAATTAACTCAGTTTAATGCGAAAATAATTCCAAATACGGCTCATGAATCAATCACCTATGCTCGTTCTCCTATTGGAACCGGGCCATACAAGGTCAGTGAAAATTCAGACAAAAAACTTACGTTAATTGCAAATGAGCATTACTTTGGTTATAGACCATTGATTGATTCTGTTGAAGTATGGACGTTACCTAATATAGCACCTATTCAATTAAAATTAGGCTTTGAAGTTTATGAAGGGGATCACTCTGTTAGTTATGGTGAACAAGTAGATGCAGATAGAGGGTGTACTTATCTATTATTAAATCGTCAGTCAGGATTGGCTGCTGATTCGGATTGGAAAGAATACTTATCGCAAACCATTACGCCGTTACTATTATTAAATGAATTACAAAATGCGAATATGAATGGCATTGGATTATTTAACGCTTACGGGTTATTACCTGGGTTACAGCATTGTTTGAATAGAAAGAAAATTGCTTTTATTCAACCAGAGAAAGGAAGCATCGTCAGATTAGGGTATGAAACAGAACATCCTCTCTATCCTTTACTTGGGGCGATTATTAAAAGACGTCTTGCATTAGACGGTATCAAACTCGTTATAAAAGAGTTTGATACGATGGAATTATTAGATTCCGAATGTACAGCACACATTGATATTTGGTTACGCGGTATGAGTCTAGGAACAAATAGACCAGAAGCACTATTGTCGTGGTTATTTGCTTTTAATGAAATAGAAAGAGCAATGCCTAAAAATGAATTTGAGCATATTTCACAATTGATATCAGAATGGCAATCAGAACCACATCAATCTTTCCCGGTGAATCAAATTTGTCGATATTTAGTGGAAACAAATCAGATAACGCCTTTATTTCATGGATGGATGGGGATCAGTGAAGATGCAACAAATAGCATTCAAAATGCGTCTTGTAATGGACTTGGTTGGTTTGACTTCGAAAAAGTGTGGATTAAACCGGAAATGAACTAAATAGTCCGTACTCATACATTGAGTACGGACTATTACGTTAAGTACGCGAGCGTTACTTCTTAGGTTGGTAAAATGTACGAATTGCTTGGGCGAGAGCGGCTTTTACTTCAGGAGTAATCGTACAAACAGATGTTGTTGGTAATACGTCAAGCAATTTACCAACTAATTGATCTAAAGGTGCTGGTGTTTTTGCTTGCCAAGAGGCTAATAAATCACGATTTAGATGAGAAGGAAGTGAACCTAACGTTCCGACATCATTTTGATTATGAACTAATAATCCTGCGGTTGTGCCTTTATCAAGAGTTAATACTTGATAAAAGTAAAGCGTATGATAATCAAGTTGTAATTGATGTTCTTTTTCTGTTGTTTCTTTTTTTGATACTAAATGTGATTGGAGAATATGAACGTAAGTATCGATGACTTTAGTTACGAATTGGTTCGCAAATTCACTCCCATCTGCCGATGTTGGATTAAATCCTTCTAAATAGAAGTGACTTACGCCACGGCGTTTTTGTAATGCAGGGATATCGAAATAGGTATTTCCCAATTTTCGTCCAGAGAGATAGTTTTCTTTGGCTGCTACTTTTAATGTTTGATCAAAATATTCTTTGTCGTCTTTATCTATGATTGACGGATTGAGATCTGCCATAATGCGCCAATAGCTTTGACCGTCTTTATGTGTGGTCCAGCTGATATGGATGTGAATAGAAGGTGCAAAGGGAAGTGAAGGGTGAATGATAGTAGAAAGAGCCGTTGCACT
Source organism: Aliivibrio logei (assembly GCF_001691055.1). Classification (NCBI taxonomy): domain Bacteria; kingdom Pseudomonadati; phylum Pseudomonadota; class Gammaproteobacteria; order Vibrionales; family Vibrionaceae; genus Aliivibrio; species Aliivibrio logei. The sequence goes on from NZ_MAJU01000031.1 coordinate 147,675, forward strand.
ATCATAGTGTTTTGTGTCGTCGTTCTCATAATGGATTTGCGATACATTTATAGAGGCGCGATTAAAAATACCATTGGGCAATGCTTCAAAGCGCATACCTCCCCCGTGCAGACCTTCATCTCTTAACCATTCCACTTCTTTAAATGTCGTATTGCTATTTATGCTATCACTAACGTTAAGTAATTTAGTTTTGAAATAAGTTTGTACTTTAGTCAGTAGACTTAACACTTCTTGAGCTTTTTCATTAGTTGCATTGCTTCGCATGTGACATCCTGTAGACATAGTTCATAATGGGTAATTAATTTGACGCCGCTAGTGTAGAGTATTTTGTTCTTGTTTTCTTCTTATGAATTCACTTCACACCACTATTAATAGAGGTCCAAATGGCAAAACCAAATAAGAAAGGGCCGTCTAAAACGGTTCAAATTTATTGTATAAAATGTAAAGCCAAACTGTATAAATACAGGAAAGGGGGAAAAGGTGCTTTAATGAAATGCTTTGTAGAGAGGATAGTTGATGATTTTACCAGTGTTGCTGGAGAGTGCCCTAATTGTAATGCAGTTTTTGCTAGAGAAATGTTAATTCGGGGAGTGCCTGCATATAAAATCATCGGTGGAAAAGTGTCAATGAAATAAAAGTCGCAGATGTCTCATTAAAAGAAAAGATTCGTATTCGATTCAATTTATAATATACTGATTCAATTAGCCTTTATATCAATCATGAATGCTAGCAACCATTAAGTAGGGGATTTACAGTGTTATATCAACGTCTTTTTATCTTCATACTTATGATGGTAAGTTTTTCATCAAACGCCGCTAGTTTAGCAAATAAGATTGATAGTTTTAAAAAAGAATTTCAGAAAAAAGACGCCGTTGAAATTTATGATATACGCTTGATTCAAAAGGAATACCCAACCGTTTTATTGTCTCCAGACACCTTGTTACCCCAAACTGCGTCGTACCCTTTTAAGTACATAAAACAGTTATATAAAAGTGCGAATAAGTGCAGTGGCCCATGGCCGGTTAGCCCATTAGTAGGTGAACCTTTAGTTCTTGTTAGAGCCTTATGCCAAGGGATTAAATTGCCTACAAGCTGGTTTGCACGATCTGGCATGATTCATCCTGGTGGCGGTTCTTATGCTTATCGTTATGCTCAAATGTATCCCTCACGTAAAGATTCATTGGCTAAGTTCATGCACATTAAAGAACGAGTAGTCGCGCCTAAAGGCACGTTATTGCACCATTTACAAACAATGGATGATAACGCGATTCGAGCGATCATTAGTGGTTCAGATACCATTATTGCCGATGGGCTTCTTTGGATAAGAAAAGGAAGTCGTTATTATCTCTATCCAATGAAGCTAAAAGAACAGAACCTGAATAAATTTGATTTAGAAATGTCCTTATTTCAACAAGATTCAAATTGCTATGTCCGAAATGGTAATGTGTGTTGGACAGAAAAAAGTGATTCTCAAACGTTATCTTACGTTGTGTTATGTTTAGTGTTCATCAATTTATGTTTGGCGATTGGTTGGGGTATTTCTCAGTGGAACAGCAAAAGAAGAGATATGAAAAGTCGAATGCTGGTTCTTCAGATATTAACGCACGAACTTCGTACTCCTATTGCAAGTTTGGCATTAACTGTTGAAGGATTTAGGCGACAATTCGAATCATTACCAGAGTCTTTATACGATGAGTTTAGGCGTTTATGTGAAGATTCAAGACGACTACGTCAATTAGCAGAAGCAAGTAAAGATTATTTACAATCTGACGATAAAGGGTTTTCTACAGAGTGGATCCCATCGGTAGAGGAGTGGCTAGGTTATCGCTGTGAAGAATACAGAGAAGCCGTCACCTTTAAAATTAACTATGATGCATCAGTAAAGGTAAATATTTATTGGCTAGGTAACTGTATTGATAACTTAATCAGTAATGCGCACAAATATGGTGTGCCACCGGTGATATTAAATGTCACAATAGAGTCAAAGAAATTAATAATAGAAGTCATTGATAGCGGCTCTTTAACAAAAGCGAATTGGAAAGAACTTAAAACGCCATTTGTGAGCAAAGCTGGTTTAGGTTTAGGCCTAACAATTGTTGAGTCAATGATAAAAAGAATGGGGGGAAGCATGACATTGCAAGGACCCCCAACCACATTTATTTTGGAGATACCGTGTGAAACAAACAATCCTACTTGTTGAAGATGATCGAAATTTAGCTGATGGCCTATTGGTCAGTTTAGAAGAAGCTGGGTATAACTGTATACATTCTGATAATGCAACGGATGTATCAAGCTTTTGGGCAGAGGCCGATATCGTTATTCTTGATCGCCAGTTACCAGAAGGGGATTCTTTAACTTGGTTACCTGAATGGAAACAAATTAAAGACATACCAGTGATTTTACTCACTGCGCTTGTTTCAATAAGAGATAAAGTGACCGGTCTTGATTCAGGTGCAAATGATTACTTAACAAAACCTTTTGCAGAGGCTGAGTTACTTGCTCGTTTACGTGCACATTTACGCTCTCCTGAATCAGAAGCTGAAAATAAAACGCAGTTGGTTGTGGGTGTACTTTCAATCGATACGTCAACGCGCGATGTCATCAATGGTAGTGACGCGGTAACGTTAACCCGTACTGAATTTGATCTATTATTATTCTTAGCATCCAACTTAGGTAAAGTGTTTACGCGTGATGAGTTGTTAGACCAAGTATGGGGCTATAATCACTTCCCTACAACTCGTACTGTTGATACGCATATCCTCCAGCTTCGTCAAAAAATTGTAGGGATTGAAATTGAAACCCTGCGTGGTGTTGGTTACAAAATGAAAGCGTAATATGTTGAATAAAAAAGTTGCGTTACTTTTAGGTTTTTTATGCATCGCTCACAGTAATGTGAGTCAATCTGCTGCGTGGTTTAGTGACCAATCAGCACTTTCAAGTGCGCATAAACAATTTTTAGAAGGTAATGCGACCAAAGGTTTTTCTACTGCTATTGAAGTCTTACAAAATACTACGGCTGATAATATTAGGCAGAATATAGACAAACTGTTGAGCGCCTCGATTTCTTCGAATTGTGGACGAGATTTATCGACGATAGTGATCCCTCATTGGCTCACATCGGTAAGTGTTCGACGAATGGTTATTCAAACCCCTGGTCGAGTACACCATAGATTGCTTATTCAATTTGATAGTGAAAAAGACATTGCAGCATTGTCTTTTGTTCGATGGCCAGAAGAAGAGTTACTGATCAATCCAACAAAAACGGTAACACCGACACAAGATACCGATATTAATCAATATTCATATTCTAGTGAATCATTGAATAATCGGGTCAAAAATGGCTTATATAAATTGACCATTATTTCTAATGAGCCTAATGTTCAGTGGGATACTTGGATTGTTCTTAATACACCCAAAACGGAAATGGAAGTATCCTGGTTAGGTAAGGAAAAATGGAAAACGACTCAAACGGGATTATTAAATAGAAATTGCCCATTACCTGAAATGGCTATCGGAATTTATGACCACCAAGATAATGAATATATTAAATTGTGGGAAGATCTGTATGAAGAGCGGTTCCCGCAAAGTTTACCTGAAACAAATGTACTACCCGGTAGTTATATTTTAAGCGTTTCTTTTAACCATAAGCGATTTCAAGGTCCGATTTCTATTCAAGAAATTCAAGCAATTACAAAAGTCATCAATTTCGGTGCAGAAGACAGTGTAGAGAGTAACTGATGTCAGATTTACCAACGTTAACCCATGAAGAGCAACAAAGAGCTGCTGAGCAAATTCAAGAAATGATGCGTCAAGGCATCAGTACTGGCGAAGCCATTAAAATTGTAGCGGAACAAATCCGTGCAGAGATAGCTGAAAAACAAAAGAAATAAACAATTAGAATAAAGATAAAGCCGAGACACAATATCTCGGCTTTTTTATGAAATGACCTTTCTAAATATGTCATTTTTTTGATAAAAGTTCGTTATTTTTCTTAAAGTAATCATTCAACGTGTCGATAAGATAAGTAGTTAATTATTTTAGGTTTATAAAAATGAAACAGTGGATAAAAATTGGCTTACTTTCGAGTACAGCACTCGTGTCGAGTCAAGTACAAGCAACCAACTTTAGTGTTGATGGCCGTATTGATGCGATGGGGGGAGCGGGTACTGCTTCTGCTGATTATTTAACCGGTGTTTTTTATAACCCCGCCCTCGTCGCTATTTATAGCCGTAAAGATGATGCAGGCTTATTGTTACCAAGCATTGGGCTTCAAGTTGTCGATAAAGACAACATGATTGATGATTTAGACAATTTAGTTAAAGCTTATGATAAATTAGATACAGTCGGAGCATCTCAAGCATTGGCCGATTTATCTGGTGACGCAGCACAAATCCAAATGGGTACAGCGATTGCTTTTGCTATCCCTAACCGTTACTTATCGATGAATTTCTTTGCTAAGGCAACATTAGAATCTGTTTCTATTGCTGATGTTGAAAAGCAAAATTACGGTTCAAGCATAGATCCTGCAATGGCGAATGTATTTGATATTAGTTATGCGACGGTTGATGCAGCAGCAATAGGTGTTGCCGAGTTTGGTGTTGCTTTTTCTGGCTATACAAACTTTTTAGGACAAAACTTTACTGTAGGTATTTCACCAAAAATCCAAAAAACGTATACATTTAACTACAGCGCATCAGCGGTAGATTTTGAATTTAAGGACATGAAAGATAACTATGAATCGGGTGATACTAGCTTAAATTTTGATGTTGGTACTGTTTGGTTTAATGGCCCTTGGCGTTTTGCTCTAGCAGGTAAAAATTTAATATCTCAAGAAATACAAACCAAAGAAACGTCTATAACGGTAGGGCTTACTGATGCCGATATTGGTAGACTTAGTGGAGATACGAGTTATACCGGCGGACCAGGAAAGCAAACACGCCTTAGACAATACACGTATAAGATGGAACCTATTTATACGGCAGGTATTGCTTTTATGACTAATTACTTTGTCTTAACCGCTGACGTCGATCTTAATGAACAAGAACGATTTGTAGAATTAGATGACAACATGCAAATGTTACGAGTTGGTGCTGAGTTTGATTTACTTTATCAAATTCAATTGCGCGGCGGCTTTAAGAAAGACCTCGCTGGTACTTATGATGATGCATTAACCGCTGGTATTGGTTTTTCACCATTAAATATGTTCCATTTAGATCTTGCTGCTATCTATTCAAAAGACTCTACTTATGGTGTTTCGGTTAATATGGCTTATGAATACTAATCTTTACTAGATAAATAGGTAACCACTTGTAATAATAGGGTTACCTTACTTAAGATAAGAATTGTATTATGACAGAAAAAGCAAAGATAGGCATAGTAACGGTAAGTGACCGTGCTAGCGTTGGTATTTATGACGACATTTCAGGTCCTGCAATTATAGAAACATTAAATGATTATTTAACATCAGAATGGGAACCCGTGTATGTGGTCATTCCTGATGAACAAGATATCATTGAAAAAACGTTAATAGAATTAACGGATAATGAAAACTGTTGTCTAGTCGTGACAACTGGCGGAACGGGTCCATCAAAACGCGATGTAACCCCTGAAGCTACTGAAGCCGTATGCGATCGTATGATGCCTGGTTTTGGTGAGCTTATGCGTGCCGAATCATTAAAGTTTGTTCCGACCGCTATCTTGTCTCGTCAAACTGCGGGTTTACGTAAAGATTCATTAATTGTTAATTTACCAGGGAAACCTAAATCTATTCGTGAATGTTTAGACGCCGTGTTCCCTGCAATACCATATTGTATTGACTTGATGGAAGGTCCATTTCTTGAATGTAATCAAGACGTAATCAAGCCGTTTCGTCCAAAAGCAAAATAAAAAAAAGCCAACTCACTTGAGTTGGCTTTTTAACATCCTTTCTCTTTTCTCAACTTCATTAGTGCTTTTTTCTCTTTTAGCTTTTCTTTGTATTCCTTTCCATCACTAAAACTGAGTAATTTATTCACATGTGATAATGAACGGTTCAAGGTTTCACATCCTTTAGGTTGATGATACTTATAGTATTTAGCCATCGATTTTGCATGTATGTTTGGTGAAAACAGCAAAAAAATTAAAGTGTAACCAATAGCCTTCATATTTATACCCCTTTAAAATATTGAATATTACGTAGTCTACCCACAATTAGGGAAAAGTGGGCTAATATGTGTAAATTTTAGAATTATCTCTTTAATTAAAGAGCACTTAAGTAATTAACAATAATATAAGTGTTATGTAGATCACTTTGTAAGCTATTTTTGACTGTCATTATAACCGTATAGAGTATTTCAAGTTATACTTCATTAATTATGAACTGTGTACTACGAATATGAAAAGCATAAGCGGTTATCAATGGTAGATCTTTATATAAATAAAAAATTATTTGGATGCTATGTATCATTGTTATTCACCAGTGTACTGATAAATACGAGTATTATTAAATGTCATAAAAGAACCTATTTTGACTTTTCTGTTTTTTCTTACGATTCAGGTATATTTTATATAATGCATACGAATACCCCTTGGTTTTCATTAGTTAAAGAGACGGATCAGCACCAAAAGGAACGCATCATAAAATGGGGGCATAATAAATGAAATGGATAGAGGGAGCCTCATTAAGGCAGAAATTATCATTTCCAATCATTGCCTTTACAATGATTCTATTTGTTGTATTTCAGGGCTATCATTACGTTAATACCTATAATATACAAAAAGATAACTTAATTAATCGAATTAAAGTATTAGGCAATGGTGTTGGCGTTAATTTACAATCAGCCTTACGGCTTAATGATGATATTGCAGCCACAAAAGTTCTTCATGCTTTCAGTGCAGACAGTGAAATTCTACAAGTATTACTACTTAAGAATGACGGGACGTCATTTGCTGAATATAGAAAAAACAATCAGGTTGCCCAAGCTCCAAATAAAGAGTTACAGCGTCGTCTTTCTGTGGATGGCTTTGCTATTGGAGACCATTCAGTTTACCTTTTTATGCCTGTGTTATTAAATAATGAAAAAATAGCAAGTATACGATTAATTGCATCCAAAGATGAATTAAATAGGACACGAGATGAAGCCTTAAATATTTCGTTTACTATGTTTAGTTTAATTATTGTTTGTGGGTATCTTTTTATTGTTAAAATTCAACAATGGATAATTACCCCAGTAACGAATTTAAATAAAGCGATGCAAGGGATTATAAATCGTGGAGAGTTTACTGTTAGGCCTTGTGTAACTATTCATGATGAAGTCGGTGACCTAACTTTATCATTTAACAAAATGGCGGATAGATTAGAAGAACGACAAAAACAGCTCAGTTTTGTTTTAAATAAAGTAGAGCAAGAAAGGGACTTTGGAGAGCAAATAATTACCGCAGTGCAACATGGATTGTTTGCCGTGGATAGACAAGGGAAAATACTTTTATCAAATGATGCATCAAAAAGATTATTTTCGACAATAACATATCATCATTTAGTCGATCAGTATTTTTTAGACATTGTTAAGCCGGTAGAAAGTAAAACGCTTCTAACTATTATTGAAAATTGCACCGAAGTGGATGACGTATTAATCCAAACAACGAGCGGAAGTGCATTACAAATAACGACTAGAATATTAGCAAATAAAAACGAATTGTTATTTTCTATCATAGATGTAACAGAAGCAATTAAAAGTCGTACTCAGCAAAAATTAGCGGCTAATGTATTTAAAAACAGCCAAGACGGTATTCTTATTTTTGATGTCAAAGGGAGCTTAACGCTGATGAACCCAGCATTTACGGAGATGTTTGGTTATGAGATGAGAGAGTTAAGCGATTTATCCATGAAAGTTCTATTTGATAGTTATCTCTTCTCGACGTTAACAAATTTGATTATAGAGTCTTTATATAAATTTGGGCAATGGCATGGTGAAGTATTAGAAACCAATAAATTTGGGGTGAAATTACCTCTTTATATAAAAGCATGCAAGATTCTAGACGACGAACAACATGATCAAGAAAGTTATATTTTCATTTTTACTAATTTATCCGACATAAAAGAAAAAGAACGCTTAGATCACCTAGCACATCATGATTTATTAACAGGACTTCCTAATCGTTCTAAGTTTTATAATGAGGCTAATCAATCACTTATTATTGATGGTGATGTAGGGTTATGCTATCTTGATCTTGATGGTTTTAAACATATTAATGATACTTACGGGCATGATGCTGGTGATGAAGTATTAAGAGTAATCGCAAAAAGATTAGAGAATATGGTCAGAGCTAAAGACATAGCATGTCGACTTGCCGGAGATGAATTTGTCTTGTTCATTAATCCTGTAATCGATAAAAATCAGTTAATTGAATTGGCTGATAAAGTCATCACTTCAATCCAGTTACCTATATATCATCAAGGTACCATTTTATTTGTAGGAGCAAGCATTGGTATTACCATCGCAACTTATCAAGAAAACAGAAATCTGGATAAATTGCTAAAAGAATCAGATCGTGCGATGTATGAAGCAAAGCTTTCAGGAAAAGGGCGTTACGCATTTCATATTATGTGACAAAAACTTAACAAATTTGAGTGAAAGCTATTTAACTTATTATTTAAAATGTTATATTAGGCCGTCATTCACTTTTAAGTTAAATAGGATTATGTAATGGAAATTTTATTATTGGTTGCTTTTGTCATCGCGGGCGCAATTATGGTAAAAAAAGAAAAGTCAGAGCAATCAAAATAATATAGATATCCCTTTAAAACACATTTTTATATCTATTGTAAACCAAGATAAATAGTTAATTTATCTTGGTTTTTTATTTTTATCTCTACAAATTTAATGTCATATCAACAACACCATCAGCCATCTGAACATCAATCAAGAATCCAAAAGACTGCGCAAGACCGATCATTCCTTGATTAGAAGGCATTGTCATACCCGTCATTATTCTCGTACCATGCTGTTTACTGTAATTAATGATTTTAGTCATGAGTATCTTGCCCAATCCTAACCCTTTTAAATCTGATCTCACTAAGACTGCAAATTCAGAATTCACATTATTTGGATCAGAAAGGGCTCTAACGACAGCTAAAATGACTTCTTCACCATCAATCTGTTTTGTGGCAACAAAAGCCATTTCACGATCGTAATCAATTTGAGTAAAATTCGCGAGAGCTTCATGATTAAACTCACCGACCTCAGAAAAGAAACGTTTATATAAATCGTCATGAGAAACTAGGGAAATGAAGTGTGCATGTTTCGGTTCATCTTCAGGAAGAATAGGGCGAAGTAAAACGCTTGAGCCATCTTTCAATTTCGCAAATTCTTCAAGCTCATTTGGATAAGGTCGAATTGCGAGACGTTTATGAATATCCCCACTAAAATGTTGAACTTTCATTGATGAATCAACAATTGTCAGATCCATTCCAGAAATAAGCAAAGGATGGATATCTAGCTCTACAATTTCAGGACAATCGAGTACCATTTGGGATAAGCGAACAAGAAAGGCACTCAAGTCAAAGATACTCATTTTATTTGGTGTATTTCTATGTTGAATAATGTTTTCTTTAATGGCGTATTTAATTAAGTTCTCAGCAAGAGCCATGTTTAATGGAGGCAGGGCAACCGCCGCATTATTATTGAGATCCCATTCAGATCCTCCCTCCCCCAATAAGATCACAGGACCAAAGACGGGATCTTGACACACTTTAATTCGTAATTCTTGAGATCCAGAACGAGTTGCCATTTTCTGTACGCTTAAACCAGAAACTCTTGCTGCTGGGTAGCTTAGCGACACTCTATCTATTATAGATTGAGCCGCGTTAATCACTTCTTCACGTGTATTTAAGTTCAACATAACCCCCTGAACATCGGATTTATGGGCAATATCTGGAGATCTTAATTTTACAGCAACAGGGTAACCAATTTTATCGGCGACATAGGCTGTTTCTACTGGTTCTTCAGTGATCCAAGTATCAAGCGTTTTAAATCCATAACATTCATAAAGCGTTTGAACTTCATGAGTATCTAAACTAACAATATTTTTAGTTACGCAGTTATCTAACCATTTTCTTGCCATTATGGCATCGTGTTTACTGATATGGCCGGATGAAACGGGCGTTTCTATCAGTAATTTTTGATTTCTATGATATTCAACAAGATGCAAGAATGCAGAGACACCACTTTCAGGAGTTCTATATGTTGGTATTCCCGCTTCTGTAAACAATAAACGGGCTTCTTTAGAAGAGGTTTCTCCAGACCAATTGGTCAAAATAGTGAAATGAGTCTTTCTTTTATGATCGCGAATTAATTTGATCAACGTTTTGGCTGTTTTTTCTGCATTAGAAACGGCAGAGGGGCTGTGCATAATTAAAAGTGCATCACAATCTTCATTATCTAATACGGCATTAACCGCATCACAATATCGTTTTTCATCAGCATCTCCACCAATATCAATAGGGTTTGAATGGGACCAATTTTGAGGTAATACATCATTTAATTGAGATATCAGTTTCTCACTTAGATTGGCTAACTGTCCTCCTTGCTGCATCAGGCTATCTACTGCCATAATTGCGGGACCACCGCCATTTGTGACAATCGCGAGGCGATGACCTCGAAAAGGAATAGGGTGTGCAAGCGTTTCAACCGCAGCAAACAATTCATGAGTATTCGATACACGAAGCATACCTGCGCGTCTTATTGCTGCATCATAAACAGCATCTAAACTTATCTCGCCATGAGTGTGCAATTGAGCTGCTTCACTTCCAGCGACAGATCGCCCACTTTTAACTACCAATATACGGCGATTTCTTGCCGCCGCCCTTGCAGCAGACATAAAGCGTCGAGCGTCTTTGATTGAATCGATATAAAGTAAGATAGCTTCTGTTTTAGAGTCAGTGCAAAGCGTGTCAAGTAGCTCGCTAAAATCAATATCAAGCCCATCTCCCAGTGAAACAAACGCAGAGAATCCAATGTTTTTCTCATTGGCCCAATCTAATATCGTTGTACATACCGCAGCTGATTGAGAAATAAAAGCAATGTTCCCTTTTTTGGCATTAATAGGTGAAAATGAAGCATTTAGGTTTATCCAAGGAAGAATAATCCCAAGGCTATTTGGCCCCAAAATACGCATATCATATTTGGTTGCGATACGTAATGCTTGAAATGGTAATGGCTCGCCAATGCCATTGGAGTGTAAATTCATATCAGAGGATAAAATAATAACGCATTTTACGCCTTTCCTCCCTAATGCTTCAAGCAACGCTATATTCCGTTGAGAGCTTGTACAAAGCACCGCAAAATCAGGGGTAATCGGGAGCTTTTCTATTGAATCATAAGCGAGAATCCCACACACGGATTTATAATTCGGATGTACGGGCATTATAGGACCATCAAATCCACCTTCTAAAAGGTTTCTCATGACAATATGCCCAGCTCGATTAGAGTGAATAGAAGCACCAATAACGGCAATTGATTGAGGACGTAAAAGCTGTTTCAAATCCGACATGTTTACTCCTTTTATTTCTTTATAAAGAATAAGATAGCTGAGTAAATTTGATTTGACTGTCTTAATGTGAATAAACAAAAGATAGCGCACAAAAAGGACTTAATTTTAGTTAACACCAAGGTATTTCTTGGTGTTGAGCACAAAGATAACAGTTATTTAAGTGGTTTTATGGTTTGTACTTGATTGTGAGTAGCATCAAGTGCAGAATTAAGGCATCAGCATGACTATATATGTGAATTTAAAATGAAAAGAATCATTCCGATTACGTTAACCGCGCTACTTGCCGGATGTACCAGCAGTTCGTACACAACAAATATTACAACGGATTCATCAGAAGAAGTGTATCAAGTTACTCAACCGATTGAGCAAGAAGACACAACATTTGATGAGACTGAAATTACAGTAGCCTCTGAGACTGAGAAACCAGTAGTAAAATTGACACCTGAAGATGCGGTAGTTGAATCATCTGACAACGCAGTGAAAATTTTACCACCTACATCAAAGCAAGATGAAATGAATAACCGTTATGGGTATACACTTCAAATCTTAGCGTTGAGCCGTAAAACAGATTTATCTTCATACGCTGCAAAATTGCAGGGTGAACAACCAGTATGGATGAATAGAAAAACAGTGAACAACATGCCTTGGTATACCATTTTATATGGTGACTTTTCTACACCGGCAGAAGCACGAGAAGCCATAAAACAGCTACCTGCTGAGATTCAGGCTTATGGTCCTTTTGTTCGTAGTATTAAAAGTATTAAAAATTCAGAAAACCCTGAATTACATAAATTAAATTAATTTTAAATAGGTGCAGTTAATTGCACCTTTTCTTTTTGCAGAAGATATTATGACTCACATTCTTTTACTTTGTGGCGGTAGCGGTACTGAACATGAAGTTTCATTGGTTTCTGCCAATTATATAGCCCAACAACTGTCTGAACTCAATACATTTCAAATCACACATCTTGAGATTAAAGATGGCAGTTGGTTTCATATTGAATCTGGTTTGAAATATGAATTACGCTCAGACAAAACGTTACTTTGTAATAATGAAGCGACAGCCCCTGTTGATTATGTAGTTCCCTGTATCCATGGTTACCCTGGTGAAACAGGCGATATCCAATCAATGCTTGATATGTTTGCAATTCCTTATTTAGGTTGTAACGCAGAAGCAAGTACAAACAGCTTTAATAAGATAACATCGAAGCTTTGGTACGACGCGTTAAGTATTCCAAATACGCCGTATTTATTTTTGACTGAAAACAACCAAACCACCCATGATGAGGCATTAGTTGCTTTTGACCAATGGGGCAGTTTGTTTGTCAAAGCGGCATGCCAAGGTTCATCCGTTGGTTGTTACCACGTAACGTCAAAAGAACAAGTAGTTGAAGCGGTAAACAATGCATTCACTTACTCAGAGCAAGTATTAGTAGAAAAAGCAGTCAAACCAAGAGAACTTGAAGTTTCAGCTTATGAAATTGATGGCGAACTTTATACTACTTTACCTGGTGAAGTTACTGCTCCTGATGGTGCTTTCTATACGTATGAAGAAAAATATGGCAGTGGTAGTCATTCAACCACAACATTAGACGCTAAGAATTTAACCGATGAACAAATCGAGTTAATCAATAAATACAGTCGAAAAGTATTCACTCAAATGAAATTGAAAGACTTATCTCGCATTGATTTTTTTCTTACCGATGAAAACGAAATATACTTGAATGAAGTGAATACCTTTCCAGGTATGACACCAATCTCAATGTTTCCAAAATTGTTAGAACATAATGGCCATTGCTTTAAAACCTTCTTGCAAAAAGCCATACTGAACGCATTAAAATAAAACAAATAGCCTGATTTATATCGGGCTTTTTTTTGTTTGAAATATTTTCTTCTGCTCTTCAGAGCGCTTAGTTTGACCTATATATTGATTCGGCATCGCCGGGCTTATCCAACGACCCATTTCTTGAATCTCTTGAATTGAATATCCTTTCTTTGATAGTTCTTTTGTTGCCCCAACACGAGCAGAAAGGCCTGAGAAATTAACCGTATGATTTAATAATATATTCGCACGTCTAAAGATACGATAAATCGAAGAGTCATTGAGATGGTTTAATGAGAGGTTTTCATGACGATCCATTGATCGAAATAGGTAACCCTCTAGAATTTGTGATGCTTCTAACCACCTAGTTAGTAACTGACTTATTTTGATTGAAAGCGGATAATAATATTCTTTCATTTTAATCAACCCCAAACCTTCATCATTAAAACTAACGTCCGTAACTTTCAAGTCTCTAAGTTCCCCGCGTTTTAATAATAATTCGAACATTAAATGCCAGATCGCTAGGTCACGAATGTCTTTCAATTCAACTGACTCAGAAAGCTGATACTCTAATTTCTTCAGCATTTGAGATGTTATTCCTTCGGTCTGTTTACTGTCATCTTTTTTTGCCAACCTAATGCTTCCAAGGGAGGCTTTAACTTGTGCATTTTTTGTTGGATCTTTAAATTCAAACGCGATGTGAATATGAGAAATTGAAATTAATGACCGACGAATAGAAGACATTTTCTTTTCTTTCGCTTGTTTCTCTATAAATATACGAATTGCAGTAGTCGAGGCGGGTAGAGCATTCACTTGATGAAGTTGACAAAAATGAACAAAATTAACCCAATCATTTTTAAATGAGACTAAACTATTATCTGAATAGTCTTTTTTCAATATTGACTGTAATTCTTGAATTGTTAATTCATCATTTAAAAAAGTAACGGTATTCATGATGTTTACCTTATAGTAACTAATCTAATGCACTATAACACGATAATTTAATCCACATAAGATCACGGTTCTCAGTTTTTAATGTATTTTAACTAGAAAAAAGGCACTATTTATTAGATGCTTAATCTATAAATTATCATCAACATCCAAACAAGAGTAATGAGTATGCATAAATCATTATACAGAGGATTTTTCATTGAGAACAAAACAGGAATCCCTGATGGTTGGAAGGTCTTGATTAAAAATAAAGTGCTACAAGGCCACTTAAGTGCAGTAAAGAAAAGCATTGATTGGTGGAATGAAACCGGCTCTATTATTCAACCGAAAGAATTCGGTGATATGGGTGAGGCGACTCTCAATGAGAAAAAAAGCAAAACTCAAACAGAAGAATATAAAGGTTATGCTTTAAAAAATGACACTGGTGAAATGAAGGAATGGTATTGCCTGTACCAAGGTAAATTAGCAAAAGGCAGTATCAAAGCAATAAAAACCTTTTTGGATAAACGAGTAAAATAATTTACAATCAGTCTATTACGAATTTATTCATATCGAGATTATTATGTCTTTAGTATATTCAACAGATATCGGCCGCATTAAACAAGAAGAACCTAAACAAGAACGCCCTAAAGGTGATGGAATTGTTCGTGTACAACGCCAAACTAAAGGCCGGAAAGGCAAAGGTGTTTGTATTATTTCTGGGTTAGATATGGAAGATGCTCAATTGAAGTTATTAGCAGCTCAATTAAAAAAAGTATGTTGTTGCGGTGGCGCGGTTAAAGATGGTGATATTGAGATCCAAGGCGATAATCGTGAAAAGATTAAAGAGTTTTTAACTAAGCAAGGACATACCGTTAAATTAGCTGGTGGTTAAAATAATCCGTAGCTATCAACAAGCTAATAATCGATAGATAGATACGAAGTATTATTTAATGATTATTAGCTATTTTATGGTAAATACGATTATAGTTAAATAGCTTCGTTATGAACATTGGGATAGTACAGGGCAGAGAAAGCAGACAGATGATGATCCATTACATTAACCCCAAACCATATTTAACATAATATACATAATGCGCACTCGTATAGTGATTCTTCAGACCCTGAAAACACACCAAGTAAGCCCATAAAACTAATGCTAAGCATCTGTAATCCTTGGTGATTCAACTTTTTTGCTAAGTTCTCCCATAGCTGTTTTGCTTGGGACGTTTTACATTTATCAGCCGCTAAATAAATCATTACCATTTCTGGATCTAACTTTGTTTCTTCTGCTAAATAAAGTGCTTCATTTTCAGATAGATACAATCTTCCACTTCTAATTCTGCTTATCTTTGCCTTATCAATATTCAAATCCGCTGCTATTTGTTTGTCTTGTATGTAGTTTTTTGCAGTTTTATAGGCATCTAATAGTTTGCTGGCATACATAAAACGTCTCCTTTTTTCTTCATTCTAGCTCATTACTTGTACTTTTGTGCATCTTGCGGTTGCACAAGAATACAATTACAGTTGCACAAAGATACAACTTATTAAGTATTTACACCGTCATGCAGCGTTCTACCTTGTCTTTATTGCGTGTCGGTCTTTTATTTTGCTCGGCTTGGCTCTGTACCGTAACTACGCGGTTGAGTCGAGCCTCCCAACTTTCGCAATCTGTTACGGGGTTTGTTATGAGTAAGAAATTTGAATTATCTGAGCCGTTTGATTCGGTTCCCACGCTTTCATGTGATGGTGTTGAGTTTGTTAAATCACCAATTGATTCATCTTATGGGCTTTTGCTTTGTGGTGTTGATAATTCGGGGCTTTCTCTATCTTTTACATTTGATGTGTCACAACTGACTTTTTCTAAGCAAACTATTGCGCATGAAATCTTTGATTACGTTTTATTTTCAACTGCTTCTGGTGAGTTTGAATACGTATTTGATAACGATGAAATGCTAATTCAATTCTGTGAGTTTTACGGATTGGAGCGTTAATTATGAATCATTTAAGCGTTTATCTAATCAAGGGGCTTTTAGAGCTAGAGATTGACAATGATGAATCTATTGTAAATAGATACGTTTCTTTCTGCGGTTATGACATCAATAGTGAGTTTGTTCTTGATACAAGTATGTTTAATGAACATCATTTGCAAATTTCAGAAAATACAAATTATCTTCCTAGCTCCCTGACTGTTTCGTCATTTCTTCATTACTTATCGTTTTTTTCAGATAAATGCACTCTTCGTTCTGAGTTAGGCCATCACCTAAGATTTATTAAAGTATCCGGCCCAACGGTTCCAGTTCGCTTTGATTTTGAAGTCATTGAAGAAGTTGAGGGTTAATTATGCTTAATATTATTGATGAACCATTTAATCTACTTGTAACCCCTGTTAATCCTTGGAAACCTTGGCAAGTTGGTGATGAATCAGTTTTACCTGCTTCTTACTTTCAAACGAATGATAGCAAGCTTCAAGATTTTGAATTGCCTTGTGGCGGCGTTGGTAACTCTGATTATTACAATCTACGTCAAACTGAATGGCGTAAACCTGTATTCTCTGCACTTCGTAAACACCGTGACTTCGGTAATCATATGCTGAATACGTTCATTTCTGTTTGCAAAAATAAAGACTACTTTGAATCACTTCGCTTGGTTGAATCTGCAAACGATCGCCTTTGTAAAAATGGCTATAGTTCTGCATTGTCTGACGATGAAATCAAAGATTTAGCGTCTCGCAAGTCCCAAGAATTTAAAAAGCTAATTGGTGAAACTAAATCTGATTCTCTTCGATTTATGACTATTTGCTATTTAATAGATAATTTAGGCTTGGCGTTTTCTGACCTGACAATTGTACGCGCAATGAATGCGGGTGAAATATTCGCGCTGGTCAATCGTGGTTGTGATGAAATTTGGCTTCGTCGTCAATTAAGAAAAAAATGTGCTTATGAGGTTGAACAAGTGGCGCGTGACTTGTCTCTCGTTCAACGTCATAAGCAAGTATATTGTTCTGATTTCTCTGTAGCTCGTCAACGTTCGCGCAAGGCATCAAACAGAACGGCATTAGAACAAACAGTCGCTTATGATTCAGAGGATATGAGTAATAATTTTACTCTTGCTGAATTATCAGATAAGTCTGTATCCAATCCTAAAGTTCGACGTTCTGAGATGTTTGTTCGTCTGCGTGGATTTGAAGAAGTAGCGCAAGAGTCTGGGCATCAAGCCGTGTTTTATACGCTAACCTCGCCTAGCCGTTTTCATGCGGTATCTAAGGGTGTAACAAATCAAAACTGGCTTGATGCTGATTCGCCAACCGCAAAGGACACTCACGCTTATTTACTGGGTGTTTGGCAAGATTTAGGACGTGTTTTATCTAATCATAAAATTAAAGTTTATGGTATGCGCATTGCTGAACCGCATCAGGACGGCACGCCGCATCATCACTTTTTGTTATTTATGGAACCTAAAGACCGTCAATTCGTAACGTCTCAATTTAACCGTTTAGCTTTGCTAGATTCGCCAAATGAAAAAGGCGCGAAAAAGCACCGCTTCACATTTGAAAATATTGATTTTTCAAAGGGTTCGGCTGTGGGTTACGTGGCTAAATATGTAAGTAAAAACGTGGATGGTCAGCACATACAAGATGATAAAAATTCGTCATTGAATGGTGTTGATGCTGCTGAACGTGTTGTGGCATGGTCTCGAGTTAATCAGATTAGACAGTTTCAGTTCATCGGTGGCCCTAGCGTTTCCGTGTGGCGTGAAATGCGTAGATTGAGAAATGAATTTAATGAGGATGACGTCATGCTAAACGACTTGAACGACACTGAGCATTATCTATTAGAAAAGGTTCGTCGCGCTGCTGACGTAGGTGACTGGAAAGATTTTTGCTTTGCTATGGGTGGCGTGTTTGTGAAACGTGCTGACCAAGAAGTGAAAATCCATTATTCAGTTCAAGAAACAATTCAAAAAATGCTTGAGTCTGGTGAAATTTCGCCTACTCGTTTCGGTGATATGGCTCAGGGTCAAATCAACGGTTTAATGTTTAGAGATGTTTTTCTTCTTACTCGCTTCCGTTCGTGGAAGACAGAGAATAAAGAAAAGTTTGAATCTGCACAAAGACAAATTATGACAGGCGTTGTTGATTGGTTTGACGCGCTTGAAGCTGAAAAAGAATATGAACGTATGTGTGATGCTCAATATTCAGAGTATGAAGCGCATATGCAATACATAGATGAATGCGAAGCTATTATGCTCTGCTCTTCTGAAATCTATGATGCGTGTTCGGTCGGCGCAGCCGTGCCGGATACGTATTATTGATTTCCTTGGACTTGTGTCAATAACTCCCCGTTCAACAAATTACTAATTATAAGGTTACGAAAATTATGAAAATGGAAGGCTTAATTTTAGATGTTTCTGACATCATTCAAGAAACAAAAACAGTTCACGGTGGTACTGACAAATTTACAGTCGGTAAAATCAAACTAATTACAACCAACCCAACGGCGACTATTGAAGTGAAAATCAATAAAGAACTTTGGTCTGACGGTAAAGGTGGTGAAGCCCTTACCGCTTGTGTAGGCAAGCGTATGGACTTTCAAGTTGAATATAAAGAGATGGCTTTTGGTAATGACCAAAACAAGCACGTTGCTATTAACGGGTTCCATTTATTCGCCTTACCAGTGTTAAATAAGTAATTAGGAAATAAACATGACTGTAGAGCAATTTGACCAACTTTGGTTATTGGTATTTTGTATCGCCCTAGTTCAACTGGTTGCTCTCGGTTGTATATTTGGGGGTCAAAGATGATTGACGTTCAATTCATTGTTGGTGCTTTGTTCACCGCCTTTATTATCGGCTTCTCGATTGGTAAGCAATTATTAGTCTTCCGTCAAGTCGTCGAAAATATATCTTAAATAAAAGTGAGTAAATATTATGAAAGTTTCAAATAAAGCGTTATTAGTTACAGCCGTTCTTCTTGGTTCTTCTTCTGCTATGGCTGCCGACCCTCTTCCGTCTGCCGCTATCGCTGCAATGGGTGAAGTAAGCACGTTAGCCGATTCTATGATTGCATTAGCATGGCCTATCGTTATCACCATTACATTAGCGATTATCGGTATTTCATTGTTTAAAAAGTTCTCTAAAAAATCAGTATCATAATTTAGTTCTTGGTGGTTACGGCACCAATTCTTTATCTTCCATCCTTTCAGTTCTTGAGCATTCACTATGAACATTAAAAAAATACTCTTACCTTTAATTCTTATCATGTCGGGTTATTCTTTTAATGCTTTCGCTTTATCAAAAGTTACCTCTGTTCATCCTGTCGCTACTTCTTGTTATAACGTTGGTGACATCATTAATCCAAGTATAGGCGCATCTTGTCTTGTTGGTTTAGAGTATGAAAGTGGTAGTGATAAATATGTTATAAAGTCTGTTTCTTCAATTTCATCTACTCGTATACATATGAATTATTCTCGTAATAACTCATATCATAGCTCTCAGTCCTATGTAAGTATGTCTTCTGGTGCGTCCTGTAATGGCAATATTGACCCTGACACTGGTGTCTGTGAATCGGCACCTCCTTTTTGCTCAAGTCCTATAGTTGAGGAACTTCGTCAAGAAGCTCAAATGTCTTGCGCACTTCAAAATGGTACGTTTTCAGAGGATTGTAATCCAGAGACAGAATCATATATTCCTTATTGTGATATTCCGCCTCCACCTATTGATAAGTTCTGTGATTCTCCAGAGGTTGCAGCAATGAAATCAGACGGGCACGCGTCTTGTGTTGCTCAAGGTGGTTCGTATGCCTTCGAGTGTAGTAATGAACCTGAGTCTTTTACTGATTCATGTAGCAATATTCCACCAATACCGCCCGACCCTCCCATTGACCCGCCGGAGTGTGTACCTGCACCTGAGAATAATTGGTGTGATAATCCAGAGCCCGATAAATGCATTATTGGCTCCCCATCTTGGCCTGAGTGCGAGCCGTGGCATGGTGATGACCCTACAAGTCCTCTTGACCCTGTTAAGCCTCCGACAGTTGACCCAATTAACCCAACGCCACCCAAGCCCGTTAATCCAGTAAATCCACCCAAGCCACCAGTGGAAGGTGTCCCGTTTAATGATTCTCGTGTTGTTGATGCAATTCAGAATCTTAACCTAGATATGAATTTTGGTTTTTCAGATGTTAACAACGCGCTTCAACTCCAGACAAATATATTAAGCAGTAGTAACGAACTTATATACCAGGGCTTAAAGCAAGATTTAGAAATATATGAAAATAACAAATTGCTTCAATTGAAAAATACAGGTGACATTGTTGATGCAATTGGTTCTATTCCTGAGCCTGTTCCCTATGATGATTCCGGGGTAATAATGGCCATTGAGGAGCTTGGTAATAAAATTGGTGCCGGTGATTGTGTGCCGACTGAGGATAATAATTATTGTGAAAATCCACACGGTTTAGACCAAGAATATATAGCAACAATGTTTGGTCAACTTAATGAAAAGCTAGATTCTGAGCTGTCGGCTGCTGACAGTACAATTTTAGACTCTATGTCTGAGCTTGCGACTAAGCCCCCTGTTGATGAATCTACAGTAAGCCCTTTTCTTGATTGGAATATATCAATACTTACATCTAATAATCAGTGCGTATCAATGGACTGGTACGGTCACGAATTGACCTGTGAATTTTCTGATAATTTTAAATCTATATTTGGGTTTATTCTTTTTATGATGACATTGCACACTGTGATTGGAATATTAATGGAAGACATCACACCTAATGTATCTGAATATAAGCATAGACGGAGATAATTTATGCCTGCACCAGTATTTCTATTACCTTTGATTGCCGCAACTTCTAAAGTACTCCGTATCCCTGCAATAGCTGTTTTTTTTGGTGGGTTGGCCGCTCAATTGGTCGCTTGGTTCTCTGTTTTTGTATCAAGAAATATAGCCTTAAATCTTGCGGTGATTGCCTTTGTTGTTGGTTTGGCGGTTGCTATTGCTGCCAGTTTTTGGTTAATGCTTGAGGGGATTAGCTACGTTTTACCTCCTGAGTTTTCGCGTGCTATGGGGATGATTACACCATCAAATGCGATCCCTTGCTTGTCTACTGTTGCCTCTGCAAAAATCGCTCGTTGGGTTTGGATGTGGCAGATATACGCTATTCACAGGGTTACTGGCTAATGGCTGTTTGGTTTGTTACTGGAAAGTTGGGCGGTGGTAAGTCCTTGGTTTCGGTTCACCGCATTAGATTAGCACTTGAAAATGGTGCACCTATTGCAACGAATATTGATTTAAACCTTAAAAATCTGATAGGTAATAAATCAAAAAAGTGTCGGGTGTATCGTATGCCTGATAAGCCTACTCTTATTGATTTTGAAACTATAGGCAATGGTAACAAATCATATGATGAATCAAAGAATGGCCTTATCGTTTTAGATGAATGTGGTACGTGGTTTAATTCGCGTTCTTGGGCTGATAAGAGCCGCCAGTTTGTTATTAACTGGTTGCTGCACGCTAGAAAACTTGGATGGGATATTATTTTCATCGTTCAAGATATATCTATCGTAGATAAACAGGCGCGTTTAGCTCTGGGTGAACACGTTGTTTATTGTCGTCGAATGGATAGATTAACCATTCCATTTTTAGGTGCTATTTATCGCATGGTTACAGGTAGTAAATTGCCATTACCTAAAATTCATATGGGTGTTGTTAAATACGGTGACGGTCAAAATGCAATGGTTGTTGATAAATGGACAATGATGGGTCATTCCCTCTATTCCTGTTATGACACTAAACAAGGGTTTTCTGACCATTACGATAGTGGTGTTTACACGGTATTACCGCCCTATTACACACACGGTAGATATTCAATTATTTGGACGGCTAAAAATCAAATGAGAATGACAAAGATATATTTTAAAAAGTATTCAAAAATAATGATGTTTACTGTTGGCGCGTTGCTTTCTTATTCTTATGCGTTGCTTACCGCTCCCGATATTGTTCCCGACCAAGATATTGAAATAGTAGATACAACCGCAAAGGATAAGTTAAGTAATTTATTGAATGGTTACAAAATTACCAGTTATTCAAATTTTCCCAATCAACCCGTTAAATTCACGTTAAAGAATAAAAAAGGTGAACCACTTTATTCTGACGATTTAAATTCAATGGGGTTTGATTTCGATGTTAAGTCACGTTGTCACATAATAATTATTCAAGGTGAAAACAATGAAAGCCTTTATTGCTCTTAGTTTATTAACACTTTCTTTTTTCTCTACCGCATCAACTCCAGTTCAAAACTTTGAGACGGTAAACTCTCCAATCAGTGATTTTGTACGTTGGTTTTCTATTGAGTCAGGTCAAACGATTGTTTTGGGTAATGGCGTTAATGCGCTGGTCTCCGTTAATGCCGTTGGCCTAACTCGCGAAGAATTGGCACCGTTTTTTTCTGCCGTTCTTACTGCTCACGGTTATGAGCTAAAAAAACAGAATGACTTTTATACCGTTGTTGTTGATGCTGAAAAATTAGAGCTATTAGAACCAACGACAGCAAAATTATACAGATTACTTCATGTTCGTAATAATACGGTCACGCAGTTAATACAATCAACGTTAAACGGCTCATTAGCTCAAACAAATACAGAATCAAAGCAACCAGTTAATAACTCAAGCGTGGACATACTACCGACAACAAACGCGATCATAGTGACAGGCACAAAGAAACAAATAGACATACTCGATGCACTTATTCAGGCGATAGATAAGCCACAAAGACAAGTCTTTATTGAATCCGTAATATCTGAAACTGAGATTAATGACGCGCAAGAAATTGGCATTGATATGTCTTACCTTACCTCGTCGGGTTTTCAGTTGGTATCAAGTCCTCTAGGCGCGTTTGATGCCCTTACAGATAGTCACGCAATATATAAAGGTGGTAATTTTTCAGCATTAGTAAAGGCCGTTTACCAGTCTCAAAACACAAAGTTATTATCAAGGCCGAATATGCTTATTTTAGACAGGGAGCGCGGTTACATTACAGTCGGTCAAAATGTCCCTTTCCTCACGTCTACAGAGACAACGGACGGGGGTAATGTA
Source organism: Aliivibrio logei (assembly GCF_001691055.1). Lineage (NCBI taxonomy): Bacteria > Pseudomonadati > Pseudomonadota > Gammaproteobacteria > Vibrionales > Vibrionaceae > Aliivibrio > Aliivibrio logei. The sequence continues at coordinate 171,055 of NZ_MAJU01000031.1, forward strand.
ACACAACAAATTGAACGTAAAGACGTGGGTGTATCGCTTACAGTGACGCCTCACATAGTTGGTGAGCATATTATCTTAAATATCAATCAAGAAAGTTCGAGCGTGAGTAACTCGGCCATTGCCTCGGACATTATTACAAACACCAGAACGTTGCAAACCTCGGTTAAAATCAAAGACGGCCAAACCATTGCATTAGGTGGTTTAATCTCAAATGAGGAAAAGAAAAGCGTATCAGGCGTACCGCTATTGATGGATATTCCGTGGCTTGGTGAGTTATTTAAAAGTACTTCGACGGATGAGGTTCAAAAGGAATTGAAAATAATAATGAAAATTACCGTTATAAATTGATGCTATCATTTTCTTGCCAGGATTAACCGGTGATTTGATTTATTGCTATCTTTTTTCGGTTATAGATTTTTCTCGAGATAAAATAATGCTATCATTTTCAATTTAAACCAAGCCGGTGATAAGGTGTAAATGATGGCAATTACAATAAGACATACAGAAAAGCATGAAAAAATGATAGATGAACTCAAGTTGCTTACTCAGAAAAATACATCATCAGGTGCGTTAATTGATGGTGGTTACTTGGCTTTGAAATATCAATCTTTATATCAAAACGAGCGTGTTAATTCTCAAGAGCTACAATCTAAATTATATAAACTTCAAAGAAAAGTCGATGATTATTTATCCTCGCTTGATTCCTTGCGCGGTTAATATGACGAACTGCGTGAGGAAAGGTCTTATTGCGTAGCAATGTAAGCGGAGCGAAACGCTGTTCTTTCACTCTGCTTGAAATAATTTAAGACCTAAACGCCCCCTCTTAAACCTAAATTTAAAAAGACCGCCACCCTGCTAGAATCGCTCTTAGTATTTATAGCTAACACTTCATTGATAATTCTATCCATTAAATCACCATAACCACTTGTAATTATTGATTTTTGTGCGCTTAACATCAAAGTTTAAATACATATACTGTTTTTATGGAGTTACAGTGAAACATAAGCTATTTTGTCCAGTTAAGTGTTAAGTTGACTTGGAGTACGTATTCATGAACAAGGTTTTATATACAGGTAAGATTAGAATTAGGCATCTACTTATTTTAATCACTAGCTTACTTTTCTCGTTCAAGTTACAAGCAGATTCATTAATTATGTGCCCTAATGGGAGGGTGAATAATGGTGACAGTTATGACCATATCAAAGCTAAATGTGGGCCTTATTATGGTACTTCTATGGGGCTTAGAACTATTGATGGCAACAAATTTGAGTATAAGATTTCAAGGTTTAGATTTAAAGATGGCACTGAAGTAGCATTTATTTTTATAAACAATCAGCTACTTGATCTAATCATAATTAAGTAAGAACCTAACTGATAATTATGTTATTAACATGGCGTACCCCCGATTTGTATCACGGGGGTAAATTCCACCTAATTTCGTTAACTCTCCATTTCTCATAAAAGACGATTTCATATAGAATATGAAGAAATTAAAATAATGATATAATTAAAATGACTAATGATGAACTATTTAACCTAACTGATTGGTATCATGAAAATGTTATAGATAACAATTTAGTTTCCATAATCAATCAATCAAACTCTCATATTAATAATTTACTAAAAAATCCGACTAACAGAAAAACGACTCTTGAAGTTGTCTTTAATGACATAACAGAGGCATTAGTTAAAATGGATCTAAGTACTTTATCAATTGACGATAAAAACATCTTGATAAAACTAGGACTTAATAATATTATTTTAGACCCTGCTTTTTTCTCATTATCAAACTTATTATTAACTAATGAATCAGATCTTCATACAATATCTGCACGCTTTATTTCAATGTCAAATATAGTTAAAACAGCAGATGCCAATTTTCGTTCACTAAAGCATACGTTACCTCAACTTTTTGAACCTAAAAAACCTGATGATATTAATCCTGAAAAAGTATTTACTCGTTTAACTTTTCATAATGATGCATCTATAAATAACGTTGTTAACTTAAAAGAATGGTCATCTAGTTGGAATACAATTGCTAGAGGTTATTCAATGACTTTAGGTAAAACGCCTGAAGAATTTGAGATCATAAGCGCTTCCAAAGGCTCAATTATATTTGATCTCCTTTTAAACCTTGAAACTGTCAATATGATTGGTGAAACATTTAATCATATTGCGGATTTTGCATTTACGATGATTGAAATTAAAGCTGCTTTAAAAGGACTGTCATATTTTAAGAAAAACGACGTTCAAATGTATGAAGATTTAAAAAAGAAATTGGATGCAGATATGGATAAGAAACGCGATAGTATGGCAGATGATATTGCTCAGCGTTTATTTGATAAGCATGCAATTGACAAAGAAAATAACGAAGTAAAAGTAAATTTAAAACATGGTGTAAAAGAATTATCAAAATTTGTAGATAAAGGTGGAGATGTTTCTTTCAAATCTAATAATGTTGAATATGACGAACAAGTATTATTAGTAAATGATGCATTACTAATGTTACAAAACAGTTCAAAAGAACAAAAACTTATCGAAGATAAAACAACAGATATCGAATAAATTTCAAGCACTCATAATTAAATGAGTGCTTTTTTTAGTTTATTTTAATATTTGCTATTGCTCTAGATAATTTCAATAACTTAGTTAAAGTTCGTTTATCCATATCACTTTCTATTTCCAATAAAGCAACAGCTGTTAAAATCTGTTGTGGCTCTAGTTCTCTACCTGTTGGTAATCTCAATCTACCTTTCACAATAGAAAAACCTTGCCAGTTATCTCCTACCCCTAATTTACGTTCACAATACATACGCATAAGCCTACGACACTCAGGTGGGATCTCTGACCCTTTGTCCCAATTGTTGACCTGCCTCACAGTTTTAAAACATAGTTCAGCTGTCTTTTCGACGCTTAAACCACACTTATAAAAACGGAAAAAGTAGTTATTTGTCATCTGGTTATATTTCATTAGCCAACCTTTCATTTCTGAAAGATTGGCGATGATATTATAAATGAGACAAATCAGAGCTTGATTTTACATAAGCACTCATAATGCGCATTGACGCGATAAACAACATTGATTGATAAAATACTGTTGTCTCTGAATTTTGTCTGATTAAATGCAAAATCTGATGGTTCTCTTAATGTGTCTTCTAATTTTCTAGTATAAACCTAAAACATAAGATACTTTGTCACCTTAAGTTGGTTAGATGTAATTTTCAAAAAAAGGAAATATCGTATATGAATAATCCAAATAAATTTGAATATGTTGGTTTTTGGCCTCGTGTCGGTGCATCACTACTCGATACCATTATTCTATTGGCAATTATAATTCCACTAATGTACCTGTTCTATGGGGATAGATATTTCTATTCAACGGATTCATTTTTAGGCTCTGCTGATGTGCTAATCAATTACATTTTTCCTTTGATTGCTATCCTTCTATTTTGGACATACAAATCAGCGACTCCGGGAAAAATGGCAATTAAAGCCGTTATCGTCGATGCCGATACAGGAAAACAACCAACAATGAAGCAATACATTATTCGTTATGTTGGTTATTTCGTTTCAATGCTTCCATTCTTCGTCGGTATTATGTGGGTTGGCTTGGATAGTAAAAAACAAGGATGGCATGATAAAATGGCAAACACGGTGGTTATTCGCCAACAAAACCACAGCGTTAAAAATGTGAAATTTAGTCGTTAATCATCATATTCAACATAAAAAGCCCTCGTCAAGAAGGCTTTTTCATTTGATTATGATTAACCTGCGGTACATAATTTGGACTTCATTATGCCGTTATCATCATCCATTGTATTAGGATCTCTAAAGCTATCATCGTTTTCAGACAATGAGTATTTTGATTTTAACTCTATTGCATTTAGAAATAACCTTGGATCATTAATGTTACTCAGTATTAAAGTATCCGGTAAACAATCATCATCAATATAGTCAACAAAATCAGCCGCTGAATCGAAAGTTAAAATATCCAAAGCTAATCGATCTAATCCATACAAACCACGATGTATCATATCCGCGGAAAAAACCAATAAATCACCGGCTGCAAGTCCAATCTTTTTTCCTCCGGATATATCCTCATGGCTTTCGTGTCCATTTTCTTCTTGTCGGATATCAAACTCTTCAGCATTATCCCAACGTTTATGTGTTCCTGGGATGATCTCCATACCGAGTTCATCAAACAAAGGAATTCGAAGATGTACGACTTGTGTATCGTGAATTACTTTTTTTTGTACTTCTACATCATGATCATACTGACAGTCACGATGCCAAAAATCTTTTTGTTGAGGGTTTACTGGATTAAAGAACAATTGAGTATTCATAAAAACAGGATTTGTGGGGATAACCACATCGACTGCACTCATTATTTTCTTTGAGCTAATAAAATTAAACAGTTTTACCCTATCGTTGAATTCTAAGTATTGGCTGCCAGTAATTAAAGACGAATTGAATGCTTCTTCTTGATAAAATTCTGCGTTGTCTTCTTTCCATAACTCATGAAATTTTAATATAACGTCTCTAAGATATGACATTTCAGATGCCGTAAAATAATTTCTAATGACAAAATAACCTTGCTCTTCATAGCTACTTTGTAACTGACTTTGATTATCTACCATTTAACAACGATGACCTCTATTAGATTATTAGAACTGAACTGCCATTCAAAGATACCAGCCTTATTCTTCGCTGCTGCATAGTACTGGTTAATTTTGGTCATTCAAGCTTAATCACACAAAAAGTGCAAAATAGAATCATCGCTTCTTTTTTTATTCAAAGTAGGATAGCTGAATTAGCCAATATTATCGTTTTAAAGTAGCATTTAGCAGATTTATTCTGTCGTGATTACTGGTAAATAATGGGAATTTTAACGCCATTTACGATTATGTTTTACCTCTTTGAAAAGCTATGTTTACTCCAGTGATACCAAACCTCCGATTAAGAAGAAAAATTACAGTATTCTCACCGCATTCCTTCTTCTTATGGTATAAACTTGGCATAATATAAACACAACTAAATAAACAGGCATAATTATGAGCACTGCAAAAACGCTATTAACTCGTTGCGATTCTAAATGTGAACTATGTGGTTCAACCTCTTCACTTGCACCATTTGCTGTGCCGCCAATGACAGATATCAATGTAGATAACTGTGTAATGATTTGTGATACTTGTACTGCACAAATTGAAGACCCAGCAACTATGGATGTAAATCACTGGCGTTGTCTAAACGACAGCATGTGGAGCCAAGTTCCTACTGTTCAAGTTATTTCTTATGTTCTTTTAAGCAAGCTTGTTTCTGAGTCTTGGGCTCAAGATTCTCTAGATATGATGTACGTTGAAGAAGACGTTAAAGAATGGGCTGAGAAAGCACTTCTTGCTGACGGCGAAAAACCACGTGATATCAACGGCGTTGAGCTTAAAAAAGGTGACGACGTAACCGTTACTAAAGATCTTCCAGTTAAAGGTACTAACCAAGTTATCAAACAAGGCACTGTTATCCGCGGTATCAACCTTGGTGACGACCCTCGCCTAGTTTCTGGTAAAGCTAACGGTGGTCAATCTATGTATGTAATCGCTGAGTTCTGTCGTAAAAAGTAATTCGTTACTTCACAATCGATAGACTAAAAAAGACGCTTAATTGCGTCTTTTTTTATGTCTGAATTCCACTGATTTTAAGTGCAAATAGTCGAAAACGGCGTTATTTAACCTTTCATTTTGCCCCAAAATTGCCCCAAAACAGAATTTTCAAATATCGTTTTGCCCCAAAATGAAATATATCAAAAGAATACCTGTTTGTGTGTCTAAGTTATTTCGTAACTTCTACAGTACAAGTATAAGAAGGCACTTCTGTTGTTAACTCTTTATTATCTAAAGAACTATCCATTATATAAAGCTCATACCCAATCAACCCAATAGCAGAAACACTTAAAACCACGGGAATTAACACATCAAGGATAACCCAGCGCCATGATTGACTCCTCACCAAGCTGTGATACCAATTATCGAAACGATGCATAGAAGCAGAGACTCTAATATTTTCTATTGTTTTTTGTTGGTTATCAATTACGTTAACCAAGTTATTAAAGCGGTCAGAAATAACACTTGCCGTTGTACCTGGTGTTGATTGGTCATCTAAACCTTTTACCCAATCTTCTATTTGTTCCCATTGATTCTTATTGTTTTCAACGCCAGATAAAAACTGTCGTTGATTTTCTAACATCCAAATATAAAAGTTAGAATTTTCCTGTTTTCCTCGATTATCTTTCGGATCATTTCCCATGCCGGCAATCATACCACTTGAGCCACGGTGTTCTTCATGTTTAGTTCCAGTTAATCTAACTCTCCAAAGTTGAAAACTATTTTTTACCAGCCAAAAATAATGTATCGATTCATAAATGACGACGGCAAGCAAAATCATATATACTAGTTCTGAAGTTAGCTTGAATAACCATACAATATGGATTGCCTTTCTTCTGAAGACAGATAGCATTCCTACCAAAATTCTTCAACTTGAAGGAAGTGTAATCGTTCGAACTCCTGCAGCTTCTGAAAATAAAAAAGCCACATGGAAATGGTTAAAATACCCAAAACTAGAAAGTAGAATACCCGATAAAGAAAAAGCATTTATCGAAGCTTGCCAATTCAGAGAACAGCTAAACAATAATGTAATGAGATATTTATTAAGCTCAGATAAATTATTTAAAAAAGACTACTCTAAGTGGGCTCTTTGGATGAAAAAAAACAAATTATTTGAAGCTACACCGTCACAACGTAATCCAAAATTACCTCGATGTTTAGTTCACCATAAAGAATTGCTATGTTTATGGGTATTTGATAGCTGGTATATTTTAACTCTCAGCTACCTAGCTGAGATTATAGATAGTAAACCTAAAGGTACTATGATTTATTATTGTGATATTTTTGATGAATTATCAATGCGATTACCACTGCACCCTAACTTCTCACAACTTGAACAATCCTTATCCTCAATCGTTAAGACTCCTGAGGAAAAAAGTACAATTATCAAGGAGCATATTATTGAAGAAGCTCTTATGCCCTTTAGAGAAAGTGCACAAGTTATTTGTTTAAATGGTGGATTCCAACGCTTAGAGAATTTATTATTATCAATCAGCTTTAAGTAGATTCCTTATAATACTTGAACTCAACCCCACCCGTTAGCTGCTGCATACAACTACGAGTTAAGTAATACTTCTTCAACAACGAACTTGCCCAGCTTGATGACAAACCGCACCTATCCGCAATTTGTGACGGCGTCACCTCTTCACCCTCTTTAATCGACTGCAGAACAATTAACTGTGTCTTGCTCAATTTAAGCAGTCCAACTTGATGTGGTACTGAACGTGCGCATTTCAATAAATTTTCTGAAATATGCTCATTTTTGGCTAAATTTGGCATGATTTTACTACCCTCTGTAATTAACAATGAGAATTGAACTTTCGATTTGATTTGAATGATCTTTTAAACGATCTCTTAAACAACAAGATCAGCACTAAGACAGTGGTAACAGCAATTATGGTGACGACCCTCGTCTAGTTTCTGGTAAAGCTAACGGTGGTCAATCTATGTATGTAATCGCTGAATTCTGTCGTAAAAAGTAATTCGTTACTTAATAATCAGATAGACAAAAAAGACGCTAATATGCGTCTTTTTTTATGTCTGAATTTTCTTCATGTTAAATGTTAATCACGACTCCATTCATAAACATCAGCCTCCCCTCTATCTCTAAAATAGGTAGGATGAAGCTGCATGAATTGATCTTTCTTTAAATCACCTAGAGGCCAATTTGAGAAATCTTCGGATAATGAAAAATCTTTACTTTTAAGATATAAGTTTGATAACTTTCGCCAAACTTGCCTAAATAAATAACGAGTTCCATCGTCGTTGCAAATCAATGATGTTGTTTCTGGTGTTAAATCACCGACTTGAAGCGTTGCTTTTATTTGCGATTTTGGCTGACAAACCGCTTCATGAATAACAACAACCTCAAATGTATTGGTATACGTTGTATCAACGTAAATGGACGTATTGTTAGCCCTATTTACCCTTCTTAATATTAATTGCTTTGTATCTTTTGTTCTACCAACCTGAAGACCATTTGAAAGTGGCTCGTAATAACTCCAAGACCAGCTCCAATCAATATTGCGAGGAAAATAGTTTAATTGTGATGAGGAATGCAACCATAATCCTGCTGGTAATACGATTGAAATTAATAATATAAATACCGCTACTGCTTTGTACATAGGATGACCAACAAGTGATAATACTTTTATTTCCATGATCTTATCCTATATTAGCTTTACTTTCAAAAAAGCCAAACCATTCACAAATACGCATAAATACGCAAATTGATTTGTATAACCCCCGTAATATTTTTAATAATGTGCGTATTTATTGAATTAAATAAAACAAGAATGTCTCTTTTTTATTTAAACGTTAGATTCGATAATGTTACAACACAATCATTAAACCCCTAGATATAAAAAAGCCGAGATATTAAATCTCGGCTTTTAATCAGAATATCAACTCGCTACATTAAAGATGCTTACTGATTTCAATACAAGTTGCTTTTGCATCACCAAAAAGCATCTCTGTATTTTCTTTGAAGAACAATGGGTTTTGAACTCCAGCATAACCTGTGCTCATTGAGCGTTTGAATACGATAACATTTTTCGCATTCCACACTTCAAGAACTGGCATTCCCGCGATTGGACTGTTTGGATCTTCCATCGCTGCAGGGTTAACCGTATCATTCGCGCCAATAACAAGAACCGTATCAGTGTCAGATAAGTCATCGTTGATCTCATCCATTTCAAGAACGATATCGTAAGGCACTTTTGCTTCTGCAAGTAGTACGTTCATGTGGCCAGGTAAACGACCCGCTACTGGGTGAATACCAAAACGAACATTGATACCTTGTGCGCGAAGTTTTTCTGTAATTTCGTGAACTGGGTATTGAGCTTGTGCTACCGCCATTCCGTATCCAGGAGTAATAACTACTGACTTAGAATTCTTTAGCATCTCAGCAACTTCTTCAGCTGTTGTTTCACGATGTTCACCTTGCTCTTCGTCATCAGAAGAGATAACCACGTTTTGGCCAAAACCACCCGCGATAACACTAATGAAAGAACGATTCATTGCTTTACACATAATATAAGACAGAATCGCACCAGAAGAACCAACTAACGCACCAGTAACAATCAAAAGATCATTTGAAAGCATGAAACCCGCTGCTGCTGCTGCCCAACCAGAATATGAATTCAGCATTGAAACAACCACTGGCATATCTGCGCCACCAATTGAAGCAACTAAATGGTAACCGAACGCAAAAGCAATTAGAGTGACTAGAATAATTGCAAACATGCTGCCGCCAACACTAACAAAGTAGTAAAGGAGTGCAGCTGAAGCAATTAATGCCACTAAGTTTAATTTATGACGGTGTGGTAATTGAAGTGCAGACGAGCTGATCACGCCACGTAACTTACCGAATGCAACCAAAGAACCCGTAAAGGTCACTGCACCAATAAATATACCTAAGAACACTTCTACTAAATGGATATTTAGCATTGCGCCAGTAAGTACACCGTGATCGATGTAGCTGTTATAACCAACAAGTACCGCTGCCATACCAACAAAGCTATGAAGAATTGCCACAAGTTCAGGCATTTCTGTCATTTCAACTTTCTTAGCGTAATAAAGACCGATTGCAGCACCGATTGCCATAGCAACGATGATCCAACCTGTTCCCGCTGAATCAGGACCAAAAATGGTCGCAATTAACGCGATAGCCATACCTGTCATTCCGTAATAGTTACCAGAACGAGCGGTTTCTTGTTTAGACAATCCTGCTAAACTCATGATAAATAGAACGGCAGATACAATATAGGCTGCTTGAACTAATCCTGCTGACATTATTCTACCCCTTACTTATCTTTACGGAACATTTCAAGCATACGCTTGGTTACAGCAAATCCGCCAAATATATTAATACTTGCGATAAGAACTGCAATAAATGCTAAAACAGAAACAACGCCATTACCTTGACCAACCTGAAGTAATGCACCAACAATGATGATACCTGAGATTGCATTAGTTACTGACATCAGTGGTGTGTGCAGTGAATGACTTACATTCCAAACAACATAATAACCAACAACACAGGCTAAGATAAATACAGTGAAGTGAGCTAAGAATTCAGCAGGAGCGACAGAACCAACCCAACCAAAGGCTGCGATACCAGCACCAATCATTCCATATTTCTTAACTGGAGACATTGGAACTTCAACTTTTGGTTCAACTTTCGCTTTTGGTGCAACTTTCGCTTGAGGCTGAGCTGAAACTTGAATTGGTGGCGCAGGCCATGTTACTTCGCCTTCTTTAACCACAGTGACACCGCGAAGAACGACGTCTTCAAAATCGATGTTGATGTTGCCATCTTTCTCTTTGCATAAAAGCTTAAGAAGGTTAACTAAGTTTGTGCCGTAAAGTTGTGATGATTGCGTTGGTAGACGACCAACCATATCAGTGTAACCTACAATTTTCACGCCATTGTCTGTTGTAATAACTTGGTCTTTTACTGTGTACTCACAGTTACCACCATTCGCGGCAGCCAAATCAACAATTACACTGCCCGCTTGCATGCTATCAACCATTGCTTTAGTAATTAGCTTTGGTGCAGGACGACCAGGGATCAGTGCGGTTGTAATGATGATATCAACATCTTTAGCTTGAGCTGCATATAACTCTTCTGCTTTTTTGTTAAACTCATCAGACATTTCTTTTGCGTAACCATCACCTGAACCTGAATTTTCTTTGAAATCTACTTCAAGGAATTCAGCGCCCATTGATTGCACTTGCTCTTTTACTTCTGGACGAACATCAAATGCTCGCACAATAGCACCAAGACTACCAGCAGCACCGATAGCCGCAAGACCAGCAACACCTGCACCAGCAACAAGTACTTTCGCAGGTGGAACTTTACCAGCAGCGGTAATTTGGCCAGTGAAGAAACGACCAAACTCATGGGCAGCCTCTACAACAGCACGGTAACCCGCAATATTAGCCATTGAACTTAATGCATCTAACGCTTGCGCACGAGAAATACGAGGAACTGAATCCATCGCCAAAACATTAATGTTTTTAGTCGCTAATTTGGCTAAAAGTGCTTCATTTTGAGCAGGCCAAATAAAGCTAATTAAACTAGCTCCATCTTGAAGTAATTCAAATTCATCAACACCTGTGGCGTCATTGATTTGAGGTGCGTTTACTTTAAGAATGATTTCTGATTTCCAAGCATCATCTGCAGAAACAATAGTTGCGCCTGCTTTTTCAAATGCTGCGTCATCAAAGCTTGCTAAAATACCAGCGTTTGATTCTACAGCAACTGTAAATCCAAGCTTTAATAGCTGCTCAACTGTTTTAGGAGTGGCAGCAACACGGGTCTCCCCCGCGAATACTTCTCTAGGTACACCAATTTGCATAGTTATTCCTTGGCTATTGGCATGAATTGATACCTTCGTTTTATCTAACATAAGGTATTAATTCAAGTGTTTTGTAATAAAATGACATGATTTCATTACATAAAAATTGTTATCTGTTCATTCTCACTGTATTTCAGTAAAAAAACAACATTTTGATGACAAATAGAGGTCAAACCACTTTCGCTTACTTATTGATTTTAATCACAAGTATAGAGTAAAAAACATACGGAAAAACAATCTATATCAATTCATTAACACTTATTTGAAAATAGAATCGCCCATTTGGTCTATTAACATTTTGGATTTCCTTTCCATCAGTTCATCAGCGTTAGTTTTTGAAGAAATCACATCAGAACGAATAAAACGGTGCTCTTTTATTTCACCATTTATTTCTTTCGTTATTTTCCCTGCAATGCGAAATTGCCCATTATCAGGTTCTGAATTTGGATAGATGAGAAAAGAGTGATACTCAATTGGTGTGATTGTTGGCTCTTTTTTAGAAGAAGATGAGCCGAATATACGAGAAAAAAGCCCCATTTAATTTTCCTTTTTGAAATAAGGCTTATTATACCTCAACAGAGCATAGATGCAGTAGGATACTGAGAGCAATACTCTGATTAAGTTTATGTAATGTTAAGTGTTATAGTACTATTCTTCGTCAGTGAATAAATCAGCGACTGGCGTGATACGAATTTCAATTCGGCGGTTTTTCTTTCGTCCATTGGCATTCATATTCGAGGCAATAGGTTCCGCTTCACCAAAACCATACGTATTTATTCGATTAGCATCAACGCCTTTCTGCTCCAGTAATGCCAAGACTGAATTTGCTCGCTTATTGGATAATGAGGTATTAAATTGCTTGCTGCCACTGCTGTCAGTATGACCTGCAATAAATACCTCTGAACGAGGCTTATCATTCAGTAACTGTGCTAATTGAGTCAGTGCGTCTTTACTCTCATCTTTAATGACAATACTGCCTGAATCAAAACTGGTATCACCACTTAATAGCACAATGATTTCATCATTCACTTGTGCAACACTGCCAATATCATCTGTGATAATCGCATTCAGTTCGTCGTGATGGTAAGTAATAAAACTTTCAATGGTAGGTGTCGATTTAATTGCTGTAGTCTCATCTTCTGATGTACTTTGACAGCCACTAAGTAAGCTCCCTACTATAATAACTCCGAGTAAGTGTTTCTTCATTATAAGTATCCCTAGTCCAACTTGGCGTTAATTTATCAGACTTCGTTCGCTTATACATGATTAGTAAAAATAGAATAGAGACACTTCACGTACCTGTGAAATTGAGTTGTCACTCAGTTTCAATATTAATACGATTCTTTACTTTCTTTAGATAAATCAAAGAATAAACTAATAAGTAAAAAGCACTTAATCCATATAATCCAAGAAGATTCTTCATCACGCCTTGTAACCCACTTCCTTGTTGATTCAATAATAGGAAGCCATTGATAGCAAAATCACTCGGTAATAAGTGCATAACACTGACCAATAAGCTTGGGATCATTTCTACAGGCCATATAAAACCAGCACTAAATACAATAGGCATAGAGCTAAACAACACGACTAAAAGAAGACTTTCACAGTTAGGAAATAATTCACCGAGAATGAATCCAAGTAAGATAACGGAGGTTAGAAAAGGAACCAATAAAATCAATAGCTCTAATGGGTGACTAAAACGACTAATATCATAAAAATCAAATACAGAACCAAAATAGAAACAGGCAAGAACCAGCTCAACACACAAAAAGAGACTGAATCTAATCAGCATTATTTTTGGTGATTTCTCATGAGGTTTTACGATTTTTTGCCTTACACCAACGGCCATCAATAATGTTTGTTGCAAGATCAAAACAAATACTGCGGGTACAACATATTGCTGATACCCCATATTATGATTAAATACAGGGATATAATTAGAATTAAAAGGCTGAAAGGTCTTCACCGCTTGAGTTATTGGTGTCCCATCAATTGTCATGTTAGCGACTCTTATTTCAGCAGAAATAGTTCCTCCTGTCTTCATTAATCCTTCGATAATGGTGCCATAGACTAAAAAGTAAGAGGCATCCCCTGCATAAGCGACAGTTGGAGATTGTCCTAACAATAAATTTTTAGAAAACTCGGTAGGGATAACAAGAAAACCACTGACTTTCTGCGACATGAATTGATGTTTAGCCTCAGTTACGCTTTCGGCTTGATCAACCACATTTACTTGTTGTGAGCTATTGACCATTCGAATGAATTTTCTACTGAGATCTGATTTATCTAAATCCACCACCGTGATCTTTTGCTCTTCTGGACTCTGGTGTTGATAAGGTAACGGATAAAGGAATGCATAAAACAATACACCTCCAACCATCGCCATTAAAATGGTGCTGTTAGTAAAGATGGCTTTTGCTTCAGTCCCAATTGCGCGCCATAATTTATGCATTTGATTTCCTTAATCGCGCAGTCAGTATTAATAAAGGCACTAAAAATAACGATAATGCCATTACATTAGGAATTGATTGAATCAAGTTATACCCATAATTAGTCTGCTCTATTTGAGCTCTAACAAAATGACTCGCCGGTAAAATTGAATGCCAAAATGTTGCGATGGTATTCATGTCTGTCACGGGGAACGTCACCCCTAAAAAAGCAAAGCTTGGTGCTGTATATGCGCCAGAGATACTCATTGCTTTTACTATATCATTAGTGACGTAGGCAATAAGTACACCCAAGCTAATACAGGCCAATGTCATTGCACTCATGATCAATAAGAACTCAGGGATATTCGCCAAAAATGGAAAGCCTAAGATCTTATATAAGAAAACAAATAAAATGGAACCTACAAACATAAAGATGAAAAAATAAAACCCGACAAATTGCATCATCGTATTTTTTGTTTGATGGTCAAACCAAGATCTCAACGACGATTGATTCTCAATTTTCATGGCATTATTCATTGCCCATATCATGCCAACAATCATCGCCATTTGCCAAATGGCAGGAAGAATTGCAGACAACAAAAACTGATTATAATTACTGCCTAAATTAAATAAAGGCGTGATTTGTACATTAATAGGAACGGCCGTATTAATGGCTTGAGTCCATGTTGTTTCATGGGTACTTAAGGTTTTAATTGTGCTTAATTGAGCTTGTATCGTCATGTCAGTCTGCAATAACGCTGAACTGATTTGTTTCGCAATCAAAATATACTGTGCATTGTAAAAACCTGATATCTTTGGGCTTTTACCGAGTAATACGTCTTTTTCAAAATTAGCGGGAATAATGACATACCCATAGTTATGTCTATCTTTAAGCGCAGTATTTGCAAAAGGAATGCTTTGTTGAATCGACCGAACTTGCAATGTGGGTGTCGCATCATAATTACGAGTAATCATGCGCGATAAGCTAGATTGGTCAAGATCAACAACATCAATAGGCAACTCACGAACGACAGAGGCTGAGAATACCCACCAAATCATCAAAGATAAAATAACTGGCAACCCAAACGTAGCTGCTACTAGCCAGTAATTAGAAAGATAAGAACGCCATAATGTTTTCATAGTAGTACCCAAAGTAGCGTTGTATTACTTTTCAATTCGAACAATAGCACTCATACCAACTCTTAGGTTTGGTATTTTTTTCGTTGGATGCGCTTCAACTTCAAATGTTTTTAAATCAAATCCTTGACTGTTATCCGTTGCACGCCAAGTCGCATAATCCCCTAATACAGAAATATGAGTAATGGTAAAAGGAACCGTCGCATCAAGGGCTGGTAGATAAACCGACAATTCATCACCTTTGTTATAGTGCTTTAGGTTATCTTCTCTTACATGAAAAATAGCCCACGCATTATTCATGTCAATAACCGTCACAACAGGAAACCCTTGAGGCGCAATCTCTCCGGCGTTTAGTAAGACTTGTGACACCTCTCCTTCATACCAACTGTTTATTTTGGTATCTGCGGCATAAGCTTCAACTTCAGCAACCGCACCAGAGGCCATTTTTACTTTTTCATTAGCGGCTCGTTTTGTTTCTACTCGAGCCCCTTCTTTTGCCATTTGATACATTTGGTATGCTGCATTTTCAGTGTATTTAGCGGCTTGCCATTGAGTGTATGTTTCATCTTTCTTTTGTTCAGCAACCACACCATCGTTGTAAAGGTTATTTACACGAGCGTATGTTTTCTCTAATAGTTGATTCGCAGCCTTCGCTTTTTTCCACTGATCACGAGCGGCCGATATTTGTTGTTTTCTTGCTCCTTTTTCCGCTTCTTGAGCTAATGCACTTGCGGCGGCTTCCCCCGCTTTTGCTTGAGCCAATTTCGCCTCTATTTCAGGACTGTAAAGAGAGAAAACTGCTTGGCCTTTTTCTATTTCATCGCCTTTTTTTACAAAAACACTTTCAATACGCCCAGGGACTTTTGAAGAAACATTGTATTGCTCCGCTTCAATTTGACCTTGTAGTAACTCTGGACGAGGCTGATAAGCTGCCCAAAAGCTGTATCCAACCCAAGAGACCACTGAGACGGCAATAAGAGAACCGATAACGTTAGTTGCTTTACTCATGATGATTACCCTTGTCTTGCTTGCAGTTGATATTGATTAAATGTATCGGTTTGATTGCTTAATGCGAGTAACTTAACTAGCGAAATCACATAATTAAACGAAGCAAGCGAACGTTGAGTTTTAATACTGGCTAAATACAGCTCAGCATCGACGACATCAAGTGATGTAGATAATCCTTGCTTAAACGCTTTTTCACGAAGAAACACGTTTTCAGTTGCCAATGTAACACTCGACGCTAATCCATTATATTCATCGATGGCTTGCAGTGCTTGGCGGTATGTTTTTTCAACAAGTAAAGAGAGATCTTGCTTCGCCTGTTGTTTTAAATACTGAACTTGTTGTATTGCACTGTGTGCCGCCACCACTTTCTCTGAGCGACCTTTGTTATCTAATAAAGGGACATTCATACCAATACCTACCATCCAATCGGGAGCTATCTCAGCAGATAAGCTGTCACCTTCATATAAATTGTAGTTACCATAGAGGTAAACTTCTGGGTAGTATCGTCCCTTTTCTGCTTTTACCAAACTTTGAGCTTGAACTTCTTTCGCGTCTAATAAAGCTAAACCAGGGTATGTATCTAAAGTACTATCAACAAAAGAACCTAATTCTGGGAGTGTTGCATTTATAAATAACATAGTCTCAGGCGTTACCGCGTCACGAGTTTGAAGCATTTGAGATAATGCGGCATTGGCAATATCCCGATCTTGTTCCGCTTTACGTAAATCAACCTTTGCTTTGTCATAAGAAGCATCCGCTTGAAGTCGTTCAACTTTTGCTATTTGCCCTTGTTGTTGAAGTTTCACAGCATTGCTACGGTGTTTAGCGAGTCCTTGTTCCACTTCTGTATAGGTATTCACAACTTCATTGGCTAAAACAACACTAAAATAATATTTAGCGAGATCTTCATAAGAGGCTTGTTGTTTCATTAATAGCTTACTACGAGCTTCTGTTGTCTTTCCTTCCGCGGCACTCTCTGCTGCCGAAATCCTACCGCCAGTAAATATAGGCCAAATAGCACGAATAGAGCTGGTAAAAATGTCTCTTTCAGTTAGCGTCGATGTAATAGGTCCACCGAGTTTATTGATCAACCCAGATGCCGCACCGGCAAAAGCAGGGTTAATATCGGTACTATCGAGTAGCTGTTGGCTACTTACGGTGACATCATCATCTAAATAAGTGTAGTTTGCTGTCAGTGAAATGGAGGGAAGATTTAAGTCACTCGTAGCAGAAGCTAATGATTCTTGGCGCTGAACATTCATTCGTTCCGCCGCGATACCATTATGATTATTAAGAACGTTTTTCCATGCACTATCAAAGTCGACCGATTTAGCCTGAACAGAAATAGATAATACAGCGGTTAAAATAATTGATAAGCGAGTCATTTTTAGCATAAGCCCTCCGTTGCGTAGAGTATATACTCTAGATTGATCCATATGCAAAAAAAAAGCTTACCACAATAGGTAAGCTTTTTTAGAAAAAGAAACGATTATTTAGTCATACGGACAAGAGACAAACCAATTAGCCACTCTAAATCTTTACGGCTTTCTTCGCCGTATAAATCTTCAACCAAACCGTATAAACGCTCAATACCATTGTGCGCAAATTCGTGAGCGTTAGCTGACGTTACGATGTGGTGGAATAAAAGACGTAAAATTGCGCGGAATTGTTCATCTTCTAGAGAGGCAATCCAGCTATCAATGAATGCTTGTTTATCACCTTGCATTTCAAGACGTTCTGCAAACAAACGGAAGATACGACCATCTAATGCTGCTGTAAAATCAGTTTTCTTTGGAAAATGATGGCTAATACCAGTTCTTGATACACCAGTCTGTTGACTTAGTGTGGTATATGACATTTTGTCATAGCCTAGGCGTAATAGTTGATCAATAACTGCATCCATGATCTTCTGGATGGTGATTTCAGTATCTTCTTTACTTCTTTTTGGCATAATAAAGCTCTTCTAATGTGGTTAGTCCATTAAGAAATTAATCATAAAAATTTACTAATGACAATTATGTAAGTAAATTTATAGGATTCAATTCCATTTGTATAATTGTTTTTATAATATTTTGCACAATCAGTGATGTCGCGCAAACGGTTCGCTTATAAAATACCTCTTAAATATGAGAAATAAATTTATTAAGGTAAAATAAGCAAAGACTTACAGCAAATAAATGCACACTTTATATGGGCAGTCTGCGTTATACAGTATGGAATTACAATACACTACACTGCATTATGACAAAGAATTGTCATAAAGGTTCATTTTTTGGGAGAGTAGTCCCAGGTTACAAGCTTGAGTTTGAAAGATTGAAAGATTGAAAGATTGTTACTAAACGAATGCATTTTAAAGAAGCCAATAAAATGGTAGTTTTCTTACATAAAGCGTCATAATATAAAGACATTACTACTATTGAGGATATAACTATGAGTTCTGATGTTGAACAAAATGTACCTTGCGATGCCTGTGGTTGCAGTGCAGAAATGGGCTTTATCATTAAAGAAGGCGATGATGTAGCTGAAGTAAGTATCTTTGCGGATAATAAATCACAACTTAATGCAGAGTTTGCTAATTATCTGACTCTTGCAAAAGAAGTGTGTGCTGAAGTAAAAACGGACATTGAAATAACAGAAAACGAAAAAGAATTACATGCACGCCTACAATTTTCATGCAGTGCAGAAAAACTGATTTATGAATTAAAAACACGTTCACTTCGACGTTAGTTTTTATTTTTGTATAAAAAAAGGCTCCAACATTATTGTGTTGGAGCCTTTTTTATTAAATTAGAGAGATTAAGCTGCTTCGATTTTTGCAGCTTGAGGGCCTTTTGGTCCCTGCTCTACTTCAAAAGTTACTGCTTGGCCTTCTTTTAACGTTTTAAAGCCTTCGCTTTGAATCGCGCTGAAATGAGCAAACACATCAGGACCGCCATTCTCTTGAGTAATAAAACCGAAACCTTTATCTTCATTAAACCATTTAACAGTACCAGTTGCTTTAGACATTACGTCTCCTTAACACTTAAAAAATTAACTACCAGTGATTCAATATGTTTATCACTGCGACAATCAATGCCGAATTTCACTATATCAAATGTATTTTGATAAATGAAACGCTAAATCATGACCGATATCACTCATTTAACATTAAACTTATTTACGCAGTTGTCGATAATACAGTAAGTCTTTTATTCAACGTTGTGTCTATGTTCATATTGAATCGCTCTATTTTCTTTATCTTACTATCTGTGTTGCTCAGCGCCCCTGTTTTAGCTGAAAAATTAAATAAACACCGTTTGATTAATCATATCGATAGCTACGGAAACATTAGTTTGAGGAATACCGGCTACACCGAGTTACCTGACGATTTGGTGGTTAATGGCGATCTTAATTTAGCAAAAAGTAAAATAACAAAGTTACCCCAAGGGCTCGTTATTAACGGTAATCTAAACCTCGCTAATACCGCTATCACTAGAATACCAAGAGGCACAAAAATTGTAGGATATTTAAATTTAGCGGGAGCGACTCAATTTAAACGTTACCGCCGTGGTGTCAAAGTGGCTGGATTTATTAACTTTGCAGGTTCAGGCTTAACCGAACTGCCGGCAAGACTGACAGTTAATGGTGATTTGAGTGTCATTAGAACACCGTTAGCAACATTACCAATGCAGCTAACAATCAAAGGCAACCTTTATCTTGGCTATTCAAAAATAACGACACTGCCTGATGATCTCGTGGTTAATGGCAATATTTACCTTGGTGGCCAACAAATAACTGATTTCCCTAAATCAATAAAAGTGAATGGCTATATTTTTAAGTAACATTACAATAGCAACAATCGTTAATATTGGGGCTGTGTAATGCTAGACAATTTACATCAAATGGTAATTTTTGCTACGGTAGCAAATGAACTTAATTTTACGCGTGCGGCTGAAAAACTCGGCATTTCAAAATCGCACGTATCAAAACAAATCAAAGCATTAGAATTACGATTAGATTGTCAGCTGGTTCAACGTAATAACCGTTCGGTATCAATCACTGCGCTTGGCAGTCAGTATGCCGAATACAGTCAGAAGCTACTCGATATTGCCTATGAAGCCGATGCCCTTTTAGATGCTCACCACGGGCGTATTTCAGGCGTATTTAAGGTCGGTATTGCTCAGTCTTTTGGGAATCGTCACATCACACATGCGTTGGCTGTTTTTCAAGAACTCTATCCAGAATTAGAGCTTGAAGTCAGCTTGTTTGATCATAAACCAAAACTACTTGAAGATGGCTTTGATTGCTGGATCGCCATTCACGATGATTTACCCGAAGGTATGGTTGCAAGAAAAATTGCCGATTGCCGATTCATTGTTGCAGCAGCACCAAGTTATTTAGAAAAACACGGTGAACCAAGTAGACCCGCAGAGCTCTCCCAACATAAATGCATTACTTATCAAAGTAATGAAAGAAAATTTAACGAATGGGAGTTTACTCGTGATGGCGTTCATCAAGTCGTTAACGTGCACAGTAACTTCAAGATTGATAATGCGTCTGCGATACTAGACGCAACCAAAGCCGGTGCAGGTATATCTTATTTAGCGAGTTACTTACTTGAGAATGAGTTTGCGAATGGAAGTTTAGTTCGATTATTAAGTGAATGGGAAGCGGATATGAAATTGCCTATTTATGCGGTTTATCCGAGAAGACAGCATTTACCTCCAAAAGTACGAACTTTTATCGACTTCTTATCCCAACAAGTTGGTAATCCTCCTCATTGGGATAAGAAACTGTTTAACTAAATCACTACAGCGCGTTCTTTACTGGGTTAGCATAAAGAGCGCGTAAAAATGGTTTTTCTTCTTCAGTTAATACCGATAATTTTGCATTTAATTCATTCTTAACACTATCCGTTACAACATCAGAATCAATATTAGCGGCGGCATAGTTAATAGGGAACAAATGATAGTTAGTATGGATTTGCACATCAATACTTTTGGCTAGTTCGTCAGCAGAGTCAGAATCCGTATTCACTACGTCACCAAAGTGAATATGAATACGTTTTTTATTACCGATAATACCTTTAATGATACTGTCGATGTCTTCAAACTCCCCTTTCTCATATGATCCAAGTGTCGCAACTGCATTTAGTTCTTTTGCTTTTTGAATATCCAAAGGATCATTTTCGTATGAAATAGACACAGGAACGATATTCAACCCATTCATATATTCAGAAAAAGTTTCTTTACGTTTACGACCTTCAACATGAAACATTTTTAAAATTGCAGCATCAGTAAAGTCATTCCCATCTTTAGCTCGACCTTCTTTTTGTGCAATCCAAATTGAATTATTTGTTTCAAGAGAATGCTTGATATAAGAAGAGAGTAAGCTAAGCGCTTTTAACATCTGGCGAGGGGCTTTTGCTGAACGCTTAACAATGAAACTCTTATTCAATTTCATTAATTCAGTACTGCATGCTTTTTTAAGCAAGTTATCGCCAATAGCAATACGTACTGTCTGCATCTTATTGTTGTATAGAACCCAATTCATCAAGGCTGGGTCCATTGCAATATCACGGTGGTTAGAGATAAATAAATAGGCTTTATTTGAATCTAACTTATCAATACCGCTGTAGGTGATCCCATCCGTGGTATTTTTTACTGTTTTATTGAGATAAGTCGCCACTTGCAGCTGTACATCTTCAACTGTTTTGATCTTAGAAAGGCTACGACGAAGTTTGCAACGAATTAAAGGCGCGAGAAACCAAAACAAAATTTTGGATGCCGAAGGAAACTTATAATGCAAAATAGCATTAATGAATTCATCATCAGAAATTAAACGTTCAATTGCCTCAGGGACTTCACTGTCATTATACGGGCGAATTTCTTGATAGATATCTTGTGTGGTCATGTGGGTACTTATGATTACCGAACAGAATTAATAAGCGCGTATTCTACTCGATTTTATCTCTGTTGTACGTGATCTATTTAAGAGGTCGTACCATTCAGGCCATAATATAGGTTAAATTCTTAGAATACTTTGATTTTTTAGCGGAAAGCAGTAAAGTGACGGACTTCAAAGTAAGAGGTTTTTATGAAAAGCGCAATCACATTCCACTCAAAAACATACGAACAGCTTTTTTATACCGCTCGTAAGAAGAAAAACTATTATGAACTGGTTTATGTCAATACAGGTACCGCTCTCATCCGTTTAGGGAAATGGGAATACGTAGTATCAGCTGGAGAGTTTTTTTGGTTACCGTTTGATTCTTTAACTTCAATCACTATTGTTCCAAACTCTCAAATTGCTCACATTGCTTTTTCTATTCGAACTCGCGAAGATTTGCCGACACAAGGTGGCTTTGTTAGCCAAACAAGTTTGCTTAACGCGTTAATAGAGAAATTGTTCACAGCCTCATTAAATGAACAACAAGAACAACGCTTACTGGCTGTGATTCAAGATGAGTTGTTACTGGCAACGTTTCACACTGATGTGTCTAAAGAATCAATGCAGGTTAATAATTACATTAGCGTATTAAGCGACCAAAAAACGACAAATGAAAGTAATATTATCTCTGCTGAAATGGCATTAATGCTAAAAGTAAGAGAGGCTGATAAAATGCGAAAATCAGGCGTGAAAGATGTGATGATAGCAAAGCGCTACTTTTCAGATGACATACAAGCAATGAACAGCTCATTCAGTATCTTTCTATAAAAAAAGTAACGTCCGTAATAAAGTCGATGATTATTGAAAAGGAATTTCAAATTGCATGAACACTTGGTCATCCACTTGTTCATGCCATCTATAATCGATTCTAAACCTAGGTTCGTTACCCTTTTCTTCTCCACCAAAAGCCAAACTAAGCTGTAATCCATGGCTTTCAATCCAATCGGTATAAGAATCAAATTCTTCTATCTTTTTGTCGTAATACTCTTCTGGTTGCCAAACCGTAAACCCGACAGCACTGTCACTAAGATAACCGGTAAGTAATGGGTAAGGTTCTTCACCACTACTGTATTCCCATTTATCCCAATAACTTTCTTCAAAAAGCTCAGACTCTAACTGATTAGTAATATCGTATAACTGGCTAATAAATTGATTTACTTCAAAAAGAGGTATCAAACAAGTAGACGATGACGAGTAAACCTCGCGTGAATAAGAGGCATAACTGTCTTGCAAACAAGTTGCTTTTTCTTCTGCACTCAATTCAATAGGCAGAAGCAGGGTTAAACTAAAAAAACCAACTTGTTTTTTCATCACGCGTTACTCGTATAACTGGTGAGCCTTAATATATTGACTCACACCTTTGGTTGTTAGGTGACTTATGTCATGACCATTTTTTATGGCATGTCTTATGTCTGTACTTCGTATTGGCAAGGTTTCAGGGCAAGCCATTACATTCCACTTTTTTGCTATTTCATCCGCTTTAAAGAATTGGCTAAACTTCATTAAATTATCTGGTCCGATGATAAAGGTTATATCGGCGTCTGGATTTTTTTCTTGAAGATAAGTCAGTAAAGAAAATGTGGTTACGCTTTGTTTTGGAACGTAGAGCTCACTTTCGATGCAAGACAACTCTACATTACTATTAAATTCATCAATAAAAGTTAACACCATGTCAATACGAGTGTCAAAAGGAAGCATTTCTTTCCCCCAAGCATGAGAAATACTTGGGACTAATAGCACCTTATCAAAATGACTAAGGCGTTCAATGACACTTTTATGCCCTAATGATGGTGGATTAAAGGCGCTACCAAATACCGCTATTTTCATATATTACTCGATGTTGATACTATTATTAATCAGCATAAGTGAAAAATTTGTCAATCACTATGCATTAGCTCATTACTCTGTTATTAATTCTTTAAATTCAGTATTATATTAGGACTAATTACTCGTAATCACAACTCCAATGAATGATTTGAAAGGAATGAGAATGCAGAAACAGATTGTTGAAGAAATGAAAGTTAAGGTATCAATTGATCCCCTTAGTGAGATTCAACGCCGTGTTGATTTTATCAAATCCACATTGACACAATCAGGATGCAAATCACTGATTTTGGGGATCAGTGGCGGTGTTGATTCAACAACATGTGGACGCTTAGCTCAAATAGCCGTTAATGAATTAAATAAAGAATCGAATTCAGCTGATTACCAATTTATTGCGGTACGCCTTCCTTATGGTATTCAAAAAGACGAAGACGAAGCACAATTAGCTCTTGAGTTTATTAAACCAACACATTCAATTAGTATCAATATTAAAGATGGCGTTGACGGTTTACATAAAGCAAACCATCTTGGTTTAGCTCATACTGGTTTACTGCCTACCGCAAATGATAAAATCGATTTTGTAAAAGGTAACGTAAAAGCACGAGCTCGTATGATTGCTCAATATGAAGTGGCTGGCTATGTCGGTGGTTTGGTATTAGGGACGGATCATTCGGCAGAAAACATTACCGGATTCTATACAAAATTTGGCGATGGTGCTTGTGACTTAGCTCCTTTATTTGGATTAAATAAGCGTCAAGTAAGAGACGTTGCCGCAGAGCTTGGCGCACCAGAACAATTAGTAAAGAAAGTACCAACGGCTGATCTTGAAGAATTAGCACCACAGAAAGCCGATGAAGATGCATTATCTGTCACTTATGATGAAATTGATGATTTCTTAGAAGGCAAAAAAATTGATGCTGAGGCAGAGGCTAGATTAATTAAAATCTATCAAACGTCCCAGCATAAGCGCAAACCTATCCCAACTATTTATGATTAATCATTGATACTAGGTAACGCTCTTTGATCACTGACTAACGCTTCTTTTGAAGCTTTAGTCAGTTTTTTTATTCGATATTCATACTTTAACGCCAAGGATTTATTTTCTACTTCATAAGACCATACCAATTGTAATGGCCCCTTCCCTTTTAAATATTTAGCCCCTTTCCCTTGCTGGTGAGCCAGAAAACGACGATCTATATTATTTGTGATACCACAATATAGTGTATTTAATTTGGTTCTAATTAAGTAGATAAACCAAGGTGAATCAGTTGTTTTCATTATGCTAATAAATCATTAACTAGTTGAGTCAGCTGAGCCATTTCGGCTTTTAGCTCCGCAACTTCAGATTCTAACAAAGTGATGCGCTCATCATTCTCTGTTGAGTTTGAATGGTTAGCCACGTTTGTTTTATCAACAACAGTGACATCATTAAAAACCTCACCACAAAATAAATGGGCATAGCGTGCTTCTCTCTTACCTGGTTCTTTTTCTAACTTAGTCACCATTGGAGATGCTTCACTTAAGCCTAATGTCGTTAATACGGACTCGACTTCTGCGACATTATCAAACTCACATAAACGTTGGGTTCGAGTACGCAGTTCCCCTGGTGTTTGAGGTCCGCGTAAAAAAAGAACGCACAATACAGCCATTTCTTGTTTTGACAATTTTAAACTACCAAACTCCGTATTACAGAAACGATGTTGGTATTTTGCCACTCTTGAATTTCCACGAGTTTCATCCGTAACCACACGTTCTGACACTAATGTATTTAAACTATCTAAAACATCCGAATCAGACATCGATGTGACAGGGTCACGGTTACTTTTTTGATTACATGCTGTTGTTAGTGCATTCAGTGTTAATGGATATTGCTCAGGGGTGGTAACCTCTTTCTCGATAAGGCAACCTATAATGCGGATCTCGGTTTGATTGAATATTCTCATTTGTTAATTCCTTCTGACGTAAATATAACCATTACACGGCATAAAATGCGAAGCCTGCAAGCAAATCACTGTATTAGCATTGAATTAGTAATCTAACCTCTTAATATCCATGATAGTATTCCTTCGTTAGATTAATATCAATTGGAGAAATAACCATGGGCCTTTTTAGTAGTCGCTCTTCCTCATCCTCTTTATCCATCATAGCAAAAGGTTGCCGAGTTATCGGTAATATTGAATCTGATCAAAGCATTCAAATTGATGGGTTTGTTCAAGGTAATATTACAACGGATGCTGAAGTCATTGTGACGCCGACTGGCCGCGTTCAGGGGGAGATTAAAGGAGGCTTAGTTCTTATCAACGGATTAGTTGAAGGAATGTGCCAAGGAAATGAAGTCAGCATTCAAACTCAAGGTAAGTTTAAAGGAACGATGCAAACTCAACAACTTACTATTGAGAAAGGCGGTTTATTGATCGGTGAAAATCGTGAAATTGAAATCGTAGAACAAGTATCTAAAGTTATTTCAAAAGAAAAGCTAAAAACGCAAGATAATGTAGAATCTATAGCGTAATTTTGTTTTTTTAACACAGTATTGATCTTGTTATTGTTTTCGCTATTACATTTGTGATTTAATCAAGAAAGTAGCTATTGAATATTATAGGAAGTTTAAAATGAACAACGTATTCGAAATTATCAACCAAGCACGTCGTAAAAACAAACTGAAACGTGAATTGCAAGATAACCAAAAGAAAATCCGTGATAACCAAAAGCGTGTTGTACTATTAGAAAACATGCTTGATTATATTGACCCAAGTATGACTACTGCTGAAGTAATTACTATTGTTCAAAACATGAAAGGTGATTACGAAGATCGTGTTGACGACCACATCATTAAAAGTGCTGAGATCTCAAAATCTCGCCGTGACATCAGCCGTAAAATCCGTGATTTAACGGAAGCAGATAAAAAAGCAAATAAGTAATATTTTACTGAATTAATAAAAAATGGAGGCTAATGCCTCCATTTTTGTTTCATGCCTTCAGCTAAAGCTTCAGCGGTAACGTCTTCAACAGCCAGAAACATCGATTTGATCTCTCCCGTTGTACTCCTCATCGGATTTAATGTGACGTTTTGGTACATAAATTTTGTTTGTTGGGTAATTGGACGAACATTGCGACAATGAAAAAGGTACGGTTTTTGACGCCAAATGACAAAACTTCGAGAGCCAAGCTCAAACACTGGCTTAGATTTCGCTCTAAACCAAGCTTCGTTAATTTCAGGAAAAACATCAAAAAGAGACTTCCCCATCACATCATGCGATTGCTTACCGCTATGGTGTGTCATAAATCCATTCCACAAATGAACCGTAAACTCTCTGTCTACAACAATTAAACCGACATCAACATTTTGTACAATATCAACCATCCAATGAAATTGTTCAAACTCTGCAGGAATACCATTCATTTATTCATCATCCAGTAAATACGCTAATTTATTATCTAAAATCGGCAATGATTCATCTACAATCATCAGCAACATATCGCATTTTATATCAGTACCATCGATATTATAGCTAACTTCAAAAGACATTATTTTATTAAAGGTTCCTTTGGTTGATTCAACGACACTGTCTACCGATACATGCTGGCCAAGCAACACGGGAGCGCTTTGAAAAAATCGGACTTCCGCTTGCTCTCCAATCCCTTTAAGAAAAGCACCAACCAAAATATTAGAAACATCCATTAATAATTCAAGTTCTAAACTATCAGAATCGGTTTCTGGGTAGTCCATCAATTTCGTTAAATCGGACACACTAGAGTCACTTAATAAGACTAACGCCTCTCCAGCAATACCTTCACCGCTAAATCCTTGGCAAACCCCTGACATATGTTCGTTACTCGCTAAATGCCTTAGCGTCATTTGAAGCTCACTCATTTCAAATAAGTTTACATTAGGTAATGGCATATTAACGAATACATCAAAATGACGAGCTAATGAATCAGCAGCTCGACCTATTGCTACGTTGGCAACTTCTAAATAGACGTCACGACGTCGTAATTGAGCATTATTTACCTGAACAGGTACATAACTTTGCGGTCTTTCTGGTGTGATATGCAAAGACTTAAGCGTAGATAAAAGTGTTGCTTTATCTACTGGTTTTTTTATGAATGCTCTTGCACCTAATGCTAATACTTTCTCTTGAGCTTTAGGTTGTATGTCACCAGAGACAACGATAACTTGTGTTTTAATGTCTCGGGAATTAATTTCTTCAAGAGTCCCATAACCATCCAATTCAGGCATAGTAAGATCAAGAAAAAGAAGATCAAAAGAAGAGGATTCAAGTTGGTTGATTGCATCCCATCCATGCATTGCAAATTGAATATTTGCTCCCCACGATTGAGGAATAACTCGAGCTAATTGCTTTCGAGCTAATGCTGAATCATCACAAATCAGGATGGATATAGCCATCTGTGTTACCTTTTTAAATAAAACTATCAATACTATATCAATTATTAATAATCTTAGATACGGTACACTATAGGTAAATAAAAAAAGGAGCCCTAAGCTCCTTTTCTATTAATTCGATTTTTACTCAGTTACGCTGTTTTTACGTACTTTTTAAGTAATGGTACTGAAATTTTTGCGTCTCTAATTTTGAACCAAAGATAAGTGGCAACAATAGAGAAGAATAAATACGACACTACAAAAATGAATGGTGAGCTAATTAATTCAGCTTTCATTCCAATGACAACACCAGTTATAGTCACTGTCATTTTCGCAAATAGACCTAACACTAACATTAACATAGCAAGCTGTGGATATTTCGTCGTTCGAAATGCAAACCAATGACAACAGCCAACCGCTAATGTTGCGATGCTTAATCCTAAAATAAACGAATGAAAATGCTCGGCCGCGGCGACGCCACCAAGAGTTGATACTAAAAATATAAGTAATAATTTCATATAAACCTCAACAAACTAAACTGAGAGCATCCTTTCAATTATGGAATCTTTGTTTTCAACCTATTCTATCGCTTTTTATATCTAATTCAACTAGGTAAAAATTCATTTAATGTGAATTAATTGTTACCAATAATTATGGTGTTCAACTACTTAATACTAAGCATCAGATAAAAAAGAATACTTTTTTACATCTCACACAATATTTGTTACAAAATAGTTAAAGTCAACTATTTATTTTTTTAAAAAAGTTTTTACTTTTTTGATGATTTTATGAACTTAACCACTTTACAGGCATAAAAAAGCACTCTAGTGAGTGCTTTAGAAATTAAAGAGACAATTAAGCTTCAGAAGCAGCTACATAGTTCTCTAATTCATCAACTTGTACTGTTGTGATGTATTGACCATCTAGGTAGAAAGCAACGCTGTCTTCTACTTTCTCTCCGCGAAGTGTTTGCACTGTTCCATCTAATAATGCAACGTGCATTTCAAGAGTGTTTGCGTCGATTTGTTGGATAGTAGTACTTTCAACATTATTGTTTACTTGAAGTGGAGCAATTGGTGCTTTAGTCATCGAAGAATCAATTTTATCGTTAACTTTAAATACTGCACCGCCAACATCAGTATCAACGACTGCTGGGCTCTTTCCTGTAATGATGTTTTTACCAGTCCAAAATTCAATTGAGTTAAAAATGAAAAGGTCCGCAAACGCTGCTACACCGTATACTGGTGCAAGTAAGATGTATAAGCCTTCACGAGCATAACGGTTATCTACAGCTTTAAGGTTACCAAAAGCAACTAGCTTTGATACGCCCATTTGACCCATACAACCCGTAAGAGTTGTAATGCCTAACGCTACTGCCACTGCTACTTTAATTTTTTTAATGTTCATAATTTTCTCTAATTGTTTATTTATGTATTGTTTAACGCCGCGGATATTACCAAGTAACACATTGTAAAAATAGGTTAATATTCATGATTTCACATAAAAATGACATTGAGTCGTCAAAAAACTGGCGCCACCATATTTAAAATCTTATATTGCAAAAATGTGGTGTAATTTTCATACAGAGTATTCCAATGCATTCAGAGTACTGATAAACTCCGCGCAAATTTACGTGACTCATGTCATATATTTAAGAAACAAACCATACAATTAAAATTTTAGATTGTAATAAACTTTCAATTCACTGAGATAACGATGAAAAATATCGATAAAGCAATGCGCATCCTGCTTGCAGGCTTCTGTATTAACCTATGTTTGGGGATCCTTTACGCTTGGAG
This sequence comes from Aliivibrio logei, assembly GCF_001691055.1. Classification (NCBI taxonomy): domain Bacteria; kingdom Pseudomonadati; phylum Pseudomonadota; class Gammaproteobacteria; order Vibrionales; family Vibrionaceae; genus Aliivibrio; species Aliivibrio logei. Next base: position 201,082 of record NZ_MAJU01000031.1, read on the forward strand.
CGTATTTAACAAAGCTCTTGTTACTGATATGGGTTGGACCGCATCACAAGCATCGCAACCTTATGCTATCGCAACAATCACATTTTCACTTTGCCTTTTAGTTGCTGGTATTTTACAAGATCGTATGGGTCCACGCTTGATCCTTATCTTCGGTACTATCCTCGTTGGCTTAGGTATGATTTCATCAAGCTTTGTTGATACTGTGTTTATGCTAAACATTACTTTTGGTGTAATGACGGGCGCCGGCATTGGTTTTGGTTACGCATGTCTTGCTCCTTCTGCAATGAAATGGTTCCACCCTTCTAAGAAAGGTATGGTTAATGGATTAATTGCTGCCGGCTTTGGTCTTGCCGCAATTTATTTAGCGCCCGTAACTTCAGCGTTAATTTCTATGTACGGTATTCAAACTACATTCTTAGTTCTTGGTATCGCGATTCTGATTATTGCTACGCCATTAGCGACAACAATTACAAACCCACCAGAAGGTTACACTCCTGAGCTACCTAAGGTTAAAGCAGGTAAAGCACCGCTTTCAACTCGCCAGCCTCTTGATTTGAACTGGAAAGCAATGCTGAAAACACCGCAATTTTATTCTTTATGGATAATGTATGCATTTGCGGCTTCTGCTGGCTTAATGATCATCGGTAACATAACAACGATTGCCAGCATGCAAGCGAACTTACCAAATGCGGTTTACTTAGCGTCTATCCTTGCAGTATTTAACTCAGGCGGTCGTGTTGCTGCTGGTATGCTATCGGACAAAATTGGTGGTGTTAAAACCTTACTTATCGCTTTTGTTCTTCAAGGTATTAACATGGCTCTATTCAGTACATTCGACAGCGAAGTAATGCTTGTTGTTGGTACGGCAATTGCGGCGATTGGTTACGGTACATTGCTTGCTGTATTCCCATCACTAACGGCTGAATTCTACGGTCTGAAAAACTACGGTACAAACTATGGTGTTCTTTATACATCATGGGGTATTGGTGGTGCTATTGGTGCCGCTGTAGTTGGTTATTCAATGAGTCAAGGTGGCGATTACAACCTTGCTTATACAATCTCTGCCGCTATGGTGGGTGTTGCTATTGTATTAGCTATCGTGACGAAACCAATATCTGAAGAAAAAGCGCAGCAACTAAGCCCTGCTAACGTTTAATTTTTTCAATTAAATTAAAGCCCGTTTACTGTTCAGTAAGCGGGCTTTTTTATGTTTATTGAACCGATTTGAACTCAAATGAAAGGGAGTCGATACAAGTCACATTTATTGGCAACGTGAAAACAATATATGTCTAAATACGGTGTCAATTAGAAGGCGTTATAAATAGAAGAAGATTATAATTAGTTCGAGAATCGTGTATTCTTAATTTTGGTCATTGAAAAGTAAGTGCACAAAAGAGACACTGGCTTTTTTAGAAGGATATTTATTGTTGGATCAATTATTTACAGAATGCCTTGAGTCATTTAAATATGACTACAAAACGCTGTGTGAGCACCATTACCCTACTATTCACAATAGAGGAATGTCACCCGTTCACCTAAGTGCTGCATTTAACCGTAGATTATTGTCTGTTTTAAAAAAGAATGAGAATCCTGAAAATTCGCAATTGCATATTATTCAAGCAGAGGCGCACCGCTACATTTGTTCATTAGATACCAATAAAGGACATTCTGATAATAAAAAACTGTGGCTTTTGTATCCTCAATTTCTGAATGCAAAAACGGAGGCAAAATCTCAAATATCAGCCTCAATAGCATTTCTTTTTGAATCACACGAAATACAACAGTTAGACTATATCTGTATCATTTGCGATCATTGGTTTGATAGAACAACCAGCAGTAAAGAGTTGTACTATTGGTGGAAAGGCATATTACCAAAACAAGAAACAGATTATGAATCACAAGGCATTCATAATCTCATTTCAAAAACGACGTTAAACAGTACCTTAGAAAGCCGATTCAACCTCAGTTGCGTTAGTAATCATATAATCCACCCACTAGAATCGAATTCTCGTCAATGTGAATTATTAAAATACTTATTATGTACCGCGGTGTTTCAATTAAACCAAGATTAAGTACAGCCCTAGCCTAACGGATCTTCGCTGCTTTTTACATGTTCAAGATGAATCACACCTTTACAGCCAAGGTTTTCAAGCTGAGTCTTGCTAAGTTGAGTGCTTAAATAAAAGCCATAATGATAAATGCTGTCGCCTTTATTATTAGCAACCACTTTTCTATATACAATATCACCGACTAAATTCGGAAAAGAACGAATCCTCAGTTCACAACTGCCTTCTTGTAATTTTCTCTCACTTGTAAAGCCAAATCCTTTTTTAGATACATCCATTAACTTTACAGTAACAAAAGGCATTAATTTATGCGCCCAGAACACTTTAGCATTCACAGATTTCGGACATTCGAATCTAGGCCATCGGCGTTTAAGTAAAAATTCCACGTTTCACCTTACAGAAATTACGATCGGCCTATTCTCAACAAAAAAGCGAGACAATACAATAAAATTATCCACTTTTACATGTCCGTACGCCATAATATATCTTGGGTTATCTTTGTTTTACCACAAGGCATATACACGATAACTGTTACGCTTCAAAAACATACGATCCCATTATAAAACCTAACTTCTTTCATATTTATACAGATTAGGCTATAAGATGATAAAATGGCTTTAATGCAATGAGGTTCAACAACAGATTTAATTGATAAACCAATTAATACACTTCGGCTAATTCAATCGGATAATGACGTTCAAAAGCTAAAGAACGAGCTAATATTATCACCTCATTTTCATTTAATACCTTAAGAGAAGACGTCTTAGTGGTAAAGTTAAGCACCCTAGCAATCTCTTTTGCACATTCGATCCCTGAAGACGCTTTAACAATCTCAGCTCTGAAGTAACCATCTGCGGTATAAGAAATATTTGCTGCTCGTAACGTCACATCAGTACCAGGAATTTGTTGAGCTCCATATAACGGTTTTCCAGCTGATGTCGCGGTTTTAAATGAAGGGATAAATTGAGCAATATGCTTTATCGCTTTATCAGTTCGTTGCTGCTGAATCGAGAGATCCCAACCTTTTACAATTTTTTTAATTAATGCTTCTGATAATTTAGGCTGTGCGGACTCATTGCTTGATTGTGACAAACCATTTTTAAAAAGCGTAATATCTTCCGTCATACCATGCAATTGAATATATCCATTTGGATATGGCGTGAATTGAGCCATTCCCTGAGGTGTCCCTCTCTCACCATGAAATATAACTTCCGGCCACTTCCCGTAGTCTGATTGATTCCATTGAGTAACATAAGCGGCTTTAAACTCAACTAATCGATGAGTATGCTTTTGTACTAAATCATCAATAATCCCAGTTCTAAATCCAGCACTATTAATGACACAATCAAAACACTTATTTTTTTCTTTCCCAGATTCAGCGTAGTTAATCACCCATTGCTGGGCGTTTTTTTGAATATTATGAACATGTGAATTAAAATTAAGTACTGTATTTGACTTATTATTTAACGTGATCTCAGCGGTTGCTGCCATACGAAAAACACTAAGGCCATATTCTTGAACTAATACCACGGGATACTTTAGTTGATCTAAATCGACACTTTTTACGAAAGGAATTAACCAATCATCTAAACACGTAGGCGCTTCAGTTGGAGTCAACTGGGATATTAGCGTTAGCTGTTCACGGCTATAGATTTTGAAGTAATCAGAAGAAGGACCAAAGAATTCATTTTTAGGGTTGTCATCAATGAGTGTTTGATAAGCATTTTTTAACAGGATTAAACGCGGTAATAAATCAGAGGGTTCACCGCTGTCGGTTTTAGGCACTGCAATAATGGTTGGCCGTTTATTCATTGTATGAGGAAAATAGCGAACAGTATCGATAGATTCTTTTAATAACGTTAAACACTGTTCATCAGATATCTCACGATATAAGTTGCCTCCAGCATGCAAATGACAGATAGGAGGTCCGTTCACTAAACTAACGCCCTGTTCAAAGAGTTCAATATCAACATCGAACTGAGATAAGTACATCGCAATACTCGATCCGGCTATCCCACCACCAATAATGGCAATCTTCTTTTTAGAGTGTTTTTGTTCCATCTTTTTTATTAATCCAAGCCTAAATATGATTGACTTAGCTATTTTACTTCGCAGTACAAAAAAATAATAGTTTATCTAAAGAAAAAGCTTGATCAGGTGTTAATTTCTTTAATAATCATTAAGATAACTGGTTATACCTATAGTTACCCACAGAAATTGTGGATAAGTGTGGGTAATTTCATCCCCATAAGGTTAAATTGATAATACGCACAGTAACTCCAAGGATAAAAGTACTAATACCAAGTCGGTACCATTTATACTCTTGGGCGCTCATTTCTATACGTTTAACAAATAATGCACACGCACCACGCCAATCTGACGTTCGTTTTCCATATTGTGTGATCGATAAACATAAAAAGATGATCCCAGTGCCAATCAATAACAGTTCAATACTATTTAAAACCAATTCCATATTTACACTCCTTTGTTAATAGTAAGTATTTTATTGTTAGTAACTCAGGGATGTAAATTAGCCAAAGGTCTTAACTTGCTTCTTTGTTAATCATTACTCAACTTAAACAAATAAGTTTACTTAAAGAAGTACGTCTTCTTCACGGTATTTTGTTATACTGCTCACAACTTTATTTTATGATGTGAATGTAATGGAACAACTTGAAGCCAAGCTAAAAAAATTAGAAAAAAGAAATTACCGTAGTTACACTGCTATAAAGGGTAAATACGATTTTACAGACTTCACTTTGTACATCGATAATGTTCAATCTGACCCATACGCGCCGCCTTCTCGCCTTCGTGCAAAGCGTGCTTGGTCATTAACACACCTACAATGGTTACAAGAAACCTCTTTAGATTATCAACGTGCTGCAAGAGACTTCCTTGCTCGTCACTTTAGCCAGCTTCTTGAAAAAGACGCAACTCTATCTATTGCGCTATCAGGTCAAACGGTTTTAGACCATACATCGGTTGTTTTTGATGATGAAGGCATTGAACTTCGTTATAACATGAACTTGCCTGCTGATGGCCGTGAAATTTTAGCAAAGAGAGCCATTAACATTCTGACTTTCCACATGCCAAAATACGTTCGTAGAACACTTCTGGCTCGTGAACTTCCGATTGAAGAATTAAAAGAACATTGTAAAGTTATTGTCGATCAAGTTGCCCTTCGTCGTCAGCTTGCTGAACATAATTTAGTCGCGTTTGTTGCTAATGGCAGTATTTTACCTCGTATTGCGGGTAACAATGATCGCCCAATGAAAGAAGCCATTGCTTTTCAAAGCCCTGCATCTTTAGAAATTGAGTTATCTACACCAAACAAAGGCCTAATTAAAGGCATGGGGATCCCAAAAGGGATCACGCTTATTGTTGGTGGTGGTTTCCACGGTAAATCAACGTTACTTAATGCACTAGAGCGCTCTATTTATGATCACATCCCAGGAGATGGTCGTGAATATATCGTTACAGAAGAATCGACAACAAAAATTCAAGCAGAAGATGGACGCTGTGTTCATAGTTTGAACCTGTCTAACTACATTAACCATTTACCGATGGGTAAAGACACGACTTGTTTCTCAACTCAAGATGCATCAGGCTCAACATCTCAAGCCGCTTGGTTACAAGAGTCTCTAGAAGCTCAAGCTAAAACATTACTTATTGATGAAGATACGTCAGCAACTAACTTCATGATTCGTGATGAACGTATGCAAGCACTTGTAAGCAATGGTGCAGAACCTATTACGCCGTTAGTTGATCGCATCGGTCAACTTCGTGATGAATTAGGCGTTTCTACGATTTTAGTTATGGGCGGTTCTGGTGATTACCTTGATGTTGCCGATACTGTAATCCAAATGCATGATTACCAAGCCGTTGACGTAACAAAACAAGCGAAAGATGTTGTTTTAAGTCACCCGACAACAAGAAAGAAAGAAGGCTCTGAACATTTACTTCCTACGATGACACGCCAACTTAATCGTTCATCATTGCAGGCAATTCTGCAAGAAGGTAAATTCAGAATTCAAACCAAAAACAAAAACTCTTTACGTTTTGGTCGTGAACTTATTGATATTACAGCGATGTCTCAACTTCAATCATCAGCACAAGTACATGCTATTGGTTGGGTATGGTTCCAGTTATCGCAAGATCAAGGTTGGGAATTAAACCCAGTTGAGTTTATCGCTCAACAGCTGCATGACAATTGGCACGAAATCATGCCAAAACATGGTGATCTAGCGAAGCCACGAGTCATTGAAGTGATGGCCGTATTGAACAGAATGCGTGTTGCTGAGTTCAAATAGAACATGATTCAATAAAAAGCCTCCTTTACTGGGGGCTTTTTAGTATTTACCACTTCATTTTTTCATCATAACAAACAAAATCACTCTATAATCGCCCTTCTAATATTCATATCCCCTGTATAAAAGTGAATAATTACTTTTTTTTAATGAATACTATTCCACTTTTAAAAAAAACAGTGTAATCTCCACTTTACTGAATGAATACGGAAGTTTAGTGAATAATAATGCTAAGGATTAGCTTTTTATTAACTAGTAGTAATTTGAGAGATTTATGCAAAATTCAAGTGAGATTACCCCTATGAGCAAAAAGAAGAATCTTCTGATGTTCCTTATCCCATCATTAATTGGTCTGATCCTGTTTATGGCTCCGATCACTTATAATGGTTCTATTACCATCCCTGTTGCTGTTTTAGCAAAATCAATCCAGGTATTATTTGGTGAGCACCTAGTAGCAATCGTTACTGGTATCATTATGTTTATGTCTGTCATTACTATTTTAGCTAAAATAGTTAAACCTAAAGTTATCGCAAACAACGCATTTTTATTTGGCTTACTTAATCCAAGCCCACTTTGGTTTGTGGTACGCCTAGTTGGTGGTATTGCCGCTGCAATGGTTTACTTTCAATTTGGACCAGAAGTTATTTGGGAACCAAACACGGGTGGCTTAGTTCTTAACGATCTTCTTCCTGTTCTATTTTCTGTATTTATCTTTGCAGGCTTATTACTTCCTCTATTACTAAACTTTGGTTTATTAGAACTATTTGGCGCCCTACTTAGCAAAGTAATGCGCCCAGTATTTAACTTACCGGGTCGTTCAGCAATTGACTGTATGGCTTCATGGCTAGGTGATGGCTCTGTTGGTATCTTACTAACGAGCAAGCAGTACGAAGGTAAATTTTATACACAACGTGAAGCGGCCGTTGTCGGTACCACTTTCTCTGCAGTATCGATTACTTTTAGTTTAGTTGTGATTGCTCAAGTTGAACTAGAAAGCTACTTCTTACCATTTTACTTAACGGTTTGTTTAGCGGGTGTTGTTGCTGCAATCATCATTCCTCGTTTACCACCTCTTAGCTACAAGAAAGATTTGTTTATTGATGGTACTGAACGTGATGCCGATGCTGAAGTTATCCCTGAAGGTTACACAACTTTCTCTTGGGGTCTTGAGCAAGCAATGAAAAAAGCAGCAAAAGTCACTTCAATTAAGAGCGTATTTGGTGAAGGCGTTAAAAACGCAGTAGATATGGTCTTTGGTGTACTTCCTGTTGTAATGGCACTTGGTACCATTGCTTTAGTTATTGCTGAATACACATCTGTATTTACAACACTAGGCCAACCTTTTATTCCATTCTTAGAGTTACTTGGTGTTCCAGAAGCAGTTGAAGCCTCTCAAACGATTGTTGTTGGTTTTGCTGATATGTTTATTCCTTCAATCCTTGCTGCATCGATTGACAGTGAAATGACTCGTTTTGTTATTGCAGCAATGTCAGTAACACAATTAATCTACATGTCTGAAGTTGGTGCTCTACTACTTGGTAGTAAAATCCCAGTAAATATCTTTGAGTTATTTGCAATCTTCATTCTACGTACATTAATTACTTTACCCGTTATCGCAGGTATGGCTCACTTGATTTTCTAATCTTGTAGAATCACCAAATACAGGAAAGCCCTAAGTATGATGAACAATCTATTTAGGGCTTTTTATTGTATTCAATAAATAACAGCATTATCTATAGGCTCATATCAATCTGGGTATTCCCTTCTAATTGCAATAAACTGTTCTATTTCTTGCAAAAACATCTGACATAATCGAGGATCAAATTGCTTTCCGCATTCTTCATTAAATAAAGTAATGACCTTATCTAATGGCCAAGCGTCTTTGTAACATCGTTTACTCATTAACGCGTCAAACACATCGGTAATTGCAGTAATACGAGCAAAAATATGAATTTCTTCTCCTACAATTTGGTTTGGGTATCCCTTTCCATCCCAGTGTTCATGATGTTCTAATGCAATTCTAGCGGCAGAATGCATGATCTCACCATCACCAGACATTAATAATTTATACCCAATTTCAGTATGTGTTTCTACGACAATACGTTCAGCAGGGGTCAATTTACTTGGTTTATCTAAAATGGATTCCGATATCCCAATTTTTCCAACATCATGCATCGGACTAATAACTTCAAGTAGCCGGTATTCATTCTTTGGTAAACCATAAATTTTACCGAGTAAAGATGACATTTTCGCAACTCGACGAACATGATTCCCAGTTTCTCCAGAGCGAGTTTCAATCGCCTCTCCCAAGACTTCAATCATTTCTTTTTGAACGTTTAATGTTCTTTTTTGCAAGGCAAGAATATGGGACTTATTTTCACTTAATTCTTTTTTACGACGAATAGCAATTGATTGAGTAATAATTATCCCAAGCAACATAGCGATAAGTAACAATGTGACGGTAATGATATTTCGATTCTCATAAAAATAAGAATGGGGTTCGTTTACGATAACTGACGTATAAGGCAGTGTGCTTTTACTAATATTAAACTGGTTAATAACTTGGTTATCGAATACATACCCTTCCCAAGCCTTAGGGAAACCAGCAATCTGTTTATTAATCGTAAAGTTTAACTTTTTTGTAAGGCTTATTACCGACTGAACTCCCAATGCATAAGATCGATTAACGTAACCACCTAGTACACCATGTCCAAGGTAGTGCTCCCAAAATACGAAAATAGGGATTTGACTGTCTTGGGATAATTTAGAAGCAACTGTATTATAGTCGTAATAATGCCCATCACTTAACTCTGTATTATAGTGCGTTAGAAACGCGACTGAATCAGAACTCGCTTCAGATAATAACTTAGCGGCATCAGCTAAACTTTGATGACTCACAACCTTAATATTCAGGCCTTTAAATGCAACGGCTTCTTCAATAAAGCGTCGACGAATAAGCTGTGACGTTAAGCTATTATCACTTAATAAATAGACCGTTTTTAAATTAGGATAAAGTTTTTGAGCCAATTCTAGGTTTTTAGTAATGTGATCTTTTTCATAAAATACCGTGGTACGGTGCTCTATGGTCGATAAATTAACAGACAGGTTATTAATACCTACCGCAATGATAGGGATTGAAGGGAATAAATGGTCGCCATAGCGAATTAAAAAATTAAGCGCATTATCGTCTGACACAATGATCGCATCAAAATAGTGAGTATTATATTTACCGTTAAGGTAACTCTCGTACTGTGACGTATATTTACTGCCATCAATACGCTTTGAATCCATGTATTCTATAGATAAACGAATGTTTCGCTCAGAGGTTGCTGTCGCGTTCTTAATTCCCTCTTCTATTTTCTCAGTCCATTCATAAGAAGGACTGTAAGAATGAAGAACGAGGATATTGATTGGCTTTTTATTCAAATCATTCTGCGAGTGTGCTATCGCAGGATTGCACAAACACAAAATAATAGTGACTAGAAAATAAAGAGAACGGAACATATTATTTCTACGGAGCTCAACATAAGAAAACAATAACTAAGTTTATAGCTTCACACATGAAGTAAACTTAGACCCAGAAAGGCTAGATTGTTGTTCCATAACTGCGCTAATAAATCCGTTTTCATTAATGCTATCCCCATTAACCACAACATCAGAAACATACATTGTTCCATCAATGATTTGTGATATACAGGCTGCAACAGGTTTCATTCCATCTAAAGCAACAAATAATTGATACTCATCAGAAACATCGACTTGAGTCAAAAACTCGAGAACATCGTCGTAAGTATTTTCCCACTGACTTGCTACCGTCATTGCCCAGCGAATCGTCAATCGGTGTTCAGTTACTTGTAATACAGTAACCGTATCGCTAATTAATCCGGCATCCGGAGTAAAAGTAAGCTGCTCGGTTAGTGATTGAGATAAATAAACGTCTCTTCCTTTAATACTTTCTGGCGTAGGAAATTCCACGTCCACTTGACTGCTTAGCCAATCCATTTTATTTTTATAAAATGCTTCATTATTGATCATTTTGGAACCTACAAATAAAAAAGGATGGCTAAGCCATCCCTCTATCAATTAAAAATTCAAGAACGCAAAGCCTGTTTCATAAGCTTCTTGTTGATAACCTTTTAAACCAATTTCTTTCACGCGAACCATTTCAGGAAAACGTTTTAAGCTTGCTTTTTGATCAGCAGCAGAAAGCATTTCAACTTCAACTGTATCAATTAACTGAATAGCTGCTTCCAGTTTAAAACCAATAGCACCACCAGCAAACTTACCTTTCATTAAGCGTTCTTTGATTACCACAGTATCAACTTGGTAATCTTCCATCAATTTTTTAAACTTAAACTGAAAATCACGAATTGATTCAGCTTTTGATGGATCAGTAAAATCAAACTTAGATACTCGACAATCAGGCAAATCAATCATGCCATCTGATGAGTTGATTAAACAAATAATTGCTTCACTACCTTTTAGCTCAACGCCACATACTTTCATTATAGAATCCTAACAATATCTTGAACTTAACGATTATAGCTTAATTATAATAAATAGATACGTTGAATCTTATGTGATGACGCTTTATCTACCACCACAATTATAGACAATAGCGTTAGATCACTGACCCCAGATATTGCAAAAATCAGGCACGCACATTTTTGGTTGTGCTCCTGAGCTGCAACCACCTAATACTAATGCGATAATAATGGCCGCAAACATTTGTTTTTTCATGATAAATACTCACAAATTCATACTATAAAATAAACTCAAGTTCACTTTACAACATGTAATAAAAGAAAAATTGTTTTTTAATACAAAAGCACTTTTTTAGATTCCTATGCTAAAGTGTTCATATTGCTCAATTTAGGAATCTATTATGTTTAAGAAGGCCCTTCTGCTTGGTGTTATCACTTTAACACTTTCTGGTTGTGATAATAATGAAGTCGGTGATGTTTCTCTTGGTTTATTTACAACAAAAGACATCAAACTTAGCGTATTAACAGACCCTGAAATTCCAGGCGTTACCTGTCATATTGCAAACGTAGAAGCCGATCTTGATTTCGCAGACCCAAGTGACATGTCTATCTCTTGTCGCCAAACTGGAGAAATAACACCAGATATGATGGTTAATATTGACCGTTCTAAATCTGGTGAAGTCGTTTTCAAAAAATCAAAAAGTATCTTATTCAAAACATTAAAGATTCGTCGTATTTTTGATGAAAAATCACAAACCATCATGTATTTATCTTATTCAACAAAAGAAACGTCTGGCAGTTACAAACACAGTCTCTCAACGGTACCATTATGGGGAACGAAAGCTTACCAAGAACAGCCTATCGTACCCGTAGAATAAAATAGCTGGGTGAATTCCCCTTTTAATAAAGAGAATTCACCCACTGCGTTACCAATGCATTTTTAATACAGTAATTTCTACTCGACGGTTACATTTACGTCCTAGTGTGGTTTCGTTATCACACAAAGGTAAATATTCACCAAAACCACGAGAATAAAGCTGACTCGCATTAAGATTGTTATCAAGTAAATAACGACGCACTTCATTTGCGCGTTTTTCTGATAAATTCTGGTTTTTTATCGCGTTACCACTGATGTCAGTATGTCCATCTAAAACCAAAGCCAATTCAGGTTTTGTTGCCATTACCGAAATAAGTTGATTTAACAATGAGGTTGCTAGTGGTGTCAATGTGGCTTGTGCTGATGCAAAATGCACTTTTTCTTGAATCGTAATAACGAGTTGGTCATCACTCATTTCATGATACACGATCCCCATTTGAGTCAGTTGCTCTACAACCTTTCGCATATCATCATCTTTAAGCTCACCATTTGGCCCCGTAAGTGCAGAAGTCACTTCCTTACTATCCACAACATCAATCACCTTTTCTTGAGACTCAACATATGGATCTTCAAACGTAGGATATGGTGCATCTTCTTTCGTTTTTGGCGCCGTATCTAATAAGTTATTACTATAAGACGTACAGCCAACCAATAGAACGGAAAAACATAACGATAGAACTCTTAACATGGGTTACCTGAATAATATGGATTCTTAGATACCTTATCGACAAAACCAATAACATCTTTAGCTAAAATATAGGGATTTACATGAGTAATGTGAGCTTTGTTCCGTCTTATTGACTCAAAATAAACCAATTTATACCTTAATTTTCATTCATGCGATTAATAGAATTGACATTTTTTCTGGTCTGGTTACCATTTCTCTTTTATATGACGAGAAATCCCTATGTCTGAAGTTGAAAATACACAAAAAGAAGCAATTGATCTAGAAACGATCTCACCAGAACTTAAAAAAGTTATTGAGTTTGAAAGCGTTCCTGAAGAAATGTGGCACATGCTTGTTTCTGTACACGAAGTAGCTGAAATTGCGGTTCGTGAATCTTGGGATGGCATGCCAGTAAGTGCTCAACGCGTACTGGACAACTTTGAGCAATTTCACGCACTAGTTTCTTTAAGCCAAAGCTACGCTGGTTATGATTTCATGGCAGAATTCGAAACAATCGATTTGCCAGAAAACATGGATGATGATGCAAAAGCGGAATACCGCTCTCAACTGCTTGACCAAGTGTTACACAACTGTGTTAAAGACTTAACGAAGCAAATTAAGAAAGCACGTCGTGATCCAATCATGAAACGTGAACTAGCTGAAATCTTCAAAAAGTAATTATTGATAAGGATGGAGACTATCCATCCTTTTATTGAGGAATAATAATGGCTCGTACTGTTCGTTATACTTATAAATCAAAAACGAAAGAGATCCCTTTTTCGTTCCGTGAATTTCACGGTCCATTTGAAGCAGCAGCGGCGGCTGAAGGTATTGATATCTCTAAATTTGATACCATGCTAAAGCAAGTAGAAATGGCATCATGTGATGCAGGTGCAGTAAAAGATTTTCGTTACAGCTATTTTGCTAAATTAGGTTTTAGTAAAGTGAGTTTTGTAAAAGACGAAGAATAACGCCTCCATTATCGGATTTGCGTTAACCTGCCTAGCATTGATGGATGATATGACCATGTGTGATCAAACATCTCCATTAATGCTGGATTACCATATTTAGACAAGCATACCGCATGAAAACGATTTTGATGCTTCTTTAACTCCTCGACCATTCCATCAATGCGCTCAGAGTGCGTAGGTGCAATAAAGTCAGATAAAACGACTAAATCCGCATTCTTATATTTATCACCCCGCATAAGCTCTATAGACTGCTCTAATACGGGTTCAAGATCCGTTCCACCATGAAATTGATACGATAAAAAATCAGCAACTTCTTTCAGTCCGTCTTGTTTACTTAACTCATAAGTAATTTGTTGCGTAGAAAACAAAATAACATAGCAATCTCGTCCTTCCGCTAACGCTATCTGCATTAACCCATAAGCCAGTGCTTTTGCACATTGTTCAGGAAATCCGCTCATCGAGCCTGAGGCATCAACACAAACAACAAAAGGGCCTTTATCTACCATCACATCACCAGAAGCTCTCGATTGTGTGGTTATTTTCCGAAGCTTTCGATCCGCCCCTTCCATTCGATAATTCATTAACCGCTTATCAACGAGATGTTGATAAAAGATAACTTCTAATTCGGGATGAGATAAAAACAAAGTCTCGTTAGGAAGTAAACGACTTAAATCATCGCCTTCTTTTATTCCAACAATATCGTCGGTAACAAAATCACTTTTCTCTTCAATGACTTTAACTTCTTCAGCCATTCCTTGTGAAAGATTAGGATCCTGAACATCGTTGGCCATTCGACCAAGTTTAGAGGCGATGTCTTGCAATCCTTTATTCTTTTTCAAAAAACGCGCGTGTAGCTTCATGATATCAACATTGGATTTGGTTAACTTAGCCGAAGCCATGTCCCATAATTTTCCAATTTGAGTATCGTCACCTTCCGCAGTGACTGACTCCATTGTTTTTAACGTTTCTATCCGTTGATACAAATCAGCCAGTAGCTTTTCTTTGTCTTCTTTTAATTCGGTTATTTGTGCTTTTTTGATCGAGTCAGATAAACTTTGATACCACCGTTCGCAAAAGAATCGTGGAAACATAGGATTCATTAACCCTTTGTTATTATTTACTAACTCTTTTGCTTCTACGTAAAATGCAGAATGCCATCTCAACTTAGCGACGACATCATCAACATTCGTGTAAAACTCAGATTCACTCCAATAAATCACTTCTTGATATAAAGCGAGTTCATCTTGAATCCGTTCCGTTTCACACACTTTAGTCATCTTATGTTTAACACGACTACTCCACTTAAGAATGTGATTCTTAATGGTCGGTTTGATGTTGGGGTTTGATTTTGCTGCCGTCAAAAATTGTGGGCGTGACAATATCTCTGTTATGGATGAATCAATCATCCCAGATTCCGCAACCATCATCACCAAATTTAACGCATCAACACCTAACATAAATTTCCTTATACCTACGAATACACGTTAAGAGTAATAATCACTGAATTTCAACATACGACGACTCGCGTTTTCAAATTGAGTTTTACACCCTTCAATTCGCTGAGACAACAACTGTAAGCTGTTTTCAATCACTGATGGCAAACTCTCTTCTATGAAGTTATGAGGTAAAGCAGCATGGAATTGAGTACGGCTCATACGCAATTGATGATCCGCTTCGTTTAGTTTTTTCTTGTTCTCTTCAACTTGCTCTGCCCATTGAGTAAATTGAGCGTCTGTTGGATTATTATGACCAACCATACCAACGAGTACGGAACGATTTGCAATGTCTTTAATGACAAGACGAGAATCCGCATCCAATTCAAAGTGCAGCATGCACAAGCTTGGATTTTGGTTAACATAACCATAAACCTCGGCTTGCCCCTCCTTCATTTGTTTTGCTATATCATCAGGATTCACATACACCCAACGACTGTCGCCTTTTTCACCTTCAGATACAGACATATTAGACTGTAACATTACTAATTTAATTAATTGATGGGCATTGCCTACACTATAACGCTTACCTTTTGAAAAATTAAACTCGTAGCTCTCTTTCTTAATGAGACGATTTCCACCACTTTCAATATGTAATTCGATGCTTTGTTTCACCAATACCGCGGCTTCCATGTCCGCTATATCAGCTTGAATCATCTCAATATTCATTGATACGTCTTGTTGCTCAAAAGCTTTTTCTGACGCGAAACGTCGAATGGTTTCTCTGACTTCTTCGCGGTTTGCTGGAGTTGTCCACAAGCAATCTTGAAGCAATAACAAATCCATTGGATTAATTTCATTACGGCCACTAAAGAAAGCCGCTGCTTTAAGCAATTTTACTGATTTTTTCCAACGACGATCGGAAACATACAATCCATCACCAGATTGCAAATCAATCATATTCTTTAATTCAAACAGCTTTTCAAACACAGAATCGGTCAATGCCAATCCATCCAAGTCTTTTTGCCATTGATGATATTCAGCATCAGTCACAACAAGGCTAGGATCAATTTCAGTTTCCTGAATCGTGCCCGTCATTAACATGGATTTAAAGTTGTTTTTATTTTGAATGCGATTAACGAAAACACGAACCAGCATTCGGTCATATAGCGCATCTAAGCCACTGTCTTCGTCTGGTAATTCATTGGATGCAGATATCAGTAATCGCATGGGTACAGGAAGGATTTCATTGCCGTTTTTAAACGTTTTTTCATTCACTACGGTAAGCAGCGTGTTTAATATTGCTGGTCCCGCTTTCCAAATTTCATCGAGAAAAACCACTTGGGCATCAGGAAGGTAACCATCAGTTAAGCGCACGTATTTACCGTTGTCTTTCAATTCTTGGATAGACAACGGTCCAAAAACTTCTTCTGGTGTTGAAAAGCGCGTCATTAAATATTCAAAGTAACGACTGTTATCAAATGCTTTTATTAAACGTTTCGCAATTAAACTTTTTGCAATACCCGGAGGGCCAAGTAAGAAGACACTTTCACCAGAGAGCGCGGCAAGCAAACAGAGACGCATTGTATCTTCACGCTCATAGACGCCATCAGACAATGCCGTCGTCAGTTTTTGAATTCGCTCAGACAACAATGCGCGTTCTGCACTGGTTTTAATTGAGGTACCTTGCATTACATTCCCTTACATTTCAGATATCACATTTATCTTGAGTATAATGTAATTTCAATAGTGGTTATAGTTACATATTTACATAATTGTTTGATAAACAATCATTTTAACTACCTAATTAGTCGTATTTCCCAATTTATGACCTTTTTATTCGTTAATAATAATGCTTAACCGTTGTTATTTGATCATGGGAAGGATGTGAAAATGAGGTTTATTTTCGTTGAATCGAATTAACGATTATGACATTAAATTCCAATACGTGTATTTTTAGTGATGGATTGTTACATTTATAAACACTATTATAGCGTTGTTGAAATATATAATAATGGCAAGAAATCCTCTCTAGTAATAAATGGTAAGCAAGGAAGAAACATGATTGATTTTCGCTCTGACACTGTAACCCGCCCAACTCAAGCTATGCGTGATGCAATGGCTAATGCCCTTGTTGGTGATGACGTTTATGGTGATGATCCGACTGTAAATGAGTTAGAACAATGGACCGCAGAGCGTCATGGATTTGAAGCGGCATTATTTACCTCTTCAGGTACTCAAGCTAATTTGCTCGGCTTAATGGCGCATTGTGAACGTGGTGATGAGTATTTATGTGGGCAACAAGCGCATAACTACAAATACGAAGCTGGCGGAGCGGCTGTTTTAGGTTCAATCCAACCTCAACCGATTGAGAATAATCCAGACGGCTCGTTGTGTTTTACAAAACTAGCAGCCGCGATTAAAGCCGATGATTTTCATTTTGCTCGTACAAAATTGTTAAGTCTCGAAAATACAATTAATGGGAAAGTGTTGCCATTGTCTTATCTTGCTCAAGCTCGTGAGTTTGTTAATAAGCATAATTTAGCGCTTCACTTAGACGGCGCTCGTGTTTATAACGCAGCAACAGCACTTAATGTTGATATTAAAGAGATCGCACAGCATTTTGATAGCATGACTATCTGTTTATCAAAAGGGTTATCTGCACCCATTGGTTCTTTATTGTTAGGCCCGAAAGAGTATATCCAGAAAGCACGCCGCATTAGAAAAATGCTAGGTGGTGGCATGCGTCAAGCCGGTATCCTTGCCGCCGCAGGTAAATTGGCGTTAACTGAGCAAGTTCCTCAGTTAGCTATAGACCACAGCAACGCAAAATACCTTGCTGAACAATTGAATACCGTGGATGGTTTTTCTGTCAATGTTGAACATATTCAAACAAATATCGTATTTGCAAAATTAGACGCGAACGTTGATATACACCACATTGAACAAAAAGCTCAACAGCAAGATATCTTAATCTCTGCGGGTAACCCTATCCGTTTTGTGACACATAAAGACATTTCAAAAGATGATATCGATACGTTTATTGCCTTTTTAAACGCATAGCCCGTTATCGATAACAACAGTCTTAATACAAAAAAAGAGCATTCTAATGATGCTCTTTTTTGTTTATACCCACTAAACTTATTCGTTAAAATAAATAGAGCTAAGAATTACCCTTCAATCACTCTCATTAATAACGAGCCATCAAACATTGCCTGTTTCACTAAGGCTGCACCCGGCATCGTCGCTTGAGTGTAAAATCGACTTTCTTCTAATCGTGTATCTTTCGCGTATAAAGGAAGAACCTGATTCTGGATACAATCCATGATTGCTGGATATAAAATGTGTTTAGAAAGGTTAATTTCTCCACCAATCAATACAATTTCAGGATTAAATAAGTTCACCATAATGGCGACCGCTTCACCTAAACTGTGCCCAAGCTCAGTGATCACTTCTTTCGCCAAGATATCACCTTCGTTCGCGGCTAAACAAATATTCTCTATCGTGATCACTTTGTTTTTCAATGACGTCTGGTGTCCACTATTGATTAAGTTTTGAACTTGATCGCGCAATGCTTTTGCACTAGCAATGGTTTCTAAACACCCAGAGTTACCACAGTGACAACGTAACCCAAGTTTGTTAATTTGAATGTGCCCCATTTCACCGATATTACCGGTTCTCCCTTGCAGCACCTCCCCATTCATAATGATTCCAGCACCCACCCCATGATGAATAGAAACAAGAATCGAATTATCAAATTCTTGTGAATTACCAAAGAGTTTTTCAGCTAAGGCCCAACTTCTGGTGTCATTACCAACAAAAACAGGCAGACCTGTCGCTTCATAAATCTTAGGACCAAGAGGGAGATTATTCACATTATAATGTGGCATCTGAATCACTAGCCCTTGAGACGACACAATTAAACCAGGCAGTGAGATAGCAATGCTGGTAATTCGCCCAAGAATACGAGCATGCTTTTGGAAAAAACGTTCAATTTCAGTCAACAATTTGGCTAACAGTTCATCTTGCTCTATTTCTTTGATGTTCTGCTTTTCTTCAATGATTTGCTGACCGCCTAAGCTGTGCAAAGCAATGGTTAAATACCCACGGCCTAAACGAAGTGAAAGGAATTGCCACCCTTCATTATCAACTTTCAACCCAATCGCTGGACGACCGCGACTATTTCCTTCTTGTACCTGCGTTTCTTTGATAAGGTGTGCATCAAGCAGTTCACGCGTAATTTTAGTTATGCTTGCAGGCGCTAAATGACTCTCTTTTGAGAGCTCGATTCGAGAGATAGGGCCACGTTGGTCAATTAGTTTATAAACCCGTCCTGCATTTACTTGTTTTAAGTGATCAATCTGTCCGGGCTGTGCCACGTACATGGGTGTCTCCAGTAAAAAAATGTAGCAATAAATCATTTTTTTACTTTGCGAAGTAATTGTGAAGCTTAAGAGTTAACCTACGTGACTTTAATCACGAAGTTTATGAAATATTTACTGAAAATGCGACTTTAACCCGTATTTCATCCACCGAATTTTATAGTTTTTTATTTGAGTAAAATAATTATGTCATCCGCGTTATTTAAAATTAATGAGTTATTTGAAACCATTCAAGGTGAAGGCACTTTTACAGGTGTACCCTCTATTTTCTTACGTTTGCAAGGTTGCCCCGTGGGCTGCTCATGGTGTGATACCAAACAAACATGGGATGTGGAATTAAGCGATAAAACAGACCTAGCGACCATTCTAGCCAAAACTGAAGACGCACCAAGCTGGACTGAATTAACGGCGTTACAAATTATCGATATGTTAGTTCAACAAGGGTATACCGCAAAACACATGGTTATCACCGGTGGTGAACCTTGTATGTATGATCTCACCTCATTAACAGAAGAATTAGAAAAGAACGGTTACCGCTGCCAAATTGAAACCAGTGGCACCTATCCTATTCTTACTTCAGATAACACTTGGGTGACCGTGTCACCAAAAATAAACATGAAAGGTAAGCTTCCAGTATTAGACGAAGCCCTAATGCGCGCCAACGAAATCAAACACCCTGTAGGCACCACTAAAGACATAGAACAACTAGAAGCGCTATTGGATGGCGTTAATCTATTAACTGATGTAACGATTGCATTGCAACCGATTAGCCAGAAACCACGCGCTACCGAACTGTGTATTGAAACCTGTATTCAGAAAAACTGGCGACTTTCTATACAAACACACAAGTATTTAGCGATTGCGTGATAAAGTTTTACAATTTCCTTGTTTGAATCATGGAAATGTCATCATTCTCGATATATGTTTATCTAATAATGAAGTAAATACAATAACATCCTCTTGGAGATAATATGTCTAACAGACTACGTAGAACAAAAATCGTTTGTACTCTTGGCCCTGCAACTGACCGTGATAACAATCTTGAAAAAATCATTGTCGCTGGTGCAAACGTTGTTCGTATGAACTTTTCACACGGTAGCGCAGAAGACCACATCGAACGTGCAAAAAAAGTTCGTGAAATCGCAGCAAGACTAGGCACACACGTAGCAATCCTTGGTGACCTTCAAGGTCCTAAAATTCGCGTATCAACGTTTAAAGACGGTAAAATCCACTTAACTATTGGTGATAAATTCACCCTAGACAGCGATTTACCAAAAGGTGAAGGCAACCAAGAAAGCGTTGGCCTTGATTATAAAGAATTACCACGTGACGTTGTAGCAGGAGACGTTCTGCTTCTTGATGACGGTCGTGTTCAATTAAAAGTTACCGCCGTTGAAGGCAATAAAGTTCACACTGAAGTAACGGTTGCGGGTCCTTTATCAAACAATAAAGGCATCAACAAACAAGGCGGCGGTCTTTCAGCTGAAGCACTAACAGATAAAGACAAAGCAGACATCATCACAGCTGCTGCAATGAAAGTAGATTACCTAGCCGTTTCTTTCCCACGTAATGGCGAAGACATGAACTACGCTCGCCGTTTAGCGCGTGACGCAGGCCTTGAAGCGAAATTAGTCGCTAAAGTAGAACGTGCAGAAACAGTAGCAACAGAAGAAGCAATGGATGACATCATCATGGCTTCTGACGTTGTTATGGTTGCTCGTGGTGACCTAGGTGTTGAGATTGGCGATCCTGAATTAGTCGGCGTTCAAAAACAACTGATCCGTCGTGCTCGTAGCCTTAACCGTACGGTTATCACAGCAACACAAATGATGGAATCAATGATCACAAGCCCAATGCCAACTCGTGCTGAAGTGATGGACGTTGCTAACGCCGTACTTGATGGCTCGGATGCGGTAATGCTTTCTGCTGAAACAGCGGCTGGTGACTTCCCTGTTGAAACCGTAACTTCAATGGCAAGTGTTTGTATTGGTGCTGAAAAAGTACCAACAGTGAACGTATCTAACCACCGTTTAGACCGTCGTTTCACTACGCCAGAAGAAACGATTGCAATGTCTACTATGTATGCAGCAAACCACATGGAAGGCATCACTGCGATGATTACGCTGACTGAGTCTGGTCGTACACCATTAATGATGTCTCGTCTAAGCTCTGGTTTACCAATCTTCGCATTATCACGTAACGAAAGCACACTGAACCGTGCAACACTTTACCGTGGTGTTACGCCAGTGTTCTTTGATGAAAGTGCAGATTCTGGCTTACCATCAACACACGCCGCTATCAATGCACTAAAAGACAAAGGTCTATTAGTAAAAGGCGACCAAGTTATTATCACTCAAGGTGATGTAATGGACATCGTAGGCTCAACTAACTGTATGCGTATCATTACTGTTGAGTAATAAAACACGCTAAATTAAGTTATTAAAAAGCCCAGAGAGTCGTGATGACTCTCTGGGCTTTATTTTTACGCACAATTCAGTGCTTGCCGCTTATCATTTAAATTACTTTTGGATTAATACAACGCGGCATTCATACGGACGCAGTATTCCACTCTCTTGCGGTGGTGTATATTCGACATCACCGTAGTTAGCTAAAATGTATTCCGATTGCTTCCCTGTTAAATCTAAAGTAACAGGAACGTCATTACCGTAAAAATTATGTACCGCAATCAAACGATGCGTCGTATTTTCACGCTGGTAACAAAATAGAGATTCATGCTCAGGCATAAGATCGCGATAATCCCCAGTAGTAATGACATCAATACGCTTACGCAACTGAATCAATTTCTGATAAAAGTAAAACACGGAGCTTGAATCACTGACTGCTTTTTCTGCATTTATACTCTTATAGTTAGTCGCAATCGACAACCACGGTTTTCCTTGAGTAAACCCAGCATTTTCCAAATCATTCCATTGCATTGGGGTACGGGAATTATCTCGTGATTTCTGGTCTAAAATCTCAAGCATCTCATCGTCTGAAACTGACTTATCTTGGTTCACCATGATGTTGTACATATTGGTACTTTCAAGATCACGATATTCATCAATAGAAGTGTAGTGTGGGTTGGTCATCCCAATCTCTTCACCTTGATATATATACGGTGTTCCTTGCATCATGTGTATTGAGGAAGCAAGCATCTTGGCTGATAATTCACGATACTCACCATCGTTACCTAAACGACTAACTATTCTTGGTTGGTCGTGATTACACCAGAACAATGCGCCCCAACCTTTACCATTCAAACCTGTTTGCCAATGATTAAAGATGGATTTCAATGATAAGAAATCAAACGGGAATTTCGTCCATTTATCGCCATTTTTATAATCGGCTTTAAGATGATGGAAGTTAAACACCATCGACAGCTCTTTGCCTTCTTTCGCTGAATATTGTTGGCAATGCTCTAATGTGGTCGATGACATTTCACCAACCGTAACAGAACCATACTTTTGAAAAACAGCGTCACTTATCTCTTGTAAATATTGATGTACCTTAGGGCCATCAGTATAAAATCGGCGGCCATCTCCCACATCGTCATTCAGAAATTCTTGTTGTTTTGAAATCAAATTAATGACATCTAAACGGAATCCATCAATGCCTTTTTCTGCCCAAAAGCTAATAATATTTTTCACTTCTTGACGAACCTTTGGATTCTCCCAATTTAAATCCGCTTGTTCTTTAGCAAAAAGATGCAAATAATACTGTCCAGAGGACTCATCTAACGCCCACGCATTACCACCAAATTTAGACTGCCAATTCGTTGGTTCTTTACCATCAACGGGATCTTTCCAAATATAATAATCTCGATATTCGCTGTCTTTATTTCCCAATGCCGATTGAAACCAATGATGTGTTGTCGATGTATGATTAACAACGATATCCATAATAATACGTATGCCACGAGACTTTGCTTGTTCAAGCAATTCATCCAGATCATCCATCGTTCCAAAATCAGTATTAATGGAATAATAATCTGAAATATCATAGCCATTATCAACCATTGGCGATTGATAGACCGGCGTCAACCATATCGCATCAATTCCCAGTTTTTGTAAATAATCCAGTTTTGAAATGATCCCTTGGATATCTCCGGTACCTTTATCGGTACTATCACAAAAGCTTTTTGGGTAAATTTGATAAACGGTCGCTGTGCGCCACCACTCTGTATTTGTCATTCTATGTTCTCTAAACCACTAAAAAAGAGAACACCTTTGCACTATCTCAATCAACATAAAGACAAAGGTGTTAAATAATTACGCTACGGAAACGTACAGCTGTTCTTTTACTTGCGCTCGTTTATACAAGGCAAGCGTTAACATCGCAGGAACGACGATCGCGACAAGCATAGCTACGCCATAAATACCCCAGTATTGCGGCTGAATAGAAAGAATACCCGGCAAACCACCAACACCAATACCATTCGCCATGACGCCTGCACTCCCACAAATAGCCGCCGCCATCGCAGAACCAATCATCGCACTCAACATCGGAAATTTGTATTTCAAGTTAATACCGTACATTGCGGGCTCAGTAACGCCTAAATACGCAGAAATAGCCGCAGGTACTGAAATATCACGCTCACCGCTTTTTTTACTGATAATAATGATGCCGACAACGGCCGATGCTTGAGCAATATTTGATAACGCAATGAGTGGCCAAATTGGGGTTCCACCGAGTTCTTGCATCAATTGCAGATCAACCGCATTCGTCGTATGGTGGATCCCCGTGATCACTAATGGTGCATAAAAGAAACCAAAAATCACAGAACCAACAATTGCAAAGTCTCCTGTCATTGCTGCTTTTGCTGCCATTGCAACTCCGTCACCAACAATACGCCCAAACGGGCCGATGAAGGCGTGAGCTAAAATCACAGACAACAAAATAGAAACAAATGGCACAACAACAAGGTATAGATAAGAAGGAACGATGCGCTTCAAATTTGTTTCAATAAAGGCGAGAGCAACTCCAGCAAGCATCGCGGGTATTACTTGAGCTTGATACCCCACTTTCTCGATCACAAATAGCCCAAAATCCCATACATCAGGGACTTCTTTACCAATAAGGTACGCATTCATCAATTGTGGTGACACTAAAGTAATGCCTAGAGTAATGCCGAGAATTGGTGTACCGCCCAACTTTTTCACCGTAGACCAACACACACCAACGGGTAAGAAGAAGAAAATGGCTTCGCCAATCAACCATAAGAAAGAATGCACAGTGGCCCAAAACTGGCTAATTTGAACCAATGTCTGACCATCAAACATTTTGATGTCGCCAATGACATTTCTAAACCCTAAAATCAAACCACCCGTGATAATCGCTGGCAGTAAAGGAACAAATATCTCAGCAAGGTGCGATATTCCACGCTCAATAATATTCATATTTTGACGAGCGGCTAATTTAGCATTCTCTTTTGAGGTGCCTTTTTCACCCGTCAATTCATTTAAAATCGCAAAAACATCATCGACTTCAGTACCAATAACAACTTGAAACTGCCCTGCATTGGTAAAACACCCTTTTACCATTCGAATTTTTTCAATGCTTTTTACGTCGGCACACTTCACGTCATTTAATACAAAACGTAAGCGAGTTAAACAATGGCTTACACTCGCAATGTTCTCTGATCCCCCGACCAGTTCTATCAAACGTTGTACATCCTTTCTCTCTATTTTACTCATGCCTTTAATCCATGTTGATTATTGCTTTATATTAATGGGAATGTTCCCATTTTATTTTCGAGTATAATTACAAAGATGAAACAAGAAATAAATGAGAGTCTTCCCACAAGGTGAATTAGATCACAATAAAGTCTCTTTTGTAATAAGACTAAACCGTCAGTGACTGAGTAAGATGCGTGATCGTTACGTTGCCATCTAATTGCTGTAAAAGCTGCTTAGCGGCACTCTTTCCCGCTAATTGATAACCAGGGTTAATACTGATGATATTTGGAAATAAGAAAGAAAGTAGCTCATGCCCACCGACACCGGTTACTTGAATGTCATTACGGTGTAACTCCTGAAGCCGTTTTGCTACCCCAAGCGCTATCGTATCACTCGCACACACAATGGCCTGTAATTCTCGGTCTAAAACAGAATCAACTAACGCATACGCACTTTGGTGATCAAGCTGCCCTGTCGCAAACTTTGGGGGAAGGTTTCGCTCATGACACCACTCAAGGTAAGCCTCTAGACGCAATTTACCCGTTGTTTTGTCACTAGGATCAACGCCAATATAAGCAATGTTCTGCAAGTTCATGTCAGACAAATGGTAAAGCGCTTGTCGAATAACCCCTTCATTATCATAATTAATCGAGCTGACTTTATCCGTATCCATTGCGATCACAACCATGCGCTCATTCCAACGCTCAATCTCAGTCATATCACAATGTGTAAATCCGAAAAAAATCACACCATCAACGCTGCGTCGTCTTAATACCTCTAAATGTTCATTCGTTTTTTGAGCATCAAACTGACTTTCCATGATCACTGCATCATAACCATGTTGGTAGATAACCTCTAGAATACCGCTAACGGCTTTATTTTCAGAGGGAGAGTCAAGACGAGAAGTAATAACACCAATGACTTTCTGGCTGCCACCACGCATGCTTTGAGCCGACTTTGAAGGGATAAAACCAGATTCTTTAATTATCTGTTCTACTTTTTGACGAGTTTCTAACTTCACTTTAGGATCGTTCGTTAATACACGAGATACGGTTGATTTCCCAACGCCAGCCAGTTTCGCAACATCAAGGATCGTCAATTTCTTCGTCATATTTACTTCATCCATCTGTGTTTATTTAATTTACAATAATACCGTGATCTTCTTTTTTTCTGAATCTAATTCATCCAGATTTACGACCTTTCATAAAAAACGCACAAGCTATCTCGTGCGTTTTATTATTCAATGCGTCTTATAAAGAAAGATTAAGACTTCCAGCCATCATAAGCACGAGTAATCGTCTCGTTTGCGGCTTTCCACTCTTTACTGCTTCTCAGTGTTTTTCGATCAAAGCTTTGTGTTTTTAACAACGAATGAGCTTTCTCTACGGTTTGAATCGCGAGATTATCTAACACTTCAACCGCTGATTTTCTGTTATTACACATTAAAAGCATATCGCAACCGGCCTCTAATGCTTGCTGAGAACGTTCTGCAGGTCCCCCCATTATCGTTGCCCCTTCCATACTAAGGTCATCAGAGAACACCAAACCCGTAAAGTTGAGTTGTTTACGTAAGATCTCTTTTAACCAGAATGATGAACCACTGGCTGGTGATGAATCGTATTCAGGGTAAATCACATGGGCTGGCATCATCGCATCTAAAATACCGGCATCAATTTGTGCTTTAAAGATGGCCATGTCTAGCTCAAAAATGTTGTCGCGATTATCATAAGGGGTTTCTAAATGAGAATCGGCAATCACACCACCGTGGCCAGGAAAATGCTTACCTGTTGTCGACGTTCCTGCCGATTTCATTCCTTGCATAAAGGCGGTGCTGTACTTAACAATGGTATTAATATCATCGCCAAATGCACGATTACCAATCGCTTTACAATCAAAGCCGCTGTCTAACACTGGTGCAAACGTTAAATCGATGTCATGAGCGACTAATTCAGCACACAATAGCCAACCCGCTGTTTTCGCTAACTCGATACCATTGTTCATCTCGGCATACGCTTGAGCGGGTGGGATTAAGGTAAATTCATCTCTGAAACGTTGAACACGCCCCCCCTCTTGATCAACACCAATAATAATAGGGCGACCTGCCGCTTTACGAATTGACGCGATGAGCGCTGACAACTGTGCAGGATCGTGATAATTACGAGCAAAAAGGATTAAACCACCCACAGTAGGATGCTGAAGTAGCTCACGCTCTTCTGCATCAATTTCATACCCTTCAACATCTAGCCATAACGGACCCATTACATTCTCCAAATCATCTTAATTTTTATAGGCTTAAAGTATCACGCTCTTTGCCGTTTTAAAATCTTATATCTTGAACTTAGGTTCGAAATCTCAAACAAACCCTAGGTATATTTCACTTATTCTATGGCACAATGAGTTTCAGTTTTATTGACCATGATAAAATGAAGATAGCGACATTAAATATGGAGAGGTTAAGATGGAAAAATACGTAGGCTTAATGTCAGGCACGAGTTTAGACGGTGTCGATGCCGTATTAGTTGAAACCAACGGTACAGAAATCACACTTCTCGGTCACGCAGATTACCCAATGGATGCACAATTAAAATCCGATGTATTGTCTGTTTGTACTGGGCAAGCCACCAATTTAAAAATGATTGGGGAAATAGATCATCGCTTAGGGCATTTATTTGCAGACGCAACCTTACATTTACTCAACACTCTCTCTGTTGATCCTGCCAGTATTACTGCGATTGGTAGCCATGGACAAACGCTCTTTCACTCCCCTGATACTCAATACCCATTTACGACCCAATTAGGGGATGCCAATATTATCGCGGCGAAAACGGGAATTAATACGATTGCCGATTTTCGTCGCAAAGACATGGCGCTTGGTGGTCAGGGCGCACCACTGGTTCCTGCATTTCATCACACCTTATTTGGCAAGCCAGAAAGCACACTTATTGTGCTAAACATTGGCGGCATTTCTAATATCTCGATTCTTCAAAAAAACTCGCCAGTCATTGGCTATGATACTGGCCCTGGTAATATGTTGATGGATGCGTGGATATATGAGCATAAGCAAAAGAATTATGATCACAATGGTGAATGGGCTCGCCACGGCATTATCATTAATCCATTATTAAGCAAACTAAAACAGCACTCGTATTTTGCTCGACCTTATCCCAAAAGCACAGGACGTGAGTTATTTAACTTAGAATGGTTTACTCAATACATTGAAAATCAATCGTATAAAGCACAGGACGTACAAGCAACCTTATTAGAATTTACCGTCACGACTATTGTTGACCAAATAACCACGTTTCGCGTTGGTAGCGAGGCTAAATTACTGGTATGTGGTGGTGGCGCGCATAATCAATATTTGATGGATCGATTACAACAATACCTTCCTAAGTGGGCAGTATCCACCACCAACGACTACAATGTAGATAGTGATAATATGGAAGCAATGGCCTTTGCTTGGCTTGCTCACCAACGAGTTCACGATCGACCAAGTAATGAACCGGATGTTACCGGTGCTTCACGTTATGCAAGTTTAGGTGTAATCTACCCGGCGTTTTAAATACAAATAAGAATAATTACTAAGTAGTCCCTTTATGCATATTTCAGCTCAACTACAGCCAATTTGGCACAGCAAAAAGTCATCCGATCCATGCCATACTTTAGAAGAACAATTGGCATGGCTGCGCAATGCTGACGATAATATTAAACTTAAAGCCTCTGATCCAAAGAAAACAGAGAACGATCATCTTCCTTTAAATCTATGGTTACCAAAGCATTTACATTCTGCCATTGAGTTATTTTCTAAAAAGAATGAGGTTAATCAAAACGTTGCCGCTTCTATGTGGCTAAAATCGTTTAACAACCAGTTTTTCACTAGTTTGGTGGCTCTGCGTCTAAAGTTCAATCGTGTTCCTATTATTCAGTTTAATGATATTTTCATTTCAACACCAAATGGTGAAAAAATAAAATCATTACAAATCAATAAACACTGTCCTTTTGTTTGTCTTTCTGATGATCCTCTTTTTTCTGAATCTCAAGCGACAACCGTAAGTAATCATGAAGAGCTAGATCTCGCCTTGACGCACCTTTTACAGCAAGTCGGCGGTGGATTAAGCGTTCTCTTTGAACAAGAAAAATTAAAACATCGACCATTTTGGGGGGCCGTATCTTTAGCTGTCAGTGTTTTCTTTATGCGTTTAACCGAAAATGGCATATCCCATAAACAAGCGAATGATATTGCCCCAGAAGCCGATAAATGGGTCGAAACCATCATGCCAGATATAGGCAAAGGATTGGCTCATGTTCGAGTGGCCGAAAATACAACTCAAGCCATTTTGTATGTGCAACGCGAAACCTGTTGCATGAAATACAAAATCGATGGCAAGAAGAATTGCGCGACATGCCAATTACTTGATGAAGACAAACGCCACAAGAAAAACATCAAACGCATCCCTTCTAAATAATACGCATTTTATCAATTGTAATGTGTCGGTCATTTGATTGACACATTACTTTTATAAATTTTAAACAAAAATTACATCAATCTTTCATATGGTTTTTTTATCTTAGATACCAAGCAAACAATTACACCAAAACGGATTGTTTTGGTTACTTTAAAGGTATGGAATCTAATGAAAAAATTACTACTATCAACGGCTATATTGTCTTCTCTTACATCAACCACTCTTTTCGCTGCAACCGTTTATGATCAAGACAATACTCAATTGAAAGTTGGTGGCAGAGCCGAAGCACGAGCGAATATCTCAGACAATAATGAAACAACGGACAACAGTTCATTTAAAGATAAAAGTCGTGCACGTATTAATTTAAAAGGTAAAACAAAAATCAATGAAAGCCTAGGTGCCTTTGGTACTTATGAAGTCGAAATTGGGAGTGGTAAAGACAATACAGTAAATACCCGTTACCTATTTGCAGGCTTAAGCACTACCGTTGGTAACTTCTCTTACGGCCAACAAGATTCAGCGCAAGTTATGCTCACCGATTACACCGATATTCTTGCTACGTTTGGTGGTGACGCTGCCGATTTGACGACTGGCAACAAAGATAAGCGTGAAAACAACTTTTTATACTCTGGTGAATTTGATGCATTAACAGTGCAGGCAAACTACATTGCCAGCAATGAAAAAGACGATGATAGCTTTGGTATTTCGGGCATGTACGCCTTACCAATGGGATTGGACTTTGGCCTAGGTTACACATCAGGACAACAAGCCTCAACAGGGTTAAATTCTATCGATGCCGACCAAATCAACCTCGCAATTCGCTATACAATAAATGCTTTCATGGTATCAGGCTTATTTACTACTGGTGAAATCGATAATAAAGACGCCAATGGTTACGAACTGGCTGCGGCTTATAAACTTAACCAATGGGTTTTCCAAGGCGTATATAACTTTCAAGACGTAGACAGTACCGACACAGAAAACAACGTGGCTATTGAAGCCATTTACAAACTCAATAAAAGTTTCCGCACGTATGCAGGCTACAAATTTGAACAAATAGACAATAAAGACGACCAACTGCAATTTGGTCTACGTTACGATTTCTAAGTAAAATCGTTAACAATAGTAAATTTTAGCACTCTGGGTGGAGGCTAAATACAAATCCGAAACGGTTATTTTACGGTTTCGGATTTTCATTTTGGCACATCGTACCAATTTCTGTTATAACGTAGCCTCAAATCACTATTTAACGGTTAATCATGAAATTACTAGTTCGCAATTTACCTCGTACAATGACTGAATATGAATTAAGAGAAATGTTTAAAGCTCACGGTTCACTTGGTTATTGCACATTAGTTTTA
The DNA here is from genome assembly GCF_001691055.1 of Aliivibrio logei. NCBI lineage: Bacteria > Pseudomonadati > Pseudomonadota > Gammaproteobacteria > Vibrionales > Vibrionaceae > Aliivibrio > Aliivibrio logei. Next base: position 231,771 of record NZ_MAJU01000031.1, read on the forward strand.
GACGAAGCGACTGGCGAATCTAAAGGTTTTGCATTTGTTGACATGCCAAACGATGAAGAAGCTCTAGCTGCTATCGAAGCTGAAAATGGTAAAAAGTTTGATAAAGACAAGATTCGCGTAAAAGCAGCAGAATAATTCCATTATTTTGTAGGCTAAACGCATTCTAGTGATTCAAATATCATGGCTCTCAAGCTGGTATTTGAATCACTTATTTTGTACACCCACCCCCCTAAAAACTCTGCCAATTAGATAAGATGATGCCAATGTCTGATCCTTGCTTTACTTCTTTTGTACACCCTCTCGATAGCTATTCTTTACCTGAGCGATTCACTTTCCCGTTTTACTATGAACCACATCCATTATGTGAGCTCGCCGCCAATCAGTTACAGGGTCACTTAGTATCCCAAAGAGAATGGCAACACAACTTTGGATTAGAAGAAAGCAACGATAAAGCCATTGGTAAAATGTTTGGAGTATTGCTTGTACGCCACCCTTCTGGTGAAGTCGGATTTTTATCTGCTTTTTCAGGAAAAATTGCTGACAGTAATCACCTCCCACATTTTGTTCCTCCCGTATTTGATATGCTCAAGGAAGACGGTTTTTTTAAAACTGAATTGGCAGAAATTACCGATATAAACACGGCGATAAAACAACAACAAAGCAATCCGTTATTGGGCGAATTAAGCACCACTCTATCTATAGAAAACACAATTTCTCAAGAACAACTTGAAGCCCAGCGCCAAGTCATGATCGAAGGCCGAAAATCACGAAAAGAACAACGTGCAGATGCAGAACGTAATGCCTCATCAGAATCCGGCGAGCGCTTAAAAATAGAATTAGGAAAGCAGAGTGTTCAAGAAAAGAACGCCTTGAGAGATTTAAAGATACATTGGGACACAAGAATCAACAAAATTCAGTCTCAATTAGATGACTTAAATAACGCTATTAACGCATTAAAAACACGTCGTAAAGTGTTATCTTCTGCCTTACAAAAAAAATTGTTCCAACAATACAAATTCCTAAACACCCATGGCGTAGAAAAAGATCTTAACGATATATTTAAAGATACCCCAAATCATGTTCCTCCAGCAGGCTCTGGCGAATGTGCCGCACCAAAATTGCTTCAATACGCATTTGCACATGGTTTTACCCCACTTGCTTTGGCTGAATTTTGGTGGGGAAGCGCTCCAAAATCAGAAATACGTCAACACAAAAAATTCTATGCGTCTTGTCAAAGTAAATGCCAACCAATCTTAGGCCATATGTTGGATGGTATTGAAATGGATGAAAACCCACTGTTAATCAATCCAGCAGAAGGCAAAGACATCGATATTATTTATGAAGATGAATTTATGCTCATCATCAATAAGCCAGCGGATTTCTTATCGGTACCGGGTAAAAATATTAATGACTCTGTTTATACCCGCGTACAGCAACGTTACCCAAATGCAACTGGTGGGCTAATTGTGCATCGCTTAGACATGGCAACCTCTGGTTTAATGGTTTTAGGGTTAACCAGCAAAGCGCATAAACGTCTGCAGAAACAGTTCATAAATCGTACTGTAGAAAAACGCTACACCGCATTACTTGATGGTTTATTACCACATCGCGAAGGACAAATCACGTTACCATTGCGTGGGGATCTTTATGACAGACCGCGTCAGTTAGTCTGCTTTGAATACGGAAAACAGGCAGAAACAACGTATAACGTGATTGAATATAAAGAAAAGCAAACTCTTGTGCACCTTTACCCAAAAACAGGGCGAACTCATCAATTACGTGTGCATTGTGCCCACCACTTAGGATTAAATATGCCTATCATCGGTGATGGTTTATATGGTCAAAAAGCGGATCGTTTATATCTACACGCGGGCTATTTATCAGTGACTCACCCAATGACAAAAGAGCCTATGGAATTTGTAGTTGAGGCTCGATTTTAATATGACACAACATCAATTTACCCGATTCTCGACGAGCATTGATCAGTACTCATTACCTGCGAATTTTACGTTCCCATATTACTATGTCCCTCACCCATTAGCGTTACTAGCAATGAGTGAGCTACAGCATTACCTAGACACTCAACAAGAATGGCAATACGACTTTACCGCGATTGGACACATGTTTGGCGTGCTTGTCGTTAAAAACCAACAAGGAGATATCGGTTATTTATCTTCTTATGCAGGAAACGAGTTAACTAATCATAAAATACACAGTGACACTCCTAGCCTTTTTGTCGATACAATTATTGAACATCACTATGATCAGCCTTACTTTGCTGAAAAAACACAACATATCAATACGCTTCTCCACCATATATCTACATTAAAAAGCACCCCAGCATTTAGTGCCCTTACTGACAAATTGGCGTTAAAAAAATCACAAGCTGAGCAAGAAATCACTGCATTTCAACAATCGATGGCAAAAAGTAAGAAGCAGCGTAAACAATTACGAACAGAAGCAGAATCAAACCCTGCATCAACAGTAAACACAACACAACTTGAAGCGTTAATTCACGATCTTGGTAACCAAAGCAGCCGAGAAAAAAGAGAATTAAAAGCCTTAAAAGAGCAATGGAAAGCCAACCTTGCAGAATTAACGATTCAACATAATACGATGCTTACTTCAATTGCTCAGAAAGAAAATGAGTACAAACAACTGTCTAAAAATCTAGATATCGAAAAGTTACGAGCTTGCCAATTTACAAACCAATTGGGCTCAACAAAAAGCTTATATGATTTATTCACTGCAGTTGATGATGAATCGTCTCCGATTTCACACTCAAGTGAAGAGAATGCACCCAAATTACTTCAAGCGGCCTTTAAAATGGGACTAACCCCTTTAGCGCTCGGAGAGTTTTGGTGGGGTTCTTCACCTTATGAAACAATCAGACAACACAAAAATGTCTATCCTGCCTGTCAGAGTAAGTGTTTTGAAATCTTAGAGCACATGCTTGAAGGAATAGAGCTGGATGACAATTCATTAAAACAAACGCCCTCTTATGGAAAAGATCTTGAGATCGTTTATGAAGATGAGGCGATTGTTATCGTAAACAAACCGGCTGAATTTTTATCGGTTCCAGGGAAATTTATTACAGACTCAGTACAGACTCGCATTAAAGCGCGTTATCCACAGGCAACAGGTCCATTAATCGTACACCGCTTAGACATGTCGACGTCAGGTCTATTAGTATTAACTTTAACGGCTGAAACAAATAAGCAGGTACAAAAGCAGTTTATTGATAGAACGGTAGAAAAACGCTACACCGCGCTTCTTGAAGGTAACATTGCCTTAAATGATGGCATCATAGATTTACCTCTCACTGGTGATTTAGAAGACAGACCACGACAAATGGTAGACCATAAGCAAGGCCGAAAAGCAGAAACCACTTTTCAAGTAATAGAGCGAAACAACAACCAAACAAAAGTCTACCTTTACCCAAAAACAGGTCGAACTCACCAGTTGCGCGTACATTGTGCTCATCAAGCGGGTTTGGGCACCCCTATTGTCGGTGATGACTTATATGGGTTTAAATCTAAGCGATTGCATCTACATGCTGGGTACCTAAAATTTACGCACCCTATCACTGGTAACGAGGTCGAATTTTCAATGAAAGATGATTTTTAATACATTATCGATAGTAATGTCAAAAATTGAATGTTCATTCATCTGAAAAGATTGCTTTTTTTCATAAAATCGTTAATTTAGCTAACTTCTGCATCTCACAGTGCAGAAGCCTTGAACAGTGTTCATTTATTAATCCATACTCATATAGAACAAGCATGAAAAAACATTTTACATTATCGCAGATAACTCTTTTTCTGTTTAGCTTATTGCTTGTATCGTTATGCATTAATATTGCTATGTCATCCGTTCAAGCACAATTTGAACTTACTGATACCAATGTATACACTTCGTCTGTGATGGATAAAAATAGACTTAATGGCAGTGAGATGAACATTCATCATGCTGAACAAAGATTACTATTAACCCCTTTTTCACACCCTTTACGAATAGAACCTCTCTCTTTTTTAAAACCTAGAGTGATTGATGCGCCAACGAAGCCACCATCAAATCCCCCTACCGTTACTGTTGCAGACAGACGCCTACAAGTAAAACAGTGGGTTTCTTTGGCAATGACCGTCATTATTATTCCGTCAACATTCTATAAGCAAACCATTGATAACAATCGATTGGGTGGCTGGAAGGAATCGAATCTCCAATATAAAACCGTTAAATAGATAGGCCGTTTTATTACGACTGAACTATCGCTCTATACATTCTCATTCTGAGTCTCTTTTACGTTTTATAATGAATAGTATTTATGTTTAATTACAGACCACGTATCGATTACCCTTTATTGTTTGCTATATTTGTATTGATTTTACTCGGTTCTCTAACCGTATGGAGTGCTAGTGGATTCAGTGAGCCTATGTTACAGCGTCATCTTATCCGAGCAGTAATGGCGATTGGATGTATTGTTTTTATGTCCGCTATTCCACCCTTGAATTACCAACGCATGACGCCTTTTTTATATGGCTTAGCAGTTATTCTTTTATTAGGTGTAATTCTGATTGGTGACAGTACAAATGGTTCTCAACGTTGGTTAGTTATTGGACCGATTCGTTTTCAACCCTCTGAACTTGTTAAAGTAGCAATACCACTGATGGTAGCTTGGCTTTTGGTTGTTGATGCCGGACGTCCTGATTTAAAAAAGATAGCCATTTGTTTGCTCGTAACTGCCGTCCCTGCCAGTTTGATTTTCATTCAACCCGATCTTGATGGGGCAATTTTCACCGTCATCTATGCCCTTTTTGTATTGTATTTTGCAGGCATGAGTTGGAAAATTATTGGTTCTTTTCTTGGCGGTCTCGCAATCACGATCCCCGCCTTATGGATTTTTGTTATGGCGGCTTACCAAAAGAAACGAGTCACCCAGTTTCTGGATCCTGAATCTGATCCTCTTGGTGCTGGTTACCAAATTATCCAATCACTAATTGCGATTGGCTCTGGTGGCTTACGTGGAAAAGGTTGGATGAACGCTACACAAGGACACCTTGGTTTCATTCCAGAAAGTCATACTGATTTCATTTTTTCAACTTACGCTGAAGAGTGGGGATTTTTTGGCAGTGTATTGTTGCTAGGACTGTATTTATTCATCACTGGTCGTGTCATTTGGCTGGCTTGTCAGTGCGAATCTCCCTTTAATCGATTGGTCAGTGGCGCATTTGCCCTTAGCTTCTTCCTTTATGCCTTTATTAATATGGGAATGGTCAGTGGCTTGCTTCCTGTGATGGGAAGCCCATTGCCATTTTTTAGTTATGGGGGAACCGCGATGATAACCCAAGGGATCTGCTTTGGTATTATTATGTCACTTTGTCTTTATAAACCTTATAAGACTAAATAATCGCCTACCCATTAACTTAAAGCGCGATACCTTCGCGCTTTAGTTAAATTGAAATACTACGTTAATTAATGAAATGGTGACGTTACCTCTCCAAGCACCAGTTTAAATTCCTTAACCGCATAAGTTAAAGCTAAGTGGCTTTGAGGTACTCGATTTATTTTCATGGCAACATCAACAACGTCAATTTCAGATAACCCCCCTTCAATTTCAATTCGCGATTGATAAAGAGAAATAAGATCATTCATTATACCAACCTTATTTGTACTGTCTGTTTTCGTATATTGAATCACCGTGTCATTAATCGCATATGCCGAAATGGTTTGAATACTAATGCCTTCCGCTTTCATTTGTAAACACAGCCCTTCCAGAAAGTGTTTTCTTAACGTTTTAATGTGTTCTTTTTGAATACCGACAATAATGAATGAGAACAATGTTTTCTCTTCCATAAACACCAACACATTATGATTATCTTCCTCAAAAGAATGCACAAACCAATTACCTAATGCAAATTTCTCAGGCACTATAACCTTAAGTTCACTAGGTGTAATACCAATAAAATCTTGAACTTTTTTGGTACATTTAAATTGAAACATCACTCAACCTCTGAGACTAAAAATCATGGTTTACATTGGTAATATAGTCGCAGCATAACCCTTTCTTATCATGCACATCTATTTACACCAATTCCAATAAACATCTGTTTATTCTTACTAAATCAATCACATAATAATAGCATTAGAAATTATAGAATAACTACTTATCAGGTTTTTATTCTTAGTGATTTTTCTACTAATAAATAGAGTATTTAGTTAATTGCATTAATAGTAAATTTACGCCTTAAAATAAAAAACACTCGGTAAGCAAAGAATACCGAGTGTAATAAATTATAGTGTTAGTAGGATTATGCGCTTAACTAAGGGGTCATAATCATGTTATCTTTTTAGATTAGTAATTTCTCAACCAAACATCCTCATCTGCTGATGCTCTGTTTTTACGTTTTTTCTTACCAGTGCCTTCAGGTTTTGCCATCGGCTTTTCTACGTCTGATAAAGAATCACTTACTGCTTCATCGACTTCAAAACCTTCAACTTCTTCACGTTCTAGTCGAATTTTGTTCTTCTTCTCGATGATTTTAAAGTGATGGTAATCTTCATGATCGATAAGTGATAATGCTAAACCAACTTCCCCAGCACGACCACTTCGACCAATACGGTGCATATAATCTGATGGACTTCTTGGCAAATCAAAATTAATAACAACCGGTAGTTTTTCGATATCTAAACCACGAGCAGCAATATCTGTCGCAATTAAAACTTCAATCTCACCCAATTTAAATGCTTCAAGTATACGAGTACGCGCACCTTGGCCTTTATCACCATGAAATACTTCAGCGGTAATTCCACGTTTAGACAGTTTATCCGCTAAATGCTCACAACTATTTTTCGCATTAACGAAGATAAGTGCTTGTCGCCATTCGTTTTGTTTGATCAAATGCGCTAGCAATGCGGTTTTTTCACCTTTATTAACGGTAAAAACACGCTGTACCAAAGTACTTGCATCTGCGCTTTGCACTTGAATTTCAATAGGATCGTTAAGTAGTTCTTGAGTTAATGTTTGTACTTGTTCAGGAAAAGTCGCCGAAAATAATAACGTCTGCTTTTGCTTTGGTAATAAATTCAATAACGCTGATAGTTCTTCAGTAAAGCCAAGGCTTAACATTCGATCGGCTTCATCAAGCACTAATGTTTTGACTTTATCAAGCTTAATGGCATTACTTGAAATAAGATCGAGTAATCGACCTGGTGTGGCTACTAAAATATCAGTGCCGCCACGTAAAGCCAGCATTTGAGTATTTGCAGATACGCCACCAAAAACAGCAACGGTTTTAATTGCACCGTTAAAATGCACAGCATAAGATTTAATACTGTCAGCAACTTGTTTTGCCAATTCACGAGTAGGAACTAAAATCAATCCAGTAACGTAGTTACCTTTCTCACTTTTAATGCTCAAAGGCTTACCTTCATGCAATTGCTGTAATATAGGCAGTGCGAACGTTGCTGTTTTACCTGAACCTGTATTTGCCCCTGCAATTAAGTCACGCCCAGCCAATACACTTGGAATAGCTTGCGCTTGAATTGGCGTTGGCTGTTGATATTCCAGCTCAGTTAATCGAGCTAACAAAGGTGTAATAAGGCCAAGTTCTGTAAAGTTGGCAGGCGTTGTGATAGTGGTCATTAATATAAAGGGCTCAAAGCTAAGATAATAGCCGGCCATTTTAGCCTATTTATGCCCGATTCCGTTAATTAAATATCTCAAACGCCCCCGTAATACCACCTACATCGTATAAATTATGCTTAATCTGTACCAAAATACTAAACGTAGGATAAACAAAAGGACCTAAATTTCTTTAGGCCCTTTTTAAGAATAAGTCTACGTGGGTAATAAATAACCACTTAACTATTACGACAACTTAGCGGGATGAGATCCTCGCTTACTATCATTTGTTCTTATTTATAAAAAGCTTCAACTTTGCCTTTCAATGTGATCATAAGAGGTTGACCACGACGATCCAATGCTTTAGGTGATGGGATTTTTACCCAACCTTCACTAATGCAATACTCTTCAACATCAGTACGCTCTTTGTCATTAAGTTTAATACCAATGTGATGTTCAAAGCATTCTGCCACATGATGTGGGCTACGAGGATTGCCCGAAAGGTGATCTGGTAGAGCTGGTTGCGATTTAGCGTCGTTCATGTTCGTGACCTGTAGTCAATAAAAGTGCGCTATTGTAGACAATATAGACCTAACGCTCAAGATATGTTGTAATAAATCGTGCTCTTATATTTCATCCACTTAACTCTTTGGTAGGAACTCAACCAATACGCTTTCATTCCTATCACCTCTAAAACAAACCTTCTGCTTGTGTTAATGGCTTTAATTATAAACGAGATTATATATTACGTTAAATAACAATATACTTATGTTGTATAAACATGATTAACCCCGCTCTTAAGTGAATATGCTTAAAGTGATGAGTCCGTCGATTTTTTCACATCATATTAATGAAAGTTAGCTGTAATCAAGGATTAACCGACTTTCCCTATCAATTGATTGCTTCAATACCCTCACCATTGATACTTATTCATACCTCATGCCAAATCACAAAATACAAAATACAAAATACAAAATACAAAATACAAAATACAAAATACAATAAGAATATCGTGATGTTTCTATGTGATCTAAATACAATTTCTTTATATTATGAGACGGATATCTTTAAACATCCGTACTATAGTTGTCATAATATTAGATGGACAATACGGAGAAAAATCATGGATACAACATCACTCATCTATAACACTTTAACAAACTTAACAAATGCAGAACCAGGCCAGTACGCTCAGATTAGACAAGCATTATACGACCAACTAGATTTACCGTTTGATAAGAAGTTCGCTTTATATTCAAACGTCCTAGGCCCAGTTGGTGCAGGAAAATTAGAAAACCTTGATAAAGCGATGACAAAAGCTTATGAAATTCTAGAGGATGCTCATTAATACTTCAATATATCTAGCCTTTAAGTTATCAATTAAAGGCTAGTTCATTAGGTTACCCTTGTTCAACGCGCCTTCCATAACGGAAGCCTTTTCCGTTAAGGGCTCTAATACCTCAAGCCTTCATGATCTTTGCTACATAATTAGTGGAACAAGGGTATCCTAGCTTTACAAGCTCATTCCTCACTCTTCTAGAGCCGTATTTAGCCTCAAACTCAGCAAAGGTTAGTAAGATCCTCTTTTCAAAGTCTAGCCTCCTTTGGGAGGCTTTGCTTAATGATTTATTATGCCATGCATAAAAACCAGTTGGAGATGCCTTTAAAACTTGGCAAAGAAAACGAACACTATAATGATTCCTAAAATCACGAATAAGAGCGTACTTTACTCTTGGTTTTTGGCAAAGTACGCCGCTGCCTTTTTTAAGAACTCATTCTCTTTTTTTAGGTCGTTTAGCTCTTTTCTCATCTTACGCATTTCTGAGTTTTCTTTTATTGAATAATCGATACCATCATGAACCGTAAACTGTTTATTTGTCAGAAGGTTAAACTGTCTGCGCCAGTTATAAATTTGATTAGGGTGTAACCCTAATTCCTTCGCGACGGAAGCCGTCGTTCTATCTTTTTGATCTGCGAGTCGGACAGCTTCTTTACGATACTCTTCAGGGTAAGATTTAGTATAATGCTTGCTCATGGTAGCCTCCAGATAGGTATAACCTAAGTATAGAATGTGTTCTAATTCTGTGGGGCACACCA
>NZ_MAJU01000032.1:0-46893 GCF_001691055.1 Aliivibrio logei
GTTCAATCTGAGCCATGATCAAACTCTTCAATTAAAGTTTTTTGGTTTGTTTCAGCAGAAACAAAACCGGCTCAATGATTTATACTGATTTCTTACATAAAAGTAATTTTGTGTAGTCACTCAGTTCATTGATTATTTTTGTTTGAATTCACTTCGAAAAGTAAAAGCAAACTAGTGATTATCAACTCACAAGTGCCCACACAGATTAATAGGTTTCAAATTGTTAAAGAGCTTACCAACATTTGCTGAACTTGTGATTTAAATCACCGTTCTGCGTTGGTGGAGTCGAAGTATAGGCCGATGCGCATTTCATGCAAGTCTTTTATTAAAAAAAACAATCAACCGAACAATAAACAACCATTACGTATATAAAGGCATCAATAACCTCGCTTTATCCTCTTTTATCTCAAGAAAACTCTTATTCCACCACCTTAAATAGCTATGTTACAATTCAGTTCTATTCGAACGTTACTGAGATAAACAAATGAAAATCGGTATTATTGGTGCAATGGAACAAGAAGTTGCCATTCTAAAAGAACAAATTAATGGCTTAGCGACAACAATCAAAGCTGGTTGTACTTTTCATACAGGCACATTAAATGGTGCTGAAGTCGTTTTACTTCAATCAGGCATTGGTAAAGTAGCGGCAGCCGTAGGAACAACTCTTCTTATCTCAGATCATAATGTAGATGTTGTTCTTAATACTGGCTCTGCTGGTGGGTTTGATTCTTCATTAAATCTTGGTGATGTCGTTATTTCTACAGAAGTTCGTCATCATGATGCTGATGTAACTGCATTTGGTTACGAGATGGGACAGATGGCACAACAACCAGCTGCTTTTAAAGCAGATGAAAAACTAATGGCAGTCGCAGAAAAAGCATTGACTCAAATGGAAGATAAGCATGCTGTACGTGGTTTAATCTGTACTGGTGATGCTTTTGTATGTACGCCTGAGCGCCAAGCATTTATTCGCTCTCATTTTCCTTCTGTTATCGCTGTTGAAATGGAAGCGTCAGCTATTGCTCAAACTTGTCATCAATTTAGTGTTCCATTTGTTGTTGTTCGTGCAATATCTGATGTGGCAGATAAAGAATCACCAATGAGTTTTGAAGAATTCTTGCCCCTTGCTGCAGAAAGTTCATCAGAAATGGTGATGAAGATGGTTACTTTATTAAAGTAATAACATAATAATGGAGTTAACGATTCGTTTGCTCCATTGTCCCCCTATATATAGTTAATACATATATGCTTGATAAACTGTCCTTCTTCATCGCCGATTATTCCCTATTAGTTTTATGGGGCGCATTGTTATTTCATTTATTTTTGCCGATACCTGTTCACGCCCACCCAATGACTATTTGGCGAAAGTTTGCAGAACTATTGTCTACAAAAGTAAATACAGCTCGATCCTATCAACAACGTTTTATTTCAGGCGCTCTTGCCTGGTGCTTAATGATTATCCCTTCATTTATTGTTTGTATTGCTGCATTACCTATCGTTTGGAATCTTCCCTTATTCAATCTAGGATTACTCTTAATTTCTTTAGAATGGCGAGGGGTTGAAAAACTCTGTAAAGAAACTATTCAAGCGATTAATCAAAATAATAAAAAAGAAGCAAAAGAAGCCTTACTTCCTTGGGTAAATCGAGATGTAGAACCTCTATCAATTTTAGGTTTAGGGAAAGCCAGCGCCGAAACCATTATTTTAGGTTATGCCCGAACGGTTATTGGGGTTTTATTCTGGTATGGCATCGCTGGTGGGATTGGTGCTTTCATTTATCGCTTATCTTTAGAGTTAGCCAGAGCTTGGTCTCCATCAAGAGATTCATTTCGTCCATTTGGGATCCCCGCTTTAACCATTCAAGCGTTCCTTGATTTTATTCCTTTAAAACTTTTTAGCTTATTATGTCTTTTAGGTGAAAAATGCAGATTAACCCTTCAACGCCTCAAACAACAACAAAAAAGTTGGGCAAATAAAAATAACGCTTGGTTATTAATTATCATTGGCAGTAAATTTGAATTATCTATGGGAGGACCCGTAATTTATCAAGGAAAGAAAATAAGTCGTCCAAAGCTAGGAGGGAAAATTGTACCTTCAGCGATTCACTTAGCTCAGATCCATCGTTTTTTAAGCTGGAGAATCGCCATTTGGATAATTCTTCAAAGCGTCATCATGGTTATACTTAAACAAGGGCTATAACCTTACTTCAACAACATCATGCAGTAAGTCATAGAGGACAAGATGTTAATCTATACAATTGATATGTTCGGTACCGCCATTTTTGCAATTTCAGGAGTGTTATTAGCTGGGCGGTTAAAAATGGACCCTTTTGGGGTTACCGTTTTGGCAAGTGTTACCGCTATTGGTGGTGGTACGATTCGTGATATGGCTCTAGGTGCAACCCCCGTTTTCTGGATTACCGACACAAATTATTTGTTGGTCATTTTTATTACTTGTATCTTAACTATGCTTATCATCAGAAAACCAAAGCGACTTCCTTGGTATGTTTTACCAGTATCGGATGCGATTGGTCTCGCCGTTTTTGTCGGTATTGGTGTAGAAAAAGCACTTAAGTATAATGCAGATCCCATGGTCGCAGTTATTATGGGCGTTATTACCGGTTGTGGTGGTGGGATTATTCGCGATGTTCTTGCCCGTGAAGTTCCGATGGTATTGAGGAGCGAAGTTTATGCCACCGCTTGTATCTTAGGCGGAATAGTTCATACCTCAGCCTTAGAGTTTAATGTTCCCTCATCCACCGCAATGCTATGTGGTGTTGCGACAACTCTTGTTATTCGTCTAGCCGCTATTCGTTGGCATTTATCTTTACCTACCTTTGCGCTAAACAAATAATCAATCCCTAGATAGGCAGTATGTTTGCTGCCTATCTATTCTATTCATGATTAAGCCTGTTTATTTATTGAACTTTTATTAGAAAAAAGGTGACGAAGCTTTAACTATAACCTCCGCTCATGGCAGTAAAGCGAAAAACAAGCTAAACTTCTATGTTGTTATTTGTATTCAATATTTACTACTTAATCGAATGATATTATCTAAATTAACTCGTATTCCCGTGATTCATCGCATTCTTATAGGTCTCTGCAGTGCAGGAGTCGTTGCCGCAATTGCAACTATTCCAGACTCTGTGGCTCCTAATTCTGGCTTTTATAAATTAAACGTTGGTCAAACTTACCCTACAGAAATCCGTCAAGAAGCCCTGATCTCTCATGAACAATCAGGTAAAAACCAACAACTGACTTGGGAAACTTACACAGTAAAATCAGGTGAAAGTGCCTCTGTATTATTCAACCGAGTCGGATTAAGCGCCCGTCAATTATATAACCTAACCAGTAGCGACAAAGAAATAGAAACACAACTGACTCGCTTACGACCTGGTGATAAACTTAAATTTGGTTTTAATCAAAATCAAGAAATCATCCAACTGATCCGTCCTATAAGTCAATTTGAAACCTACCGTATTAGTAAAGTAGGCGATGGTTACTTAGGGTTACTTGAAAAACAAGAAATTGAAACTCAACTGAATTATACCAAAGCAACGATTACTTCCAATTTCTGGAATGCTTCTATTACTGCAGGGTTAAACCCGAATCAGATAATGGAACTAGCGGGGATTTTTGGTTGGGATATTGATTTTGCATTAGATATTCGTGCTGGTGATACCTTCACTGTACTTTATGAAGAGAAGTACGTAGAAGGCGAATATGCAGGTAAAGGAAATATTATAGCGACCACTTTCACTAACCGTGGCGACACGTTTACCGCAATTCGTAATGATAAAAATGGAAATTTTTACGAACCTAATGGTCGAGCGATGAAAAAAGCATTTTTACGCTCTCCAATTAATTTTCGTTATGTTAGTTCTAATTTTAATCCACGTCGTCTTCATCCAGTAACAGGACAAAGAACCGCACATAGAGGGACTGATTATGTTGCCCCTGTAGGAACGCCGATTTGGGCTGCCGGTGATGGTGTCGTAGATAAATCAGGATATAACCAGTTTAATGGTAACTATGTATTCATTCGTCATAGTAATACTTACATTACAAAATATTTACACATGACTAAACGCTATGTAAAAGCAGGACAGCGAGTAAAACAAGGTGATACCGTAGGTACGCTTGGTGGAACTGGCCGAGTGACCGGCCCTCACTTACACTATGAATTTTTAGTCAATGGCGTTCATAAAGACTCAAGAACCGTTTCTTTACCCCAATCTAAATCGCTAACAGGTAAAGATAAAAAAGAGTTTGAAGTTGTCGCAAAACAGCGATTAAAAGAGTTAAACCAATACAGTCAATTTATTGTAGGTACTCATCCGGTACTCACTCACTAATATCAATAATGAAGCTCTAGTTATAAAGACTAGGGCTTTTTCTTTTACTAATATCTTTAACCACTCCTACGTTATCTCTTCCTAGCATTAATAAGCATGGTGTCAGTACTAATGTCAGCACCGTAGCAAAAGCAAGTCCACCAGCTACAGCAGTCGCTAACTGAGACCACCACTGAGTACTTGGTGCACCAAATTCAACCTTTTGATTAAGTAAATCAATATTCATTTCAAGCACCATTGGCATCAACCCTAATATGGTCGTTATCGTCGTTAACATCACTGGTCGTAAACGTTGCACACCCGTTCGTAATATCGCATCCACTTTATCCACACCAGCTTTACGCAATGTATTATAGGTATCAATCAGGACTATATTATTATTAACCACGATGCCAGCAAGAGAAATCACCCCAATACCTGACATAATGATACCAAACGGTCGTTGAAAAATAAGTAACCCGGCAAACACTCCGACGGTTGAAAATAAAACCGCACTTAATATAAGCAAAGCTTGATAAAAGCTATTAAACTGCGTGACTAAAATAATGGCCATTACTGCTAATGCAATAACAAATGCATTTTGAAGGAAAACAGCTGAATTATTTTGCTCCTCATTTTGCCCTCTAAGTTTAAATACAACTCCTTTAGGTAAATTTAACTCTTTTAAACCACGCTCAATATTTGGTAATTCAATACTTAAATTATAACCATCACTCATATCAGCCTTTACTGTCAATACTCGGTGTCCATCAATTCGATGAATCGTATCTTGCTTGTGAGTAGGAATAATTCGAGCAAAATTGGTTATAGGAATTAAACCATGACTGGTTTTTACCCTTAGCTCATCAAAACGTCCAATATCTCGGTGCTCTTTAGGAAATCGTACTAATATATCAACTTGTTCATTATTATCATCAGGTAAGTAATCACCAATTTTCAATCCATTAGTGACAAATTGTACGGTATTACCAACCAATGTTGCATCAGCACCAAAGCGTGCCGCATCGTCTCTACGGATATCGATTTTCCAATCAATGCCTTGTTTATTCGAAGTATCACTAACATTCGTAAAAGCAGGATTGGCATCTATCCAGTTTCTTGCTTTTCTAACCGATTGATTCAATGCTTCACCATCACGAGAACTCAATTCAATAACTAAATCATGCTCACTTGGTGGGCCAGCATTGGGTGTACTAAATTCTAATTCTATCCCTGCAATATTTTCTGTTTTATCTCTTAAATCTTCAATAATCTCTTTCACTGATCGACGATATTGCCAATCTATAGGTGTTATTTGAATTTGGCCTATCTCATCATCCCCCCCTGTACGAGTATAAATACTATCTAACTCCTTCATTCCTAATATTTCATTTTGTACTTCCACCATGATCTTATCTTTTTCATTGATAGATAAATCACCATGAGATCTAACTTTGACGGTTAAAAACGGAGGATCTACCTCAGGGAAAAACACCACCCCCAATCCCGCTTTAGCGTAAGTAAAGCCAATGCCAATAGAGAAAACAACAGCCAAACAAAGTATTTTAAATGGATGCTTCAAAGCAATCGATAATGTATTGAAATACAATTTAGTTATGCCAGTAGCCTGACTGTAGTCACCATTACTTAATGCTTGTAATTTATGTCTTTTTTCAGGGAGAACTTGCTGGGGTTTACCAAATAAACTGCCTAAAACAGGAATAAATAATAAAGCCATAAATAAAGAGGCAGTTAATGTCGCCATTAGAGTTAATGGCAAGTATTTCATAAACTCACCAGTCGTATCTGGCCAGAATAATAAAGGAGCAAATGCCGCAAGAGTGGTTGCAGTAGAAGCTATAATGGGCCACGCCATTCTTTGCGCTGCTTCTCTATAGGCGATGACTCGATGAGCCCCTTCTTGCATTCTCCTATCAGCATATTCAGTCACAACAATGGCTCCATCAACTAACATGCCTACCGCCATAATTAATGAAAATAGAACCACAATGTTCACGGTTAATCCTGCGAGGGAAAGCATTAATAAGCCAGTAAGAAAAGAGCCGGGGATAGAGATCCCAACCAAAAGTGCGGTTCTCGCGCCCAATACAGCAATGATCACAATAACAACCAACAATATCGCCGATAAAATATTATTTTGCAGATCATTAAGCATGATCTTCACGTCTTTTGACTCATCCCAAGTGTATTTAATTAAAAGATTATTTGGCCACGTCTCTAACTCTTGGGCTCCCAATAAAACCGCTTTTACGATCTCAACGGTTTCAATAATATTCTCACCTGAGCGTTTTTTTATATCTAAAACAATGGCTTTTTCACCATTCAATCGTGCATAACTGTTTGGATCTCTAAACGCCTTACGAACTGTCGCAATATCACCAAACGTCACTACTTGCTTACCATCGACCTTAATTGGTAACTCTAAAACATCTTTTAATGACTCAAAAACGGAAGGTACTTTGATAGAGAATCGTCCATAGCCTGTATCCACAAATCCAGCGGCAACCACTCGGTTGTTCAAAGCAATCAAATTATAAATAGCAGCTTGATCTAAGCCATAGCTTTCAAGTAAAAGAGGATCAACAATAATTTCAACAACATCATCTCGATCCCCTGCAATATCAACCTCTAATATTTGCTTATAGCTTTCTAGTTTATCTCTTAGTTGACGAGCAATTTGTATTGTTGTTCTCTCTGGTACCGTGCCATATAACACAACGGATAAAACGGCTTGCTCTGCGGCTAAAGTTACCTCATTAACAGTTGGTTCATCGCTCTCTTCTGGCAAATTAGGCTTAACAAGATCAACCGCATCTTTTACGTCATTCAGCGCTTTATCTAAATCCGTTCCTACGGAGAACTCTAACGTCACTGAACCGTGACCTTCACCCGCCACCGACGTCATTTCTTTAATCCCTTCAATGGATCGTAATTCTTGCTCCATTGGCCGAACAAGTAAACGCTCAGAATCTTCTGGAGAAATTCCTTGATGACTCATTGAAACGTAAATAATAGGAATGGTGATATCGGGGTTCGATTCTTTGGGGATAACTATGTATGTCAACGCACCAGAAATAAGCAGTAAAGTAAGTAACATTAACATCGTCCGAGAACGACTTAATGCCGCATTAATAATTGCTAGCATAGTATTCCCTTACTTTCTTCTCGCATGAATAAAATCACCATCGCGAACAAATCCTTGTCCAACCGTAATGATTTCAACTAACTCGCCTAACCCTGTCAACCACACTCCATCATCTTCTGCTTTTACTAATTGAATGGGAATAAATTTCACCTGATCAGTGCTTTCTTGACTGCCCATCGATTGGACTACCGTTTTAACGCCGAGATCTCCATTTTCATTAAGCGAAAGCATGGCTGGTGTAATTTTAATGGCCGGTTGAAGATCTAAATCGATCTCAACTTCAGTGCTTATTCCTGCGGGTAATCGATCTCCTATATTGGGAATTTCGATTTCAACAGGAAACGTATTTGTCGAAATCGAAGAAACCCTCGATATATAACGAACGCGCCCTTCAATTGAAGAGTCATTAATAAAACTCACCCTTGTTTTTTGATTTACATTCAATTGAATAATGTGTCTTTCACTCACATTGACTTCGATCACTAGTGGATCAAGCACCACCACTTTTGCAACTGGATCTCCTCGGCTCACAAAATCGCCGACTTCCACAAACAAATGTTCAACAATCCCATCAAATGGCGCAACTATCGTGGTATTTTTTAATATTAATTCTGCATTTCTAACTCTGGCTTTCGCTTCGGCTAATGAAGCTTGAGATTGACTAAAAGCGACCTCACCTTGTAATCCTTTGCGTCGTAACTCTTTCGAGGCTTTAAATTCTTTCATTCGAACAGAATAAATGGCTTTAACTTGACTAAGTTGCAAATCAAGATCGGCCATATCAAGACGAGCTATTGGCTGTTCTTTTTTTACTTGAGCCCCTTTTTTAACTAGAATTTCTTCAATTTGAGCAGCAACTTGAGCCCCAAGCGTCGTCTCACGATCAGGAGCGGTGCGCCCATATAAAGAAATAGTACGGTTCGTGGGCGTTGATGAAAAAGTTTCAACAGCAACATTAGCAAGAGGAATAGTGAGCGTATTTAGTGTTTGTTTTCTCGTAGATTCTTCAGCTTGAGAAGGTCCACTTAATACCCAGAATAATAAACAACAAAATAAAATGGACGAAATAATCCAAGGGCGATGAACGAGGTATGAAAAAAAAGCAGATGTGAATTTACCCATAGCAACAATCCTTAGTGCTTAGGAATAGGTAAACAGTAATACATCCTGATTTACTGTAAGTTATGTCGTTTTACAAAGCAGAGAATAAGGTAAACGAAAAAATATTCATTTACCTATATTATAGTAAATCTTAAACGCTAAATGATGCACCACAACCACAAGTTGTCGTTGCATTAGGGTTATTAATGAAAAAACGAGAGCCTTCTAGGCCTTCAGTATAATCAACAATGCCACCAATTAAGTATTGTAAGCTCATTGGATCAACAACAAGTGTTACACCATCATTTACAAGGGTCATATCGCCTTCATTTACTTCTTCATCAAAAGTAAATCCGTATTGGAAACCGCTACAACCACCACCTGTAATATAAACACGCAGTTTTAGATTTGGATTTTCTTCTTCTGCAATTAACGTTTTAACTTTTGCTGCTGCAACATCAGAAAACGTTAACGGCACAGATACATCACTCATTTAAACCTCTCAAGATTGGTTTCCAATTCTATTTTAATTTTGATTATCTAATACCTGACTGTTTCATTCAAGTATTCAATACAAACATCCTCTTCAACCGGGCTAAGTCAATGCTCACACAACACGATTATTTACTTATTAGATGGGGATTAATACGATCAACTCAAGCATTCTAATTCAATTTAGGTACAATAACGTCCAACTGGTCCACTTGATTACTATGAGGATATAAGTAATGACCAAATCAGCAGAATTATTCGCAAAAGCGCAAGAGAAAATCCCTGGTGGTGTAAACTCACCCGTTCGTGCTTTTGCTGGCGTTGGTGGTTCACCAATTTTTATTGAGCGTGCCGATGGCCCATTAATTTTTGATGCCGATGGTAAAGCTTATATTGATTATGTAGGTTCTTGGGGTCCAATGATCCTTGGTCACAATCATGCTGCGATCCGTGAAGCGGTTATCTCTGCGGCACAACGCGGACTGAGTTTCGGGGCTCCAACTGAAACTGAAATTAACATGGCTGAATTAGTATCAGAATTAGTTCCATCGATGGAACAAGTTCGCATGGTAAGTTCTGGTACTGAAGCAACGATGAGTGCGATTCGCCTTGCTCGTGGCTACACTGGTCGTGACAAAATCATGAAGTTTGAAGGTTGCTATCACGGCCATGCTGATAGTTTGCTTGTAAAAGCGGGTTCAGGCGCATTAACTCTTGGCCAACCAAGCTCTCCAGGCGTTCCTGCTGATTTTGCTAAATATACATTAACAGCCACCTTTAATAATTTAGATTCTGTTCGTGAACTTTTTGCTGCAAATAAAGGCGAGATTTCTTGTATTATCGTGGAACCTGTTGCTGGCAACATGAATTGCATTCCGCCAGTTGAAGGGTTTCATGAAGGTCTTCGTGAAATTTGTGATGCTGAAGGCGCTCTATTAATTTTTGATGAAGTGATGACGGGTTTCCGTGTTGCTGAAAATTGTGCTCAAGGCTATTACAACATTAAGCCTGACTTAACTTGTTTAGGTAAAGTTATCGGTGGCGGCATGCCTGTAGGCGCATTTGGTGGCCGCAAAGATATAATGCAATACATTGCACCTACGGGTCCGGTATATCAAGCAGGTACGCTTTCTGGCAACCCCGTTGCGATGGCAGCAGGTTTTGCTTGCTTGAAAGTTCTTACTGAAGAAGGCAATGAAAAAAGACTTGCCACAACAACAAAACAACTTGCTTTAGGCTTTAAAGAATTAGCAAATAAACACGGGATCCCGATGGTTGTTAACTATGTTGGTGGAATGTTTGGCTTCTTCTTTACAGACCAAGAGACAATCACAACTTACGAAGATGTGACTAAATGTGATATCGAACGATTCAAACGTTTCTTTAATCTAATGTTAGCACACGGTGTTTACCTTGCCCCTTCTGCATTTGAAGCTGGCTTTACTTCTTTAGCACACGGTCCAAAAGAAATAGAAGCAACATTAGAAGCCGCTGATCGTTGTTTTGCTAAAATAGCGGCCGAATCAAAATAAATGTAATCAATTAACCGATAAATGGTCTTCTTAATCAAAGAAGACCATTTTTATTGCCAAAAATAAATGACTAGTACTCCTAGCCCAATAATAATTAACGGCAATATTGGTATTTTTCTTTTTTTATTACTACTGCACGTATCTTTACCACAACAGCCCATCGTTACTCTCCATTATTCTTGCTAAGATTAACAAGTATCTATATAACTTACATTCATCATTTATAAATCGCTACCGCATCATAAGGGAATAATGTGTCTCATTTCAATAAACTAAATTCTAGTCATTGGGTTTTAGTCGCCGCTTTACTTGTTGCAAGTTATGCGTGCTTTCTATTAATAGAACCCTATTTAAGCCCAATCATTCTTGCCTTTATTATGTCTCTCTTATTTGCACCTTTACATAATAAAATTAGCGAAAAACTGCCAAAAAGCCCAAATAGTGCGGCTATTTTATCTTGTACCGCGTTAACTTTTATTATCGCTATTCCCCTCTTTTTTGTCTTTGTTGCCATTGTTCAGCAAGGGGCTACTTTTTCTAAAGACGCTTATCATTGGGTAACCGAAGGTGGCATTCAAACTTTATTTCAACACCCTATTGTCTCTCAAATATTGGCTTTTATTAATAAACACTTGCCTTTTGATGCCATAGATCCAAATGAAATCACACAAAAAGTAGCGCAATTAGCCTCTCAAGTTGGAACTAAAGTTGTCGGTGTTAGTGCTCAGATCCTTGGCGATGCCACGAATGTCTTAGTAAATTTCTTCTTAATGCTATTTGTTCTGTTCTTCCTACTGCGCGATCAAGATAAAATAATCTCGGCATTTCGTCATGTACTTCCTCTTTCTAGAAGCCAAGAAGACCGTTTACTTGATGAAATTGAAGAAGTATCAAAATCCGCTATTCTTGGTTCGTTTTTGACCGCAATAGCACAAGGTCTTGCTGGAGGCTTTGCCATGTGGCTAGCTGGCTTCCCAGGTTTATTCTGGGGAACGATGATGGGATTTGCCTCATTTATTCCAGTCGTAGGAACCGCACTTATTTGGATTCCGGCAACCATTTATTTACTGCTAACCAATCAATGGGAATGGGCGATTTTCTTAACCGCTTGGGGCGTACTTGTTGTTGGTTCAATTGATAACATTGTGCGACCACTATTAATGCAAGGAAATTCAGGAATGAACACTCTGCTTATTTTCTTCTCACTACTAGGCGGCATTCATTTATATGGTTTAATCGGTTTAATCTATGGCCCATTGATTTTCGCACTGACTTTGGTTCTATTTAATATGTACGAAACTGAATTCAAAGGCTTCTTAGACCAGCAAGATAAGAACTAACACCCTCAAAGCAACTACATTAAGGCTGTATTACCTAACTAAGGTTAAACAGCCTCTTACTTTTCTTTTCCTTACCCTTCCTTTGTGGGACAATCTCGCCAGTTTTTGTATTCTTTCGAGGCCATTATGTCTTACTCTGCTCCAAGTCAAATAACTCAGCGTCAACTTGCCTATTTTGAAGGTAAACACGTACTCATTGCTGGTGAGCTTAATGATGATTTCCCTCTTGAGCTAGATAAGCATTGTGCTTCTACATCTATCTTTACGACCAATTATGGTTACTACAAACAATTTTCAGAAAACCCAAAAATTAACTGTTATTTCGGAACCGAATTAATAGAAGAAAGCCATGCAGATATGGTTTTACTGTATTGGCCAAAAGCAAAAGCTGAAGCTGAGTACTTACTCACTATGCTATTAGCCAAACTAGGAAAAGACACCGAGATCATCGTTGTTGGTGAAAACCGCAGCGGAGTAAAAAGCGTAGAGAAAATGTTCGCGAATTTTGGACCAATGAACAAACTGGATTCAGCTCGACGTTGCAGCTTTTATTGGGGTCAATGTACAGAAGCGGCGCCAAGCTTTAACTTACAAGATTGGTTTAAAGAATATCAAGTTCAATTTAAAGAACACACGATTGAAGTAAGAAGCTTACCTGGTGTATTTAGCCATGGTGAATTTGATAAAGGTTCAGAATTACTGCTTCAAACTCTGCCAAGTTTACGTGGTCATGTTTTAGATTTTGGTTGTGGTGCTGGCGTGTTAGGTTCTGTAATGAAAACCATTAATCCGAAAATCCATTTAGATATGGTTGATATTAGTGCGCTCGCAATTGCTTCTTCCATTGAGAC
This sequence comes from Aliivibrio logei, assembly GCF_001691055.1. Taxonomy (NCBI): domain Bacteria; kingdom Pseudomonadati; phylum Pseudomonadota; class Gammaproteobacteria; order Vibrionales; family Vibrionaceae; genus Aliivibrio; species Aliivibrio logei. Next base: position 12,816 of record NZ_MAJU01000032.1, read on the forward strand.
ATTAAAAGCCAATGGATTAGAAGGGAATGTATTTGCAAGTGACGTATATTCTGACACGAAACAAAACTACCAATTTATCATCAGCAATCCACCTTTTCATGCAGGGCTAAAAACACATTATTCTTCAACCGAAGAGTTGCTTCAAAAAGCACCGCAAAATTTAACTCATAGCGGTCAAATGATTTTTGTCGCTAATAGCTTTCTACAATATCCACCAATTGTTGAAAAAGTATTTGGTCATTGCAACACATTAGCAAAGAATAATAAATTCAGAATTTATTCCGCACAAAAGTAATTATTGTATACAGCCGCACTTTGAGACTCTGTTGCTTGATTTTTAACGTAATTTACGTATAAGAGGCAGCAGAGTTCCTCGTTATTAATAAACTTCATATTTTCATTGATACGTCAATCGTGTCAATTTCGCTGAACGGATAACAGTGCATATTAGGCCTTCAAATGGATAAAAAACAACACTTTAAACGTCTTCAAAATACGTTAATGATTGCATTTCTTGTTTTAAGTATTACTCCTCTTTCTGTTATTGCTATATTTTTTCTACACTCACATAGCCAAGATCTCGCAACTCAAAGTACCGCGCATCTTGTTTCATTAAGAGACAATAAAGAGCAGCAAGTAAGTAACTACTTCAAAGCTCGTAAATCAGAAGTACTTGGCTTTGCTCGTTCCGAGTTAGCCAATGCTAGTGGTGGGCGTTTCTATGGTTTAATTAGTGCCTTCCCTCGCCTTGGTAATACGATTGAAGATGCGAGGAGCAATGCTCAAATTCGATACATTGGCGGCTCTGGTAATAAAATACGAACCAGTATTCTTCCTGAATCCGATTCTTATATTGGTAGTGAGCGCTATCGTTTACTTCATAAACGATACCACTGGGCATACCTTGAACTATTAAAGCGATCTGATTTCACTGACATTCTTTTAGTCGATATCGATGGTAATGTCGTTTATTCCCAGAAAAAAGAAGATAACTACGGTACTAATTTAATTACGGGAAAATACCACGACACACCACTTGGAAAAACCTACAGTAAAATTCGGTCTATGATGGAAAAACCAGAAAATAAAGACGATATTCCTGTCGTATTTTCTGACTTTTCTATTATGAATGGAGAAAATGTCTCTTGGTTTGCTGCACCAATTGTACAGCAAGGTTATTTGCACAGCTTTGTCTTGTTTAAACTGCCAAACAACGGTCTAAGCCTGCTATTAAAAAATGGACAACAAGATTCATCATCGATAAAAAGCTATCTTGTTGGTGATAATTCTCTTTCTTTAATTAGTGGTATCAGTACCGATAAAAATACATCTGAAAATATTATCCAAGCATTAAGCGGGAAAACTGACGTAGGCAGCTTTACTGATAAAAACAACAATAGTGTACTTTCTGCTTTTACCGTGGTTCACATTGACGACAAAGTATGGGGGCTCTCTGTTGAATTACCAGAAAAAGAAGCCTTCTCTCGTATCAAACAATTAGAACAAATTTTTGTTATCGCGATGATATTAGCCATTGTGTGTGTTGTTATTGCTTCCCATTTCTTATCAAATTCAATTACTGCACCTTTATTGAGGTTAACGTGGGTAGCAGAGAGACTCTCGGCAGGCGATCTCGATCAAAAAATGATCAGCACCGATCGAAAAGATGAAATAGGACGATTAGCAGTCAGCTTTGCACGTATGCAGCGATCTATTCGTGAAAAAATTCAATTAATCAAAGCTCAAAATGAAGAATTAGAAACAAATCTTTCTATTATTCAACATAAAAACCAAGAATTAGAAGCGGCTGATAAACTCAAAGATGAATTTCTAGCCACCACATCTCATGAATTAAGAACACCATTACACGGTATGGTCGGTATTGCTGAAGCCCTTTATACTGGTGCTAATGGTCCAATCTCCGCTTCTCATCGTCATCAATTAGAAATTATAATTAATAGTGGCCAGCGCCTAACCAACTTAGTGAATGATCTTTTGGATTACCACAAAATGCGTCACGGCAATCTGGATATAAATCGCCACGTTGCCGACTTATCATCGGCAACAAGTTTGGTTTTAGAGCTATCGCATCATTTGCTGGGCAACAAACCAATAAGAATAATCAATCAAGTAGATAAATCTTTACCTTCTGTCTATGCTGATGAACAACGATTAGAACAAGTACTTTATAATTTAATCGGTAATGCGATTAAATACACTTCAGAAGGAAAGATTGTTATTTCAGCAAGTGTTGTCGATCAATTCTTACGAGTTCAAGTTGTCGATACTGGTCATGGTATTCCTGCTGATGAATTAGAGCATATTTTTGAACCCTTAATTCAAGCAGGGCATGATTCTAATCGCTATCGCCAAGGATCAGGGCTTGGTTTGTCAATCAGTCGCCAATTAATAGAATTAATGGGTGGATCGCTGTACGTAAGCAGCCAACCAATGGTTGGCGCGACCTTTAGCTTTACTTTACCTTTAGCGTCTAAAGATCAAATTCAACAACATAAATCCCTAACAAAAGAAGATATTGCTCATTATCAAACACCAGAAAAACTAGAATATAATTTAGACGATTTAGATGAAACTCAACCAGAAAATCCGAATGGTCCTTTACTTCTTGTTGCTGATGATGAGCCCGTTAATTTACAAGTGTTAAGTAGTTTCTTAAAACTGGAAGGCTATCGCGTAAAAACGGCCAATGATGGCCCTGAGACATTAAAACAATTAGAAGAAGAAACGCCTGAATTAGTGCTACTAGATGTCATGATGCCAGGAATGAGTGGATATGAAGTATGCCAGGAGGTCAGAAAACAATATAGCCACTCTCAACTGCCTATTATCATGCTCACGGCTTTAAACCAAACTCAAGATAGAGTGAGAGGTTTTGAATCAGGTGCTAATGACTATTTGAGTAAACCATTTAATAAACAAGAGCTGGCGGCAAGGATAAAAGCACATTTACAAGCAAGCCAAGCAGAAATAAGGCTAACAGAGAATGATCGCTTACAGCAAGAGATCCGACATAGAGAAAAAGTAGAAGCCAGTTTATTAGAAACACAAACTCATATCTTAGGGCAACTAAACCATGCCCAAGAAGCCATTATTTGTGCTAAATCTGACGGTAAAATTCAATATGTAAACCATGCTGCAGCAAAACTTTTCTTACGTACAGAAGAGCAATTATCACGATATTCAATTGATGAATTAATAGCTAAACGCAGCTTAATTGAAGGTGATAAACATTATAGAGGTAATATCGATGTCTATATTGATGGTTCTATTGAACAAATTAATGCTGACTTAGTACACCTACCTCCCGCATCAGGCTTATCTCTAATGCTTATTGTTAGTCATAAAAATGAAGCCAGTGAGCAGCGTATATATGATTTAGAAAGCGCGGTAGAGGCGTTGTCCGCGTTTGCTTTCGAAGGAGATAAGCAAAAGCTTAACTCTTTGTCTTCTATTGGTGGTGACATTGCACAATTGGCAATTAAAGCGAATGAAAATAAAGAAGATAAAGGAACAATTATGCGAGAGCTCATTGTTGATGGCATGATATCTGCCCTATCATATTGGGAAGAATCTACTGGGCATTCAAAATTTACACTCGCAGAAGAAAGTGGATTATGGCGCGTATATCTTGATAGAAGCACATTGCAAACTCGCACGCTAGATAAGTATTTACGAGTTGAGTCTCTCCCTAAAACACCACGTTGGCGAACGGTAGTCAGTACATTGGAATATATTCTAGAACATTGTAACGAACACAACCAAGACAGAGAGAAGCTCATAAGAATAAAAGATAAGCTTCAAATTCTTATTTCATCAAATTAATCATCGCAAATCTCCGATTAAAAGCCTGCAATATATTGCAGGTTTTTTTATACCTACACAATTTTCCTCAGCGAATTAAGATAAAAACTCACGACTTAAAAAGATAAAATTACGCTAAAAAATCGACAAATAAGTTGTAAATAATATATTTGTCATAAGAATGAGAAGCCACTCACAACAAACATGCGGTGATAATTTTAGCGGTAAAATTAATGACAGAGATCACACGTGATACTTATCACTATCTCTCAGATTAAGACACAAAGCCATTTAAATAAAAGCCTAAAAAGTAAGTAACCACTAACTATTAATTTTATAGAACGATGTAAATAAGAGACTGGTCACATTAGGCTAATTGTGCAAAATTCACTCGTAAAAAACAAAAATGACGTTTTTGACGTGAGAAAAGCTGATTTTGCCGTTTTTAACGGTAATCTCAATTGACGTTTTAGTCAGAAAACGTTTTTCTATACATGCCCAAGGCATACAGACCACTCAACAACCATTTAGGATGTTCTGGAAAAATTGGTATTTGAGGTATGCCTTAATGTGTATTTAGCAAATTGTTAAATATGTATAATCGTGAAACTAAAGCAAAGAGTAAGGAACAGCTATGCTTGCCAATATTAAAAAAACTACATTAGCTGCTGCAGTATTAGCAGCAACAACTGGTTTTGCTGCTACAGATGCAGCAGCTCGCAGTGAGCTAACAATAGTACCTGATTTCTACCCTACAATGATTCAAAACTTTAACCCATACCTTGCCACTAACCTTCGAACAACAACTGATTTTGTTTACGAGCCATTAGTTATCTTCAATGAAATGCATGGTAATGAACCTGTAATGCGTCTTGCAGAAGACTTCCGTATGTCAGACGACCTAATGAGTGTTACTTTTGACATTCGTAAAGGCGTTAAATGGTCTGATGGCGAAAAATTTACTGCTGATGATGTTATCTACTCTTATCAACTACTGAAGGACAAGCCAGAACTTGACCAACGTGGTATCAATAAGTGGGTTACTAAAGTTGAACGTTTGAATGAATACCAAGTTAAATTCACTTTGTCTGAAGCTAACTCAAACGTACCTTACGAAATTTCATTAGTTCCAGTTGTTGCTGAGCACATTTGGTCAAAAGTTGAAAACCCAACAACGTTTACTAATGAAAATCCAGTCGGTACTGGTCCGTTCACTGAAATCGATACATTTACACCTCAACTTTACATTCAGTGTCGTAACCCTAACTACTGGGATAATGCGAACCTAGATGTTGATTGTTTACGTGTTCCTCAAATTGCGAATAATGACCAACTACTTGGTAAAATCGTAAACTCTGAGCTAGATTGGACTTCATCGTTCATTCCTGACATCGACCGTACTTACGCATCAGCAAGTCCAAATCACCAATACTGGTACCCGCCATCAGGTACTCAAGCGTTGATGGTTAACTTCAAAAACCCAGATGCAGCTAAAAACGAAGCGTTAACAAACGTTGAATTCCGTCGTGCTATGGGTATGGCTCTTGACCGTCAAACTATCATCGACATCGCATTCTACGGTGGCGGTACAGTGAATGATTTCGCATCAGGTCTTGGTTATGCATTTGAAGCATGGTCTGACGAAACAATTCATAATAAATACAAAAAATTCAACACATATAACGTTGAAGGTGCGAAGAAGCAATTAGCTGACGCTGGATTTAAAGATGTAAATGGCGATGGCTATGTTGATACGCCATCAGGTAAACCATTTGAGCTTCTAATCCAATCACCAAATGGCTGGACTGATTTTAATAACACAGTACAACTTGCGGTTGAACAACTAGATGAAGTTGGCATTAAAACAAAAGCTCGTACTCCTGAGTTTGCGGTTTATAACCAAGCGATGCTAGAAGGCACATATGATGTAGCTTTCACTAACTACTTCCACGGTGCCGATCCACACCTTTACTGGAACAGTGCATACAACTCAGCACTACAAGAAGGCGATGGTATGCCTCGTTTCGCAATGCACTACTTTAAAGATGCGAAACTAGATGCACTACTTGATAGCTTTTACAAAACAGCAGACAAAGAAGAGCAAATTGAAATCGCTCATGGTATTCAGAAGATCATCGCTGAAAACCAAGTAACACTACCAATCTTGTCTGGTGCTTACATGTACCAATACAACACACAACGCTTCACTGGCTGGTGGAACGAGAAGAATCCTAAGGGCCGTCCAAACATCTGGGCTGGTATTCCTGAACGTCTTCTACATGTTCTTGACCTAAAGCCTGTTAAGTAATATGTAACAACTTTTGCGGTGCATCTCTTGTGCACCGCCTATTCCCCCTTCCCTATTAGCTAAAGGATTGGCGCTCGTCGTCAGGGGATTTTGCGTCCTGATTTCCAGGTCAGGCAAATAATATCTGGATGAGTAAGGTGTGAATTATGGGATTTTTTCTAAGACGTTTATCGTTCTATTTTATTGCGTTGGTCGTTGCTGCAACGATTAACTTTATTATACCGCGAGCAATGCCAGGTGACCCAGTTACCATGATGTTCGCGAATGCGACTACTCAGGTAACTCCTGAGCGTATCGAAGCTATGAAACAACTACTTGGTTTTGTTGATGGGCCTCTTTATCAGCAATACTTTATCTATATTAAAAATATCCTAACTTGGGAATTAGGTACTTCAATTAAATTCTACCCTCTAAGTGTAAATACACTATTAGGTGGCGCATTTGGTTGGTCTCTTTTCTTGGCGGGTACTGCGGTTGTTCTATCTTTCTCTCTAGGATCTATATTAGGTATTTTTGCGGCTTGGAAACGAGGCAGCGCTTATGACACATTTATCTCTCCTGGGATGTTGGTTATCCAAGCGGTACCACAAGTAGTTATTGCGATGCTTGCCATGTTTACTTTTGCCGTGGGATTAAAGTGGTTCCCCACAGGTTATGCATATACACCAGGTAATATTCCCGACTGGACTAGCTGGGCATTTATTAAAGATGTCGCTTACCACGCTATTCTTCCTTTGTTGTGTGCATCAATAGTTCAAATTGGTGGCTTCCTGATAAACATGCGTAACAACATGATTAATCTGCTTGGTGAAGACTACATCACCATGGCAAAAGGCAAGGGATTGAGTGAAAACAGAGTGGTATTTAACTACGCGGCTCGTAACGCAATGCTACCAAGCGTTACTGCTTTATCAATGTCTTTAGGTATGGCTATTGGCGGTCAACTTATTGTTGAAATCATTTTTAACTACCCGGGTCTTGGCTCTGTATTATTCAACGCCATTAATTCTCGTGATTACCAAGTACTTCAAGGTCAGCTATTAATCATGACTCTGTTTATGCTGTTCTTTAACCTTCTTGCAGACATGTTATACGTTGTTCTAGACCCTCGCTTACGCAAGGGAGGAAAATAATAATGAAAAACTTAATTAAACTTCTTACTGGTAACTCTAAGTCACTGTTTGGTTTAGGTATCTTATTTACGTTTATCTTCGTCGCTGTATTTGCTCCATTTTTAAGTGACCACGCACCAGATAAACGAACAGGTAATCCACATGAATACCCAAGCTTTGTTGTCAATGCGGCTGAAAACAATCCTGATGGGTGGGTTTCAGAAAATTTAGCCACTGACCGTCGTTCTTTATTAATGTCTAAAAAAGCAGATCACGTAATGGGAACAACACGTATGGGACGTGATGTTTGGTCTCAGCTTGCTCATGGCGCTCGTGTATCACTGGCGGTTGGTTTTGGTGCTGGTTTAGTGGTGTGTTTCTTAGCAACCGTAATTGGTATCTCTGCGGGTTATTTCGGCGGAAAAGTCGATGATATCTTAACCGCAGCAATGAACATCATGCTGGTTATTCCACAATATCCATTACTGTTCGTTCTTGCTGCATTCATCGGTGAGGCGGGCCCCGTAACCATTACTTTGATTATTGGGTGTACGTCCTGGGCATGGGGCGCACGTGTTATTCGAGCTCAAACCTTATCAATACGTGAAAAAGAATTTGTTAGAGCGGCAGAGGTTTTAGGTGAATCTTCATTGCGCATCATTTTTGTTGAAATTCTTCCAAACCTTATTTCAATTGTAGGCGCAAGTTTCATTGGTTCAGTAATGTACGCCATCATGATGGAAGCAACCATTTCATTCTTAGGTCTTGGTGACCCAAGTACCATTAGCTGGGGCATCATGTTGTACAACGTACAAACATCATCATCTATCCTAATTGGGGCATGGTGGGAGCTGATTGCACCTTGTATGGCTCTGACACTTCTCGCTGTCGGTCTTGCAATGCTTAACTTCGCCGTTGATGAAATCGCTAACCCACAACTTCGTTCTCACAAAGGAATGAAACGTTGGAAAAAACTAGCCGCTCAAGATACAAACGAGCGTAAACCAGACCTAGGTAAACCAGTATTAAATTGGAACAGGGAAGATTGATATGACTGACCCGCAAATTTCTATCCGCAATCTGTGTGTGGATTACATTACTGAATCAGGTGATGTACGTGCTGTAAACAATGTGAGTTTTGACATTGGTAAAGGTGAAGTCTTTGGTTTAGCAGGTGAATCTGGTTGTGGAAAATCAACTATTGCATTCTCTTTAATGCGCTTGCATAAGCCACCAGCATTTATCACCGGTGGTGAAGTAATATTCGATGGCCGTGATATTTTAAAATACAGCGATAAACAAATGCAGGCATTCCGTTGGAGTGAAATGTCCATGGTATTCCAAAGTGCCATGAACGCATTGAACCCTGTATTAACAATCGAAGAGCAATTTTGTGACGTAATTATGCGCCACACAACGATGACTCGTGCACAAGCGATTGTTCGTGCTCAAGGTTTGTTAGAAATTGTTGATATTCACCCAAACCGTTTAACGGATTACCCTCACCAGTTTTCTGGTGGTATGCGTCAACGTTTGGTGATTGCTATTGCATTAGCACTTAATCCTAAAATGATCATCATGGACGAACCAACAACCGCACTTGATGTTGTCGTTCAACGTGAAATTCTACAGAAAATTTACGCGCTTAAAGAAGAGTTTGGTTTTTCTATTCTATTCATTACGCACGATCTATCGTTAATGGTTGAGTTTTCAGATCGCATTGGGATCATGTACTCAGGTGAGTTAATTGAAGTTGCCTCTTCAAAAGAGATCTTAACCTCACCTTATCACCCATATACGAAAGGGTTGGGGAGTTCATTTCCACCACTAACGGGGCCAAAAACTAAGTTAACAGGTATCCCAGGAAACCCATTAAATTTACTTGAGATCCCACAAGGCTGCCGCTTCCAATCACGTTGTGACCGCGTACACGATACATGTCGTTCAGTACCGACACAATTACGTCAGATTGAAATTGGCCACTTATCTAATTGTCATCTATACGGTGAACCAATTAGACAAGCAAAAGCATAATAACGGATTATCTGGAGTAAATTATGAGCAAACCACTTGGCAAACTATTAGTTGAAGGTAAAAATCTAGTAAAAGATTTCCCTATCAGCAGTAACGCACTCAAACAACCAATGATGCGTGCAATTAATGACGTATCTTTCAAAATGTACAAAAGCCGTGGCTTATCTGTTGTTGGTGAATCTGGATCAGGTAAATCTACAACAGCAAAAATGATAGCAAAAATGTATGCGCCAACAGACGGTCTTATCGAGTATAAAGGTCGCGACATCCAGGATATCGTCAAGAAAAACGATCTGATGGCTTATCGTGAAGGCGTACAAATGGTATGGCAAGACCCATTTGGATCTCTAAACCCTACCCATAACATCTTTCACCATATTGCTCGACCACTGCTTATCCATAAGAAAGTAGACCCTAGAAACAAACAAGAGTTACAAGAACGCGTTTTCGATCTTTTAGATCAGGTCGGCCTAAATCCACCAAAAGAAACATCAGAAAAATACCCACATCAACTTTCTGGTGGTCAACGTCAACGTGTGAATTTAGCTCGTAATATTGCAGTAGGTGCTGAAGTTGTTCTGGCTGATGAACCAACATCAATGCTTGATGTATCTATCCGTGCAGGTGTACTTAACCTGATGGAAGAAATGAAGTTTGAGAAAGAAATGTCTCTACTTTATATCACTCACGATATCGCGACAGCACGTTACATCGCGGAAGATCTCGCGGTAATGTACGTTGGGCATATGGTTGAATGGGGCGATACCGATGAGATCATCCATGATCCACAACACCCATATACACAATTGTTAGTTTCTGCTGTACCTGATCCAAGCAAGTCGATTCATACCAAACTGAAAGGAAATAAAGGGGAAATTCCTCTTTGGACTCCAGAATCAGTAGGTTGTCCTTTTGCTGGGCGTTGTACTCATGTAACTGAAAAATGTAAAGAACGTATGCCTGGCGTAACAAAACTGTCAGACAACCATTTTGTTCGTTGTTACTTGTTCGAAAATTAATTTCACACAAGTTAACCTCAAACAGCAGTAATTGGTATTTTGGAGAAATAGATGCAACTGTTAACAAACCACATTGGATATGAACATAATGGACCTAAATCAGCCGTATTATTAACTGATTCACCTCTTAATAAAGAGTTATTAGGCAACCTTATTTGTACTCAAACACAACAGGTAAAACATCAGTTTTCTATTTCTTCATCACTCCAAATTGCTAAATGGCATCAAGGGTATTTTGCAGAGATTGATTTCTCAGACTTTAATCAACAAGGTGAGTTTATTCTCACGATTAATGACAGTAAATCACACCCTTTTACCATTGGTACCCATTTACTAATGAAAAACACGTTTTCTGATGTTTTACATTATTTTAAGTCTCAACGTTGTAGTGGTATTTTTGATAAACAAGATAAAAAAGCCCCTATCATCAATAGCAAAGAAACCATTGATGTTCATGGTGGTTGGTATGACGCATCGGGTGATGTCAGTAAGTATTTAAGCCACTTATCTTACGCTAATTATTTAAACCCTCAGCAAATTCCAATGGTTGTATGGAATATGCTTAAAGGCTTAGAGTTAACTCAAAACCTATCGGATTTTGCTGCATTCTCTCGCACTCGTCTTACGGAAGAGGCGTTATTTGGTGCTGACTTCTTAGTTCGTATGCAAAGTCCGGAAGGTTTCTTCTATATGACGGTTTTTGATAAATGGAGTAAAGATATAACTCAACGAGATATCTGTGCTTATTCAACTCAAAATGGTCATAAGTCTGATGATTATCAAGCTGGTTTTCGTCAAGGTGGTGGTATATCCATTGCAGCTCTTGCGGCGGCTTCTCGTTTAAGTACTGAAGGTGAATTTACTCACGACGAGTATTTAAGCGCAGCAGTTAAAGGCTATTGGCACTTAAAAGAAAACAATCTCAATTACTTGAATAACGGTGAAGAAAATATTATTGATGAATATTGCGCCCTTCTTGCTGTTATCGAACTGTTCAAAACAACCCAAAATAACGCTTTCTTAATTGAAGCTCGTGTGTGGGCTGAAAGATTATCTGCTCGCCAACTAAGTGATGAAAATCAAAATAATTTCTGGTCTGCAACTAAAAATGGAGAGCGTCCTTATTACCATGCGGCTGAAGCGGGGCTTCCTGCAATTGCGCTTTCTCAATACCTCGATATTGAAACGGATAATAGTCGCCGAGCAAACACTCAACTGACAATAACTCAAGCCGTTCAATTTGAACTGACAATAACATCAGAAGTCAGTAACCCTTTTGGCTATCCTCGCCAATATGTAAAACCAGTAAATGATAATAAACGCAGTTCTTTTTTTGTCGCCCACGACAATGAATCGGGCTATTGGTGGCAAGGTGAAAATGCACGTTTAGGTTCTTTGGCAAGCATGAGTTACTTAGCTCTCCCTTATATCACCTCTAAAAATACGGTACAAAAACTCGAATGCTTTGCTCAACAAAATTTAAATTGGGTATTAGGTTTAAATCCTTATGACATGTGCATGTTAGATGGTCATGGACATAACAATCCAGATTACCTTCCTCATCTTGGGTTCTTTAATGCTAAAGGTGGTGTATGTAACGGGATTACTAGTGGATTTGAAGATGAAGACGATATTGCGTTTAATCCAGTCCCACACGCTGATGACATGTTACAAAACTGGCGTTGGGGAGAGCAATGGATCCCTCACGGTGCATGGTACCTACTGGCGATTTTATCTCAATATTCTTATCAATCAATGCAGGTAAATAATAATGACTGATCTGTATGTAGGTATTGATGGTGGCGGTACATCTTGTCGTGCTCGAATTCGCAATAAACAAGGCGAATTACTTGGTGAAGCTAAGAGTGGCAGTGCGAATATCTTACTTGGTATCAATGTCGCGATGGATTCAATTATCACCGCAATTACTCAAGCATCGTCACAACATCAACTAACAGAACTCGACTTTACACGTATGCATGTTGGTCTTGCTCTCGCGGGTGCAGAACAAAAATCGGCATGGTATGCATTCATGGAATTAGAACACCCGTTTGCATCTATGGTGTTAAATACTGATGCATATGGTGCCTGTCTCGGTGCTCATAATGGCGATAATGGTGCAATAATGATCGCAGGAACAGGGTCTTGTGGGATTTATATTAATGATGGAAAACAACATATTGTCGGCGGAAGAGAATTCCCTATCTCAGACCAAGGTGGAGGGGCAATTATGGGATTACGTTTAATTCAAAATACCCTTTTAGCTTATGATGGTATAAAACCTACGACAACTCTAACCGATCATGTTATTCATCATTTCAACCATGATATCGACAGTATCGTTGACTGGTCTAAACGCGCTCGACCATGTGATTATGGCCAATTCTCTCCTGAGATTTTCTCTTTCGCACTACAAGGCGATACGTTAGCGATTGACCTGTTAAAACAAACAGCAACTGACATCGAGATGTATTTAACGGCATTACATAATAAAGGCGCAACAAGAATTGCATTAATGGGAAGTATTGGGGAACGCATTGTTGAATGGCTATCGCCTTCTATTCGCCAATATTTAGTACAACCACAATTTGATGCTATTGAAGGTGGCATCATGATGGCAGGAAAAGCAGAACATAACCTGTTCTAGCATTATATTAAGGAAAATATGATGGATTATCGTGTAGATCTTGCTGTTTTGTCTGAAAAAGACAACCTAAGTCGTTTTGGTTTAACATTACATAATTTAAGTGATGTAGATCTTCATCATTGGCAACTTCATTTCACCATTGATCGCTTCATCGCACCAAACAGCAACACACAAGGAAAACTTGAGCAAGTCGGTAGTTTCTGCAAATTAACTCCCGAAGAGAAACAAGTACTAAAAGCAAACAACCATTATTATATCGAATTTACGATTGCAACGGCCCCGTTCCGCTTTATTTCTGATGGACTTGATGATGCGAGTATTTTTATTACTCAAGATGATAAAAACTATTTTTTAGATGTTTCTATTTCTCCTATCGTTTTAGCATCACCTTACTCAGAGAGAACTCAAATACCAAAAGTCGCTTCGGCTGAATTATCATTAATACCAAAACCGGAATCGGTTCAACGTCTTGATGGGCAATTTGTTTTAAGCAATAAAACGTCATTAGAAATTCAGACGCATCTAGCCAATGGTGCCTCACAATGGCTTATTGAGGAGCTCGCAGCAATAACATCTCAAGAGTTAGCCATCAAAAATACCGGTAATATTGTTTTTATGTCTAATCCAACATTGGATAAAGGCGCATACCAACTTACCGTTACAGAAAGTACCGTACAAATTAAAGCTGGCTCAAACGAAGGTTTTTCTCATGGGTGTGCCACCTTATTGCAGCTAGTAAGTGAGCAAAATCAAACAATTCCATGTGTAAAAATAATCGACCAACCTCGCTTTCATTACCGCGGAATGATGCTCGATTGTGCAAGACACTTCCACCCTCTTGAAAGAGTTAAACGACTTATCAATCAGTTAGCCCAGTATAAATTTAATGTTTTCCACTGGCACCTAACGGATGACGAAGGTTGGCGTGTTGAAATTAAAGCATTTCCAGAATTAACTAACATCGGCGCATGGCGCGGCCCTGAAGAAACTCTAGAACCTCAATATACCCACGTAGCAAAAAAACACGGCGGATTTTACTCACAAGAAGAAATCAAAGAGGTCATCGCTTATGCCGACATGCGTGGTATCACCGTTATTCCTGAAATTGATATTCCGGGACACTGCCGTGCAGCAATCAAAGCATTACCTCATTTATTGGTTGATAAAGACGATCATTCAAACTACCGCAGTATTCAGCATTACACCGATAATGTGTTGTCTCCTGCGATTGAAGGTACTTACACCTTTATTGATACTGTACTTGAAGAAATTGCGGCGTTATTTCCAGCCCCTTACATTCACATAGGTGCAGATGAAGTACCTAAAGGTGTCTGGACTGATAGCCAAAAATGCCAAGCATTAATGAAAGAACAAGGCTATAGCGACCCAGTTGAACTACAAGGTCATTTATTACGTCATGCTGAAAATAAACTCAAACAACTTGGTAAGCAGATGTTGGGTTGGGAAGAAGCTCAACATGGAAACAAAGTAAGTAAAGATACCGTTATCTACTCTTGGTTAAGTGAAGAAGCAGCACTTAACTGTGCTAAACAAGGCTTTGATGTCGTCCTTCAGCCAGGCCAAACTACTTACCTAGATATGGCACAAGATTATGCACCTGAAGAACCGGGGGTCGATTGGGCTAACGTGCTACCTCTTGAAGATGCATATAACTATGAACCATTAGCAGAGCTTGCTGATAACGACCCTATTCGTAAACGAATTCTTGGTATTCAATGCGCGCTTTGGTGTGAAATCATCAATAACCAAGAACGCATGGATTACATGATTTTCCCACGCCTTTTAGCGATGTCTGAAGGTATGTGGACACAAAAACAACACAGAAACTGGACAGACTTTTTATCAAGGTTAAATGGACGATTACCAACCCTAACACGTCAGGGTATTAATTTCCGTCAACCATAAGTCACCCATTTATTAGTATTTTAGTTAAGGATAAAACAATGAAATACGGCTTTTTTGATAACGACAATCGCGAATATGTAATTACACGCCCTGACGTACCAGCTCCATGGACGAATTATTTAGGCACAGAAAAATTCTGTACCGTTATTTCTCATAATGCTGGCGGTTACTCTTTCTATAATTCTCCAGAGTACAATCGTGTTACTAAATTCCGTCCAAACGGTACTTTTGACCGTCCAGGGCACTATGTATACCTTCGTGATGATGAAACGGGTGATTACTGGTCAATCTCATGGCAGCCAGTAGCAAAAAGCTTAGATGAAGCAAGCTACGAAGTTCGCCACGGCCTTTCTTACTCTAAATTCAAATGTGATTACAACGGCATTGAAGCAACCAAAACCTTATTTGTTCCAAAAGGTGAAGATGCCGAAGTATGGGATGTGGTAATTAAGAATACCAGCGATAAGCCTCGTGTTATCTCTGCATTCTCTTTTGTTGAATTCTCATTCAGCCATATTCAATCAGATAACCAAAACCATCAAATGTCCTTGTATTCAGCTGGTACTTCTTATACTGAAGGTGTAATTGAATGTGATCTTTACTACAACACCAATGATTTTGAAGGTTTCTATTATTTAGCATCAACCTTTGATCCTGATTCATACGACGGCCAACGTGACACTTTCTTAGGGGCATATCGTGATGAAGCTAATCCAATCGCCGTTGAAAAAGGTCAGTGTTCTAACTCTGCACAAACCTGTTACAACCATTGTGGCTCACTTCATAAACAATTCACCATTCAACCAGGTGAAGAAGTTCGCTTTGCTTACGTACTTGGCCTAGGTAAAGGCAATGGCGATCGTCTACGTAAAAAATACCAAGATGTCGCAAATGTTGATGCTGCATTCCAAGAGATCAAAGATCATTGGAGCGAGCGTTGTGAAAAATTCCAAGTTAAATCACCAAACGAAGGTTTGGATACGATGATCAACACTTGGACACTGTATCAAGCAGAAACCTGTGTCGTGTGGTCACGTTTTGCTTCATTCATTGAAGTCGGTGGACGTACAGGCCTTGGCTACCGTGATACTGCTCAAGATGCGATCTCTGTTCCTCACTCTAATCCTGAAATGACACGTAAACGTATTGTCGATTTACTACGCGGCCAAGTGAAAGCGGGTTACGGTCTACACTTATTTGATCCTGATTGGTTTGATCCTGAAAAAGCAGACGTTGTTCCATCAAAATCACCTACGGTTGTTCCAACCCCATCGGATGACGATAAGATCCACGGTATTGAAGATACGTGTTCAGATGACCATTTATGGATCGTTCCAACTATCATCAAATATGTAATGGAAACCGGTGAACACTCTTTCTTCGATGAAGTGATCCCATACGCTGATGGCGGTAACGCTACGGTTTATGAACACATGAAAGCAGCGTTAGATTTCTCAGCAGAATATGTTGGCCGTACTGGCATTTGTAAAGGTTTACGAGCAGATTGGAATGATTGTCTAAACCTTGGTGGTGGTGAATCATCAATGGTTTCATTCTTACATTTCTGGGCATTAGAAGAGTTCTTAGATTTAGCTAAATTCCGAAATAATGATGCCGATGTGGCTAAATACTCTGAAATGGCAGCGAACGTACGCGAAGCGTGTGAAACTCACCTTTGGGATGAAGAAGGTGGTTGGTACATTCGTGGCCTAACTAAAGATGGCGACAAAATTGGTACTGCACAACAAACTGAAGGTCGAGTTCATCTTGAGTCAAATACGCTAGCTGTTTTATCTGGCGCGGTATCTCAAGAACGTGGCGAAAAAGCAATGGATGCAGTTGATGAGAACTTATTCTCTGAATACGGCTTACACCTAAATTCACCATCATTCTCAACACCAAATGATGACATCGGTTTTGTTACTCGAGTTTACCAAGGCGTAAAAGAGAATGGCGCAATCTTCTCCCATCCAAACCCATGGGCTTGGGTCGCTGAAGCAAAATTAGGTCGTGGCGACCGTGCTATGAAATTTTACGATGCACTGAATCCATATAACCAAAATGACATGATTGAAAAGCGTGTGGCTGAACCGTATTCATATGTACAGTTTATCATGGGTAAAGATCACCAAGATCATGGCCGTGCTAACCACCCTTGGTTAACGGGTACTTCTGGCTGGGCTTACTTCGCTGTGACTAACTTTATTCTTGGTGTGCGTGTTGGGTTTGAAGGCTTAACGGTTGATCCTTGTATCCCAACAGATTGGCCTGAATTCTCAGTAACGCGTCAATGGCGTGGTGCGACTTACAATATTCAAGTTAAAAATCCGAACTCTGTAAGTAAAGGCGTTCAATCTATCACGATTAATGGCGAAGAAGTTAACGGTGCTGTTCCAGTTCAAGCGGAAGGCAGTGTTAATGACGTTATCGTTATTATGGGTTAGTTCGTTTAATTAACGACCTAATGTAAAGACAAAAGTAAGGAGCTTTATAGCAAGCTCCTTACTCTAAAAGGAATTTACAATGATTCAATTTGGTACTGGCGGATGGCGCGCTTTTATTGGTGAAGAGTTCACTAAAGATAATGTACGTCTTGTCGCTCAAGCGTTATCTAATATTATGATTAATGAACAAGCTCAAGAAAAAGGCTTTGTCATTGGCTATGACCGTCGCTTCCTTTCAGATAAAGCAGGTAAATGGTTTGCTGAAGTAATCGCAGCAAACGGTATTAAAGTAAGCTTTATTGACCGATTCGTCCCAACCCCGATTGTTATGTACCAAGCGAAAGAGATGGGATGTATTTACTCAGCTTGTATCACTGCCTCTCATAATCCAGCCGATTACAATGGCATAAAAGTGTTTATTGAAGGAGGCCGAGATGCAGATGAAATTATTACTCAAAAAATTGAACAACAAGTCGCTCACCTAACGCAACAAGATGTAAGCAGTGTTGATTTTGAAGCCGCGTTAAATGACGGTTGTATCGAAATCATCAATCCAATGAATGCCTTTGTTGATTCTATCATCGATAAAATTGACATGGATTCAATTAAAAAAGCCAACTTGCGTGTGTTAATCGACCCAATGTTTGGGGTTGCAAAAAATGCCTTACAAACAGTATTAATCAGTGCTCGCTGTGATGTTGATGTTATCAACGATGGTGAAAACCCGTCGTTTGGCGGTTTAATGCCATCACCAAATGCAGCTACGCTATATCGCTTAAAGCACTTAGTTGCTCATGATGGCTATGATATAGGTATCGGTACTGATGGTGATGCCGACCGCTTAGGTATCATTGATGAAAAAGGTCACTTTATTCACCCAAATGAAGTGTTATTACTGCTTTATTATTATCTTCTTGAGTACAAAGGCTGGAAAGGCTCTGTCGTACGTAATATCGCAACCACACACTTACTAGACAAAGTTGCAGCAGATCATGGTGAAAAGAGCTTTGAGGTTCCTGTAGGCTTTAAGCATATTAGTTCACAAATGGAAGCGGATGATTCTTTACTTGGTGGTGAAAGTTCGGGTGGTTTAACTATTCGTGGCCACATTAAAGGTAAAGATGGCGTATTCGCTTCAAGCTTATTAGTTGAAATGATCAGTGTTACTGGTAAAAAACTGTCTGAAATGCTTGATGAAATTTATGCTAAATATGGTTATGCCTATACTGCCGAAGGCGACTGTACTTTTAAACCAAGCGAAAAAGAAGCACTGTACAATAAAATTTATATTGAACAACAATTACCAGAATTTGAATATGAAATAGAAAAAGTCAGCTATGAAGATGGCGCGAAGGTCTATTTTAAAAATGGCGGCTGGGTAATTGCTCGCTTCTCAGGAACAGAACCCCTACTACGAATTTTTGCTGAAATGGAAGATCAACTAACAGCAGAAAAAATATTGAATGAAATGAAAGCTTTCCTTTCTCTTTAGTTTCTAATGTATTTTGAATAAAAATACATTTCTAAAGACTTAACCCAGCTAATTCTTGAGTCGATTAGCTGGGTTCTTTTTGTTTTAAATACTTAGTTGTTCTCTTGAAGAAATACAATTGGGCAATGAGGTTTAATATCAATTCTCACTTTCTCACCATTAGATAAAGAATCATTAGACACACCAATTAATTGCGTCCCATCATCTTCAATTACGTATCGACAAGTATCCCCCATAAACTGCAATTCTTTAACAATAGCAGTACCTTTTGAATCACGATACAACGTAATATTTTGCGGACGAAGTAATACATCTGCTTTTTTATTCGTATCTTCAGTACTACGACCACAAGAAATCAAACCTACGGCACTATCAATATTTCCATCTTGTTGAATCGTTCCTGATACATACGATCCACCACCTAAAAAGTCAGCGACAAAACGACTGTTTGGTGAATAATATAAATCATTAGCACTACCGAATTGCTCAATCACACCGTGATTCATTACTGCTAACTTATCAGAAAAAGCAAATGCCTCTTCACGACTATGAGTCACAAAAATAGCGGTTACGCCCTGAGCTTTAAAAATACGGCGGATCTCTTTAATTAAATCATGTCGAACTTGAGTGTCGATATTAGAAAAGGGTTCATCCAATAATAGAAGATCCGGTTCGCTGGCTAACGCTCTTGCAATTGCAACACGTTGCTGCTGACCGCCAGATAATTGATGTGGGTAACGATCACCAAACCCGCTTAAATGAACAAGGTTAAGCATAGATTCTACTTTATCTGCCGCCCGCACCTTCTCCCAATCCTTTAATCCAAAGCCAATATTTTCGCTTACGGTAAGATGTGGAAATAGTGCATAGTCTTGGAAGATCATCCCAATATTACGTTGCTCTGGTGGCAACCACGTCTTGTTGTTTGTGATGACTTTTCCATTAAGGTTAATTTCACCTTCCGACAAGGGTAAAAGACCAGCAATAGCTTTTAATAATGTCGTCTTACCGCAACCACTAGCACCAAGCAAACAAACAATTTCACCGGATTCAACCGTTAATGATAACTGAGTTAGGATATTCTGATCATGGTAACTACAAGTTAAATTAGATATAGATAGTGCAGAGTTCATTAATGATGTCGCTCCAAAGAACGGTTAACAATGATCAATGGGATCAATCCAACCAAAACCAATAATACCGCAGGCATCGCTGCAATTTCTAATTGCTCATCAGAAGCAAAATTAAATACATATGTTGCCAAAGTCTCAAAGTTAAATGGGCGCAGCAATAGTGCAGCATTCAACTCTTTCATGGTTTCAATAAAGACCAATAAGCCAGCGATTAAACAACCACGACGAATTAATGGGAAATGAACTCGACGTAGCATAGACCATGTTCCACAACCTAAAGTGCGCGATGCCATGTCTAATGACGGTGGGATTTTATTTAAATTACTTTCAATAGAGCCAATAGCAACGGCAGAAAATCGCACAACAGAAGCAAAAATCAGCGCAAAAATAGAACCTGAAAAAACTAATCCAATCACACCAAAACCAAGTTGTTTAGATACATCATTAACAAAATGATCTAAGCCAATCATCGGAAGCATTACACCAATAGCAAGCACCGTTCCAGGAACCGCATAACCTAAAGAAGCTAAACGCATCGGGACCACACTCCACTTACTGCTTGGATGCAAGCGGTATAAAAAATTAACAACTAAAGCGATTAACACAGCAATGATCGCGGCAATGGATGAAACATATAAACTATTTAATGCGTATTGCTGAAATTCACCAGTCCAACTTTCGTCAAAATAATCAATAGAATAACTAATCAGTTGCAGCAAAGGGAGAATAAAAGCGATAGATACTAGTCCCCAGCACCACATAAATGCAGCCCATTTTTTCCATCCATGAAGTTCATATTGAAACTCTTCATTCGTATTAAATTTTTCTTGAAACATTTTTTGCTTACGACGACTATAACGCTCACCACTGATCAGTAAAAGAATGCCCATTAACATGAAGGCTGATACTTTCGCTGCTGCATTTAAATTGGAATAGCCTAACCACGTATCGTAAACTGCGGTAGTTAACGTATTCACCGCAAAATAACTCACCGTACCAAAATCCCCTAAAGCTTCCATCGCCACTAAAGATAAAGCCACAGCAATAGAAGGTCGAGCTAAAGGTAACGATATACGCTTAAAGCTTTCCCACGGGGTACATTTTAACAAACGAGCTGACTGTAATAAGCTAATGTTTTGCTCCATAAAGGCAGCACGAGCAAGCAAATACACATAGGGATACAGCACAAGAGACATAACAAGAATCGCGCCAGTTAATGTCCGAATATCAGGAAACCAATAATCAGAATAAGATTGCCACCCAAAAACATCCCTTAAAAGGATTTGAATTGGCCCTGCAAAATCTAACCAGTCGGTATAGATATAACCGACAATATATGCAGGCATAGCTAAAGGAAGCACAAGTGCCCACTGTAAAACTGAAGCTGATGGGATACGACACATAGCCATAAACCATGCGGAAGGAACACCTAAAATAAGAGAGAAGAACATCGCACCAAAAACTAATAACACCGTATTTAAGGCATAAGTAGGTAGCACCGTATTAAATAAGTGCGTAAAGATGTCATCAGTATTACCAAGGGCGGTATATAAGATCGCTAGGATCGGTAAAACCAGTAGTAGAGAAATACTCCAACTACCGGTTTTCCAGAATAATAATTTTTCTTTCATTGCCTAAACAACAAGGCTCTTTTAAAAATGATGAGGTATTGTTACCTCACCAATAGTAAATATCAAATTAAAGATCAAACTTCACTTCATCTAAAAGTTTAATTGCTTTCGTGTGGTTATCTGCAATCTCATCTAAAGGTAGAGTATCCGCTTTAAATTCACCCCACGATGCCACTAACTCTGAAGGTTTAACACTTGGCTTAACTGGATATTCGTAGTTCACTTCAGCGTACATGCCTTGAGCAACATCACCAGTTAAAAACTCCATTAATTTTAATGCATTGTCTTTATTCGGTGCATATTTAGCCATCGCCATACCACTGATGTTTACATGTGTACCATCAGTATTTTGGTTAGGGAAATTAATGTATACCGACTCAGCCCATGATACTTGCTTAGGATCATTCACCATTTTACCTAGGTAATAACTGTTACCTAAAGCAACATCACAAAGGCCTTCTTTAATCGCCTTAACTTGAGCACGGTCATTACCTTGAGGTTTACGTGCAAGGTTTGCTTTTACGCCTTCTAACCATGTTTTAGCTTCTGCTTCACCATGATGAGCTATCATCGAAGAAACAAGAGATACATTGTAAGGGTGCTTACCACTACGAGTACAAATTTTTCCTTTCCACTCAGGGTTAGCTAAATCAGCATAATCAAAATCAGCACCTAATTTACCCACACGATCACGAGATGAATACACGTTACGAGCACGAAGTGTTAATGCAAACCATTCATCGTCTGCGTCACGGTATTGAGCGGGTACGTTCGCATCAATAGTTTTACTATCAACAGGTTGAACTAATTTTTTATTCGTTAATTCAGCAAGACGGCTAATGTCGGTAGTTAGAATAACGTCAGCAGGACTTAACTCACCTTCTTGAGCTAATTTTTCAGCCAGCCCTTTCTTAGCAAATTTCACGTTAACTTTAATACCAGTCTCTTTAGTGAATTCTTTAAACATTGGCTCAACTAAGAAAGGTTGGCGGTAAGAGTAAACATTCACTTCTTCTGCAGCCATAACACTTGGTGCGAATACGCCTGCAATTAATGCAGAAACTGATAATAACTTTTTCATGATATTCCTTTAAAATCTCTAGTTACAAATGGTAATAAGAATACTTATCAATATCGATATTATACAAATGAATTTAAAAATGACAATGACCAGACTCATCTTTTATAAAGAAAAACCTCAATACGACCGCATTGAGGTTAATAATTATGTAACAACATATTAGCAATGCTGTTTATTTCACACTGACAAACTCAGGATAAGCATCAATACCACAATCATGAACATCCATCCCTTCTAGTTCCTCTTCCTCTGTAACTCGAATTCCGATGGTTGCTTTAATTATTGCCCAAACCACAAGGCTTGCTATAAACACCCAAGCAAAGATAACAACGGCTCCCAATAACTGAGCACCAAAACTAGCATCCGCATTACTCAGTGGCACAACCATTAACCCAAAGAAGCCACAAACACCATGCACTGAAATCGCCCCTACTGGATCATCAACTTTAATTTTATCAAAGGCCACAATACTAAAGATAACTAACGCTCCAGCAACGGCACCCACAATAACAGCAGCTAAAGGAGAAGGTGATAACGGATCTGCTGTGATAGCAACAAGACCTGCTAACGCCCCATTTAATACCATTGTTAAATCAGCTTTTCCCCACGTTGTTTTACACACAAATAACGCAGCTATCGCCCCTGCAGCTGCGGCTGCATTCGTATTTAAGAAGATTTGGCCGACTGCTGTCGCATTTTCAAAATCAGAAATCATCAATTGAGAGCCGCCATTAAAACCAAACCAACCAAACCATAAAATAAAAGTACCCAATGTTGCTAATGGCATATTAGACCCTGGAATTGGATAGATTTGACCTTTCTTACCATATTTACCTTTACGTGCACCGAGTAATAATACTCCGGCTAATGCCGCTGAAGCCCCTGCCATATGAACAATACCTGAACCAGCAAAATCACTAAACCCAGCTTCTGATAAGAAACCACCCCCCCATGTCCAATACCCTTCCATCGGATAAATAAACGCGGTTAAAATCACAGAGAAGACTAAAAAAGACCATAATTTCATTCGCTCAGCCACGGCACCAGAAACAACTGACATTGCAGTCGCAACAAATACAACTTGAAAGAAAAAATCAGACTCTAATGAGTGATCTGCACCTTCTACTTGAGTTCCAATTAATGTTCCGAATGAAGGTAGAAAACCCCCACTCGCATTATCAACATACATAATGTTATAACCGACAATTAAGTATGTTGTACAAGCTATCGCATACAAACAAAGATTTTTAGTTAAAATTTCAGTGGTATTTTTTGAGCGAACTAGACCAGCCTCTAACATTGCAAAGCCGGCGGCCATCCACATAACAAGAGCGCCAGACATTAAAAAGAAGAAGGTATCAAGGGCATAGCGAAGTTCTGATACTGTAATTGAAAGTTCCATAATATTGTCCTCTATCCTTAAAGTGCTTCAGTGTCAGTTTCACCAGTACGAATACGTACCGCTTGCTGAAGGTCATAAACAAAAATTTTACCATCACCAATTTTTCCGGTATGAGCCGCTTTCACAATGGCGTCAATGATGTTATCTACATATTCTGCTTGAACTGCAATTTCCAATTTTACTTTCGGTAAGAAATCGACTTGATACTCAGCCCCTCGATACAGTTCTGTATGTCCTTTTTGACGACCAAATCCCTTTACTTCAGAGACCGTCATTCCATCAACCCCAGCATCCGCTAGCGCCTCACGAACATCATCTAACTTAAATGGTTTAATAATGGCATTAATTATTTTCATGATTAAATCCTTCGAATTATTTGCAACTTATAATTAATAATCCAATTCGTGTGCCAACTTTCAAACACATAACAATCAACAAGTTATAATCCAATTTTATTAAAAAAAAAAAGGCCGCACTAAATAAGTGCAGCCTTTCCCGAATAATGAGCAATAATAACGCAAATTAGAAGCGTCTAATAAATGCTTCCCAACTTTGAAGCATCGCTTCAAAGTCCTCTAATCCACAAACAGAAATACATTCATCATCGTATATATGAATATCTTCTTCAAATTCTTCTTCTGAGTTTTCAAATAATGCATTTTCCTGCACAATAACCTCTTGGTCAGTCAAAACCAATGTCATTACCTTTCCTGACAGTTTCCATTCATCTTGCGTATTTTTTACTGCTGCAATCTGTTTATATAACTCAGCCAATAACTCTATATTCTTCGCTACGTCTTCAACCAACCAACGACCCATCGCCTCATGTCCCATCGAAAAGTTTGCATGATAAGTGCCATCAAGTGTGTTTTTCTTAAATTCGTAATCCATTGGATATCCTAACGATAATATTGGCGTTAACTCACACGTTTAAAATCAAAGATAACGTTGAGCTATTTTCTTTCAGTATAATCTCATCCCTGCTTTTTTTATAGCTAACCGTAGCTTCACCTTATGATTAACGAGATTTTATAATGCAGTTAACCACTATCATTGCGAAACAAATCGTAGAAAGAACAATGAAAATAATTAAGCATTCAGTCAATGTAATGGATGAATACGGCGTGATTATCGGTTCAGGTGACCAAACAAGATTACACTGTCGTCATGAGGGGGCTATTTTAGCGATTAATGAAAATAGAATCGTCGAAATAGATAACGCCACCGCATTACAATTACGTGGTGTAAAAGCGGGAATAAATCTCCCTATTATTTTTCAAAATACGGTTATTGGTGCTGTTGGCGTTTCTGGAAAGCTTTGCGAAATACAACAATATGGTGAACTCGTTAAAATGACCGCAGAACTCATCATAGAACAAGCGGCTTTAATGACTGAAATACAATGGTCAAAAAGGCACAAAGAAGAATTAGTACTGCAATTAATTCAACCTTCAGATTTAAATACACAACAACTCAACTCTATTGCAGAGCGGTTAGAACTCGATCTTCAACAACCAAGAATAGCTACAATTATAAAAGTAGATTCTTTTAAAGGAGAAAATTTATCTCTGACTCATTTACAAAAACTTGTCCATTTATTGGAATATCCTGAACGAGATAATCTGGTTGCTATTAGTTCAGTTACATTAAATGAAGTCGTCGTTTTGAAACCAATCACATTAACTGAAAATGGCTGGAACCGTACTTATGAAGAAAAGCGTATTCGCCAACTTTTTCAACGAATTTCTCATGATGAAAAATTTACGATAAAAATAGCACTCGGTGATTATTTTCCAACAATAGAAGGACTTGCACAGTCCTATATGACAGCAAAAGCCACAATGAACACTGCAAACTCAAAAAATCGAATTCTTTTTTATCAAGATAATGTTCTTCCTGTATTAATTAATGGTCTCAAATCAGATAATTGGCGCTCGGAACAATTGAAACTGCCAATAACAAAACTTAATGCTCACGATTCAAAAGGAGTATTACTTAAAACGCTCCACGCTTTTTTTAACCATAATTGTGATTCAGCTCAAACCTGCAATGCTCTCCACATACATAGAAATACATTACGATACAGATTAGATAACATACAAAAAGAAACAGGCTTAGATATCAATAAGATAAATGAAATTACATATTTATATCTAGCGACATTAATGCATGAACAATAAGTCACACTTTGTGCATCTGCACAATAAAATAGACTATATGTCAATTAAATTTGGTCATTAGTCTAAAGCTTATTATCGTTGTTACCGATAGATTACCGACATCTTAATTATTAAACGGAACATTAATATGATCGAAGTATCTACTTTGGGTGCACTGGCCGCTCTCACCGTTTCAATTACGCTCATTTTGAGAAAAGTACCGCCTGCGTATGGCATGATCATTGGTGCGCTTATCGGTGGTATCGTTGGTGGCGTGTCTTTAACCGATACTGTAAATTTAATGATTGGCGGTGCACAAAGTATCGTTACAGCAGTACTTCGAATTCTAGCTGCAGGTGTTCTTGCTGGTGTTCTGATTGAATCAGGAGCAGCAACTTCGATAGCTGAAACTATTGTTAAAAAAGTAGGAGAAACCAGAGCTTTACTCGCACTCGCCGTCGCAACGATGATTTTAACTGCCGTAGGTGTCTTTGTTGACGTAGCAGTAATTACCGTTGCTCCGATTGCATTAGCGATTGCTCGTCGTGCTGACCTTTCAAAAATGGCAATTCTATTAGCTATGGTTGGTGGCGGTAAAGCAGGTAATGTGATGTCACCTAACCCAAATGCGATTGCTGCTGCTGATGCCTTTAATGTTCCTTTAACTTCGGTAATGGCTGCCGGTGTTATTCCTGGTTTATTTGGCGTCGTTTTCGCTTACTTTATTGCTAAAAAATTGGTGAATAAAGGCAGTAAAGTTCAAGAACACGAAGTCGTCTCTGTTGATCATTCTCGCCTACCAAGTTTTGTTGCTTCAATGGTTGCCCCTCTTGTTGCTATCAGCCTTCTTGCCTTACGCCCTATCGCAGGAATTAATGTTGACCCTTTAATTGCCCTTCCACTTGGTGGCTTACTTGGTGCTCTAGCAATGGGCCGATTTAAAGACACTAACCATTTTGCAGTATCAGGTCTATCTCGAATGGCTCCCGTTGCAGTGATGCTACTAGGTACAGGTACACTCGCTGGTATTATTGCAAATTCAGGTCTCAAATCAGGGTTGATTGAAGTATTAACTGCATCTGGTCTTCCTTCTTACTTATTAGCGCCAATTTCTGGTGCCATGATGTCATTAGCAACAGCATCAACCACAGCCGGTACTGCCGTTGCTGCAAGTGTATTTAGTCATACTATCCTAGAGCTTGGCGTGCCTGCTCTTGCTGGTGCCGCAATGATTCATGCAGGTGCAACGGTATTTGACCACATGCCACACGGCAGTTTCTTTCATGCGACAGGCGGTGCTGTTCATATGGATATGAAAGAACGCTTAAAACTAATCCCTTACGAATCAGCAGTCGGTCTAATGATCGCTACCGTCTCTACTCTTATTTTTGGCGTCTTCGGTTTATTTGTTTAATAAGGCTTTATTATGAAAATTGTTATCGCTCCTGATTCATACAAAGAAAGTTTAACCGCAATGGAAGTTGCTACCGCAATTGAAGCTGGCTTTAAACAAATATTACCTAATGCTGAATATATTAAATTACCGATGGCTGATGGTGGCGAAGGGACTGTTCAATCTTTAATTGATGCTACTGGCGGATCAATTATTGAATGCCAAGTCACCGCTCCCCTTGGAAATACTGTCACCGGTTTTTACGGTTTATTAGGTAATGGAGAAACGGCGATTGTTGAAATGGCAGCGGCTTCTGGCCTTCACCTTGTCGCACCTGAGCATCGCAACCCATTACATACGACAACCTATGGTACGGGTGAGTTAATTAAAGCTGCGCTAGATAAAGGTGTTAAACATATTATCGTGGGTATTGGTGGCAGTGCTACCAATGATGGCGGTATCGGTATGGCTCAAGCACTTGGTATTAAACTATTAGATAAAGAAGGCAATGATCTGGCTTTTGGTGGCGGCTCATTAGCAAACTTAGTTACTATCGATGTGAGTAATAAAGATCCTCGATTGGATAGCATTCTATTAGAAGTCGCTTGTGATGTAGATAATCCATTATGTGGCGCTAAAGGAGCCTCGTTTGTCTTTGGACCACAGAAAGGAGCTACCCCTAAAATAGTTAACCAACTTGATAATAATCTGAGTCATTACGCTGATATCATGAAGAAACAGATACATAAAGACGTTAAAGATATAGCAGGCGCAGGTGCTGCTGGTGGTCTTGGTGCTGCATTGCTTGGGTTATTTGATGCCACCCTTCGCCCTGGTATCGAAATCGTAATGGACGCGGTTAATTTAAGTGATGTGTTATCTAATGCAGATTTAGTCATTACAGGTGAAGGTCGTATCGATAGCCAAACCATTCATGGTAAAACACCAATTGGGGTAGCCAGGACTGCAAAAAAATATAACTTACCTGTTATTGGCATTGCTGGTTGTTTATCTGACGATTGTGCTATTGTTCATGATTATGGTATTGACGCGGTATTTAGTGTCGTTCCTCGCTCTGTATCATTAGAGATTGCACTAAAAGAAGCAGCAATAAATGTTGAAAATACAGCAAGAAACGTAGCTTCTATTTATTCTATGAGTGCAAAAAAATAATGTAATACCTCTAAATATACCCTTATGGAATCAAATAATACGCAATAAAAAAGCAGCCAATTGGCTGCTTTTTTGATTTATAAACAAAGATTAAGCAGGTTCTTGAAAAATAACCGTATCTGCTTTGTCTGTGTATTGACCCATTTTATGGAAATTCAAGTAACGATACGTATCCGCTGCTGTTGCATTAATCTTTTCAGCGTACTCTAAGTATTCAGCTTGCGTTGGAATTCGACCTAAAATCGCACCAACCGCTGATAGCTCAGCAGAAGCCAGATAAACGTTAGCACCAGTACCTAAACGGTTAGGGAAATTACGAGTTGACGTCGACATTACCGTCGATTTATCAGCAACACGCGCCTGATTACCCATACATAAAGAACAACCAGGGGTTTCAATACGAACACCGGCACGACCAAATATACCGTAGTAGCCTTCTTCAATTAACTGATCTTTATCCATTTTAGTTGGTGGTGCAACCCATAAACGTGTACTTAAAGAGCCATTAAACTCTTCTAACATTTTACCTGCCGCACGGAAGTGACCAATGTTTGTCATACAAGAACCAATGAATACTTCATTAATTTCTGTACCTTGAACTTCTGAAAGTAAACGAGCGTCATCCGGATCATTTGGAGCACAAAGAATTGGTTCTTTAATATCCGCAAGATCAATTTCGATCACATGCGCATATTCCGCGTCTTTATCTGCTTCCATCAATTCAGGATTAGCTAACCACTCTTCCATTGAAGTAACACGACGCTCAAGAGTACGACGATCGCCATAACCTTCAGAAATCATCCACTTCAACATAACAATGTTTGAATTCAAGTACTCCTCAATCGACTCTTGAGAAAGCTTAACTGTACAACCAGCCGCTGAACGTTCTGCCGATGCATCTGATAACTCAAACGCTTGTTCTACAGATAAATGTTCAACACCTTCAATCTCAAGTACACGACCAGAGAATTCATTTACTTTACCCGCTTTAGCGACTGTTAGTAACCCTTTCTGAATACCGTAGTAAGGGATTGCATGAACCAGATCACGCAGTGTAATACCTGGTTGCATATCGCCTTTAAAGCGAACCAAAATTGATTCAGGCATATCTAGAGGCATAACACCTGTCGCAGCAGCAAAGGCAACAAGGCCAGAACCAGCAGGGAAAGAAATACCTAGAGGGAAACGTGTATGTGAATCACCACCCGTACCCACGGTATCAGGTAGAAGCATACGGTTTAGCCAAGAGTGAATAACACCGTCACCCGGACGAAGTGAAACTCCTCCACGATTCATAATAAAATCAGGCAATGTATGGTGAGTATTAACATCAACAGGCTTTGGATAAGCCGATGTATGACAGAATGACTGCATTACAAGATCAGCAGAGAAGCCAAGACAAGCAAGATCTTTTAGTTCATCACGAGTCATAGGGCCAGTGGTATCCTGAGAGCCCACTGTTGTCATTTTAGGTTCACAATACTGACCAGCACGAACACCTTCAACTCCACAAGCTTTACCAACCATCTTCTGAGCTAAAGTGTAGCCTTTATCTGAAGCCGATGGATCAACTGGTTTAGCAAATAAACCGGTCTCTTCAAGACCAAGAGAAGTACGAGCACGGCTTGTTAAACCACGACCAATGATCAGTGGAATACGCCCACCAGCACGAACTTCATCAAGTAATACAGCTCCAAGCTCAAAGCTAGAGATTTCCGCGCTACCTTTACGAACAACACCTTCATAAGGGAAGATATCAATGACGTCCCCCATATTCATGTCTTGCACATTCAATTCAATCGGTAGCGCACCTGAGTCTTCCATTGTGTTGTAGAAGATCGGCGCGATCTTACCACCTAAACAAACACCACCAGTGCGTTTGTTCGGTACGTAAGGAATATCATCACCCATAAACCACAGAACAGAATTTGTCGCCGACTTACGAGAAGACCCCGTACCAACAACATCACCAACATACGCTAATGGAATACCGTCTTTTTGCAGTTCTTCAATTTGATTAATTGGCCCAACACTGCCCTCTTGATCTGGATTAATGCCCTCTCGTTCCATCTTTAACATCGCTTTCGCATGTACAGGAATATCAGGACGAGACCAAGCATCTGGTGCTGGTGATAAATCATCGGTATTAGTTTCACCCGTGACTTTAAATACTTTAACGGTAATTTTTTCAGCTACTTTTTCTTTTGCTGTAAACCAATCAGCATCTGCCCAAGATTGAATAACCTGTTGAGCTGAGACATTGCCAGCCTTCGCTTTTTCTTCTACATCGTAAAAAGAATCGAACATTAATAATGTATGGGATAATGCCTTAACTGCGATAGGCGCTAATTCGACGTCATCAAGCAAACTTACTAATGAATCAATATTGTAGCCGCCTTGCATCGTACCTAGTAACTCTGCTGCTTTTTCACGACTCACTAATGGTGAAGAAATATCACCCGTTGTAATTGCAGTTAAAAAACCGGCTTTAACATAAGCTGCTTCATCAACACCTGGGGGAATGCGATTTTCTAGTAAATCAAGAAGGAGTTCTTCTTCACCTTGTGGCGGATTTTTTACTAGTTCAACTAATGCTGCTACTTGCTCAGCATTTAATGGTCTTGGGACCACACCTTCAGAAGCACGTTCTGCGACGTGTTTACGATAAGCTTCAAGCACGACTTAATTCCTCACTTTCTGGTCTACTCTTAATGAGTAAACATCCTTGGAAACGATTCAGTTTATATCCATTAACTTTTAAATACTGTTATAAATCTCAATAAAACAAGAGAATATGATGTCGATATAGACTAAAAATGTGGCCAGACTATATCAAATTTAACTTAAAATTAAAATCTAACGACATCAAACAACATATGACTTATGGCGCACTTTTAAACATTATAATGTTGCACCAATGCTTAAATATACCGATTCGTGGCTTTGCTCTGTTCTACCATAAGCTAAAATAATTGGTCCTATTGGTGAGTCTATTCCTGCAAAAATAGACCCTGCAGTATAAATTGGAGCTTCTTTAAAACTTTCACCATTCCAGAGCCCCCCATTTTCTATTGAGCCACCTAAATATATAGGGGATTGAAATAAACCAAAGTCGTTATCCATTAAACGATAGCGATAAACAAGACTAGCAAACATTAAATTCTGCCCAGTTAAGCTGTCTTTTGGTGTTCCTGATAAACGTAAAAAACCACCAAGAGATTTAGGTTCTAATTGTAAATCACCTTTTTTATTTTCTACAATACCGTATTCAAAGTTACCGACGAAAGTATGACGAGAATGAGTCCAAGCAGCTCTTGTATTGACTGTAAACTCTATAACCGAATCTTTTGTCCCATCCGAATCGATAGCGCTATCATCAACATTATCATGAGAATATAAATACTCAGAACGAACGTAGAAGCCTTTAGTAGGAAAGGTATAATTATCCAGTGTATCAAGACGATATTGAGCAAAAATACCTTCTCTTGTATAACTTGCATCAATACTTGAAATACTGGTAAAAGCAACATCACCCTTGGTATACCGGCCACCAATTCTAAAATCACTCCATAGGTGCCCCTGTAAACCAAACGCTCCTTCAAATACAAGATCACTGTATTCTAGAGGGAAATTATTATCAATTGAGCTCAACTCATTTCCTGAAAGGGAGAATTTTTTCTGTTCTACACTATAAATCGATTTAAAAGAGGTAAATAATAGTTGGTTCACTAAAAAGGGAGTATACAACTCAGCTGAAATTAATTTATCAGTCCCGAATTCGAAATTTGTTCTCAATTCTGAACGATTATCTCTTAATCCTGTTAATTCAATATCGGTAAAATTTATAGAAATACCTAATGAATATTTACTTTGATTATCAAAATCATCTTCTAAAGCAAAACGAAAGTCTAAATAATTTGGTCCCCAACTTTTTTCTTTTACCTCAACAATAAGATCATGGGAACCAACGTTATTTTCTTCATAGTAATAATCAACCCTTTCAAACCTATCGATGACATACAGGTCTCTGATGTGCCCTTCAAGTTCATCCGCGGTATAAGCTTTACCTTCTTTAAGATTCAATCGGTCTAACAGCATTTTCTCTGTATATAGACTATTATTAGCTAGTTTTATTTTATTAATTGGTAATGATTCACCACGGGTAAGCTGTTCAGTTTTCAGTTTTTTGTCTTCTAAATATGCTTGATAATCAATTTTGGATAAAACCAATTTATTTAATTCTTTATGTTTTTCATACGCAATATCATAACCCTTACCATAAGCAAAAGGCATTTTATCAAATTCTGCTGTTTCCATTTTTCCGACATGAGGTGAAAGTAAAATGTCTTGTTCATCTAATAATTTTTCTTGTTGGAGAGTACTATTTTTTACAATGTAATTAGTCAATTGGCCCATAACAGATAAATAACTAGATATGTCTTTAGCTTCTAGATAGTCCGAACCAATATCAACAGCAATAATAATATCCGCTCCCATCTCTCTTGCTATATCAACAGGCATATTATTAACACTACCACCATCAACCAATAAAAGGCCGTCATATTCAACTGGTGGCAAGGCTCCTGGCACTGACATGCTGGCCATCATCGCTTTGGACAAATCACCTTTATCCAAAATAACAGGTTCGAGTTTTTCAATATCGGTTGCTACCGCTCTAAACGGGATAGGAAGATCGTCAAACGATTCTAAATAAGGAACATTACCTGAAGTTGTTCGAAGAATTTTTGCCATATTTTGGCCTTGAACAAATCCTTTTGGCGCTTTTAATTCTGTAAATGAGAAACCAATATCGGTTCCTATTTGGTAGCGATCTTCATATTCTTTATCTCTTATTTGCCTTTCACTTCGCTCAACTTTATCAACAAAACCGCTATTCCAATTCACGGAATCAATAAAGACTTCAATTTCATCGGCACTCAATCCTGATGCATATAACCCTCCAATATATGCCCCCATACTAGTACCTGTAATGTAATCAATGGGAATATGCATTTCTTCTAATGCTTTTAATACGCCGATATGTGCAGCACCTTTAGCCCCACCTCCGGCAAGCACCAATCCAATTTTTGGACGAGATTCATCAGCTAACACTAAGAAAGAAGAAAAATAAAGACATAAAGAAGGGAATATAAGTGGCTTGAAGCGCATAACATCATCCTTGAAAATACAATAAGAAAAGAATACAGGATGATTGCGTAGAGAGAAAGCTCAACTAGTAGAGTAAGGTATTTAACAATATACTTAATAAACGTAGATTACGTTTATACAGACGTAAAAAAGC
>NZ_MAJU01000033.1:0-3744 GCF_001691055.1 Aliivibrio logei
TTTTCTTACGCCATTTGTACGATCGGGTTTCAGCCAGTTTTGAGCTGATAAACCAAATACCCTCGCCACAATTGGGATTGAAAATGTGGCGAGCAAAACACTGATGCAAACTGAAATGAGGCAAAAGCATGAACAATTGAAGCCTAAATTGGTTTCTGAAACCCATGAAATTTTGGCAATAATAGTCAATTGCCGAACCTGATGAAATGAACACCAAAAGGAAACAAAGAAGAAAGAAAACCACCCTACTTTCACATCTAAAAATCGAATGGTTCTATCGCTGAACTGAGCCAAAAAACTGCAATCTTTAGTTCGTGTAACGCCTGCATAACACGTTTGCTACGATACAGACCTAGCTGAATTTTACGGCCTTAATCACTGAAACTAAAGGAAAACTGACAACGCCGAGTGTAGCAAATCGTGTTGATGCATTTGTTATGCCTGATATTCCGACAACTTCTTAATCCCAACTTTTGAACCTTTTACAAAGAATTTTTTACCTAGCACATCTGTTAAATAGTATTTTCTAAACATAAAACCATCATTCTCTATAGAGTACAATTTTGTATAATCATCATGTTTAATACGATATTCATAGATTTCGCCATCATTTAATCGAACCCCTACATCATGGACAAAACCACTTGAAAAAACCGAAGGAATACCATTCTCATCAAAAGCTATCGGCTCATCTTTCAGCGCCCATGAATGTGCTGATTTTCTTGAAATATAACCACAAAGATTCGAAAGAAAAATTGGCCTTTTTCCTGTATTTACAACATATATTCTCAAAAACGGCGGTGGATTATCACGGTTTTCAGATTGATCTCTAGAGCAATCATAAACAACTTTACAGAAAACTTTTACTCGGCTTCTATCCCTATAAATCGAATACCCACTAACAAATAAACTAATACCTGAAATTAGCAAAGCTAACCAGGGTAAGACGTGTTCAAAACTCATTAATTACCTCTTAAGGCATAACGCCTGCATAACACGTTTACTACCAAACAATTATACTTAAAATTGACGCCTTAAAACGAGAAACACCCGACAACCTGAGATGCCAAGTGTAGTAAATCGTGTTGATGCATTTGTTATGCGTCTAAATTCGATGATATAAAATTAATGTTAAAATCACAGCAAGCATTTTTCTATGGCCTAGCTCCATATCATCGTAACTAGTTTGCCCAAACTTTATTGCTGCCATAATTCGCCCTTTAGCAGACTGAACTAAATTACGCTCATCAATATCAAAAAAACCAGCATCTTGTAAAATAATTTGATAACTTTGACCTTCCCAACGATTACCAACCTTTACAATTTCACTATTAAACTTATTTTTTACATATTCGGCTAAAAGGTCTTCATTATCATGATAACGTTCTGGAATTTCTGCGACTTCAAGCTCATCAATCAAATTATTCAAGTCTTCAGCAAAACTGTCCTCTTCAATAGCAAATAATGACTCATCCCCTTGTCGTAATTCCCAATTACCACGAATATGCCTCATAGGTCTTAAAACTTCGTAGTCCAAGCTATCACTTTGTTCAAAAAAATTAATCATTTACCCTCCTAATGACGCATAACGCCTGCATAACACGTTTGCTACCATGCAGACCTAACTGAATTTTAACGCCTTAATCACTGAAACTAAAGACAAACTGACAACGCCGAGTGTAGCAAATCGTGTTGATGCATTTGTTATGTTTTTATCCTTAAAGCCATTTCATTAGTATCTGCATTAATATATTTAGAAAGTCCATCCAGACCAGGGAACATTGTAGAGTCATTAATCCCATAATCATCTAACATTGCCTTGATGTCATTTTTCATACTTTTGGGGATAATTATTTTCTTAATATTATGCTCTTCTGGTAAATATTTAGACTTAACTACTTCTATTTCTCTATTGGGAGGGCAATGTATTGTAAACAACCCTTGTTGATTAATAACACGGGTTGTAAAAGCTGTAGGTATATAAGAGATAACTCCTTCGTGATTTTTAATTTCTTCAAATGTTAAATTTCGTTTTGCCATTACTTCTGGCGGTTCTAATATATAAACAGCGCCATCGCTGCTCAGTTCTGATATGACACAAAAATAACAAGCAACTAATGGATTTTTAGTCCAATCCAAAAGCCTTGTTGCTAAACCATGATGTTGAGCTAATGCAATTTGTTCAATATCATTTGTCGGCAATACTTCATGAGCAATAGCATAATTTGACCACTCTTTAAATCTACCTAAATCACGATTATCGGGTAAATAGTATTCTTCTCTCGCAGCGCTTGGTAGTAAAGCCCAGTCTTGATCAGACTGACCTCTAAACCATAAACCAAATCCTTTGTTATTTCGATATACTCTAAAGATCTTATGTAAATCATCTAGATCTTTCAAAACCATACAATCCATTTTTCAACCTCATTGAAAACATAACGCCTGCATAACACGTTTGCTACCATGCAGACTTAGCTGAATTTTACTGCCTTAATCACTGAAACTAAAGGCAAACCGACAACGCCGAGTGTAGCAAATCGTGTTGATGCATTTGTTATAACTCTGTGATGCAGTTTGATACTGTGAAAATATACTCAGACTTTTCATTTACCCCAATAATAATACGCTCCCCATCAATATATGAAACATGAGCATTATTAGGAAGAGAGCAATAACTATAAATTTCCATTTCAAAGTTATAAGCAAACCACTTAGTAAACTCTGCTACTTGATCTGTATACCAAGAGTTATCTCCTAAAAATGAAGTCGCTATAAAGAAAACGGTTAAGCTAGCAAAAATACGACCAAGTAAATTAAGAGCTGAAACTTCTTTCATTAAGCTCCATATTTCAAAATTAACAATCTTTTTAGCGGACAACGCCTTAATAGAAAACATGGAACTAAACATTGATATTAGCATCATTGGTATAGCTAACATGGCCAATGAAATCGCTGTGGTGAAAGGAACCGTTAGTATGGATACCATTGTTATAGTATAAATAAATGGTGAACTAGGCACCTCTAAAATCGAATTTACAGTTATTGAAGCCATAGCCACATTCAATGTTGTTGCAGCAAGAAAAGCCAATGCCATTAATGGTTTCGCATATGATATGGAATTTAAATTATCTCCCCACTCACGAATCCAAACAATAAACCCATAAATCAAAAAACTAGACACAATCCAGTACGAAGGAAATGGGAATGTTTCAGTAAATAACATGGATAAAGGGAAAAGTATCAGTGCAATAAGGTATGCAGACTGCTCATTAGATAACTTCCCTGTTTCCTTTTTTAGAACACTAATTAAATCCATTTAATTTACCTAAAAGTTATAACGCTGGCATAACACGTTTATTACTATGCAAACCAATCTGAATTAACTGCCTTAATCACAAAACTAAAGACAAACCCAGAACGCCGAATGTAATAAATCGTGTTGATGCGATTGTTGTGCGTGCTTACTTTCGGCTTGGCCAGCTTGGTAAAGAACTGCCCTGCCAAGATTTTCTAAGCCCTAATTCTAATTTACCGATAGTAATTAAGCGAACAAAATGTTCTTAAATTGCGAGATAAAGTGAATAGAAAACAAATACATTTTTTACGCCATTTGAACGACTTGGTTTCAGCAGATTTGGAACTGATAAATCAAATATCCTTGCCACGGCTGGGATTGAAAATGCTTCGAGCAAAACACTAATGCAGAATAAAATGAGGCATAACCAAAGAACAATTGAAGCGTAA
>NZ_MAJU01000034.1:0-205 GCF_001691055.1 Aliivibrio logei
TCGTGTTGATGCAATTGTTAGCTGCGCCTTTCCAGTTTGAATAACAAACTAGCTTTTACGGCTAACCACTCACTATTAATTACCGAAAATACAACGGTATCTCGATAGCTACCATCTGCCATTTGTTGATGATTTCTAATTACACCGTCTTGCTTTGCACCCAAACGAGCTATTGCATTACGTGAAGCATGATTATGCCAATGAG
>NZ_MAJU01000034.1:234-1118 GCF_001691055.1 Aliivibrio logei
TCTAAACTCAACTGCGATTGCTGAGAGGTTTTCAAATGCATGAGAAAGAAGAAGGAACTTACATTCGGTATTTACTGAGGTTCTCTGATAATTTTTCGCATACCACGTATAACCAATTTCTACCCGTTTATTCACACAATCAGCGTGGCATAAACGAGTTGTACCGATTATGGTTTGAGTTTCATTATCAATGACAGAAAAAGCCAAAGAACGCCCAGCGTCCTGTTCGCTTAAAGCCAATTCAATATAACCGTTTACAGTCTCTCTACTTGGTATTTTTGTATACCATAAGTCCCAAAGTTCACCATCAGAAGCCGCTTCAACAAGAGCTGACGCATGCTCTAATTGTAGTGGAATCAATGTGACTATTTTCCCTTTAAGCTCCGTACCTGAGAGCCATTTCTCACCTTGCATACTAAATTCCTTCTTTGAAGCAGCTAACGCTGGCATAACACGTTTATTACCATGCAAACCAACCTGAATTAACAGCCTTAATCACAAAACCTAAGACAAACCCAGAACGCCGAATGTAATAAATCGTGTTGATGCGATTGTTGTGCGTGCTTACTTTCGGCTTGGCTAACTTGGTAAAGAACTGCCCTGCCAAGATTTTTAATGCCCTGATTCTAATTTACCGATAGTAATTAAGCGAACAAAATATCCTTAAATTGCGAGATTAAGTAAATGGAAAACCAATACACTTTTTACGCCATTTGAACGGTTTGGTTTCAACAAGTTTGGAACTGAAAAAACAAATATATTAGCCACAATTGGGATTGAAAATGCTGCGAGGAAAACACGGATGCAGACTAAAATGAGGCATAACCAAAGAACAATTGAAGCGTGAAATAGCTTCTGAAACGCCTGAACTTGGGGAAATAAGG
>NZ_MAJU01000035.1:0-3845 GCF_001691055.1 Aliivibrio logei
TAATACGATCTCTGTAACGGCACGATTGGATGATAGCTCTGACTCGGGAGTAAGTGATTCTGATCGGATCACCAGTGAAAATACGCCGACGTTATCGGGTACAGGACAGGATGGAGACACCATCACTATTACGTTATCGGGCCCTGGTGGCTACCGACATGAAATGGTAACGACGGTGGTCAATGGAGTATGGCGTGTTACTTTTGATGCAAATAATGCATTAACTGTTGATGGTAAATACACATGGGAAGTGGAAGCGACAGACGCGGCGGGCAATACGACGTTAAAAGAGAGTGATTTTACGTTAGATACATCGGCACCGACGGCATCAACAGAGTTAATGAATGACAGTGGTGTTGCGGTTGATGATGGTATTACTAAGAATGATCAGTTATCCATCAAAGTGACAACCGCAGGGAATGCACACGAAGTACGTTTGGTCATTTGGAAGCAGGGCGAAACAGCTGCGGATGCAGTGTTTAATGCCACGCATCAGTTGGCGGGATCAGCGATCCATACGTTCACATCAACTCAGTTAGAAGAAGGGCGCTATCAATACAAAGTGATTGTAATTGATGCAGCGGGTAATGAATCTGAAAGTGCGATAGCAAACGTTACGATTGATACATCAGCGCCTATCTTAGGAGGGGTGATTCAGGAAGATACATTGAATGGCACCTACGTTAATGATGCAGAAGTCAGCTTCACGGGAACGGCTGAGGCAGGCTCTCGTGTTTACTTCACATTAATGGATCGCTTAGGCAACCTTGTTGAAGTGAGCCCTGCGTACGCAGAGGCGATAGGTGGCAGTTGGACTTACACTTTATCGGCGGTAACAGCTGAAGCTCTTGTGGATGGAACCTACAATTGGAGTTTTATTGCTCAAGATGTTGCAGGGAATAGCTCAGTACCAAAATTGGGATCTTTTAATTTAGATACCGCGCAACCTGAATTACGTTTTACGGGGATCACAGCAGCAACAGACAGTGGTGATAATACGTCAGATATGCTGACGAATGCGGATAATCCAGTCTTTACTGGTTCAGTAACAGAAAATGCTAAAATTACAGTGGTATTAACTTCAATACCTGCTGGACACACGTATTCATTTGAAACGCCTGCTTTTGTTAACGGTTCTTGGACCTTAGTTGCTACGAGTGTTATTGCGGAAGGCAGCTACAATGTTGTAGTGACGGCCATTGATATGGCTGGTAATAGCAGTAATGTAGTAACGTCAGAGACTCACCTTGTTATCGATAGAACGGTAGAAGGTGGTGATGATATTGGCTTACACGCGGATTCAGATTCAGGCATCGTTGGTGATGATCTGACGAATAATTCATCCATTCAACTGGAAGGACAAGTTGAGCTAGGCAGTAAGGTTACGTTGAAATCGTTGTCTACTCCAAGTGGAACATCTATTGATGTGAGTGCTGTAGCGGCGGTGACGGTTGATGGAAGTGGTCACTGGGTTATTTCGTTGCCTAATTTTGGGGCAGAGCAAGGTGTTTACACTTATACCATTGAATACGTTGATGCAGCGGGCAATACAAAAGAAGTGAATGGCAGTTATGAGCTAGATACACTGATCAGTATTTCTGCTGTGCTAGAGGCTGGACAAGTCGAAAATAATGGTGTGTTATACACTAAAAATGATTCTCCAGTATTTAAAGGGGCAGGGACGCAGGGCGATCGTATTGCTTTAACGCTATCAGGGCCTGGTGGAAGTGAAGTACTTAATGCCGTGGTTGGCAGTAATGGAACGTGGTCTATTGATGTTGCTGCCCTAGGGAGTGATGGCATTTATAATTGGTCTATTGTGGCAACGGATGCGGCAGGGAATACTGACAGTACACAGCGTGGTGCTTTCACTTTAGATACAACACCACCGTCAGTACAATCACTTGAGTTATTAACAGACAGTGGCTCTAGTGCCTCTGATGGGATAACACAAATTACCACACCAGATATTAAAGTTGTCACTGCGGGAGCTGCACATCAAGTCAAACTTTTGGTGTGGGAGGCAGGAAGTACGTCTGCATCGGCTGTTTATAATTCCGGTTTTGTTACGGTAAATGGTGATGGTAGTTATACATTCTCAGTGCCGACACTAGAGAATGGCCACTTTGAGTACCAAGTGATAGTGGTTGATATTGCTGGTAATGAAGCGGAGTCTGCTGTTGTTGCGATGACGATTGACACTGAGCTACCAACTCTTGGTGCAGTACAGCTTCAAGGCATAGAAAATGATGACTATGTGAATGATAACCAACTTGTTTTTTCAGGATCTGGGGCCGAAGTTGGAGCTCGAATTTATTTAACTGTAATAAATACGGCGGGTGTTGCCGTTGATTTATCACCAGGTTTTGTCACGGTGAAAGACAATGGTACGTGGACATTTTCATTACCAGAGAGCCTTGATTTAGCGGATGGTGCCTATACATGGTCTGTATTTGCTCAAGATGCTGCTGGTAATAATTCACCAGCACAATCTGATACCGTCATTATTGATACACAACTGCCAATTGTGGAGTTCACGGGATTAACTGAAGCAACAGATTCTGGGATAAATCATACAGATATGTTAACGAATTCGTTACGCCCAATCTTCAGCGGCAGTGTGACAGAATCGTCTAAAATAAAAGTAATTTTGCAAACAGGCTCTACAAAAATAGATTTTGAAACAAGCACTTACAGTAATGGCAATTGGACACTGGCCGCTTCTCGAGATATTCCTGAAGGGTCTTATACGGTAACGGTGGTTGCTACTGATAAAGCAGGTAATATCAGTGAGCCTGTAGTCAGTGATAAAACATTGGTAATAGATCGCACTGTTACTGGTGGGGATGATTATGGTCTGAGTACAGATACTGACAGTGGGACACCAAACTCTGATGACATCACTAACTTAACTTCGGTTAAATTGTCCGGTAATGTAGAAGCTGGTACTAAAGTGACGCTTGTTTCTTTAGATAATCCGAATGGT
Source organism: Aliivibrio logei (assembly GCF_001691055.1). Classification (NCBI taxonomy): domain Bacteria; kingdom Pseudomonadati; phylum Pseudomonadota; class Gammaproteobacteria; order Vibrionales; family Vibrionaceae; genus Aliivibrio; species Aliivibrio logei. The sequence continues at coordinate 2,987 of NZ_MAJU01000035.1, forward strand.
GTTGCGGTTGTTATTCCAAATAATGTGTTCGTAACCGCTGGCCAAGATGGATCATGGACGTTAAATGTCCCGGTATTTGGGAATGAAAATGGTGAGTATAGTTATGCCCTTCGTTATGAAGATATTGCTGGTAACGTTAAAAATGTAACGGGTAATTTTACCTTTGATAATGAGATTAATCTGACGGCTCAATTTGATTCTCAAACGGGTCTATCTGGTGATGGGAGCGTGTTTACTAATACGAAAGAGCCAGTGATCTCGGGTACAGGGGATCGTGGCGATAAGATCAAAGTGGTGATTAGTGGCCCTGCGGGCTCACAAACATTGAATACGGTTGTTGCTGAAAATGGCTCGTGGTCAGTCACCGCCGCTGAAATTGTTCAAGATGGTATTTACTCTTGGACTGTTACAGCGACGGATGTGGCGGGTAATGACAGCGAGATAACAAAGAGCTTTACACTTGATACGACGGCTCCAACAGCAACTACGGATCTTCAAAATGACACCGGTTTTGAGTCGGATGATAACTTGACTAATGACGGTGCGTTGAACATTCTTGTGAACACACAAGGTAATGCATCAGAAGTAACGTTAACTGTGTGGCGAAGTGGAGCTCCTGGTTCGTTAATCATTAATGAGACTGTTAACCTTAATGGTGCGGTATCGCATGAATTTACAACCAGCGATCTTGCTGAAGGTAACTACCAATATAAAGTGACTGTGACAGATATTGCTGGTAACTCTGCAGAGTCATCTGTGGCGAATGTAGTCATCGATAAAACAGCACCGACGTTGAGTAATGTCGCTTTATCAGACGACAGTGACACCAGTTTAGTGACTGGCAGTAATCACTCTAATG
>NZ_MAJU01000036.1:0-35363 GCF_001691055.1 Aliivibrio logei
TGTTTATCTGTATTTAACGTTTTAGGCTGCTACTCTAGGTCATAGCATCGTAAGCAACGCCTAAGGAATTGATAGGCGGCTTCTTTATTTCTCTTGTGAGAGAAATAAAAATCCAAGGTTTCCCCTTGTTTATTGATGGCTCGATACAGGTAGTTCCATTTTCCCTTTACTTTTACGTAAGTTTCATCGAGTTGCCAGGAGCTATCAGTTTGGATGAATTGATAATTACGACGTAACTTTTTTCGTAATTTAGGGGAATACTCAATAAACCAACGGTAAATAGTGGAGCGATTAACCGATATGCCTCGCTCTGTGAGCATATCACTGAGATTTGCGTAACTCATTGGTGTGGAACTATAACAACGTAAACACCAAAGTATAATTTCTGGTGCGAAGTGTTTCCATTTAAATTCAGAATTGGTCATTGGCTACGAAATAGTATGAAGGATTTTGGGCGTTAAACTGAATTTTTTGCAACAACCCCTTTTTAGTGCTAATTTCATGATTACTCTCATCTTAATTACATAGTAATGATTTCATCCTTGAAGTCGTATTCTTAGTCGTTGAGTAAATATTATGAGATTGAAGAGATTGAGGCTAAACACCTCTCGTTATAACGTTAATAAGTCACTCTTATCACATAAAAAACCCCAGAATAATCTAGGGCTTCTATTTATATTATAATGAGTCGTAAAGGGTTATCGCCATACTCCCCATTCGCCTGTTGTTCCCGGCTCTTCACCTTTTGTCCACCACTGAGCAACCCATGTTCCTCCTTGATGTGTCACAGTCTCTCCCGCCTGATAGGCATTATTTTTATCCCATTGATTCGTTGGCTCGACTGGTGGCTCAACAGGAGGAGTGATGTCGGCTTTAATTAGCGACAGTTGATAACTTAAATTTACCTTAGGAGCAAACACTCGATTCGCATAAATATTAGTGGTGTCATACATATAATGGTTCATCTCTTGATGCCAAATACCAATAAACCATGCTTTATTTTTCAACTGATTAAACTGACCCGCTAACTCTGCCGACCATGTTGCTGTGTTATTTACGGTTATCGCTAAGCTGATGTCTGTTGTCTCTGCGCCCGTTGCATCAAAAGTTCTAAATCTTATCGAGTCTCCAGATTCTACAGGACCAAATCCTTGACCAACGTAATAGCCTAGATCGGAATATTGTGGCGGTGGCTCAACAGGATCGATAGGCCCAGGAGGCGTCGTTCCAGTCCCATCAAAGGTGATATCACTGCAGTTATAAAATCCTTCGCCTGCGGCATCTTCACGTTGCCAACGAGTGTAGAGCACAGCTGAATCGACACGGTCTGCTGGGAGAGTAATTTTAATGCGGTATTTTTTATCGTCTCCAACAATAATATCTCCTGCCGTATCGACGACATCGAGATCACCCCAAGTAAGCGGAACGGTTGGATCATAATTTACGTTAGATAAATAGAATTGCCAGTAAGAAGGATTATGGGGGGCGGTAGCATTAAAGACGAGTTCAAGTTGGTTATTCTCATCTAACGTAATGGCCGTTTTTTGCCAATGCGTTGATCCCACATTCAGCCCTGATTTGGCCTTATCTCCTGCGGAACATAAATTACCATCACGAACAATGGCTTGAACATGGGCCATGTCTTTATAATTAGGAACATTGGCCGCCACTTCATTACGCTGAACAAAGGGGAATGCACCAGATTCATCAAACGCAGACTGACACGCTTGATTTGGAATGGTGTTATCCCAAAACCCACCATCAAGATAACAGGTGTTTTGCCTCGCACTTGGGTATTCAACCCAGCCATGCGCTTGTGCTCCCATTGAGGATAATGCGCCAACAAAGGCAATGGTAAGCGAATTGATTTTTATTGTATTTGTCATATTTCATCCTTGTCTATAAACAATAAAAGCGAGGCGATTAACGCCTCACTTTCGTTTATAAAATTAGCAAGGATTGATGAATTGGCGATAAAATTAGACACAAATAAACGGTTTATTCACGCATTTGTTATCTGCTTTCCATCTAATAATGAGTCAAATGAAAGCCTATTATATTCTTTCGAGTCAGTTCATTATTTATGTTTCACATTCATTTTGGATCAATACTGCATTCTTCTTACTTAGATGATCTCTGTTGCTGTTGCTGCTTCTTCTCTTTCTTTTCTTGTTTACGTTGTTCAATCAATTTTGCCGCGTCACCACCAACGTGAGTTTCCCCTCTTTCATTAGCCAACTGCACTTGTTTTTCACGCTCACGGAAACGAGATTTTTGCTCTTCGGTATGTTGGTCAATACATTTAGGGCAACTTACGCCTTTCTCAAAAGAGTCTGACTGCTTATCTTCGTCTGTGATCGGTAAGCGGCACGCATTACACACATCATAATGACTTTTCTCTAATTGATGATTGACGGCAACTCGACCATCAAACACATAACAATCACCTTCCCATAAGCTGTTTTCTTCTGGCACTTCTTCAAGGTATTTTAGTATTCCACCTTCAAGATGGTACACCTCATCAAATCCTTGCTCTTTCATGTAAGCCGTCGATTTTTCACAACGAATACCACCAGTACAGAACATAGCTACTTTTTTATGCTTTGCTGGGTCTAAATTTTCAGTAACGTATTGAGGAAAATCGCGGAATGTCTCTGTCTTTGGGTTAACAGCGTGTTTGAATGTGCCGATATCAACTTCATAATCGTTACGAGTATCAACCAATAGCACTTCTGGATCAGAAATAAGTGCATTCCAATCGGCTGGTTTTACATACGTTCCCACCACATGAAGAGGATCGATGCCTTCTACGCCCATGGTGACGATTTCTTTTTTCAATTTCACTTTAGTACGATTGAAAGGTTGAACGTCATTGATTGATTCTTTATAAACTACATCCGCTAAACGTGAATCTTCTTTGAACCAAGCTAGCAACGTATCAATGGCTTGGCGAGAGCCAGCAACGGTGCCATTAATGCCTTCACTTGCCAGAAGTAATGTACCTCGGATCTGATTATCTTCCATCACTTGCGTTAATGGCTGACGTATTTCGGTGTAATCTTCTAATGAAACAAATTTGTATAACGCACAAACGATATATTGAGACATGGGTAACTTTCCTTTTTTGCGAGGCTGGATCGTAAATCCAGAGCAATGAGTATTTGCCTTAGCGGCTTATAATAGTGCGGGGAGTATAGCGGAGGTCTATCGATACAAATACGGACAGTTTTTGTGGTTTTTAAGTCTCTGTATATTTAAACAAAAAAGGCAGACAACGATTATCGTCATCTGCCTTAAGCATATTTACTTATTATAATTCGCGATTAATTACGAATTATATTCACTGATATCGAAACCAAGTAGTTTACCAATACCTTCACCGTACGCTGGATCAGCTTTATAACAATGAGTTACGTGACGTAGTTGAATCTCTTTTGGCACACCATTTAAGTTACGCGCTGTGTTATCAAACAAAATCGCTTGTTTCTCAGCGGTCATTAGACGGAATAGATCACCCGGTTGTGAGAAGTAATCTTCATCTTCACGGTGATCCCAATGTGCTGCTGCGCCATCTAAATTTAGTGGTGGCTCAGAGAAATCTGGTTGCTCTGCCCATTGGCCTTCGTTATTTGGTTCATAACCTAATGTACTACCGAAGTTACCATCAACACGCATTGCACCATCACGGTGGTAACTATGTACAGGGCAACGAGGGGCGTTCACTGGGATGTGCTGGTGATTAACGCCTAAACGGTAACGTTGAGCATCGCCATACGCAAATAAACGACCTTGTAGCATTTTATCAGGAGAGAAGCTGATACCCGGAACCACGTTTGCAGGGTTAAACGCTGCTTGTTCTACTTCTGCGAAATAGTTTTGTGGGTTGCGGTTTAGCTCAAATTCACCCACTTCAATTAATGGGTAATCTTTGTGTGGCCATACTTTGGTTAAATCAAATGGATTGTAAGGTACTGTTGCCGCTTCTGCTTCTGGCATGATTTGTACTTTCAATGTCCATTTAGGGAAATCTTGGTTATCAATGCTGTCTAGTAAGTCACGTTGATGACTTTCACGATCATTACCGACTAATTCGCCCGCCTCTGCATCTGATAGGTTTTTAATGCCTTGTTGAGAGACAAAGTGGAATTTCACCCAATAACGTTCATTATCGCTATTGATGAAGCTGAATGTATGGCTACCAAAACCATGCATATGACGGTATGTCGCAGGAATACCACGGTCACTCATCACGATAGTTACTTGGTGCAGGGCTTCTGGTAATGACGTCCAGAAATCCCAGTTATTTTTCGCGCTTCGCATATTTGTGCGAGGATCACGTTTTACAGCGTGATTTAAATCAGGGAATTTCAATGGATCACGTAAGAAAAACACAGGAGTATTGTTACCCGCTAAATCCCAGTTACCTTCTTCAGTATAAAACTTCAGAGAGAAACCACGGATATCACGCTCAGCATCTGCCGCACCACGTTCACCCGCAACGGTAGAGAAACGCGCAAACATGTCTGTTTTTTTGCCAATGTCTGAAAATATTTTTGCTTTTGTGTATTTGGTAATATCATGAGTAACCGTAAACGTACCATAAGCACCTGAACCTTTTGCGTGCATACGACGCTCAGGAATAACTTCACGATCAAAATGCGCCAGTTTTTCTAAAAACCAAACATCTTGCAGAAGTTGAGGACCACGTTTACCCGCAGTTTGAACATTTTGGTTATGTGCAACAGGGCAACCTGCTGCTGTCGTTAATTTCTTACTCATTACTCATTCCTTAGTATTATTATAAAAGTACACAGTAAAGCGATTAATAGAGGTGGTGCTAAATACAAAAGTGACAATTTTCACTGTCTAACCCGAAAGTACCATCACGGCTAGACAAATGATGTAAACCGGCAGATACGCCCATTTCATACCCTGCAACCAGTGTAGGATATTTCATGGAAAGGCGCTTAACCGCAAAATCTTCTGGTGGTGCGATCACTCGAATCGTCGTTCCTTCTGGAGGGTTACGAATAAATTCCAGTGATTGATTATAATTTTCTGCTCGTACTAACATAGCTTGTGCTATTTGAGGGTATCGAGCTAATAACTTAGTCATTAACCAAGGTGATCGTGTTGGTTTCATTTCATAACTGAGTGGATGAGATAAAATGACCGTAATGTCTCTCGCCCCTCTTCGATACGCTTCTTTCACCGGAATAGAGTCCGCTACACCACCATCAGTATAACAACCACCAGAGAAACAAGGCGTCGACTTGTAGGCGATAGGAAGCGCAGTCGTTGCTTCTAATACGTCATCCACATTCTCTTTTTTTACTTGATAGTAATCCGCATTGCCGCTGTCAATATTGGTAACGGCAGCATACAAAGGAATAGAAGAAAACAAACGTTCAAAATCCAAAGGATGTCGTGTATTTGATTCATCAATTAACCATCGAACATCAACAAGATCACCTCCTCTCGCAAACCGAGGAAGATTAAAAAAGCGCTTATGAGTAGCAAGCTTGGTAATTACATGAAAGCTGCGTTGAGGATAATGTGCAAGGTAACCTAATAAATTAGACGCTCCCGCAGACACTCCAATAGCAAAATCATAAGGCATAAATTCATTTTTCATGAAGATATCCAGTACGCCGCTAGCAAAAATGCCACGCATTGCACCGCCTTCAACTACTAATGCACTCTTCGCCATCTCTTTACCCTTTAATAATCTATGGGTATAGAGTAACCATTAAAGAGAATAAGAGATAATCGCTTGTACTTATAGCTGTGATTTACAAAACCTATCAAAAACTAGATTAAAATCATGAATTCATTCATTACTCTCTCTATTGAGAAGTAAATATTGACCATTTAATTAAAAAAGCATATGAAACAATTAGTTAAAGGACGTTATATCTTAAGAAATAAATTACCTTTATTTGCTTCAATGCAAAGAAATAAACTTCATAGCAATCACTTCATTTCTCTTTATCAATCACTCTCTACAACCCAATCAACAAATTATCACAAATTATCACAAATTATTACAAATTATCACAAATTAAAATAACATCAATATAAACAGCAAGTTAAGCAAAAACACAACGATATATTGTTACTAATTATTGGCTTAATTATAAATTAAAAACAAGATTATTACCTTACCGTAATAATGAATTACAGTTTATCTCATTGTGTCTAAAGAGATAAAGGCGAAAAATAGCGCCATCGTTTGAGCAATCAAATAACCAAAAGAACGACACAATTTAATAAGAGATTTTTTATGGCAACGAATTGCTTAAATAAAAAAATAACAAAAATTCTGACATTCATTAAGAGAAAAAATATGACTATTACAAAACTGCACCCTGCCATTGATAATGGTTTCTCAGCAACCGATGAGAACTTTCAAGGCGGAACATTACACTGCCAATGTAAAGAAAATAAAGTAGCAGTAAAACTAACGGCACAAACTGCACATAACCACGCTTGTGGCTGTTCTAAATGCTGGAAACCAGAAGGCGCGATTTTCTCTCAGGTTGCCGTAATTTCTCGTGATAACGTTGAAGTAATTGCTAACGCTGAAAAATTAGTTGTTATCGATGAAACAGCTACAATCAAACGTCATGCGTGTAAAGAGTGTGGAACTCATATGTACGGTCGTATTGATAACCAAGATCACCCATTCTTTGGTTTAGATTTCGTTCATACTGAATTGTCTGAAGATGCAGGTTTCTCTGCGCCACAATTCGCGGCATTTGTTTCATCGATTATCGAAACAGGTACTGATCCTAAAGACATGGATGCTATCCGTGCTCGCTTTGAAGCATTAGGTCTTCCAACTTACGATTGCCTATCTCCAGCGTTAATGGATGCCATTGCAACTCACATCGCAGCACAAAATAAATAAGATCGATCTTATTTTTATAACCACTAAATAAAAAATCCGGATCACCCACTGAATGATCCGGATTTTTATTACTATTTTCTGTATTTATTAATACTCAAATAATGGAAGATACTCTTCATAGCCTTCTTTCTCTAAATCTGATTTTGCGACAAAACGCATTGCAGCTGAGTTCATGCAGTAACGCAACCCCGTTGGTTTCGGTCCATCACTAAAAACATGCCCTAAATGTGAGTCTGCAAACTTACTGCGGATCTCGGTACGTTTACTGAATAAGGAAAAATCATCTTCTTCAGCAATATATGCTTTATTGATTGGCTTAGTAAAACTTGGCCATCCCGTGCCTGATTTGTATTTATCGGTTGATGAAAATAACGGCTCACCACTGACGATATCAACATAAATACCTTCGGCTTTATTATCCCAATATTTATTATTGAATGGGCGCTCGGTTCCTTCCTCTTGCGTTACGTAATATTGTTGGTCCGTCAGCATTTTTTTAATCTCAGAGTCTGATGGCTTGTTGTATGGCTTTACGCTTTGCGCCATTGTTTTCTCATCAATATATTGGCGTAATGTCTTTGGGTTCTCATTTCTATCTTCACCAAACACCGCATCTAAGTACTGATCACGTCCTGAGTTGTAACGGTAATACTTATAACGTACTGGATTATTTTTGTAATAATCTTGATGATAATCTTCTGCTGGCCAAAATTTCTCAAACTCAATTAGCTCTGTTGCTAATGGTTTTGGGTAAATTCCCGCCGCATTAATCGCATTCATGAACTCTTGAGCAATCACTTGCTGATCTTCATTATGGAAGAAAATTGCGGGACGATATTGTGGACCTCTATCCACAAATGAGCCTTTATTATCTGTCGGGTCCATGTGTCTAAATAGTTGATCGAGCACTTGCTCATAGCTAACGATCTTAGGATCAAACGTCACTTGAATTACTTCAATATGTCCAGACTTTCCTGATGACACTTGTTTGTAGGTAGGGTTTTCAAGTGAGCCTCCTGAATAACCTGAAACCACATCCACCACCCCATTTAACTTTTCTAAATCAGATTCCGTACACCAAAAACAGCCTCCCGCTAATGTTGCAACTTCGTAGTTTCCTTTCTTCAGCGTAGACATGTCTTCAGCGGTTGAAAAAAAACTGGTCATGACAGCAAAAAATGGAATAAACAGTAGTGCTATCGTTGTAATTTTTAATCGGTACTTCATAACAACCTCTTTATGGTTTCTTATTAATATAGTTATCAGAGTGATGTGAATCGAGAAAGTTGCAATTTATTATTAAATATTAATTCTGTGTTATAGCTTTTCGTTATTAAGATATAGCTCATACATATGGTAATGCTGTCGGGCTTTTTATTGATTCAGTGCATCTTTTTTCACACTTTCTTTGGGTAGAGTGGTTTTATATTTCCTTTCAATATAGAAGAAAAATCATGACTCAAGTGAATCAAGAGCGTTTAATTAATCACTTTCTAGATATTGTTCAAATCGACAGTGAATCAAAAAATGAAAAAGCGATTGCAGAAGCACTTGCAGAACAACTAGGTGGACTAGGCTTTACCGTTACTAAATTACCCGTGCCTGAACACGTATCAAACGGCTTTAATATTTACGCAAGATTAGAAGGCGAGTTAGAGGGCAGCATTGTATTTAGCTCTCACATGGACACAGTAACTCCGGGTAATGGCATTGAACCTATTATTGAAGATGGCGTTATCCGCTCTAAAGGCAACACCGTTCTTGGTGGTGATGATAAATCGGGTATCTCTGCGGTAATAGAAGCAGTACGTGTTATTAAAGAAAATAACCACGCCCACAAAACGATTGAACTTGCGTTTACGGTTTATGAAGAAGGTGGCTTACACGGGTCTAAAAACTACGATATGAGCTACATTCAATCTAATCACGCTATCGTATTAGATTCAGGCGGTCCTATCGGTACTATTATTACCTCAGCGCCCGGACAACAGAATTTAAAAGTAACCATTACGGGTCGTCCTGCACACGCAGGTTTAGCACCTGAAGAAGGGATCAATGCATTAACCGTTGCCGCTGATGCAATTACAAACATGACACTTGCACGTATTGACGAAGAAACGACAGCTAACATTGGCGTGGTTCGTGGTGGTCAAGCGACAAACATCGTTATGCCAGAACTGTACATTGAAGGTGAAGCGCGATCTCTTGATGATGTGAAACTGGCAAAACAAGTTGAGCACATGGAGTCAACGTTCAAAGCAGCGGCTGAAAAGCACGAAGCTCAAATCGAGATTATCTCAACGCGTGCTTATAACGCTTACAAAATTTCAGACGACAATGCACACGTTGCAAGCATTAAAGAAGCATTTGAAAGCATCAACATTAACCCATTCACTAAATCTACTGGTGGCGGCTCTGATGCGAACGTATTTAATGAAAAAGGCTTAACAACAGTAAACCTTTCTACTGGTATGTCTAAAGTTCATACTACGGAAGAGTTTATTAAAGTCTCTGATATGGTTGATATTACTCGTTTCTTAACGGCGTATTTAACTCGTTAATTACCGACGTTGATTGATACATAAATGGAAGAGTGACTCCAACTGAGAGTCGCTCTTTTTTTGCTGAGATTACCTGAGAAAAAGAAAGTGAAAAATCCCGTTAAAAATGAGAAGCCAACGGTAGATTGTTTTCTAAAATCCCTTATTATTAATAAATAACAATAGTGAAAAAACTTTTATTATTGCGTCTAAAAAACAAGTAAACGGTTACATCTAGCGGTCATTATCATTGATATTTCAATAAGGTGGGTGCAACATGAACATACCAAAAACAACAATCCTCTACGTCATCGCGTTTGTTTTTATCAGTATCATAGGCTTTAGGGTCTATATGATTAAACAACAATTAATCCAGATAAATGAACACGTCCCTACCCAATCAGAAGCAACCCATATCTATGACTATTTACTCTTGAATCAACGTTAATGCATTTATTCATTGAGCGATGATTACGATTAAAAGAACAAGATAAAAATTAGAAACAGTTCACGGAATTAACTTACAGAATAAAAGCCGTTATCAAACCAAGTTATGATAAATCTTTCCAGTATTTTCATATATTAAAGGATGATTTATGAACTTCGTTGACGGTGTGTTACACATCGAGTCATTTCTAGCCATTACACTTGGGATAATTGTTCTTTTCTTAGGTCGTCGATTAACACAGATGAGCTATTGGCTAAAAGAATTCAGCATTCCAGAACCCGTTTCTGGCGGTATTCTCGTTTCTGTTCTTTTCGCTGTTCTTCATTACGTAACACAGGTTGATGTCTCTTTTGATTTAGCGACTCGTGATCTCCTATTAGTTTACTTCTTCACGACTATTGGCATTAACGCCAGTCTTAAAGATCTCTTTAAAGGCGGTAAACCGCTCATTATTTTATTGAGCATTACCATTGGCTATATGTTCATTCAAAATCTCACCGGCATAGGGTTTGCTTTATTGCTTGATCAACCTGCCGTTTTTGGTTTGTTAAGTGGCTCAGTCTCTTTAATTGGGGGTCATGGAACCGCTATCGCATGGGCGCCAAAGATTGGGGAGCAGTTCGATTTAAACACCGCCATGGAGATAGGTATTGCAAGCGCCACCTTTGGGTTAATTCTTGCCAGTTTAATGGGGGGGCCAATCGCAAAATATTTAATTAATAAACACAACTTAAAAGCCGTTGAAGGTGAGAAAGTGGATGTCGGTACTCAGCAAGACTCCAAACAAACTCGCATTACGTCTTATGATTTTCTAGACGCCATGCTCGCTATCCACATCTGTATTATATTAGGCGCAATTTTAAATGAAGTGGTGTCTGGATTTGGGTTAGATCTTCCTCTGTTTGTGAGCTGTTTGTTTGCCGGTATTTTAATTTCTAATCTAATACCCTCTTCTTACCCTCGCTTAACCGGTACTCGTTGGCCTTCTCGTAAGCCAGCAGTCGCTTTGATTGCAGATATGGCCTTAGGGGCATTTTTATCAATGTCTTTAATGAGTATGCAATTATGGGCGTTAGTGGATTTAGCGGGGCCTATCTTTATTATTTTGGCAGCTCAATTCTTTATTGCGATATGTATTGCAATCTTTGTTGTCTTTCCTCTTATGGGGAAAACGTACGATGCAGCGGTGGTTTGTGCAGGATTTGGAGGGATATCTCTAGGCTCTACTCCAACCGCCATGGCAAATATGTCAGCAGTGGCACAAAAATACGGTAATTCACATCAAGCATTTATTATTGTGCCTTTAGTCTGTGCCTTTTTTATCGATCTAGCTAACGCGCTGATTATTCCTTATTTTATTGGAATCGTCGGATAACACTCCTCCTTCCAATCATCTTTTCATATAAAAATAGTCCGATCTAGCATCGGGCTATTTTTTACACTTAAACACGAGCCTTAGTGATAGCAGAAACTTCTCGACTAACGACATTCATGATAGCTGTTCACGCTTTATTCATTCTCTCTATATTATGCTAATCTCATCTTATTATCGTTCAACAGGTCATTCACGTGATTTCATCGTTATTTTCTCGCTTTGCGTTCATTGGTTCTCTGACAATATTAGGCGCGTGCAGCCAATCCACCACTGATGCCAATTATCTTGCATCAGAGTCGCTACCTAACTATTCACAAACCAGTTTTCAACAATACATCGATGAAACCAAATTATGGTTAGCAGATCACCGTGTGTTTAAAAGTGATGATATTGAAAAAGAGTTAATGGTGAATTTACCTTTTGAAATAAAGCCAAATAAACCTAACGGAAAAGGCGTGCTTTTAGTTCATGGTTTAGGCGACTCTCCTTTTTCATTTATTGATGTTGCTCAGCACCTAGCGGATAAAGGCTATTTAGTCCGCTCAATATTACTTCCTGGGCATGGCAGTAAGGTCGCGGATCTCATGCTGCCGAGTTTAGAAGACTGGCAAAATGTCGTTCATCACCATACCCAATTACTTAAAGCTCAAACAGATGAAGTGTGGCTTGGTGGTTATTCGACAGGGGCCAACCTTGTTACTTCTGAAGCTCTGAAAGACGATGATATCACTGGATTACTTTTGTTTTCTCCGGCGTTTAAACCGGGCTCATCAACCGTAAAATTTGCAAAAATCGCAAGCTATTTTATGACATGGGCAGATCAAGATCCTGAAACTAACCCTATCCGTTATAACTCACTCCCTATGCATGGTGCTGCGGTTTATTATGATACGGCAAAAATTGTCCAACAGGATCTTAAGGATAAAAACTACACCAAACCTGTCTTTATGATAACCAGTGAAGGCGACAGAGTCATTGATACAAAATTTGCCACTACCGTATTTGAAACTCAATTCACGAATGCTAGAAACCACTTAGTGTGGCAGGGAGAAAATACATTCCCAGCAACTAACGCCACTACATTTAGCATGAACCGTCCAGATCTGAAAATAGTCGATGGGTCTCATATGGGACTGCTCTTCTCACCAAATAATCCAGAATATGGCGAAAAAGGAGTTGTACGAATTTGCAGTAATGGGCAGACAGAAGAGCAAGAACTGGCCTGTGAAGAAGGTGCTGATGTGTGGTTTTCATCTTACGGAATAAGAGAAGAAGGTAAGATTTTTGCGCGCTTAACTTATAACCCTTATTTTGAACAAAGCATGGAAATTTTAGACTCAGTGATGAACGTCTCTGCCTCCAATTAATCACAAGTGACATTCAACACAAGTTAACACAGTCACTAAGCACCATTATGTGTACTATTCTTTATTTATCTAATAGCGCAATTGATGGGTTGATCATGGTAAAGCATTTTGTGTATTTCAATTTAGCGCATTAACTCAACGTTGGGTTCATTACTTTACTTCATCAACATTTAACTATTAAACGCGCATAAAAGAGTAATAACCATCGTATTCATTCTAGGTTCATATTGAATACTTTATGGTGTTTTTTTTACTCTGTCGCTAAGGTTTCTTATGACTCGCTATTCTCGACAACAGATTATATTCCACTGGCTTAGCCTTCTTCTTATTACTATTACTTACGCAGCAATAGAAATGAAAGGCTTAGTCCCTAAAAGTAGCCCATGGCATGATTATCTAAAATTGATTCATTTCAATGCAGGTTGCTTAGTATTTATAACGATGCTGATTCGTCTTATTTTACGAAAATATAATGAAGCTCCAGCGATTACTCCTACGCCACCTCAATGGCAGTTAAGGTTATCGACTCTCGTCCATAAATTGATGTATGCCAGCTTCATTCTACTACCAATACTAGGCATCATCGTGCTTACTGTTGCAGGTAAACAATGGGCGTTATTTGGTGTCCATATTCCAGAGATAATGGTACCTGACAAAGTCACTGCTAAATCGATTAAAGAAATACATGAAACAATTGCAAATATTGGGTACTTCCTCATTGCACTGCATGCAGGGGCTGCAATTTACCACCACCATATTGTAAAAGATGACACACTCAAACGTATGTTGCCTTAATCAATAAACGACACACCTCACTTTAAAAAATAGCGCCGTATTCTCATGGAATACGGCGCTATTTTTGTGGTGGAATAAACATGACTCAATAAAAGTCATACTTATAAATCCCCCTAATTAATGGACTGTAATCGTTGAGATCGAATACCAATTATTAATCTGTGGCATATCAATCGCTAACTTAATTTTTGCATCACCATTATCATTAATCAAAGCAACTTGCAGATCATAAACCCCTGCTTTATCTGGCACGGTAATATCATCTTTAATATCAATCACTGGTGCCGTTCCTTTTCTTGTTTCTGCTGGCAACCAATCTAAGACATTTCTAGAGGTATCTTGCTGCCTCTCTAAAGTTCCTGATGAATCAACAAAACGATACCCTAATTGATAAGGATAATATGAAGGAGCTACCCCTGTGTTTTTCCATTCCGCGTGAATTTGAATAACGTCACCAACACGCGCTTCTTTAGGGTGAGTAAATGAATTCAATTCAAATCGATAACCTAATTTTTTAAGGACTTCTTGTACTGCTGGTTGATACTCATCAGGAATCGCGTGTGATTTAGCATTAATTAATGAGGCATGATGATCGAGAGCATAATCAAAGACATCGGTAACATCCGTAGAAGTGTATGAATGCTGAGTTTGCCAAACCGTCATATCATCACAAGTTTCAAATTGAACAGGTGCTCGTTTCCAAATACCTCGAACTTGAGAACCATTTCTTTCCGCGTTATCTAATGCTTCTGGATACCCCTCATCCATGTGACTCCATGAATCAGAGAAATAGCCGTACTTATCGCCTAAACAGTCTGCTCGCCAACCTGAAGGGTTTGCACTATTCGTTGCTTGAGCTAAAAATGTTTCGTTTACATTGGATGAACCAATCAACATGACAGTAGGTACTTTTGTAAACGCCGTTTGAAACATAGAGGCATACTTCGAAAATTGAGAGAAATCGCGAAACAAACCTTCTTCATTTTGTGCATATAACCCTAATGTCCCATTGCCAGAGTAAGCATCTTCAAGGTTCCATTCACCCCAAGAGCCAACCATTCCAATATCGATACTGGTAATGACATTAGGATCATCAAACTTACTGCCTAATTCTGTAATCAACTTCTCTGCGGCCATTAAGAACACGGATTCAGTATAATCAGGAACTAAAGGACCATTTGGAGAAGTAACAACCGATATTTTAGACAGTAACCAATCTGGTAATTTGCTTGCGTCTGCTCCATATCCTGTGTTTTCCATAGCCACAATACGTAAGGCTAGTTTTTTATTAGCCGCAGTCGCTTTATCAACAACACTCTGAATCGCCGTGAAATCAAACGAATCGGCATCTGTTGGCTGAATATCAGACCAATCCCACCGATAATAAACCGTGCTGGTTTCGGGATAAGAAGGCACCGGTTTCCATTGATTGTCTTTAATCGATATTGAATGAAAATCAGTAAAGCCAATGTCTGGATTAACTAAAATAGCATTGCTTATTTTAGGATAAATGGTAATTGTTTCAGAAGAACTTGAGTCATCAGAATCAGAGCCACAACCGACCAATAAAAAAGACAACATAAGAGGAGAATACTTTAAAAAAAACATTGAAAATCCAAATAAATAAACCGCAATGAGTGTAAGGAAATAAAGTAAATGACTGTTAGGTGAATGTCAGAGGAAATGCAATTCTTACTTTTTGAATGATGTTAAGTGAGTAGATAACCCCTTGTAGAAAGAGACAATCAGAAGCATGATCAAGGTATCATGCTTCTGGATCATCAAACTGACCGTTTATTGAATTGCTTTAATATCCTTAGCAATAGTGATCAACGTTGATAAGATCGTTTCACCGTCCACTCGAAGACCATTATGTTCATATTCGCTTGTCATCCATGCTTTGGCATTTGGCATCAATTGTAAGGTTTCACGAGAAAAATCAAATTCAACAAACATGTCATTCACATAAGCTGCTGCCGCTACCGGTACTGTATTTTTAGCTAACTGCTCAGGATCATACAATGTAGGCCAATCAGATTTACTTGCTAAAAGCTCTGCAGCCTCTTTTAAAGGTTTTAATGTCTCAAGTTGATCAAACATCCATGGATAGACCATCTCACCAGTAAAACGTAATGGAGAGCCTTCTTGATAGTTAAATTGAGGGTAGCTTGCTCTCACACGGTGTGCAGACCAATTGGATGCAAAATTCTGACAATAAATAGATTCATGCAAAATGGCATAAAGTGGATTCGTTAAATAATTTTGCTGTGCTAACACATAATTTAAGAACCCATAACTCAACTCAGGTTTACCATTAATATCAACAAATGCACTTTCTAATTGAAAATACAGATCTTCTGCTCCACCAGACACACCAAAACAGATCCCCATTTGTTGGAATTGCTCTACAGTGAAGATCTGGTTATTTGGTAAACGTACCTGATTATTCAATAAATAATGTGCTATTTGATCACATTTACATTGAGCTTGTGGAAAACGGGCAAAAAATTCATTATTTTTATCTTGAGTTCGTTTGTATGTTGCATAATAAACATCATCAACCGGACGAGAAATAGACGGGATCCCTCCTGTAATATATGAGCACAATAAGCTATCAGGAAACAGAGACAGGTAAGTCAGAGAGCAAAACCCACCAAAACTTTGACCGATGATTGCCCATTTATCAATATTAAAATGCTGACGAATCGCTTCTGCATCACGGACAATATTATCAGCCCTAAAATGGCTTAAATATTCCGCTTGTTGTGATGACGTTAAATGTTCAATTGTTTGAATCGTGATCGGCGAGCTTAATCCGGTCCCTCGTTGATCCAATAAGATCACTCGATATTCTTCTAATGCTCTTTTCAACCACCCCGAATGACTCGTTGGCCTCATGGCTGGAAATCCTGGACCACCTTGAAAATACACCAAATAAGGAAGATCCCGATCAACATTATCTATTCTTACCAATTCACGAGCAAATACGGAAAGATGATCAAGTGTATTCCGTTGATCGTTATAATCGACAGGCAATGAAAAATAATGGGATTGGTGTTTAACACCATCAAGAAAAAAAGGAATTTCAGAATGTGTAAGCATGACATGTCCTTATATCAATACTCACCTAAAATATTGTTAAGTAAGTATAATTTTATTTACTTTTCAGCCGCAACCACTGATATTTCAACTAATAATGCATCACGAGCCATACTCGCCTCTACGCAAGCACGCGCAGGAGCATGGCCTTCAGGAACCCATGCATCCCAAACAGCATTCATTTCAGCAAAATCTGCCATATTTTTAATGTAGATCGTAGCTGAGAGCATGTGTTCGCGAGAGCTGCCAGATTGGGTTAGCAATAGATCCACTTTATCAAGCATCGTTTGTGTTTGTTCTGCAATACCTTGCGTCGCATCAGCACATACCTGACCACAAAGGTAAATGGTTCCGTTATGTTTCACAATACGGCTCATGCGTTGCTTTGTTTCTTGGCGTTCAATCATATTTTACTCTATTTGGGTAAATTTATAGGGTGTTAACACAGAGATACAGTGTAATAAAAATTAAGAAAAAAGACGAGTACATAATCTAAATGATTGATTTTATAATGGAAGAATGATCATGGTTCGGTAGGATACGGGCGATGTGAAAAGGATTTTACGACAGATAAAAAAACGGCGAGCACTAAGCTCGCCAATACCGTTATTAAAGCAATAACCGTAAGATGTGTAACAATATGAGCCAATCTTTCGATTGGTTAAAGGACAAAGGTTGTCTATTCGAGAGTTATATTACCTTTTGGCCTTTTTACTTTGTCATCGTTGTGTCAGCGAATAACATAGAACTGTCAAAGTTTTGGCTACCCTACCATTTCATCTAATGCACGTAATACATCTTGATCATAGTTCTGAGAAAACACCAATTTACAGATCTTACGCCTAACCGCTAAACCCGCAATTAAGTTCTCAATCGAAAGATGTCTTCCATGATCTTGCTTATTATAAAACTCAATGGTTTTACTGAGTGTTTCATAAGGCAAGATCTCACCGCTAACTTTAATATAATCAAGCTTCTCTTGAAGCTCCTTACATTCTTCAGAAATAGATGCAGCACTGTGTCCTGTCATAGCAGACAAAGCCGTTATACTGCGTTCTAGCGCTTCTTCTGACGTATATTTTGTTAACGTTATCGTTAATTCATCTGCATTAATTTCAGCAGAGTGTTTACGTAATTTAACACGGCGGCCTAATCGACCAGATTTATTCGGGGTATTTCGTTTAATAGGTTCAAACTCACCATCAATGATCGTGGAAAGCTGATCAAGGGCTTGTTTTGGCATGATCTCGTTACGTAATGGGTTTGGCATCGTTGGCGCCATGTTACGTTTTCCTGCATTTGTCGTTCGAGCACGGGAAAAACGGATCACTTCTTCAGGATCACATCGTATATCAACTTGGTAATCAGGCAATTTATCTGAAGGATCCAGCATAGTGATCGTCAAATGATAGCCCCATAAATTAACAATAAATAACTCATCCGTTACTTTATCTTTTGCTAATTTTTTTAATTCACGAATAAGATCTAACGAGAAACGTCTCCAATCGACGTTACGAGCGAGTTTTTGGTTTATCTCACTCAGGAGTAGGTTGTCTGTCATTCTACGAGCCAGACGGCTTCTGAAGAAGCTATAGAGCTGAAAGACCAACGTATGTTGCTTTAGAATCTCTGGTGGAAACAAAAAGAAGTAATCTTTGGTTAATAATTCATCATAAAATGACGGTTCCCATACCAAGATATACAAATTAGGTTTGATCTTAATCTCACCGTCTTTGCCTTCTTTTGGTGCTTCATCTGAGGCTGTAATTGTTCTAGCTAAAAATCTAAAACGATCACTTTTAAAGCCTTTTGGCATATTTTCACTTAACCAACGTCCTGTTAATTCATGAAGTTGGAAATCAGTAAATTCAATTCGATCAATACTTTCACGAATAGAATCACGTGCTGGTCCTGAATCTTTCTTACCACGTAATGTTAGAATATCAGTGATGTAGATTGGGGTTTTATTCCCCATCGTTTTGGTTTGAATATGGTAATCATCTTGATGATGATCATGATACTGAACGGTCAATGTAAATAACGCAAATAAAGTCATTAGATCATCAACAGTCATTATGTTTTTCGATGATCTTGTTTCAATGATCGCTTTCGTACCAGAGATAGCTACCATCGCTTTTTGATAATTTTTACGTGTTCTAGGTGGTGCTAATGCTTGATCTATTATCCCTGCCCAATTTGTTGGAGAAACTACAAACTGATCGGCTTCATCACGCATACTTGGAGGTACACCTAATCCATGTTCTGTTAAGAATTGACGATTAACTTGAGTTTGAGCTAGGGCTTTAGAACGTTTTTGCTTTTCTTGTTCTTGGCTTTGTTCTGATCTTAAGCTGGTAATACCGAGTATAGAAATTAATTGAGAAGGATTAATAAATCGGTGCAGCATTGTTTTTCCAGCAAGTCCTTCTTCAAAACGTACTGGTGATTGTTCGAATAAACCGATACTAACTGCTGTTCTTAGTCGTTGTTGAATTGCAGCTCTGGTTAAGTGACCATCTGTTGTTTGAATAATTTCAGTTGTTGAAACTAAACCATCAGGCGAAGAAAAACCTTTTAGAGAAATGAGATTCATTAATTCTAAAATACTTTTGGTTACCCCTTTAAAATGTTGATATTGGGTAATCCAATCTACAAGATTTGCAGGGATCTCAAATAAATGGCCGCCTTTGTGATCTCTAGGCAGAGGTATGTAGATCTTTTCTTTTTCAGAGGTTTTTATATGATTCATTTTCAACTGACATTCATTGTATTTTCATCATTGTTTCGTATAGGTTAATGGAATTGGATCTTTAAAGAAAGAAAAAAATTATTATTCTTTTAAACTGATCTTTATGATTAATACTGATCTATATGATTAAAATGATCTATGATCTGGTTGTGTTTTTGCTCGTAACTTACTGAAATTAATGTGTTATTTTTTTTGATTTTGGAAAGCATGATCAAGGTTTTTTAGAAAGCATGATCATTACTGCATCGGATCTATGATCATTAATAGAATGAAAACATGATCATAAGCATTATGAAAGTATGATCATTGCTTATATAGAAGAATGATCATGGTTAATACACAAGTTATCCACAGAACGGGGAGGTTTGCCCTTACATTGGGGACTGATTATTTTTATTTTTCTATTGTTGAATATTAAATAGTCTGTTTTTTGAAAAATTGCGTTGATCTCGTCTCTTTATGGAGAGTAAATTGAGGTTTTGAAACCATTCAACGATCCTTGAACAATGATCAAGTGCGTTAATTGTTTGATCAACCGTAAATGAATATCTACGATCTTCGCTCAAGCCTTGTTGTATCTACACTCTCCGTATTTTATCCTTTGCTTATCATGCTTCCGATGATTTGTTTTTCTTGATCATGCTTCCTTAATCTGTTGTTCAATTTACACCGTTTACTCGACTTTTATTATAAGTATTAACCCTTGATCATGTTTCGTATTTCTTCTTAGAATACCAATCTGGTTATCTTTGATTTTTTACTGGGTATTAATTTATTTTAATTTAAATTTCGATTAAAAATAATTTTTTATCAAAAAATAAAATCAAAAGTACACCTTCCGTAATTTGAGTGACTATTATCACGCTTCCGTAAATTTACACTGTAAATTTACAGTTAAGTGACGCTGTAACACTTTCGGTATTGTGTTCTTTCCCTGTAATTATCCACTTTAAATTACGTTGTTATTCTCTCTATTTTACAGCTTTACTAGATATTATCTGTTTTTAACTAATATCACACTATTCAATCTTTGTTCAGCAATTTATTGATAAATATACTTTATGCTGTACAATTCTTAGTAGTTAACTTTACTGGCGAATATTATGAATAGAGAAAAAACCATTGCCAATTTGGCAGCATTGGCTGAACAAACCCAGCAAGTGCAATCTGATCGTATTGAATTAGTTCTTGAAGAAAGAAATGATGAGCATTTTCCTCCAATGTCTAAAGCAATGATGGAAACTCGTTCTGGTTTAACTAGAAGAAAGTTAGATGAAGCGATTACTCGTTTAGAGTCGGAAGGTCATCAATTTACAAAAAACAACGCTAATCATTACTCTATTTCATTAACGGAAGCGCACATGTTAATGGAAGCTGCTGGTATGCTTTCTTTCCATGAGCAGAAAAAAAATGTAAATAATAAGCCTTGGGTTGTAAATGTTCAGAACCAAAAGGGAGGTACAGGTAAATCAATGAGTGCTGTACACCTTGCTGCTTGCCTGGCGTTAAATTTAGAAAAACGTTACCGTATTTGCTTAATCGATTTAGATCCACAAGGGTCTCTTCGTTTATTTTTAAACCCTCAAATCAGTGTTTCAGAGCAAGATACTATCTATTCTGCTGTTGATATCATGCTTGATAATGTGCCAGAAAATGAAGTTATTGATGGTCAATTTATGGCTAAAAATGTGTTGTTGAACACGCAATATCCGAATTTGAAAACTATTTCTGCTTTCCCTGAAGATGCTATGTTTAACGCAGAAGCATGGCAAGATTTGTCAACGAATGGGTCATTAGATATTGTTAAGCTATTGAAAGAAAAAGTGATAGATCCAATCGCTGATCAATTTGATGTGATTATGATTGATACCGGTCCACACGTTGATCCACTAGTGTGGAATGCCATGTATGCGTCTAATTCATTACTAATTCCATGTGCCGCTAAACGTTTAGACTGGGCATCAACAGTGAACTTTTTCCAACATTTACCAACGGTTTATGAAATGTTCCCGGAAGATTGGCATGGTTTAGAGTTTGTTCGTTTAATGCCTACGATGTTTGAAGATGATAATAAAAAACAAGTGTCAGTCTTAACTGAGATGAATTATTTATTAGGCGATCAAGTAATGATGGCTACGATCCCAAGAAGTCGTGCATTTGAAATTTGTGCCGATACCTACAGTACTGTTTTTGATTTAACGGCGGCTGATTTTGAAGGTGGTAAAAAAACATTGGCAGTCGCTCAAGATGCAGTGAAGAAATGCGCTTTAGAATTTGAGCGTGTTTTACATAGTCACTGGAATTCGTTAAATAAAGGGGAGTACTAACCGATGGCAATTAAAACGTCAGACTTAAACGCAAAATTGTTTGGAAAAACAAATAAGCGTAGAGCGACAACCCCTGTTGAAGCTCAAAAAGCAGCAAAATCTCAAGCTCAAGTTATTGAACTAGCGGTTGCTGGTGAAGATATGGTGACGTTTGAATTACGTAAAATTCCGGCAAAAGACGTAAGTAACGCTACCGTTGTTTTTGCTGAAAATGCACGTGAACAGTCTTTTTTAACTGAGCATGCCTTATCTGATATTCTTTCAACGTTACGTGACCGTGGTCAGCAATACCCTGCGGTTGGTCGTATTGTTGAAGGCGGAAAAATTGAAGTTCTCGATGGTAGTCGCCGTCGTATGTCGTGTATTTTAGCTGAGCAAGATTTCTTAATTTATGTTGCTGAAGGCATTAATACGAAACACGCTAAGTTTCTTTCTGATGTTGCTAACGCACATAAGCCGCTTTCTTTATATGAACGTGGTAAAGAAATGCATGCAATGTTGGCTCGAGGTGATGTTGCTGATCAAAAAGAATTAGCAAAAGTATGTCAGTGTAGTGAAGCTTTAGTGAGTGGGGCCCTAAAAGCCGCGACGCTACCTTTAGAATTACTTCAGGCTTACCCAAGTGTGAGTGAGATTGGCCGTCCTACGGTAGTTAAGCTTCATAAGCTCTATAATACGTTGTCTGAAGAGGAGCAAACTGTGTTGCTTCATCAGTGTGCTGGAGAGCAAGGGGCTCTTTGGATGCGTTCTACAGCGCTTGGTGTTAGTCGTATGACTAAAGAAGTGACAGAACTTATTGAAGTTTGGATTGAAGATTTACTACCAAAAGCAGAACCAACAAAACCACTAAGTACCGAATTAGTGAAAGGTCGAGCGTCTTATAAACGTAAAGGTTCAGCGTTAACGGTGAGTTTAAAGAAAGTTGATGATGCATTGATGAAAGATATTTTGGCGTATATTAGTCAAAAAGTGTCTTAATTCAATATCTAGATTTATATTAGATAAATAAAAAGCGGTACTTATTTTTATAATAAGTACCGCTTTTTTATGCCGATATGATTATTTATACTAAAGGAGCAAGATCTGCAGGGCGGTAGTTAACGGATTTTAATACCTTACCTTGCTTAATTACTTTATTATCAAGCTCTACATTTTGCGCACATTTAGCAATAATAAAACCGCCTTTCTCTGTCGACATCAATTCGATCCCTTGCTTTGCATAGAATACTTTTGTTTCTTGGTATTCAGCTTCTGTTTTGCATACTTTACTCATGTTGCTTGAATGCACTTCATCCCAGCATGGTAGAAAATCGATATCTAAATTTTTAGCGACGTTTAATAATAAATCGACTAAATACGAAATGCTTAAGTTGTCTTCTAGGTCCTTAGTTCCTAAATGAACAGCGCGCCCCATCAATACATAGACGGTATCGATAATCGCATCTGCTTGTTCTATTTTGGTGTCAGCAACCGCTAATTCTGTTAATTCTTCAATAGCTAATGAAGTGTGTAATGCATCATTCTTTTCATCTAAAGATTCAGGTGCTTCTACGGCTAAGTCAAAAGTATGTCGAAATTGGTGAATATCTTGATAAAGCTTATGGTAGATAGGTTGAGTTAATTGACTTAAATGCATGATAATTCCTAAAGGATGAATTTATTTATGTAGGCTGATTATACTCGCTCATATTCCTATCGTCATACTTTCTATTGAGGTGTGCTAGAAATAATTATTCTCATGCTACAATTTAGGTATCTAATCATTTTGCTTTCTGGTTTTTTCCTAATGAATTCTCAGTTGTCCTTTCTTAATTCTGTATTGTCTGACGCTTCCGTTTGTAATATCCGTTACCCTATTTTATTAGAAGGTTCTAAAGCATGGTATGGCGATTTACTTTCTTCTTTTTTATCCCAAGATCATACGTCATCGCTGCTAACTGAAATTTATGGCGATATATCAATCTTAGATATTCCTTCTTTTGCTATTAAAAAAGCATTAAAAAAACTAGGTCAAGAATCTCAGTGTTTGATCATTAATATTTCAGATGAATTTAATGCAAATGCGATCAATGCAATATGTGGAACCTTGGTTGGAGGAGGGCTTGTGTTTTTTGTTAAAGATAAGAACTCACAGTTACCGTCCACATTAATACAGTGGATCTCTGGCTTTAAAAAAGAAATGATATGTTTATCTGAAGAATTATCGATTCCTCAGTATGAACGTCCTGAAAATGGTTCTACCGTATTCACATCAGAAGTGTATGCATCAAATGATCAAGAAGTTGCGGTTTCAGCAATTAAGAAAGTCGTTACTGGACATGCAAAGCGTCCTTTAATTATTACCGCAGACAGAGGAAGAGGGAAATCATCAGCGATTGGTATTGCGATTGCAGAATTAGTGTTATCTCGTAAATTAACGGTCGCAATTACGGCACCACAAAGAGCCAGTGTTGATGAAATATTTTCTCATGCCGCTAGAGTTTCTATTCAACTGGGAATGCCTGTAGAACATAACAAAAATACACTTATCATTAATGGCAGTTCAATACTCTATATTGCACCGGATGAATTAGTACGAGGTGAGTATTTAGTTGATGTCGTTTGTGTTGATGAAGCTGCTGCTATCCCTGCACCAATGTTACTTTCATTATCTGAAAAATACTCTCGTATAATATTTTCAACAACAATCAATGGTTATGAAGGAACAGGGCGTGGTTTTGAAATTAAATTTAAACAGAGTCTAGCCAAAATAAGACCAAATTATCGAACTCTTGAAATGATAAAACCAATTCGTTGGAATGATAACGATCCATTAGAATTGTGGTTGAGTCATGTTTTTTTATTAAATCACGCCACGTCAGTAGATATTGAGCCTGAGTCTTTCTCTATTTCTTCTCGCGATATTTATTTTCGCCGTGTTAATACCGATGAATTATTAAGTAGTGCTTCACTATCCCAATCTCTTTTTTCTTTATTAGTCTCTGCTCATTATCAAACATCGCCTAACGATTGGATTTCTTTACTTACAGATACATCGTTAGAGTGTTGGGTTGGTATCGATAAAAAGACAAAGGCACTTATCGCTTGTACATTAATATCTATTGAAGGGAATCTAGATAACGATCTTATTTCTGCCATACAGTGCGGAACTCGTCGTCCAAAAGGTCATTTAGTGCCGGTCTCTTTAACACAAATATTGTGTATTGATGAACCTGCAATACAACATTGTGCCCGTATTATGAGAATTGCTATTGCTGTGGATTATCAAGGTAGAGGGATTGGTTCTGAATTTATTCACACTCTTTCTGAATATTATGCTGACGAGGGAATGGATTATTTAGGGACAAGCTTTGGTTCTACTTTTGAATTGAATTTATTTTGGTCTCAGTTAGGGTTTGGCTTTGTTCGTTTAGGAATAACAAAAGACAAAGCAAGTGGTACCCATTCATTATTGGCGATTAAACCGTTATCGTTAAAATCACTTGAATGGAATCAAATGGCTGTTGAGTATTTCCATACATCGTTTCCTGAACAGTTAATGTCAGTCTTCTCTCATTTAGGAATGAATGAATCAAAAGGGCTTTTATCTTCTTGTATCACTTCCAATCGACTAACACCAATTATGTTGAAAAGAGTTAGTGTGTACACAAAAGGTGGGTTAGGTGTTGAAGTGATTGGGTATGAATTGCGAATGTTTGTTTTATCGAATATATCGTTATTAGATTCACTCTCTTTAATACAGCAGCAATTAGTTATTACAAAGCTTTTGCAGCTGAATGAGTGGAGTGAGGTCATTAAAATTACAGGGCTCTCAGGAAGGCGCGAAGCGGAATTAGTATTACGCGAATCTATTCAATTGCTCCTTATCAATTTACAGTGTAAATCATCTTAACCTTCAGTCTTCCTCTCTTTTAAATTTACAGTGTAAATCGAACAAGCAGTATCAATTTACACTGTAAATCTGTTGTCTACTCTCTCTTCTTAGAAAAGCATTAACTAACCTCTAAAATTCTCTTCATTTATATCGTGTCAAATAGTGAATATGATATATTCTTGATGTAATGGAAATGTTATTCATTCACTGAGTGGTCAAGGGATTTTTAAATGAATGAAAAAGGATTGAATCGTCTTAAAAAAGATGAGCTTGAATTTGTCGATGATAAAACAGCGGCATTACTTCTTAATACCCCAACAAATGCAAAAATTCTTTTATGGATAATTGCTGTTTTCTTTTGTATCTCTATAGCATGGGCTTCATGGGCTGAGATTGATAAAGTGACGGTAGGGCAAGGAAAAGTAATTCCATCTTCTCAATTACAGATAGTACAAAACCTTGAGGGCGGCTTAGTAAAAGACATGCTCGTAAAAGAAGGTGACCAAGTTACGAAAGGCCAACAATTATTATTAATTGATGACACTCGATTTCGTTCTGATTTTAGAGAGCGTAAAAAGCAACTCATAAATTTAACGGCGAGTGCTCAGCAACTATCTGCTTCAATGGACAGTATTCTTATTCAAGACATCAACAATAAAAAACGTTGGAAAGAATCCGTTATTATTTCGAATGATAAATTAGTGTTTGATGATGAGTTTAAAAAAGAAAATCCGATCGTTGCCCAAAGACAAATGGCTGAATACCGTGCCGACATGAATAACCTTAAAAACCGTATTTATGTATTCGATCAGCAAGTAGCACAAAAACAACAAGATTTACTTGAATTAAAATCTCGAGTGAAAAACTTACAAAAAGGCTATGGATATGCAAGAAAAGAATTAGCGATAACAAAACCGTTAGCTGATGAGGGGGTTGTTCCTCGTATTGAATTATTGAAACTTCAACGTCAATTGAATGATACGAAGAGAGAACTGACATCTACGGAATTAAAAATTCCAGTTTTAATTTCTGAAGCACAAGAAACAATCCTTAATCGTATTGATGCTGCGTTGAAGTTTCGCTCTGAACAACAAGAAAAGCTAAACACGATTCAAGATAAATTATCGGCACTTACTGAGTCCCAAGTTGGTTTAGAAGATAAAGTAAATCGAACTGTCGTTTTATCACCAGTGACAGGCACAATTAAAAAAATCTATATAAATACAGTTGGCGGCGTTATTCAACCTGGAATGGATTTAATTGAGATTGTTCCGACTGAAGATACGTTGTTGATTGAAGCAAAAATTGCTCCGCAAGACATTGCCTTTTTAAGACCGGGGCTTTCTGCCATTGTTAAATTTAGTGCGTATGATTTTACCCGTTATGGTGGATTAAAAGGCGTTCTCGAATTTATCAGTGCTGATACGATTCAAGATGAAGAGGGAAATAGCTTTTATCTTGTAAGAATAAGAACATCACAAGATGAACTTGCGATAGAGAAACAATTTCTTATTATTCCAGGTATGACCGCGTCGGTAGATATAATTACCGGAAAACGCAGCATTTTGGATTATTTATTAAAACCTATCGTACAAGCGAAAAGTTCTGCTTTAAGAGAGTAAAAATGTGGAAAAGGAGCGTTAGACAGAATGAAAGCTAAATGGTTAGTTGTTCCTTTAATTTTATTCTCTATTGGCTCTATTGCATTTACAAAGCAAGATCTTGCTTGGATAAAAGCGGTTAAAGGTGAATATGGAGAAAGAGCAGGTAAGCGTGTTTCTGCTTGGCGAAATTTGATTGAAGACATTGATAATCAATCGGAGAACGAAAAGTTAGAACAAGTGAATCGGTTTTTTAATCAGCTCTATTTTGTTGATGATATTAAATTATGGGGAAAGAAAGATTATTGGGCTACTCCTTTAGAGTTTCTTGGTAGTAATGCTGGGGATTGTGAAGATTTTACAATAGCCAAATATTTTTCTTTATTAGAACTTGGCGTACCAGATAAAAAACTCAGACTTATTTATTTGAAAGCGTTAGAGCTTGATCAGTTTCACATGGTTTTAGCTTATTACCCAACACCATCAGCAATTCCATTAATTTTAGACAATTTAGATAAAGAAATTAAACCAGCAACGCAAAGAACCGATTTATTGCCTATATACAGTTTTAATGGTCAACATTTGTGGTTGATGAAAGGCAAAGGAAATGGACAACAGGCAGGGAGGTCATCTCGATTAAGTTTATGGAATGACTTACGACAAAGAAACAAAGGCCTGAGGTTAAACCACCCAATTATAAATTATGATGAGTAAGTAAATGACATTATATAAACAGCTCGTATCATGGATGACAGCCGTCTTTTTATTGTTACTGATATCTGTCTTTGCGATTGAATTTCGCACCACTCAAACCTTCTTGGAGAACCAACAGCGCTCAGAAGTAAATAACACGATTAATTCGATGGGCCTTGCTCTTGCTCCTTATTTAGAAAATGAGGATAAAGTCGCAGCAGAATCTGTGATTAATGCTTTATTTGATGGCAGTTATTATTCTGCTGTGAGATTAACGTTATTAAGTACAAATGAAGAAATTGTTAGGGTCTATCCAATTAAAATCGAAAATGTTCCTAAATGGTTTACTGATTTAAATTTATTTAGAACGATTTCAGAAAATCGAGTTATTACGAGCGGCTGGATTCAATTGGCTGAAGTTGAGATCGTTACTCATCCAGGGTATGCCTATCAACAGCTTTGGAATTCTTTAACGCAATTGGGAATGATCTTTTTCATCGTAATAGGCTTAGGGATTGTTGTTATTTCAATGGTAGTGAAAAGAGCCCTGTCTCCGCTGCAATCTATTGTTATAAAAATGAAAGAAGTCTCAGAGAATAATTTTGATACTAAATTAGCAAAACCAAAAACGAAAGATTTAGAAGCAGTGATTTCTGGTATTAATTCAATGTCTTCGCAAATTTCATTGAGTTTTAAAGCTCAAGTGCAAGAGGCTGAAAAACTAAGGGACCAAGTATATCTTGATCCAATTTCAGGATTGGGGAACCGCTCATTTTTTATGGGCCAACTTAATACGTGGTTATCTGAGTCTTCGAAAGGCGGTATTGCAATATTAAAAGTTAACTTTATCAATAGGGTGTACGAACAAGACGGTTATGAAGCTGGAGATGCTCTCGTTCATCAGTTAGCTAATTTATTAAAAGCGACACTCCCTAGTTCTAATGTCACATTAACTCGTTTAAATTCCTCTGAGTTTGGTTTCATTTTCCCTAACATAGAAGAAGTTGAATTAAAGCTTGCAGCTGAA
Source organism: Aliivibrio logei (assembly GCF_001691055.1). Taxonomy (NCBI): domain Bacteria; kingdom Pseudomonadati; phylum Pseudomonadota; class Gammaproteobacteria; order Vibrionales; family Vibrionaceae; genus Aliivibrio; species Aliivibrio logei. The sequence continues at coordinate 28,806 of NZ_MAJU01000036.1, forward strand.
AATATTATTGCTTATACGCAAGATATTAAGGGCGATCCGACGGCGACAGCGCCTGTTGATGCTGAGCTTGGTGTTGTCTTTAATGAAAATAGAAAAACAACAACAGAGATCCTTTCTTTAGTCGATAACGCATTAACTCAAGCGCATGCTACCCCTGAATTATTGTTTGGGTTTATTGCTGATGAAAGTCAACATCAGTTAATGGGTAAACAACAATGGAAGCAATTTGTTGATGAGGCGATTAGTGAGCAACTGTTTAATTTTACACTTCAACTAGCAACCGCTCGTATTGGTACTGTATTCCATCAAGAAGTGTTTTCAGCTATTGAGAAAGAGGGGCAACGTTATTCTGCCAATCAATATTTGTTTGCTTTAGAGCAATTAAATGAAACAACCTCATTTGATCAATTTGTTATAAGCACAATGCTTGAGAGAATTAAAACCAAAGAGATAACACAACCAGTGGCGATTAATTTGGCGAATGGAAGTGTCGCAAATCCAAGCTTTGTACGTTGGTTGACCGCTATTTTGAAAAAAAATAAAGAGGCAATGCCTTTGTTGCACTTTGAGATCCAAGAAAGTGCTTTTATTGAGAGTGAGGATCATACGGCTTTATTGTGTAATGTTATCCGAGAGTCTGGTGCGGAATTTGGTGTTGATAACTATGGTCGTAATTTTGAATCTTTAGAATACATCAAAGTATTTAGACCTAAGTACGTGAAATTAGATTATTTATTTACACACCAATTGGATGACGAAAAGCAACGCTATATTTTAACGTCAATATCAAGAACGGCACAAAGTCTGGGTATTACAACGATTGCCTCTCGTGTTGAAAATAAAGAGCAATTAGAGTTGTTATCTGAGCATCATATTGATGTTTTTCAAGGTTTTTTTGTTAATGAAAAAGTGAAGGACGAGTAGTATGAAAGATTCCTTATTGCATTCACTTTGTTATGTAAGTAGTTACTACGGCCAGTTGAATTCTCCAGAGGCTTTGATTAATGGCCTTCCATTACAAGATGGCAAATTAACACCGATGTTATTTTCTCGTGCAGCTGAAAAGGCAGGGTTAATAGCAAAAGAAAATCGAACTGAATTACGTCATATCCCCTCATTGATATTACCTGTGGTTTTATTATTAAAAGAGGGTGAATCTTGTGTATTAATTGGGTTTGATGCTGATAAGAAAGAAGCTGAAATCATAGTTTCAAGTTCAGATATGCTTCCGATTTCAATTTCTGTTGAAGATTTAGAATCTCAATATACCGGACGGTATTTTTTATTAAAAAAGAAATTTCGTTATGATGATCGCTCCCCTGAAATTTTAAAGAAGCGAGAAGGACATTGGTTTTGGAGCACCTTATTTGAATCGAAACATATTTATCGAGATGTGTTTCTTGCTTCTATATTGATTAATATTTTTGCGATAGCAACACCGATGTTTACTCGGCTGGTGTACGATAAAGTAGTTCCTAACCTTGCTTTTGAATCTCTATGGGTTTTGGCTTCTGGTATTTTTATTGTCTTTATTTTTGATTTCGTACTGAAATACTTACGTGGTTATTTCATTGATGTTGCAGGTAAAAAATCAGATGTGTTAATTTCATCGAAATTATTTCAAAAAGTTCTTGGAATTAGAATGGAGGCGAAGCCACCTTCTGTTGGTGCATTTGCTCGACATTTGCAAGAGTTTGAATCTATTCGAGAGTTTTTTACATCAGCAACGATAGCGTCATTAATTGATTTACCTTTTGCTCTATTGTTCTTATTTATTATATATCTGATTGCGGGACCGATTGTTTTAGTTCCTATTGTCGGCATTGTATTATTGTTAATTCATGCGGCCATCATTCAGGGCCCTCTAAAGAAAACGATTGAAGAAGGTTCTCGATTGTCTTCTCAGAAGTACGCAAATCTTATTGAAAGTTTGGTTGGATTAGAGACGTTAAAATTATTTAATGCTCAAAGCCAATTTCAATATCGCTGGGAAGAAGCGGTAACGCACATTTCTAATTGGAGCATTAAAAGCCGTCGTATTACAGATTCTATTCAAAATATGGCGGGGTTTGTTCAGCAAGCGGTGAACATTGGAATGATTATTGTTGGTGTTTATTTAATAGCTAATGGTGATTTAACCATGGGGGCATTGATTGCTTCTACCATGTTAAGTGGTAAGGCGATTGGTCCTTTGGTGCAGATATCTTTGCTATCTACACGTTATAACCAAGCTAAGTCTTCGATGACTATCATTGAGCAATTAATGGCAATGCCTGATGAGCAAGAAGAAGGTAAGCGTTATATTCATCGACCGATTCTTCAAGGTAAAATTGAATTAGATAAAGTGACATTTAACTACCCTGAAGCTCAAATGTCTGCCGTTCGTGATATTAGCTTGACGATTAACCCTGGTGAAAAAGTAGCGATCATTGGCCGGATTGGTTCAGGTAAAACAACATTAGAACGTCTCATTATGGGGCTCTATCAAGCCACTGAGGGCTCTGTACGAGTTGATGATACGGATATCTCCCAATTGCATCATGTCGACGTACGACGCAATATAGGCTGTGTACCGCAAGACATTACTTTATTTTATGGTTCTATCCGAGAAAATATTATGCTTGGCCGAGAGTTATCTGATGACAGTGAAGTGATGGAAGCGGCAAACCGTGCGGGGGTAACCGCCTTTACACAGCAAGACCCTGCTGGATTAGAGAGACAAGTTGGGGAAGGGGGCTTATTACTTTCTGGTGGTCAGCGTCAATCTGTTGCGATAGCGAGAGCATTAATTGGTAGACCTCCTGTATTGCTTTTAGATGAGCCAACAAGCAGCATGGATAATCGTTCTGAGTTATTGTTTAAGAATCAATTATCTCATTTGAAACCGTCAGAGACCTTAATTTTAATTACGCATAAAACATCAATGCTTGATGTGGTTGATAGGGTCATTGTTATGGAAAAAGGGCATATCATTGCTGATGGACCAAAAGCAACGGTATTAAATGAATTAAAGACGGGCAAAGTCAGAGCCGTGAGTTAGTTTTATTTTCTTGTCGCTATAAAAAAATGGGCGTTTATCGCCCATTTTTTATTTGTTATTCATTGTGAAATTGTTATTTCTTTTTACGTGTAAATATATTCCATTCGTCTACTACATCACCTTTGAAACCAACAACCGTTGCAACCACTCGACGATTTAAAGCGTGACTAACTGCTGAATCCCCTTTGGCTGTTAATAAGGTATCACCAAAACCTATCGTTTCAATTTTGTCTGGATTAACACCATAATTAATCAAAGCAACACGTACTGCAGATGCTCTAAGTTCTGATAAGCGAATGTTGTATTCTGCATTACCTTGTTGACTTGCAAAGCCTTGAAGTTGAATTGAGGTTTCTGGATACTCAGCCAGAAATTCAGCCATTGTTCTTATTTCACTTTTGAAAATAGGTGATATTTCTGATGAATTGTTAGCAAAAAGAATCTTTAAATCTTTTTTATCAGATTGCTCTACGTATTCGGCACAACCATCATTATCAATTTGAGCGCCTCTTGGTGTTCCTGGGCAGATATCTCGAGCGTTAATAACGCCGTCGTTATCATTATCTCGTAGGTCTGCGATCTGAGAGGGAGCGGGTGTTTCAATATAATCTTTGTCGCCAGAGACACATGCCGTCAAAAAAAGACTCGTAATAAGGGTTGGGTAAATTAATTTTTTCATTCTTATTTCTCCTCTTCTTTAGATTTTTGTGAATTCCATTCTTTAGGGGTATCAATAAGTAATGATGGAATCAATGTACCTGTTGCATGCAATACTCTAAATTTTGCAAACTGTTCAGCGTAATGGGCATCTAGGTAAGATTTTCTGGCTTCAAATAATTCGTTTTCTGTGTTTAATAGATCCAAAAGAGTTCGCTTCCCAATACGATATTGTTTTTCATAAGCAATAACTGTATCGGAGGCTGCATCAACATGATCGGCTAAGAATTCTTTCTGTTGTAATGTTAAATCTAGCGCACTCCATGATAGACGAAATCCTTCTTCAACGTTTCGATAAGCACTATCTCGCAGATCTTTTGCCATATTTAATTGATAAGCACTTTTTTCTGATTGTGCATTATCACTTCCGCCGTTATATAAGTTGTAACGCATGCGAACCATTGCTGAAAATTCGTCACTGCTTCCTTCTATACCACCAGCATCATCACGCCAAGTTTGAGCTGCTTCAAAAGAGAGCGTCGGGTAATTGGTGCCTTTAGATTGTGCGTATTGATATTTTGCAGCTTGAATATCGGACTGTGCAATAAGGATGACTGGATGGTGTTCGTAAGCTCGCTCTACGCCTTCTTGTAGGCTTAAAGGCAGCGTATTTGCATCAGCTCTAGGGTATATGAGTGCTTGAGGTGGAGAGCCGACTATTTGAGTAAAGACGGTATGCGTATCAAATAAATTATTTTGTGCTGCAAGTAAATTACCGTGGGCACGTGCTATACGGGCTTCTACTTGAGATACATCGGCTGTTGAACCTATTCCTGACTCTGCTCTTTTCTTTATGTCTTTATATATTTTTTTATGAATTGCTAAGTTGCTTTCAGAAAGAGCGAGGATTTCGGTTGCTTTAACCGCATCTAGGTAGACTTGGGATACATCTAATGCTTTATTTTCACCAAGAGAGATGAGTTGTAACCGAGCCGATTCGGCTTCAGCTTGGGTACGATCCATATCATTAATCGTACTTGAACCATCCCAAATTAGTTGAGTTAAAGACAATGTTGCATCTTTTCTCGTTAAGCTTGTGTCATCACCATTATTAGGTGCAGGATTAATGTTTTCAAGTCCAATCCCTGCATCTAAGTCAATAGAAGGTAAGTAATTACCAGAAACACTATTGCTGTCTTCAACGTAACTCATATAAGCGTTATATGCTTTCTTAACCTCAGGATTTGTCGTTAGAGTTTGTGATATTGCTTGCTCTAAGGTTTGAGCCTGAGTTGATACGCTCAAAACTAGCAAGCTACTGCACGTCGCAAGTTTGATCCATTTCAAAGTGTTTCTCCTAATTATCGTATCTTTTGAACAACTTTAATGAACACGATATTTTTAATAAATTCTAGTTAACTTAATAGTGATACCCATAGGTAAATGGTATGTGTCTATTTCGTTTTTTATATATGACTGAAATGCTACGTTATCTCTTATAAAAAAGCAAAAATTAACCTATTGAAAATCCATCGATAAATAGTCTCTCACAAACAAAAAACGAATAACTTGATGTCGTTTTGAAAATGACAATAAAAACATAGTAAAAATAAGTCTTGAATTCGAGAATATAGTGGCGAATATTTTTTAGGACTATTTTTTTAAATTACTAATTGGAATTAACCTCACGTTTTGTGACTCACTTAAAACAATAGGAAAATAATATTATTTAGACAAATTACATTCGCCTTTTTTGTTTATTTAGCGCGCTTTATGAATGTGGTCACAATGTTAACTGTATGCTAAATTATGTATATAGGTGCGGCGTATTTATTGGTTAATTGTATGTGTTGTGAATAAATGGATTTGGGAAATAACGTTATGGCGATTAAAACATCAACAAATGAAAAACAAATTATCGTGATTGATAAAAATGGTAACTTGAAGTTAATGACTTCTGGTGAAGCCGTTTTACCTGGTGACGTCGTTCTTGAAAAGGATTCTGGCGAGGTATCGGTCAATCGTGATGATTTACCAAAAGATAATAATAATGAAATTAAAGATATCTTGGATGCTATTGTTGATGGTAAAGACCCTAGTTTAGTTTCTGAGTCTCCTGCTGCCGGTGAAGAAAGTGGTTCAAGCTTAACTACTTCTACTGAAATTGAACGGGTAGGAAAAAGTACGATTGCTAAAACCGATTTTGATACGGCATCTTTAGAAGCTTTAGGTTTATCTAAAACCCAAAGTTTAACATTGTTAGATCAATATAAGTCTTTTAGAGAGACTGGAAGTTTTGATGTATCGGGAATAAATAGTGAAGTTATAAAGTTTGCTCCAAGTATCTCAATAACTGAAATGGATAGTAACGGTGTTATTAACGGAATTAATGCTGTTGATGGTATTCAAGTTGACGTTATTTTACCTTTAGGCACAGAAAATGGCGATAGACTCGAATTACGTGATAGTGCGGGTAATATTGTTAATAAACACTTGATTACTGAAAATGACATTATTAATGGAAAGATTGAACTCACGGTTTCGGTATCTGATGACGGAACTCATGAGTTTATTGCTGATATTACAGATATTTCGGGGCAGCCAGGTCCTGAATCAAATAAAACTGCTTTTGAATTAGATACGTCAGCGGAAGCGGGCACCGTGACGGTTGCGACTATCACCGAAGATGAAGTGATTAACGCGGCTGAAAGCGGACAAATCATCGCGGTAACCGGTACAGCAACGGGTGGCGACATCAGTGAAAACGATGTGGTGACCATGACGATTAATGGTACCGACTACCAAACCACGGTTGATGAAAATGGCAACTGGAGTGTCGATGTCGCGGGCAATGATCTAGC
>NZ_MAJU01000037.1:0-1247 GCF_001691055.1 Aliivibrio logei
AATTGGTTCGGGTGCTGTTTTTATGATGGCAGGCAATCAAGGACATCAAAATAATTGGGTCAGTACGTTTCCGTTTTTCTATCAAGAGAATGAAAATTTCTCGGATGCTAAAGATGGTTTTGAACGTTCAGGGGACACGGTAATTGGTAATGATGTTTGGATTGGCACTGAAGCAATGATTATGAGCGGTGTAAAAGTCGGTGATGGTGCAATTATCGCAAGTCGAGCTGTCGTAACTAAAGATGTCGCGCCTTATTCAATTGTTGGCTCAAATCCAGCTAAACATATTCGTTATCGTTTCACTGAAATTGAGATTGCTCAGTTGTTAGAAATGAAATGGTGGCAATGGAGCGATGACCAAATCAAGGGCGCAATGAGTTTAATGTGTTCGTCAGATATCAGTGGTCTTTATAGTTATTGGCAAAATCAGAATCGCTTATAACAAATGCATCAACACGATTTACTACACTCGGCAATCTCAGTTTGCCGGGTATTTCTCGTTTTAAGGCGTCAATATTAAGTATAATTGCTTGGTAGTAAACGTGTTATGCAGGCGTTATAATTCAGGAGGATTTGTGAGTGATATAGAAATAAAAGACATTGCGGTTATTATTAGTGGAATAGTTACTGCCATATCAACACTATTAGCAGTAATAATAACTAATATATTTAACTTAAAGTCTGCCAATTTAAAAATAAATCAAGAAAATGAAATTCGGAAAATAGAACGAAAACTTGAAAAGGTTGAAGAATTCTATCATTTGTTCGAAAAATGGGAGACAAATTTTATTAATATGTATTTAAATTATTATCGATTCTTTAAGGGGGTTATTTCATACCAAGATACGCTTGAATTAAATAAGAAGCAATCAATGCTGTTGCCTGGTGAAGCTCAGAAATTGAAAATGATTCTTCATATACATCTTAAAGAACTTCTTTCTGATTACAATTTAGTTGACAAAGCGAGAGGGGAATTAGTCCCTTTTTTACATGAATCTGGTGGTTTAGATACTCTAGAGGCTGAATTTGTACAAAAACAAGAAAATTTTGAAAGAGTAAGTAAAGAATTTAAAGTTAAAGTTGCTAACTACATAAATGAATTATAACAAATGCATCAACACGATTTACTACACTCGGCATCTCAGGTTGTCGGGTGTTTCTCGTTTTAAGGTGTCAATTTTAAGTATAATTGTATAGTAGTAAACGTGTTATGCAGGCGTTATATGATGGTGTGCCCCTCGAAAAGC
>NZ_MAJU01000038.1:0-335 GCF_001691055.1 Aliivibrio logei
CCATTGATGGTCATGGTTACCACATCGTTTTCACTGATGTCGCCACCCGTTGCCGTACCGGTTACCGCGATGGTTTGTCCATTTTCTGCCGCGTTGATCACGTCATCTTCAGTGATATTCGACACTGTTACAGTGCCTGCATCTGCAACCAGATCGACCGTATGGGTTGATGTTACTGTGCTGTTTACTTCATTACCCGCCGCGTCCGTTGATGCCACGCTGACTTCAAACTCGGTGTCGTTAGCTAGGTCATTGCCCGCCACGTTCACACTCCAGTTGCCATTTTCATCAACCGTAGTTTGGTAATCGATACCATTAATCGTCATGGTCACCAC
>NZ_MAJU01000039.1:0-1223 GCF_001691055.1 Aliivibrio logei
ACGGTAAACTCAAAGAAACCTAGAATGCCGAATGTAGCAAATCGTGTTGATGCGATTGTTAACTGCGCTTTTCAGCTTTAGTTACACAAACAGAAAACAACTCTTTCATTGGCACATAATTACAATGATAACCATGGATATTTGCAGCTACCCATTGCTCAGAAGTAATACCAGAAAAATTAATATTGTAACCACAGTTGATTGCAATATGCTCAAACAACAAACGTTGAGCGCGACCATTACCTTCACGAAATGGGTGTAGAACGTTAATATCGCAATAATACTCAGCTAGCTTAGTAAGAAATTCATCGTATGGAAGATCAGCTAAATACTTATCTTTTTCTAACATTGAAAACAGATTATTCGCTTCTTTTTCAATCCTACCTACATTACAAAAACGTGTATTCCCCTTTGAAATATCAATCGTTCTTAACTCACCTGCCCATTCAAATAGATCGGAGAACAAAATACGATGAATTGAACACAGATAGCTGAAATCGTAAGGAGGCAATTGAAACTCCACATACATTGCAGCTAACGTTGTTAAATCACGTTCAGCAGCCTCTAATACAGCTTCATTGCTGATATTGAGCTTATTAACAAGAACCGTACTATTTTCGTAAGTATAAGGATCTTGTGTTGTGCCATATTTATCAGCCATTGAGTGCCTCTAACGAATTTACGTTTGAGTATTTGTTTAACAACATTTGACGTTGTTGCTCTCTGTCGAGTGATAAATCAAAATCACTAGCAACATCATGGCCCTCTAAACGCATACTTTCTTTAAAGTTATCCATTTTAACTTGCTCGAAATAGGCATGCTTTTCTTCGTAAGAAGAAAGCATTGAATTACTTGGCATAACTAAATCAATGTCATTAAGTTGAGATTGGATCGCTTTCCCTGATTCAAAAACACCCCAGCTATTAATAGAAAAACGGAAGGTTCGACCTTGGCGCTCTCTTTGAATATTTAAGCCTAAATTTTCAACTAATGAGTTAACTACGGATTGTACTTTACGTTCAGAAATCCCAGTTGCAGCCACGATAGCTTGAGTATTTGGAGATTCCAATCGTGTCATTGCAGCTAAAACTAATAATTCGTACTTCATGCTTACCTCGCACATTTATGCGGAAATAATATTAGTCTACTACTCAAAGAGAATGATTACCATATTTGAAAGCTAAATTAACAAAGAAGCAGTTAACGCCGCAATAACACGTTT
>NZ_MAJU01000040.1:0-582 GCF_001691055.1 Aliivibrio logei
GATTAAGGCGGTAAAATTCAGGTTGGTTTGCATGGTAATAAACGTGTTATGCCAGCGTTATGTGCAAAGGAGGCAATGTGAGTATAGATCGGAGTGTAATACTGAATGAAGCTATTAGGTTTAGAACACTGATTCAATCATGTGATCCTGAAGCTACAGAGTTGGTAATAGACGATTTTCCAGTAATGAGCTGCAAATTGACATCAATGATTCTTGTGTATCATTTTCTTAAACTTTATCCTGACATTGAAATTATAGGCGTCGGGGGAGTTCGTCCTGATAATTGTTCTATAACGCATTATTGGATAGAAATTGAGGGGATGGTAATTGATATCACTGGAGATCAATATAACTTAATTGATGAAGATGAGCTTGATGGTTTTATTATTTCTCTTAGACCTTACTCCCCAATTCACGTTGCGAAAATAGAAAATAGCTTTTTATATGATCTTTTTAAAGTGTCATATGTTGAGAAGTTTACTAAAGGATTACCTGATATAAGCGAGTCCTTTGTTGAAAAATTAGAATGCTCTTATTTACAACTGACTTCACTTGAGAAATGCACATAACAAATGCATCAAC
>NZ_MAJU01000040.1:677-2333 GCF_001691055.1 Aliivibrio logei
GTGTTATGCAGGCGTTATAACCTCAAGAGGAAATCATGGAATTAGAGACTTTTGAACATAAGGACTATGATCAGCTTACTGCCTGGATAGATAGCGAAAAACTTTGTTATTTGTGGGGCGGGCCAGCCTATAAATATCCTCTTACTCATGAACAAATTGAAATTCATTGTAAGCAGCTACAGGTGTTCCCATTTCTATTTACTGTTGAGAATAATCCGGTTGGTTTTGTGGAGCTTTACCAAGTTTCAGTTAATGAATTTCGTATCTGTCGCGTATTTATCTCACCTGAATATCGAGGCCAGAATTTAGCTCAAACCATGTTACAGCTACTTATTGAAAAGGCTCAGGTTAATTACAAAGCTAATTTACTGACATTAGGTGTTTTCAGCCACAATAAATCAGCTATTTCATGTTACGAAAAACTGGGGTTTGTAGAATTTGAGCAGGTAACTAATAGCTTATCATTTGATGGTGAGAGTTGGGATTTGTCACGCATGGAAAAACGGTTATAACAAATGCATCAACACGATTTGCTACACTCGGCGTTGTCAGTTTGTCTTTAGTTTCAGTGATTAAGGCAGTAAAATTCAACTAAGTCTGCATGGTAGCAAACGTGTTATGCAGGCGTTATGTGTACAATAAAGTATAGAGGTATAAAAATTGAGTACGGAAGTGATAGCTTCACCAGCAATTGTTCGAATTCTTAGAAATGAATTCTTTTTGTGGTTAGTTTTGGCGTGTTTTATTGCTGGTCGTTTTCTAATTAGTTTATATGGATTGTCTCCTAAGTTTCTGCTGCAAGCAGTTAATGAATACTACTTTGATATTTTAATGGGTATAACAACTATGGTTTTCCCGTTACTATTTCTACAAATATTTGGGGTTATGCCTTTTGAGGCTCTAAGAAATAGAAAAATTAAGCCTAAAGCAGACTCTGTTCAAATCAGAGGTGATGGGAATGTAATCCACATAGCTGAACCTACTTCAAATGAAAATATAAAAGCTAGTGATTTATCTACTCAGGTATACTTACATCAGCTTGTTGAAGAAGCAGGTAATCTTTCGAAAAAAATCTACAATCGCTCAGGTGTTTATCTACTTTTCGGCATATTGATAGCGTTCAGTGGGATAATTTATTTTTCGATTTCTCCAGTTAGCATTCCAGATGAAGCAACTCTAACCGAGTCCATAATTACACTTGCACCTCGATTTGGAATTTTGTTTTTCATCGAATTCATTGCATTCTTTTTTCTTAAGCAGTATCGCTCAGCAATGGATGAGTTTAGGCATTACGATAGCTTGAAACGTAATAGAGAGTCACAATTAGCGATTCTTCTTATGGCTAGTGAAAGCTTTAAGGAAGATAACTTTGGTAAGGTTGTCCATGAAATGTCTTTCTTCAATAAGCAAGGAGTACTTGCTCAGGGAGAAACTACGGAGTTATTAGAAGCTTCAAAATTAAATAACAGTGAATTAGATGCACTCAAAACATTGGCTCAAGATACGATCAAAGCAGCTACACCTAAATAGTACACATAACAAAGCAATCAACACGATTTATTACATTCGGCGTTGTAGGTTTGTCTTTGGTTTAGCTGTTTAAGGCAGTAAAATTCAGCTAAATCGTCGTAGTAATAAACGTGTTATTGCGGCGTT
>NZ_MAJU01000041.1:0-651 GCF_001691055.1 Aliivibrio logei
TGGTGTGCCCCTCGAAAAGCGAACACTTTATTTTACAAATTTACTTTCAAATTCAAATGGACTCAAGTTGTTTAATGTTGAGTGACTGCGCTTACGATTATAGAAGATCTCAATATATTCAAATATGCCTGTTTGTACATCGGTAACTGTTTGGTAATTCTTTGGGTAAATCAGTTCGACTTTTAGTCGACTGAAAAAGGATTCCATTGCTGCATTATCCCAACAATTGCCTGTTCGACTCATACTTTGAATACAACCATTCTCATTAATAAGTTCTTGATAATTATTGGAACGGTATTGAACACCTCTATCTGAATGAATGATTAAACCTTGTTTAATCGTTCTTCGATTGAAAGCCATTTTTAATGCATCTGAAATGAGAACCTCAGTCATTGAGTCGTCTAATGACCATCCAATTATTTTCCTTGAAAATAAGTCCATAACAACGGCCAGGTACATAAATTTGTCATTAACCCAAATGTACGTAATATCTGTTGTCCAGCGCTCGTTGGGGCTCTCAGCGGTAAAGCGTCGGTCTAAGATATTGCCAACCACATTACGAGTTGATTCAACGCGTCGTCCATAACGGAAACCTTTTCCGTTAAGGGCTCTGATACCTCGAGCCTTCATGATCTTTGCTACATAATTAGT
>NZ_MAJU01000042.1:0-3060 GCF_001691055.1 Aliivibrio logei
ATTCTGTGGGGCACACCAGCAGCTAACGCCTGCATAACACGTTTGCTACAATGCATACTTAGCTGAATTTTAACGCCTTAATCACTGAAACTAAAGGCAAACTGACAACGCCGAGTGTAGCAAATCGTGTTGATGCATTTGTTATATTTTTATCTAATCTAGTGCTAGAAACTTAAAATCAATTCTCGTTCACGACCATCGATAAGGCTACCTGATAATCGAAAACCCAAACTTTCATAGAACCCTAATGGGCTATTTTCACTTGAAACAATACTCGTTGTTAATTGCGATGCTCCAAATTGATTTTTTAACTCAATCAATAACAGCTCAATTGAGCGCTTACCTAATCCAAAACCTTGATACTTTGCATCAATCATAAAACGCCAGAGATAATACTTATTTTTATTTGGTTTGGCATCAACCATAACGAAACCAATGGCTATATCATTAAGATAAATACCTTTGAACCAAGCACTTTCAGAAAATGAAGCTTCAGCAATAGAAATGGCATTTGAATCTACATGATTAACCTGCTCAGGTTTAACTGAAAGTAAGCATACAGCATAAAAGCTATCCTTAGTTAAATCTCGTAAATTCAAACTGTTAGTATCAATTTTCATAAGTAATCCATTACCATTTCAAAATTTCGTGGAAAAATATAACGCCGCCATAACACGTGCTGACGACCAACTTTCAAAACCAATTATACTCTAAACCAAAAACGCCGAATGTTATAAGCATCGTGTTGATGGCTTTGTTATATGCGTTTAACGGAGCTCACAGATCTCTATAATTCGCTCCCATTCTCCTAATCGACCTAGACACCATATAAGAAACTCTAAATCTCGGGTATTTTTAGTTAGAGACTCCGTAGATATTGACGACTCTAAAGGCCAACCCAACTTATACAATGTATAACAATATGAACAAGAATTATATTCAAGTAATTCATCGATTAGTTCAGGTGCAGTTTCACTAAACTTTATATATAGCTTGGGTACATAACTATCATGAGAACATAACTCGACAAGAAAATGGCGGACTTCAATTAATAGCTCTGATTCAAAGTTCTCGATTATTATGTCGCAAACTTCGCGATCTTCGAACTCACTGCACGCGGCAATTAAGATACCTTGATAATCTTTCCTGTAGTGCTCTTTAATAAATTTATACGCTCTCTTACGAAACAATTTCCGTTCAGACAAAGCTAAAACAACTAAAATCTCTAGTTGTTTTTCTAGTTTTAGATAAGGAAGAATAACACTTAATGTCATTACTGAGCTCAATGCAACCTGATATCGAGAATTTTTCGTAATATCTAGAATTTTACTCGCTAACTCTTCATAGCAGAACTTTTTACCTCCAGAAAGATCAAAATGTATTTTCCTATTAACTAAATCTCGTATAACAAGATTATATTCAATCGAGTAAACTAATAATTCTGATGTTTCTTTAATATCCAAACAACCAATCAATGCTCGGTATATTACTGGATTAATTCTACTGCCGCCTTCGGCTTGTTCTTCTAGCCTTAATATATAGTCAACTCTATCTATCATTTTTCCCTCTAGAGCATATAACGCCTGCATAACACGTTTGCTACGATACAGGCTTAGTTGAATTTTACTGCCTTAATCACTGAAACTAAAGGCAAACTGACAACGCCGAATGTAGAAAATCGTGTTGATGCATTTGTTATATGCTTTTACTCACCTTCTTTGTCATCATTTTTCCATTGGATTTCTCTTGGAAAATGTCCAAGATATTCAGGACCTTTCCAATGCAAATAAAGAGAGTAATCTTGACAGTGCATGACTGCATGTACAATTTCATTTTGATTTAAATCTAAGTTTTTTAGTATGCTAAGTTCAAACAATAAATTAGCATCTCTTGCTAAACATTCCAACTTTATATCATCCAATATTAAATGACGTTTCTTCTCAAACCAATGTGAAAAATAGTCTCGATGATCTTGAATTAACTGACTGAACTTTTCTTTTTCACCAGTGTAATTCATAACATAATCAAACTCAGCGAATAAACTCTCAATACGACGTTTAAAACCAAATTTATCACTCCCTTTATTGTTATACCTATGTATTTCTTCTAATGACTGTGCAGATCTTAGAAAAACATCACTTAATAAATTCGATGGGTTATAAAAATACAAGTCGATGAAATCAGTACAAGAATCGGTAAAGTTTATCCATGATGAGTATAACTGGCTGATTTTATCTTTGTGTCTAGGCAAGCAAAAAAACATTCTTGCGAGTTCCATATTTTTAGCCTTGAAGCCTAAAATTATTGATTGACGTTTCTCTAAAATACTAACCGAATTACCATTTGCCCGAGCCGAAATATATTCAATATTGATATCATTCCTTGTAGAGAAAGATAAAAAACGGCTGATAGTGGTTATATGCTTATTGCACTCTTCAAAATCACTTAATCCATCGATTCTGAAATAGTGGGTTTCTTTAAAGTTTGGATCCTCTGAGTGTGGGAAATTTCTAGCTACTTCTAAGTTAGTTCCCAAGTAGATTTTTTCCCTGTCACTTTCAAAAAAAAGAGTAGGCTCCAAAAGCCTATAATTGAAATTAATTTCTTTTATTTTCTCTCCCGGATAAGGCAAGGCTCCTTCAAACCCACTTATCTGACTCCATTGCTTTATGTCGTCTGTTTTAAAGTAAAACTGTTCGACCGAAAAATCAGGAAAGTTTCTGACACTAGCACCAATAAGTACAACAGATGCATTAATATGTGAAGGAGCATATTTCAATCCAAAATTAAACTCAGATCCATTCCATGTCGAAGCAAAACAATTGACTATAGTAATCTCTGTACCAGAGGCAATACCACGTATAAATTTGTTTGACTGCCTTTTAAAGCTGTCTTCGAGTTCTAGAGAAATACCTTCAATGGGATCATACTTCAGTAGACCAACCACTTTTTTCCCTGGGGTTTCTGGATCTTCCCAAAGCCCTAAGAATTCATGTTTTTTATATAGTGAAAATTTAAATTCCATTCATATACCTATCATTGGTGTGCCCCACAGAATTA
>NZ_MAJU01000043.1:0-454 GCF_001691055.1 Aliivibrio logei
GTGGTGATCATGACCATTAATGGCACCGATTACCAAACCACGGTTGATGAAAATGGCAACTGGAGTGTCAACGTGGCGGGCGCGGATCTTGCGGCCGACACCGAGTTCGAGGTGAGCGTGGCGTCAACCGACGCGGCAGGAAATACAATCGAAAGCACAGCAACATCAACCCACACGGTTGATCTTGAAGCGACCGAAGGCACCGTAACGGTAGCGAATATCACGGCAGATGACGTGATTAACGCGGCAGAAAGTGGACAAGTCATTGCGGTAACCGGTACAGCAACGGGTGGCGACATCAGTGAAAACGATGTGGTGACCATGACCATCAATGGCACTGATTACCAAACCACGGTTGATGAAAATGGCAACTGGAGTGTCGATGTCGCGGGCAATGATCTAGCTAACGATACCGAGTTCGATGTTGTTGTTAGCTCAAGTGACGATGCTGGGA
>NZ_MAJU01000044.1:0-1345 GCF_001691055.1 Aliivibrio logei
TGCCTCATTTTAGTCTGCATCAGTGTTTTCCTCTCAATATTTTCAATCCCAGCTGTGGCAAGGATATTTGGTTTATCAGTTCCAAATCTGCTGAAACCAAGTCGTTCAAATGGCGTAAAAAATGTATCTGTTTTCCATTCACTTTATCTCGCAATTTAAGAACATTTTGTTCGCTTAATTACTATCGGTAAATTAGAATTAGGACTTAGAAAATCTTGGCAGGGAAGTTCTTTACCAAGCTTGCCAAGCCGAAAGTAAGCACGCACAACAATCGCATCAACACGATTTATTACATTCGGCGTTCTGGGTTTGTCTTAGGTTTAGTGATTAAGGCGGTAAAATTCAGGTTGGTCTGCATAGTAATAAACATGTTATGCCAGCGTTAGGCGTCAATTATCTATATTTTTAGTTGTGTTATGATAAACTACACAATATTTTATTTTGTGATATCAAAGGATTAACCATGAGAATTATAAGTGGAAATCAAGAAGTTATTGAATCTGGTTATGTTGACTCTTTCGAAATGAACCCAATTGAATTCCGGCTATCGGAGTCACCTGAAATGATACTCCGCCTTGTAGTTGAAAGTGAACCTGATGACACAGATAATTCGATTTCAGGTAATGTTGAAAGTGATTCTACATTAGTGATTACAGCACATAATCCTCATCGAAAATTAAATTTTGGTCCGAGTCTACCTTTATCAGTCGGAACTCTTAATGGGAGAGCATTATCATTTATTTTCCGCATTAACGTTATGGGAGATTATAACTCTTACAACGTGGCGTATACATTTTATTCTGAGGTGGTTGATAATGAGTAATACTCAAGGAACTCAGAAACAAGAAACACCGCAAGATGGTTTTCGTTGGACTCAAACATACGATATCCAACAACCACAATCGACCCAAGCGATGGTTATTCCTAAAAGTGAATGGGAAGCATTGAAAGTTAGCATTAGTAGAATTAAAGATAGTAATTCTCTTACTCATACTATAGGTTCTGCATTAATTGGTGCTGGTCTTTCGATAGTAGCGGCTGCTATTTTTACTCCATTTACTGTTGAGCAAAGAGTGGATGAAGTAATAATGTGGGCAATTGGTATTTCTAGTACTTTTTGTGGTTTAGTAAGTTGCTTTTATGCACATAGAGAAAAAGCACTGGTAACAACAAGTGCTACAAATGTTCTTTCTCAAATGGAGATAGTGGAAAGTCGTTATCAAAAAGACGCCTAACAATTGCATCAACACGATTTACTACACTCGCCAACCTCAGGTTGTCGGGTGTTTCTCGCTTTAAGGCGTCAATATTAAGTATAATTGCTTAGTAGTAAACGTGTTATGCA
>NZ_MAJU01000044.1:1473-3233 GCF_001691055.1 Aliivibrio logei
GTTCAGGCGTTTCAGAGGCTAATTTACGCTTCAATGGTTCTTTGGTTATGCCTCATTTTAGTCTGCATCCGTGTTTTCCTTGCAGTATTTCCAATCCCAATTGTGGCTAATATATTTGGTTTTTCAGTTCCAAACTTGTTGAGACCAAACCGTTCAAATGGCGTAAAAAATATATTTATTTTCCATTCACTTTATCTCGCAATTTAAGAACATTTTGTTCGCTTAATTACTATCGGTAAATTAGAATCTAGGCTTAGAAAATCTTGGCAGGGCAGTTCTTTACCAAGTTGACCAAGCCGAAAGTAAGCACGCACAACAATCGCATCAACACGATTTATTACATTCGGCGTTCTGGGTTTGTCTTGAGTTTCGTGATTAAGGCATCAAAATTCAGGTTGGTTTGTATAGTAATAAACGTGTTATGCCAGCGTTATATCGTTTTTTTAAGTTCATCGTTTTAAAGGATTAGACATGATTCAGCTCAGACCAATGACCTCAAATGAATACCCTGCGTATTGTGATTATTTCATTGATGATTACAGCCGTGAAATAGCTGAAAACTATGGTCACTCAATGGATAGGGCGCTCGAATTGGCTAATCAGGATCTTCTTCGTAGTTTTCCTAATGGTTTGGAAACTAATGAGCATGAATTATTGTGCATTGAATCAGGTTCAGAATTGGTTGGTTATTTGTGGCACTCGATTAACGAAAATGATAAATCGACGTTTATTTATGATTTCTTCATTTTTCCAAATTGTCGGAATAATGGCTATGGGAAATTGGCAATTACTGCTCTTGAATCACAATTGAAATCGATTGGTATTGAGCAAATAAAATTACGAGTTGCATACCAAAATCAAAGAGCGTTAAAACTGTATCAAGAGGTTGGTTTTTCTATTTCTGGCTACAATATGTCAAAGAAAATAATAAGTTAGCATTCTCGATATAACAAAGCAATCAACACGATTTACTACATTCGGCGTTGTAGGTTTGCCTTTAGATTCAGTGATTAAGGCGGTAAAATTCAGCTAAGTCTATGTCGTAGTAAACGTGTTATTGCGGCGTTATGGTAATTTTTGTGACATTTTCTGTGTGGTTTTGGTAGAGCGTAAACTGTTTTTAATTTAACCTCTTAGCGGTCAGAAATATTATTAATTGGACAAGAATAGAAAGGGATAGCAATGATTCGTAATTTCTACAACTGTGATAGAGAAGTTGATAACAATAGCCATGACGGTGTTGGGTCTATTGATATTTACCGTGCATTTAGACGTAAAGATTTTGATGGTGCTTGGGACTTTGCTATTCGTGTCATTATGCCGGCAGGTAGTTCAATGGGGGAGCATTCTCACGAAGATGATGAAGAGATGTATATAATCCTCAAAGGTGAAGGCTCAATGATTATTGAGGGTGAAACTAAACGAGTTATTGCTGGCGACATGATTGTGAATAAACGTTTTGGTACTCATGGCTTATTAAATGATTCTGCCGAAGAAATTGAATTGCTAATCATCCAAGCAAGTTTAAAGTAACTGTTATATTGCTCATTTCAGTTAGGTGCAAGACAATCACCATAACAATCGCATCAACACGATTTGCTACACTCGGCGTTATCAGTTTGCCTTTAGTTTCAGTGATTAAGGCGTTAAAATTCAACTAAGTCTGTATCGTAGCAAACGTGTTATGCAGGCGTTACACGAACTCTAAGAACGCAGTTTTTTGGTTCAGTTCAGCGATTGATCCGTTAATTTCTTAGGCG
>NZ_MAJU01000045.1:0-307 GCF_001691055.1 Aliivibrio logei
TCACACAGATTGATTAGGTTAAAAAAGTAAAAGAGACATAATGTTGGGTCTGTAGCTCAGTTGGTTAGAGCGCACCCCTGATAAGGGTGAGGTCGGTGGTTCAAATCCACTCAGACCCACCAATACTTTTCCAGTAAGTATTGGTGATAACATTATATTTTGGGGCTATAGCTCAGCTGGGAGAGCGCCTGCCTTGCACGCAGGAGGTCTGCGGTTCGATCCCGCATAGCTCCACCATCTTTAAGTATTCTCCTTGAGAGTCTTTAAAAATGGTTTCGAAAGAAACATTGCTCTTTAACAATTTGGA
>NZ_MAJU01000046.1:0-409 GCF_001691055.1 Aliivibrio logei
AACGAAGTAAACAGCACAGTAACATCAACCCATACGGTTGACCTTGAAGCAACAGAAGGCACCGTAACGGTGGCCGATATCACGGCAGATGACGTGATTAACGCGGCTGAAAGCGGACAAACTATCGCGGTAACCGGTACGGCGACAGGTGGTGACATCAGTGAAAACGATGTGGTGACCATGACCATCAATGGTCAGGCTTACGACACTACGGTTGATGCGAACGGTAACTGGACAGTGGATGTGGCGGGCGCCGATCTTGCAGCCGACACCGAGTTCGAGGTAAGCGTAGCGTCAACCGACGCGGCAGGAAATACAATCGAAAGCACAGCAACATCAACCCATACGGTTGATGTTGAAGCGACAGAAGGCACTGTAACGGTAGCTGATATCACCGAAGATGACGTGA
>NZ_MAJU01000047.1:0-1528 GCF_001691055.1 Aliivibrio logei
TTGGTGCATCAGGCGATTGGGGTAATGTACGCGTAGGTCGTGTTCTTACGCCATTATATGAATTGGTTGACTGGCCGTTCTCTAACCCTGGCTTAGGCTCTGTATTCGATTGGGGCGGTATTGCTGGTCACTACGATCGTCAATCAAACCAAGTTCGTTATGATTCACCTAAGTTCGGTGGCTTCTCGTTCGCAGCTTCTGTGGGCCGTGATGATAATGCTAATGGTGGCGGTGCTGCGACTCGTGATTCATCTTTTGCAAGTGCGAATGCAAAATACAGCTTCGAAAAAGTGACTTTAATGGGTGCGGTTGAAGCTGGTTCAGATTTTAACGGTGTTGCTGGTCAAGATAACCAATCTTATTTAGTTGGTTTTGATGCAGCATTACCTGCTGGCTTCGGTATTGCAGCGGCATATAAAGTAGAATCTTTGGACAATCAAGCTAACAAGGCTGGCGTTTCTCAAAGCGGTGTTAACGTAGAGCAAGGTTCTTACTCTATTATCGGTCAGTACTGGAATGGCCCAATTGGTTTTAAATTGGGTTACGCAGCGAATTTAGAGTCTGAAACTAACAGTAAAACAGATAAAGATTCTGACAGTAATACGATTTCAGGTCAGCTAATGGCTGTTCATAATGGTTTTGTACCTTACCTTCGTGTAGCCGGTCGTACTGTTGGTGATGCAGATACAGATATCGTAACACGTGTTGGTTTAGAGTACGGTTTCTAAGAAAACTCGTATTAAGCTAACTTTAAAAGCGCTGGCAATTTTTGTCGGCGCTTTTTACTTTAAGAGCATTTAAAATTTAAGGTGTATAAGATGTATAAAAAGACCGTTGGATTAAGCATATTATTACTAAGTGGATGCTCAACATTATCTAGTGATGATGATTTTTCTGATGCAATAAATGAAGTTACCAGAAAGTATAATTATATTTCCATTGAAGGAAAAAATATTACCCCGATAGAGAATAAAGGCATTGGAGCTAATTCACTAAGAAACACATCACATGTTGTTGCTAATTATCCAACGACAGACAAAATAGCGCCAGAATCATACATAGCCGTTGAATTGAGTTATTTTAGAAGCAGTTATGAATACAATTCGGTTGTCTTTAATGGAATAGAAGAAAAATTAACCGCTTATTCACCTTCTACGGAATCGTGTACAGAGCACTGCACTGCAACTCAATATTTTACGTTTCCTATTGATAATAACGAAATTGAAAAATCAGCTAAAGACGGGTTAACGTATGATGTTAACACGACAAATAATATGTCTAAGTTGTCTTTTTCAATCCCGGCTGGTTATTTTCAAGCAATTTTAGATGAGAGAAAATTTAACTCGAATATGAATACGACCGCTCCTTTACCTGTTGCGGTGATTGACGTTGTGAGTGATTCTAAACCGGTAGAAATGACGAAATATTGGTTTGATGAATCAACAGCAGTAGAGCAAGAGTCATTTACTGAGTGGGCCTTTGCAAATCGTAAAGCAATCAATAGTCCATTAGCGAGTACATCAAAATC
>NZ_MAJU01000048.1:0-562 GCF_001691055.1 Aliivibrio logei
GGATCGCGGCTTTCGTAGTTTCGGCTTAGTAAGCGTTCCTTTCTTCTTTGTTGCCTTTTGGTTTCCGTATTATCAGGTTCGGCAAATTAGCCCTTATTTCCCTAAGTTCAGGCGTTTCAGAGGCTATTTTACGCTTCAATTGTTCTTTGGTTATGCCTCATTTTATTCTGCATTAGTGTTTTCCTCGTAGCATTTTCAATCCCAATTGTGGTTAGGATATTTGGTTTATCAGTCGAAAACTGGCTGAAACCAAGTCGTTCAAATGGTGTAAAAATTGTATCTGTTTTCCTTATACAGTATCTCGCAATTTAAGAACATTTTGTTCGCTTAATTGCCATCGGTAAATTAGAATTAGGGCTTAGAAAATCTTGGCAAGGCAGTTCTTTACCAAGTTAGCCAAGCCGAAAGTAAGCACGCACAACAATCGCATCAACACGATTTATTACATTCGGCGTTCTGGGTTTGTCTTGAGTTTCGTGATTAAGGCATCAAAATTCAGGTTGGTTTGCATAGTAATAAACGTGTTATGCCAGCGTTAGGCAATGGTGTGCCCCTCGAAAAG
>NZ_MAJU01000049.1:0-955 GCF_001691055.1 Aliivibrio logei
TAACACGTTTGCTACTATGCAGATTAAGCCTAAATTTACCACTTAATACGGTAAACCAAAAGAAACCTAGAATGCCGAATGTAGCAAATCGTGTTGATGCATTTGTTATACGATTATTATTTCGTAGGCTAAAAATTTTCCTTTATATTTCATTTCCCAGTCAATTTAATACAATTGCGATTAACTTACGCTACAAACTTAAGATAATGAATCAGTATAGTTACAGAAAAACCTATTAAACCTGCAATTTTCGCAGGCTTTATCATTGCGTTTAAACCCCATACCAACATAATAAACGCAGAACCAATACCCAACCAACTATAAAGTACTTCACTTTCTAAGCGATTAGCATTTAACAAATTCAACAAAATCGATCCAATTATAATAAGAGCTAAAAATGTTAATGCCCCCAATTCCACTTTAGAAAGCTTGTCATTCGATTTTACCTTTAGATTCTCATTTTCAACAGACATACCTTTACCTCACTTTGATTTTATTTATATTTTTCAATTGATTATATTTATTACGATAACCAATATAGTATAACGCTGGCATAACACGTTTATTACTATGCAAACCAACTTGAATTAACCGCCTTAATCACAAAACCAAAGGCAAACCCAGAACGCCGAATGTAATAAATCGTGTTGATGCGATTGTTGTGCGTGCTTACTTTCGGCTTGGCTAGCTTGGTAAAGAACTGCCCTGCCAAGATTTTCTAAGTCCTGATTCTAATTTACCGATAGCAATTAAGCGAACAAAATGTTCTTAAATTGCGAGATAAAGTGAATGGAAAACAAATACACTTTTTACGCCATTTGAACGACTTGGTTTCAGCAGATTTGGATCTGATAAACCAAATATCCTTGCCACAACTGGGATTGAAAATGCTGCGAGTAAAACACTGATGCAGACTAAAATGAGGCATAACCAAAGAACAATTGAAGCGTAAAAT
>NZ_MAJU01000050.1:0-1174 GCF_001691055.1 Aliivibrio logei
TAACGCTGGCATAACACGTTTGCTACCATACAGACCTAGCTGAATTTTAACGCCTTAATCACTGAAACTAAAGGCAAACTGATAACGCCGAATGTAGCAAATCGTGTTGATGCGATTGTTATGGTGATTGTCTTGCACCTAACTGAAATGAGCAATATAACCGTTACTTTAAACTTGCTTGGATGATTAGCAATTCAATGTCTTCGGCAGAATCATTTAATAAGCCATGAGTACCAAAACGTTTATTCACAATCATATCGCCAGCAATAACTCGTTTAGTTTCACCCTCAATAATCATTGAGCCTTCACCTTTGAGGATTATATACATTTCTTCATCATCTTCGTGAGAATGCTCCCCCATTGAACTACCTGCCGGCATAATGACACGAATAGCAAAGTCCCAAGCACCATCAAAATCTTTACGTCTAAATGCACGGTAAATATCAATAGAGCCAACACCATCATGGCTATTGTTATCAACTTCTTTATCACAGTTGTAGAAATTACGAATCATTGCTATCCCTTTCTATTCTTGTCCAATTAATAATATTTCTTACCGTTAAGAGGTTAAATTAAAAACAGTTTACGCTCTACCAAAACCACACAGAAAATGTCACAAAAATTACCATAACGCCTGCATAACACGTTTACTACTATGCGATTATACTTAAAATTAACACCCTAAAACGAGAAACACCCGACAACCTGAGATGCCGAGTGTAGTAAATCGTGTTGATGCATTTGTTATAAGCGATTCTGATTTTGCCAATAATCATAAAGACCACTGATATCTGACGAACACATTAAACTCATTGCACCTTTGATTTGGTCATCGCTCCATTGCCACCATTTCATTTCTAACAACTGAGCAATTTCACTTTCAGTAAAACGATAACGAATATGTTTAGCAGGATTTGAGCCTACAATAGAATAAGGTGCCACATTTTTAGTTACGACAGCTCGACTTGCAATTATTGCTCCATCACCAACGGTTACACCGCTCATAATCATGGCTTCAGTACCAATCCAAACGTCATTACCAATAATCGTATCACCTGAACGTTCAAACCCATCTTTGGCATCTGAGAAATTTTCATCGTCTTGGTAGAAAAATGGAAATGTACTAACCCAATTATTTTGATGCCCTTGATTTCCCGCCATCATGAAAACAGCA
>NZ_MAJU01000051.1:0-347 GCF_001691055.1 Aliivibrio logei
ATGCAAACCAACCTGAATTTTACCGCCTTAATCACGAAACCCAAGACAAACCCAGAACGCCGAATGTAATAAATCGTGTTGATGCGATTGTTGTGCGTGCTTACTTTCGGCTTGGTCAACTTGGTAAAGAACTGCCCTGCCAAGATTTTCTAAGCCCTGATTCTAATTTATCAATAGCAATTAAGCGAACAAAATGTTCTTAAATTGCGAGATGAAGTAAATGGAAAACAGATACATTTTTTACGCCATTTGAACGACTTGATTTCAGCTAGTTTGGAATTGAAAAACCAAATATATTAGCCACAATTGGGATTGGAAATGCTGCAAGGAAAACACGGATGCAGACT
>NZ_MAJU01000052.1:0-1355 GCF_001691055.1 Aliivibrio logei
GTAAAAAATGTATCTGTTTTCCATTTACTTCATCTCGCAATTTAAGAACATTTTGTTCGCTTAATTGCTATTGGTAAATTAGAATCAGGGCTTAGAAAATCTTGGCAGGGCAGTTCTTTACCAAGTTGACCAAGCCGAAAGTAAGCACGCACAACAATCGCATCAACACGATTTATTACATTCGGCGTTCTGGGTTTGTCTTAGGTTTAGTGATTAAGGCGGTAAAATTCAGGTTGGTTTGCATAGTAATAAACGTGTTATGCCAGCGTTATACCAAATTTTCTCCAACGAAAAGGGGATATATCTCAATCCCCTATATTACATTACGCTTGAGTTTCTTGCTTTAAGTAGGTAACGCACATTTCTTGTGCTTCTATGTTTCTTTCTACTTGTTCATTTTCTCTAAGCTCTAAGTAAAGCTCAATACATTTATTAGTGGCAATAATTAGCGATTCTTTTTCTGGCTTTGCTACTGTAAGTTCTAATTCTTTACTGAACTCAGGTAAACGAGTTTCAATTTTCCTTACACCAGATGGAGTTAGTCCGGCCTGTTGTAGAGCTAATGGTGACAAGGTGACATTTCTGAGAAATGATAAAAACTCAAGAGCTTCAAAGTATTCACCTCTAGCAATTTTAGTTGCTGCATAATGAATCCAAATCCAAAAACGATCTTCAATCCATTGTGGCTCTGGGCATGGGTATTGATGTTTTTTTGTTTTAAATGTATCAGTTAGAAGCAGATCTTTTTCCCATAAAACCTTCGTATCATCAACACGAGTTGCCGCGTCGGGTAAAGATACAAACTTGTAGTCGACATGTATTGCATGTGGTGCATAAAGAGCGATAACTAGTCGTGGCTCACCAACATGTTCGCCAGTAAACGCTGCTATTTTACCTTCGATGCTGTTAATGATAGTAAACCGTTCAATCATGATATCGTCAAAGTCTGCTGGGTTTACAGCAATAACTAAGTCTAAATCACTATATTTGTCCATAGAGTCAGAAGCATATGACCCACTAGCACCAATTCCAAGGATCCGCTGATCCTTTTTTAATGTAGTAATGATTTTGTCTAAAAGTTGCTTATGAGTCTCTGGAAGAGTTTTTGGATAGTTCATATTTTACCTTTTACCTAAGTTAATCCTAAAACTACAAGTTAAGTAGTTAGTGCGGTAAAATTAACGCAGCATTATAATATCGCTAAAAAACAGTTTATATGCAACTAAAATTTGGTATAACAAATGCATCAACACGATTTGCTACACTCGGCGTTGTCAGTTTGCCTTTAGTTTCAGTGATTAAGGCGTTAAAATTCAGCTAAGTCTGTATCGTAGCAAACGTGTTATGCAGGCGTT
>NZ_MAJU01000053.1:0-313 GCF_001691055.1 Aliivibrio logei
ACCATGACCATCAATGGTACCGACTACCAAACCACGGTTGATGAAAATGGCAACTGGAGTGTCGATGTCGCGGGCAATGATCTAGCTAACGATACCGAGTTCGATGTTGTTGTTAGCTCAAGTGACGATGCTGGGAATACCATCGAAAGCTCAGTAACATCAAGCCATACGGTCGATCTTGAAGCGGCAGAAGGCACCGTGACGGTAGCGACTATCACGGCAGATGACGTGATTAATGCAGCAGAAAGTGGACAAATTATTGCGGTCACCGGTACAGCAACGGGTGGTGATATCAGTGAAAACGATGTGGTGA
>NZ_MAJU01000054.1:0-1433 GCF_001691055.1 Aliivibrio logei
TTATCTAAATATCTATTTATTTCAAGTAAATAAACCAACTACCACACGATAACTGGAACCGCTTGCAGCAGCAAGCTTTCTACACGAAATAGAATAATCCTTATCACATTTTCGATGAAAAAATAAATTCACCGTTTATCACTTTGAATCGAGCCAATACCGTAACCTTGCCTCCACATTCATCACAACATGGTACCTGCCCTTTGCTTTCCGCGTATTCTCGCCATAATAAAGGACTCATGTCCTTTATCCGCTCTTGGCCAAGATACTGTCGAGCTTTATTCAGCCTCTCTCGACATCGATTATGATACAAACCAACAAAGTGGTATTGCTGCTTTTTTGGTATCGCTATATGACTTAATATACGCTCAATAAAATGATTAGGCTCTAGCCTAATCATTTCTGTTTTCTTTGTTTGATGAGATTTGTACTTAACTCGCACTTCCTTGTTCGACACGTGCATAATTTGACTGTTTTTTATGGCTCCGCCACGAACATATCGCGCTAAATATTTAACAACGCCAGCACCATGTGAGTACGGTTTTGCACAATGAACAACCCAGTCCAAAACACCCCATTTATTAAAAAGATTTAGAACATCTTGTTTTGAAAGCGTGTCAGGGTAATTTAACTCTCCTTTATTCATTGCTGCGCGCAGCGCTGCAATGAACTTTCCGCGAAACAGCTTTATCATAACTCTGGCAGGAAATAGAATGCTTTTCTTTGGTTCAACCCAACCGTCATCACTCAATCCACCATGAGTAATTAAGCAATGAATATGAGGATGAAAAGTTAGATTTCGAGCCCAAGTATGTAGAGCCAAAACACACCCAACCTTAGCACCTAGAAATCGCCCATCCGCGCTTAATATCTGAATCGTTTTACGAACAGAATCAAACAATGTTTGCTGACATAACGCCCTGTTATATCTCCATATTTCATGTAACTCGTGCGGAAGAGTAAATACCCAATGATGATGAGAAGTATCTAAAATAAACGAATCCACTTTTTTAAGCCATTGCTCTCTTTTGAGAGCACCACACTGTGGGCAACTTCGATGCCCACAGCTGTTGTACCAATAGCCATTAAGGTGCCCATTATCACAATACAGCGCATGACCTCCCATCGATGGAGTTCGACAAGATGAAAGCCGACTGACCCCTTTAAGTTGATATAAGGGTAATCGATGGTTCCTTGAATATGATTCAAACCTTTTTTGTAAAAAGGCTTGAACTGTATGTTTGCTCATACAGTAAACATAGTAAACCTAACCATAAAGAAGATGTTTAAGAGAGAGAATTACGAGGCAGCGCACTCTTCGAGCTTGCTCGGCAGATTTAACGCCTGCATAACACGTTTGCTACTATGCAGACTTAGCTGAATTTTAACGCCTTAATCACTGAAACTAAAGGCAAACTGACAACGCCGAATGT
>NZ_MAJU01000055.1:0-508 GCF_001691055.1 Aliivibrio logei
TTGGGTATTTACTCTTCCGCATGAGTTACATGAAATATGGCGATATAACAGAGCATTATGTCAGCAAACACTGTTTGACTCTGTACGTAAAACGATTCAGATATTAAGCGCGGATGAGCGATTTCTAGGTGCTAAGGTTGGGTGTATTTTGGCTCTACATACCTGGGCTCGAAATCTAACTTTTCATCCTCATCTTCATTGCTTAATTACTCATGGTGGATTGAGTGATGACGGTTGGGTTGAACCAAAGAAAAGTATTCTATTTCCTGCCAGAGTTATGATGAAGCTGTTTCGCGGAAAGTTCATTGCAGCGCTGCGCGCAGCAATGAATAAAGGAGAGTTAAATTACCCTGACACGCTTTCAAAACAAGATGTTCTAAATCTTTTTAATAAATGGGGTGTTTTGGACTGGGTTGTGCATTGTGCAAAACCGTACTCACATGGTGCTGGCGTTGTTAAGTATTTAGCGCGATATGTTCGTGGCGGTGCCATAAAAAACAGTCAAATT
>NZ_MAJU01000056.1:0-391 GCF_001691055.1 Aliivibrio logei
GGGGTTGTTGCAAATAATCTGAGTTGGTAAATAAGCCCTACAATTGACTCATTATTATAGAAAAACGACCTCAACCTTGAATAAGCGATTGAGAAAGGCGGATCTCTCCCGCGCTATCGTTTTACGTTTATCATTGCGTAACCAGAAATCAAATTGTCCCTTATTCAACATTCGTAAATACTCAAACCCTTGAATGGTTGACCAAGCTCGTTTCCTCAGTTTGAAACCACCAGTGGCCACAATCAACTTCTTAATGGGAGCATGATTGGATTCAATCCCATTGTTGAGAGTTTTAACTTGGCGTTGCTTAACATCAGCTCGGAGTCGTCCCTCTTACTTTAATCGTGCAATGGCATTGGCGTATGAGGAATGTTTATCTGTATTTAACGTT
>NZ_MAJU01000057.1:0-349 GCF_001691055.1 Aliivibrio logei
GGTGGCGACATCAGTGAAAACGATGTGGTAATCATGACCATCAATGGCACTGATTACGAAACCACGGTTGATGCGAATGGCAACTGGAGTGTGAACGTGGCGGGCAATGATCTAGCCAATGACACCGAGTTTGAAGTAAGCGTGGCGTCAACGGACGGTGCGGGTAATGAAGTAAACAGCACAATAACATCAACCCATACGGTTGACCTTGACGCAACAGAAGGTACCGTAACAGTGTCGAATATCACTGAAGATGATGTGATTAATGCGGCTGAAAGTGGACAAACCATCGTGGTAACCGGTACGGCGACAAGTGGCGACATCGGTGAAAACGATGTGGTGACCATGA
>NZ_MAJU01000058.1:0-925 GCF_001691055.1 Aliivibrio logei
GCCGTTACAGAGATCGTATTATCAAAAACAAATGTGCCTTTTTGAGTCGCAGTATTCCCCGCAATATCAACAATATTAACAGTCCATTCATACGTCCCATCCACCGACAACGCCGGTGCACTCAACAACCAATTTCCGTCTGCATCCACAGTTATTGACGTCATTGGCACGGTGATCGAAGCACCACTTGCAGTGTTCACCAATGAAGCCAACGTCACTGTTGCCCCCACTTCACCCGTACCACTTAACTTAACTTGCGTTACGTTCGTGATGTCATCACTATTTGATGAGCCACTGTCCGTACTTGCGTCCATACCCGCATTAAAATCAGTAATGGCTGTATCAATCACGACAGTCTTTGTGCTTGCTTGCTCGCTGGTGTTGCCTGCCGCATCTGTCGCAACCACAACCCAACGATAACTGCCTTGCGCTAATTCAGACGTATCAAGACTCCATTGACCACTAACGTTATCAACCGTCATTGTAAATGTATACGCAGCGATGTTTGGCGTCGCAATATTAAATAACGTCAATTCAATTTTATTGCCTTGCTCAGCCGTGCCGCTGAACGTCGGCGTAGTGTCTTTTGTGATGCTGTCATCACTCAAATCACCCGTATCACTGCTTGCATCAAGACGAACACCCGACAGCTCGGGAGCCACCGTATCAATATTCAATACTATCGCAGCGCTGTTTGATGTATTACCTGCCGCATCCATCACGTGAGCAACCCACGTGTATGAACCATCAAGAATAACCGTCGTTGGGGTGTATGACCATGAGCCATCAGGCTGAACAACCACAAAATCAGGTTGCAATGCCACGCGCTCCCCGCCGCCATTGGTTAATTGAATAGACACACGAGCGCCTGCTTCTGATGCTCCCACAAACGTAGGTGTGGCGTCATTAGAGTGATTACTGCCAG
>NZ_MAJU01000059.1:0-624 GCF_001691055.1 Aliivibrio logei
GGTTATGCCTCATTTTAGTCTATATCAGTGTTTTCCTCGTAGCATTTTCAATCCCAATTGTGGTTAGGATATTTGGTTTATAAGTTCCAAACTTGCTGAAATTAAGCCGTTCAAATGGCGTAAAAAATGTATCTGTTTTCCATTCACTTTATCTCGCAATTTAAGAACATTTTGTTCGCTTAATTACCATTGGTAAATTAGAATCAGGGCTTAGAAAATCTTGGCAGGGCAGTTCGTTACCAAGTTGGCCAAGCCGAAAGTAAGCACGCACAACAATCGCATCAACACGATTTATTACATTCGGCGTTCTGGGTTTGCCTTTAGTTTTGTGATTAAGGCAGTAAAATTCAGGTTGATTTGCATAGTAATAAACGTGTTATGCCAGCGTTATAAGCTTAAAAGAGGATTTAGGTTGAACAATTATTTTGAAAGCCCTTTTGTGGGTAAATCACTCAAAGAACAAGTGACTAACCCTAATATCATTGTGGGTGAGCATAGTTACTATTCTGGCTATTATCATAATCATAGCTTTGATGATTGTGCTCGTTATTTATTGGCTGATAGAACGGATATTGATAAATTAATTATTGGTAGTTATTGCTCAATTGGTTCGGGTGCTGTTTT
>NZ_MAJU01000060.1:0-864 GCF_001691055.1 Aliivibrio logei
CCCAATCGCCTGATGCACCAACAAATGTATCACGGAAACCAAGAGTACCACCAGAAACACCACCGTGGCCCCAATCAGTGCTATCTACATAACCAGATTCAATTTGCATTGTAATTAACACATTTTCAAACATTTCTTTATGTGCACGAAAACCAATGCGTGATTCATTTTCTACTACATAACCAGAACTTGCATCATTATTATCAGTTGTGTTGTAGTTAACCAACGAGATAGCAGCTACACCGTAAACTTCAACATTAAAATCAGAGTTGTTACCCACTTCTTTTGCTGTAACACCAGTAGCAACTAACGCAATAGCTGCACCTAGCAATGTTTTCTTGAACATAGTCATAATTCCTTCATTTAACTAATTAAGAAATGTAGGTCCATTTTGAATTGGCCGCCAAACGGAACCATACATTCGATTTATTGTCTGAGGTGAAATATGACAAACTTTTTTTCTAATGAAAATCTAGTTATATTTATTGAGTGATCAAGATCAAATCAGCAATTTAATAAAAAAACATAAACAAACAAAAACAATAACTTAGTCGGGGTTTTATAAGAATATAAAAAAACAACAAAAACGCAATAGTGAAGAGACTCTCACAAAAGAGTCAGTAACATATAAATCAAGAGATACAGATCACTCTTAATTTACATAAATTGATACTACTTCACTTTAAATACCAAAAAAGTGCGAACTAAGTCGCACTCTAGTAAAATCAAAAAAACCTTAACTATATGAAATTAAAGTCTTATTTATGATGGAGTAACCACGTTAAAATAGTCGACTTATCTTCTACTGACGATTTCTCATACCAATACGTCAACATCTCAAGGGATTTTGATGTACTCGCTAAT
>NZ_MAJU01000061.1:0-1467 GCF_001691055.1 Aliivibrio logei
TGTTTATCTGTATTTAACGTTGAAATTAAAGCGCGAATCCATAGCAAAAAAAAGTTCGATCTACAACCCAATGCTGTGGAATAACAGTAAAGCTGTAAATCTCACTTTATTTGACCATTTGCACAGTAGTATTGATGGAAGTGAGGCGAGTATAATAGCCATCAACTAATGCAAACGCATGATTACGTAATGTATTTGTAATCATGCGCACACAAAAAATCAACACTAGCTAGATTTTCTAATAGCTTGAAATTTTCGAGGCATCGTTCTAATGGATGTATCTAACCTAGAGTCCTTTATTTCTCCCCAAATCATATGGTCAGTGATTTTATAAATCATAACACTACTATTTCCGCTGGTTCCTTGGAGAATGCCATTTGTTAAAGAAAGAGTAATCGGTGAGCTAAATTGACCATTTAAGAATAAGTGAACCCCATTCGCGGATAAATCAAAAACAATATAGAAATTATTATTGTTATTGTTATATTCATGATCTTTTAATTTCCATTTTGTATTATGTACTGATGCTAAGAATGATGAATCTATCGGCTTTTGATATTCAACAACATTGAACTCATTTTGATTTGATAAATAAATGATTTCCTTTACTCCATCATTATCTAAATCACCAAGCTCAAATGACTTCACTCCATAATAAGCACTAGAACCATTAACGATTGTGAATGGTTCCAATGGATATCTTGAAGATGCATGGCTTGATAGAGAGAAAAGGAAAAGTGTAACAATTATACTGTTTTTCATAAATAACCCCAAATTACTTCTTAATGAATGCTTTAAACGGTGTTAATTCAGCATTTTGACCATCAATGCCATCGTCGGATAGCTTGCCCCAAATCATAGTAGGAGTAATACCTTCGATAATGATAGATCCAACACTGGAAAATCCAGAAATAGTTTTTTGTGGACTAACTCTTAAATCAAGTGTACGCATTCCTGTGTTAAGAGAAACGCTGTTACCATTGAAGTTAAAACTTAAAGTATAATCACTTCCATATTGATGATCTGAAAGTACCCATCTAGTACTAGCTAGAACATTAAATGTTGACTCATTTAATGCAGGTGAAACTTTTATAGCTTTTATATTGTTTTGTTTGTCTTGATAGACAATTTCATCAAACCCATCACCATCAATATCCCCTACTTTATATGAATGAGCAGATTTTAGTATTTCTGTCATATCCATAATGGTACTTGAATTTGAGTAATCATAATTTGCCGAAACTGAAAGAGAAAAAAAGCAGGATATAACGATAGGTAAACATTTTAATTTCATTTTTAAGTTCAACCAGTTGAATAAGAGCAAAGAAGCATATTTGTTTTTATTTATAAATCAATGCTTATTATATATAACTTGAACCACATCACAGATATGAATGGGGTAGTTTTGTGCGATATACCACCTGATGAGCATAATTCACTTGAAGAGGGGTTGTTGCAAATAATCTG
>NZ_MAJU01000062.1:0-1557 GCF_001691055.1 Aliivibrio logei
CCTGCATAACACGTTTGCTACTATACAGACTTAACTGAATTTTACCGCCTTAATCACTGAAACTAAAGGCAAACTGACAACGCCGAGTGTAGCAAATCGTGTTGATGCGATTGTTATAAAGATATCTTACAACTTTCATCATAGCTTTGAAGAGCCTTATTAATATGATAAACCGAAGCCAATGCAACACCTTCGTTAAATGCATAAGATCCAGTTGCAAAAGAAAAAAGACCCAATATAAGATAATTGGCATGGACCTCTGTCGATAACGTTCCCATAAATGCAATAAAAAATACTAAGCCGATTATAACCATCAATGCCCCAGTAATTAAATTGTACCCCCAAAAGAGTTTATCAAACCACTCTAACTTTATTCGATACGATTTATTATCCAGCTCATCAATATTAGGCATAATCTTCGCAACTCTTAATAAATGCCTAAATGAAACCTTGGTATCAACCCGTTTGCTTATGGTCAAAATAGCATTCAGCATCGGAGTACTAACTCTTACACCATGAGCAAGCCGGAAACATTCAATTTGAATTTCATCCTTTAGATGAGACTTTATTTTATCGGTTACATTTTCATTTCCTAAAGCTTCAATTAAATCATTCATTCTTCGTTTTCTATTGAAACTCGAAAAATCAATAAGCCTTGGGATATTCATCAATATAAGAACAACAATAAGAATGAGAGCAATACCATAATTACCCTCCTTCATTGATGTATATAATGCGTCCATTTATATTATTTACTCCATCTTTATAACGCCGCCATAACACGTGCTGACGACCAACTTTACCAAGCCAATTACACTTCAAACCAAAAACGCCGAATGTTATAAGCATCGTGTTGATGGCTTTGTTATACCAACATCTCACCGAAATCAGATATAGCTTGCTTTGATAAGCTCAAATCATTTTTTTGATTAAATGTATGCTTTACTGCTACAACGTCACAACCACTACTCACTCCAGCCAATATTCCTGCTGTAGAGTCTTCAAATACTAATGCGTCAGAAGCTAGTATATCGAGATTTTTAATTGCTAATTGGTATGCTTCAGGATTTGGTTTATGCTTTATTACATCTTCTTTGGTAATTACAACATCAAATGCGTTTTTCAAACCAAGTTGCGATAAAATTTGTTCAACCATCCAACTTGCAGCCGAGCTTACCACTGCACATTGCTTACCTGTCAATTTAATATGATTTATATAATTTAAAGCATTAGGATTAAGTTCTAAATTCTCGCGTAAAAGATGCTCATAATGAGAACGGAAATATGCATTAAACTCTATTAAATTTGGAGAGATATTTGCTTCTTTAAAAAAATGCTCAGTAACAACTTGCCAGCTTTCACCCATAACATTTTTATATATATTAAAATCAACGATTACACCATAATCTAAGCAAGCCAATTCTAAAGCTTTGCCTTTCAGTGGCTCTGAATTAACCAATGTTCCATCCATATCAAACAAATATGCTTTATAATTTTCCAATATATGCTCCTTTACTTAATTATTGCGCCCCGTTGGTATAACGCTGGCATAACACG
>NZ_MAJU01000063.1:0-521 GCF_001691055.1 Aliivibrio logei
GTTATGCAGGCGTTATGTGTTTATGGGTACGGCGTTTTGTCTATGGCTTCACACATATAATTCTTACGTTAAGATAAAATGTTATTTTTAAAAAGAGGCGTTTACTATGAAAGCAACTCAAATGAATAATGTAGAAGAGAAAAATATTCCAAATTGTACGCATTCAAGTTTATCTAAAGAATACCACCTTGGCAGTGCCACTGGTGATTATGTGTGTGACGACTGTGGTAAATCAGGGTTTGGTCGAAATTGACCAGAACATGCGAAAAAACAAGAATAATAATAAATTTTAAATAGAGGTTAGGTATGAAAAGAGCTGGAGCAGTTTGTCCTGAATGTGGTTCAACCACAAGACCATTTAAAGAAAAGATTATGGGTCAAGATACACAAGATTTAATTTGTTCTGATTGTAGCTACACAGGTTTTTGGACAGAGTTCCAACCTAAGGAAAAAGCTAACGAAGAGTAACTTAAATATAATGTTCTTTGTCAATTTAGAACACACATAACAAATGCATCAAC
>NZ_MAJU01000064.1:0-1734 GCF_001691055.1 Aliivibrio logei
CCCGCCATCATGAAAACAGCACCCGAACCAATTGAGCAATAACTACCAATAATTAATTTATCAATATCCGTTCTATCAGCCAATAAATAACGAGCACAATCATCAAAGCTATGATTATGATAATAGCCAGAATAGTAACTATGCTCACCCACAATAATATTAGGATTGGTCACCTGTTCTTTCAGTGACTTGCCCACAAAAGGGCTTTCAAAATAATTGTTCAACCTAAATCCTCTTTTAAGCTTATAACGCCTGCATAACACGTTTACTACCAAGCAATTATACTTAAAATTGCCGCCTTAAAACGAGAAACACCCGACAACCTGAGATGCCGAGTGTAGTAAATCGTGTTGATGCATTTGTTAGGTTTTAGAACATTTTAGACTGAACTTGAATAATCTTTTTCTGCTTTTCATAATGTTCATTGCTAGCTTTTAAGAAAGACTCAGGATTTTTAATCTCATCAACAGTGATACCATTTCTAAGAAGACTAATATACAAAGAAGCTGCGTGAGCTTGGCAATTAATAGATCTTTCAGGATTAAATTCAATATCACTAAATGCATCATATTTATCTAATTGTTCTGCTAAATCAGGGTTTTGTAATAATGCATTTATATATAACCAATCATAAAAATAGGTACGAGGAACTATTGAAAATTTTTGATTAAAAAAATTAAATAATTTTAAATTTCCTGATGATTTAATCCTTGAATCTTGTTTTGCTGTTCTAGAGTCAACAGAAAAAAGATCCAAATATGGTCCACCATGTTCAAAAACTTTACTGCCCTGAAATGCGGATTCAACAGAAAATGTTTGATTCTTCTTTTTTGTTGTAATCATTAAATTAAAAGCACTCAGCCTAACCCCTAAATCATCTTGAGACTTACTTGATATTTCAAGAACTCGATTATATCCCTGAGAATTTGCTTGCATATGAAGTTCTTGTATAGTTTTTTGTTTTTGCACTAAAGCAAAGCCACTATGCCATTGAAAACTCAAACTAACTTCTTTAACCCCTATACCTTCTCGATAAGGGACAAATATTGGTCTTACAGCCATATTAATTACCTACGTACATATTCACGTGAACCGAACAAACCTTTATTTCTTGAGTGCACAACTACTTTACGCTTTTTAGTTTGTTTTTCAAACCGTTCTTTTGATGGTTTATCAGGAAAAGCTATACCGACAATATACTTTGCTGGTATATGGTCACGAATTAAAACTTCAGCTTGAACATCTGTAGGATCGTATATATTAAGTTTTTGTTCTTCTCTAGATGGTAAACTAGCTATTTCTTCATACATACTAGCAAGGCTTTTAGCCTTGGCTAATTCTTCATCACTTTCTGACGAAATTCGTGCGTCTGCTGCATTATGTTTACAAAACATACAATCAAGTTCTGTTAGTACATTCTTACTGATTGCTACAACACACCATTTACCTTTTTTTTCATTGCGATATTTATAAAACATTTTGCTATTTGGAAATGCAATTGAAGTCGAAATAGTATTTTTTCTTCCATCGAGACGTTTCTCATCATTTATTTCAACAGTCTCATCAATATCATTTCTTGATAAAATCCCGCTTTCAAGGATACCTTCGAGATTAGAAAGAGATGTAAAATGAACAAGAGCAGGAATTTTTTGCTCAGTGATAATTTGCTGTATTTTTTCTTTTCTTGACATGATAACTCCATATGTCTTAAACTGGTGTGCCCCTCGAAAAGCG
>NZ_MAJU01000065.1:0-128 GCF_001691055.1 Aliivibrio logei
CGTGTTATGCAGGCGTTATGGCTCAGAAGATATTTTTAACATCACGGTAAAAATTTTCATGAGATCCTAATGCCATTAGCTCAAGGGTGACCGTGCCATCTTCGTAACTGTAACCAAGCAGTGTTAAT
>NZ_MAJU01000065.1:151-650 GCF_001691055.1 Aliivibrio logei
GCTTAACCATTTTGAATTTATGGACACGTAAAAATGACAAGTCACCTTTCTTTTGCTCTCCTAATAATGGCTCTTTCATTAATTCTTTAATTGCATTATCAAGATCCGTCTTTTGATTTTTATGTAACTTTTTTACTGCTTTCTTAAATGTAGGTGTCTGTAAAATTTGAGTTATATTAGCCAAAACTATAGTTCTCCAATTTTCCTGCTTCTTTTTCAGCTTTGGCAATAATTGCTTGTTTTACAAACTCATATGATAGTTCTGGGTTATCTTCCATCATTTCACCAATTTTAGCCCAGTGTTCAATTTGTTTTGGTGCAGTGCGACTGAATGCTTTAGCCATAATAGTAGCTTTTTGCACAAGGTCTTGGTCTAATCTGATGCTTGCTGTAGCCATTGTAAGTATCCTATTTAAAGTTAATTTTCATTATTGTAGTATATTGCTACGGTTGTCGCAAGTTGCGCCATAACAATCGTATCAACACGATTTACTACATT
>NZ_MAJU01000066.1:0-770 GCF_001691055.1 Aliivibrio logei
GCGGCGTTATAAATAGCGAGGAAAAATGGAATTTATAGTTAATCTTTTCAAAGAAGGCTATTACGAAGGTGTGTTAATAATCATATTTTTTTCAATTGTGGCTAACTTTGCAAAGTTTATTGATTTTTATGATTTTAATCGTAAACGTAGAATTAAAGATTTGTATGAAGCCGTTAATAGCCCAAAAGTAGGGCAACAGTTGAAATCACAATTAGAACATGAAATTGAGGTTGAACACTTTAAGATAATATACAAAGTAAGGGTGAATAAAGAGCTACTAGATGCGATCTTTGTGCTGCATAATCGAATTGGAAAGTCTCTTTCATTTAGGCATTTAGTCAGAGCTGCATCATTTAATCCCTGTATTTTAGGCATAGAAGAGCCTTCATATCGTATTAAATTATCCTTTTTCGATAAAGTTGTCGCAAAATATAATTTGGTTGTTGGTTTATTCCTCCTTCTTTTTAGCTTCCTATTAATCGGTTATTTTTGGGTTAATTACACGACAGAACTTAATTGGGGGAATCTAATTAATGGTATTGCATGTATCGTGATTGGGTGTTTTATGGTTCGCGAAGGATTACCATTAAAATCTGTAAGTTTTGTGAATGAAGCTTTAGATGAGCTTGATCACAATTCGTAAGGCTATTTATAACAAATGCATCAACACGATTTGCTACATTCGGCATTCTAGGTTTCTTTGAGTTTACCGTGTTAAGTGGTAAATTTGGGCTTAATCTGCATGGTAGCAAACGTGTTATGCAGGCGTT
>NZ_MAJU01000067.1:0-245 GCF_001691055.1 Aliivibrio logei
AATAAATAGATATTTAGATAACTGAAATGAGTATTTTCCTTGTTTTAGCATATAGAAATCACAAAGGCATCGGCGCAGGCTTGCTCGTCAAATTTAACAGCTGCTGTAACCGAGTCACTAGTGGCAAATTTAACAATCGAATCAATGCGATGCTTATAACATTCGGCGTTTGTGGTTTAAAGTGTATTTAGTGCTATTAATCCGTCGTTTGCACGCATTATTCTAGGCGTTAAATCTGCCGAGCA
>NZ_MAJU01000068.1:0-386 GCF_001691055.1 Aliivibrio logei
CGAGTTCGAAGTAAGCGTGGCGTCAACGGACGCGGCGGGCAACGAAGTAAACAGCACAGTAACATCAACCCATACGGTTGACCTTGAAGCAACAGAAGGTACCGTAACGGTGGCCGATATTACGGCAGATGACGTGATTAACGCGGTTGAAAGCGGACAAACCATCGCGGTAACCGGTACGGCGACAGGTGGCGACATCAGTGAAAACGATGTGGTAACCATGACCATCAATGGCACTGATTACGAAACTACGGTTGATGCGAATGGCAACTGGAGTGTCAACGTGGCGGGCGCGGATCTTGCGGCCGACACCGAGTTTGAAGTAAGCGTGGCGTCAACGGACGCGGCGGGTAATGAAGTAAACAGCACAGTAACATCAACCCATA
>NZ_MAJU01000069.1:0-1644 GCF_001691055.1 Aliivibrio logei
AAACGTGTTATGCAGGCGTTACACGAACTCTAAGAACGCAGTTTTTTGGTTCAGTTCAGCGATTGATCCGTTAATTTCTTAGGCGTGAAAGTAAGGGAATTTCCTTTTTCTTTGTTGCCTTTTGGTCTCCGTTTCATCAGGTTCGGCAATTGACCATTATTGCCAAAAGTTCATGGGTTTCAGAAACCAATTCAGGCTTCAATTGTTCATAGTTTTGCCTCATTTTAGCCAGTATCAGTGTTTTCCTCACAGTATTTTCAATCCCAATTGTGGTGAGGATATTTGGTTTATCAGCTCCAAACTTGCTGAAACCAAATCGTACAAATAGTGTAAGAAAAAGGGATTGTTTCATCTCGCAGTTTTTGCCGTTGATTGGATATTTTGCTCGCTTAATTGAGCCAGTCTAATTAAACTCAATTTACAGTAAATCTTGGTAAATCAATTATTTACCAAGTTAATGGAAGCGTTGGCAAAGATCGTGTAACAAATGCATCAACACGATTTGCTACATTCGGCGTTGTCAGTTTGCCTTTAGTTTCAGTGATTAAGGCAGTAAAATTCAGCTAGGTCTGTATCGTAGCAAACGTGTTATGCAGGCGTTACACGAACTCTAAGATTGCAGTTTTTTGGCTCAGTTCAGCGATTGAGCCGTTAGTTTTTTAAGCGTGAAAGTAGGTGGTTTTCCTTCTTCTTTGTTTTCTTTTAGTTTTCATTTCATCAGGTTCGGCAATTGACCATTATTGCCAAAAGTTCATGGATTTCAGAAACTAATTCACGCTTCAATTATTCATGGTTTTGCCTCATTTTATCCTGCATCAGTGTTTTGCTCGCAGTATTTTCAATCCCAATTGTGGCGAGGATATTTGGTTTATCAGCTTAAAACTTGCTGAAACCAGAACGTACAAATGGCGTAAGAAAAAGGGATTGTTTCGTTTCACAGTTATTGGCGGTGATTGGATATTTTGCTCGCTTAATTGAGCCAGTCTAATTAAACTCAGTTTACAGTAAATCTTGGTAAATCAATTCTTTACCAAGTTAATGGAAGCGTTGACAAAGATCGTGTAACAAATGCATCAACACGATTTACTACACTCGGCGTTGTAGGTTTGTCTTTAGTTTCGGTGTTTATGGCGGTAAAATTTAGCTTCATCTGCATAGTAGTAAACGTGTTATGCAGGCGTTATGCGAATAGAAGATATAAGGAAATATTATGGAAGTTGTAGTTAAGGAAGCTCATAAATCAGAGTATCCAAATCCAATTTCGTTTAACAAAGGTGAGTCTTTAATTCTCGGTCATCTTGATACTGAATTTATTGGTTGGACCAGAACTATAACTACCGATGGAAATGAAGGTTGGGCACCGGTTGATTATATTGAAATGGCGCAATGTAAAACTAAAGGAATAGCCAAATGTAATTACAACGCTTTTGAACTAGATACTAAAATGAGTGAATCGTTAACGGTTTTATCTGAGCTAAATGAATGGTTTCTTGTAGTAAATACTAGTGGCGAGAAAGGTTGGGTTCCGGTACAAACTGTAGGTATCGCATAACAAAGCAATCAACACGATGCTATTACACTCGGCATTCGCGGTTTAGAGTATAATTGGTTTGGTAATTAAGGCGTTCGCACGTGTTATTGCGG
>NZ_MAJU01000070.1:0-235 GCF_001691055.1 Aliivibrio logei
ACATAACGCCTAGAATAATGCGTGCAAACGACGGATTAATAGCACTAAATACACTTTAAACCACAAACGCCGAATGTTATAAGCATCGCATTGATTCGATTGTTAAATTTGCCACTAGTGACTCGGTTACAGCAGCTGTTAAATTTGACGAGCAAGCCTGCGCCGATGTCTTTGTGATTTCTATATGCTAAAACAAGGGAAATACTCATTTCACTTATCTAAATATCTATTTATT
>NZ_MAJU01000071.1:0-250 GCF_001691055.1 Aliivibrio logei
CCGCCGCGTCCGTTGACGCCACGCTTA
Organism: Aliivibrio logei; assembly: GCF_001691055.1. NCBI lineage: Bacteria > Pseudomonadati > Pseudomonadota > Gammaproteobacteria > Vibrionales > Vibrionaceae > Aliivibrio > Aliivibrio logei. The sequence continues at coordinate 28 of NZ_MAJU01000071.1, forward strand.
CTTCAAACTCGGTGTCGGCCGCAAGATCCGCGCCCGCCACGTTGACACTCCAGTTGCCATTCGCATCAACCGTGGTTTGGTAATCGGTACCATTAATCGTCATGGTTACCACATCATTTTCACTGATGTCGCCACCTGTCGCCGTACCGGTGACCGCAATAGTTTGTCCGCTTTCTGCCGCGTTAATCACGTCATCTTCAGTGATAGCCGCTACCGTCACGGT
>NZ_MAJU01000072.1:0-202 GCF_001691055.1 Aliivibrio logei
AATGCTTTTATAGCGTTGATCATGCGACACTAGCTCAGCTGGTAGAGCGCAACCTTGCCAAGGTTGAGGTCACGAGTTCGAGCCTCGTGTGTCGCTCCATTTTCTTCTTAAGAAACGTAAGTTTCTTCTCGAAAGTTGAATTTGGAAATAAAGTTCCCATTGTACTTTGAACAATGGCATCCGGACGCGGGATGGAGCAGTT
>NZ_MAJU01000073.1:0-309 GCF_001691055.1 Aliivibrio logei
GCCTAGAATCGCATTTAAGCGCTCTTTTCTCAAAAACAGGGAAATCTAGCTAAACAGGGCTAAAAACGCCAATAAACGCAAAATAGGAGCATTTAGACCATGAAATTGAGTGATGCCGAAAAAAATAATCGTTTGTCAGAGGTGTTTTTAAAGAAATCAGATCGAGAATATTACGATTTAGAAATCACTGAAGATCATCAAAAACTTTATGATCAGTACGTTTCAGGTGATTTAAACAAGCAAGATTTTGAAGAACAACTAAACAAATTGATTAAGTAACCGAGCGAGTGTCTACGAGCGACTGAGCGT
>NZ_MAJU01000074.1:0-408 GCF_001691055.1 Aliivibrio logei
GTTATAACTTAGATTTGGTAGAGCAACGATTAATACTTTTAGCCATTATTGAGGCTAGAGAATCAGGAAAAGGGATTAACGCTAATGACCCTTTAACTGTCCATGCAGAAAGCTATATAAATCAGTTTAACGTACATAGAAATGGGGCTTACAAAGCCCTTAAAGATGCTTGTGATGACCTATTCGAGCGTAGATTCAGTTACCAAAGCCTAAGTGAAAAAGGAAATATTCAAAACCATAAGGCACGTTGGGTCAGTGAAATCATTTATGTAGAAAAAGAAGCTGTAGTTAAATTAATATTTTCATCAGCTATTATCCCATTAATTACTAGGCTGGAAGCACAATTTACTAGCTATGAAATAGATCAGATTAGCGGTTTAAATACTGGTTATGCTATACGCCTTTACG
>NZ_MAJU01000075.1:0-319 GCF_001691055.1 Aliivibrio logei
ACCATGACCATCAATGGTACCGATTACCAAACCACGGTTGATGAAAATGGCAACTGGAGTGTCGATGTCGCGGGTAATGATCTAGCCAACGACACCGAGTTTGAGGTAAGCGTGGTGTCAACGGACGCGGCGGGCAACGAAGTAAACAGCACAGTAACATCAACTCATACGGTCGATCTGGTTGCATATGCAGGTACCGTAACGGTGGCGTTAATCACGGCAGATGACGTGATTAACGCGGAAGAAAGCGGACAAACTATTGCGGTCACAGGTACCGCAACGGGTGGCGACATCAGTGAAAACGATGTGGTGACCATGA
>NZ_MAJU01000076.1:0-772 GCF_001691055.1 Aliivibrio logei
CACTGAAGATGACGTGATTAATGCGGCTGAAAGTGGACAAACCATCGTGGTAACCGGTACGGCGACAAGTGGCGACATCGGTGAAAACGATGTGGTGACCATGACGATTAATGGTATCGATTACCAAACTACGGTTGATGAAAATGGCAACTGGAGTGTCGATGTCGCAGGCAATGATCTAGCTAACGATACCGAGTTCGATGTTGTTGTTAGCTCAAGTGACGATGCTGGGAATACCATCGAAAGCTCAGTAACATCAAGCCATACGGTCGATCTTGAAGCGGCAGAAGGCACCGTGACGGTAGCGACTATCACGGCAGATGACGTGATTAATGCAGCAGAAAGTGGACAAACCATCGCGGTGACAGGCACAGCTACGGGTGGCGACATCAGCGAAAATGATGTGGTGACCATGACCATTAAGGGTACTGACTACCAAACCACGGTTGATGAAAATGGCAACTGGAGTGTGGATGTCGCGGGCAATGATCTAGCTAACGACACCGAGTTTGAGGTTGTCGTGACCTCAAATGATGATGCTGGGAATTCAATCGAAAGTACTGCGACCTCAACCCACACGGTCGATACATCAGCGGATGCGGGTACCGTGACGGTGGCGAATATCACGGCAGATGACGTGATTAACGCGGCAGAAAGTGGACAAGTTATCGCGGTCACCGGTACCGCAACGGGTGGCGACATCAGTGAAAACGATGTGGTGACCATGACCATCAATGGCACCGATTACCAAACCACGGTTGATGAAAATGGC